>CAVYZQ010000007.1:0-296993 GCA_963772995.1 uncultured Chloroflexia bacterium | reverse complement strand
GTACGGCTTGGCGGTGCCCTCCTCGCACTCGTACGCTCCGGTACGCAGCGGGCCCAACCCTACCCCTGAGCACCGCATGGAACCGAACCCATCGAAACGAAAGCACAGTGAGGCGACGATCGACATGGCAGCGCTGGCCGTCAATGAACTTGGACCCATGCTCACGGCCGCCGAAGTCGCCGACATGCTTCACCTGCACGTGAACACGGTCAAGCGCCTCGGCGATCGCGGCGAGCTGCCCTTCTATCGAGTGTGCAAGCGCGGTGACCGTCGCTTCCGGCTCGATGACGTCATGCGGTTCCTCCACGAGAATCGCTGATCGTCGGGCGCCGGTGAGCGGCGCCCCTGCGAAACTCCTGACGCGCCGCTGAAGCTCGCGCCCTTCAGGCGATCGAGGCGAGCGTCTCCCCGAAGATCTCGACGGCCTCGGCGATCTCGGCCGAGGTCGCATCGAGCGGCGGGATCCAGCGGACGACCTCATGACGGCGGCCGCAGGTCAGGACGAGCAGCCCGTTGTCGGCGCAGGCGGCCATCAGCTCGTCGGGGAGGCCGCCGTCGGGTTCGCGGGTCGCACGATCGCGGACGAACTCCACGCCGACCATCAATCCGGGGCCGCGGATATCCCCGATACGCTCGTCTTCGGCTGCGATCTTGGCAAGACCCGCCCTGAGCTCGGCGCCGCGGGCGGCGGCATTGGCGACCAGGCCCTCGTCGCGGATCGTCGCGAGCACCGCGATCCCGGCGGCACAGGCGACCGGGTTGCCGCCGTACGTCGATCCGTGAGCGCCGCGGCCCCACCGTTCCTGCAGGTCGCGGCTCGAGACGATCGCCGCCAGCGGCAGCCCGTTGGCGATGGCCTTGGCCACCGTCACGACGTCCGGCACGATCCCGGCGTGCTCGAACCCCCACATCCGGCCGGTCCGGCCGTAGCCCGACTGGACCTCGTCGGCGATGAACAGGATGCCGTGCTCGTCACAGATCGCGCGGAGGCCTCGCAGGAACGACGCCGGCGCCGGGACGTAGCCGCCTTCGCCGAGCACGGGCTCGATGAGGATGGAGCCGATCGCCGTCGGTGCGATCACGGACGAGAAGAGCGCCTCCAGGCTGGCAAGAGACGCCGCCGATGCGGCCTCCTCGTCGCCATCGAAGTCCTGGTAGGCCGTGGGGAACGGCGCGAAGTGGACGCCCGGGAGGAGCGGCTCATAGCCCGCCCGGTAGTTGAGGTTCGAGGTCGTGACGCTCGTCGCCCCGATGGTCCGGCCGTGGAACGCGCCGCGGAACGCCGACGATGCCCGACCGCCCGGTGACCCGGCGCGCAAGCTTGAGCGCCCCGTCGATCGCCTCGGAGCCGGAGTTCAGGAACATGACCGAGTCGAGCGGCGCCGGGAAGGTCGCGGCGAGGTCGACCGCGAGGCGCGAGATGGGCTCGGTGAAGCCGACCGCGTTGATCGGCCCGATCAGCCGGTCCACCTGCGCGTGGATCGCGGCCGTGACCCGTGGATGGACGTGACCGAGCGCCGTGACGGCGATCCCGTTGGCGAAGTCGAGATACGCCTTGCCGTCGGTGTCGTACAGCCGGTGCCCGCTGCCGTGGCTCCATGAGCGCTGGAAGTAGCGGCCCAGCACCGGCGTGAGGTTCGCCTCGGCCAGGGCGGCAGGGTCGACGGCGGCGTTGCTGGTCATGGTCGGTCAGGCTCCTGGGAGGGCGGGTCGGTCGAGTATACGAGCGGCCGGCGGGCCATCAGAGTCATCGGCGCCTTCGGCGTCGTCGTCGTGTCGGGCTCGATGGCCGGTATCCTTGGAGCCCCGCAGCCCTCGCGCCAGACCGACCGGCGCTGGCCCGGGCCGCCGGAGGACCACGAACCATGGCCAGGCTGCGACTCGGCGTCATCGGGGCCGGAGCTTGGGCGATGGCCCAGCACCTGCCCGCCTTCGCCGCCCATCCCGACGAGGTCGAGCCGCTCATCGTCAACCGTCGCGACCCGGCGATGCTCCGCGAGTGCCAGGAGCGGTTCGGTTTCGAGCGCGCGACGACCGACTGGCACGAGGTCATCGATGCCGGTCCCGACCTCGTCGTCATCGCCAGCAGTGCGTCGGGCCACTACGAGCAGACACGGGCGGCGCTGAAAGCCGGCGCGCACGTCCTGTGCGAGAAGCCGTTCGTGTTCAGCGCCGACGAGGCGTGGGACCTCGTCGAGACGGCAGCGACCAACGATCGACACCTGATGATCGCCTACGGCTACAACCACATGCCGATCAACCGCGAGGCCAGGCGCCTGATGACGACGGAGGGCGGCATCGGCGACATCGAGCAGACCAGCATCCACATGGCGAGCCACATCCGCGACCTGCTTCGGACCGGCCATGCCGTACCTCGGCGACAAGCCGGAGCAGGCTCCGAAGCACGCGACGTGGGGCGACCCGGCCGTCTCCGGCGGCGGCTACGGCCAGGGTCAGCTCACGCATACCCTGGGGCTCGCCCTGTGGCTGACCGACCTGCGCGCGGCGGAGGTCTTCTCGTTCATGTACACACCCGACGGCCTGCCGGTCGAGTTCCACGACGCGCTGACCGTGCGCTACACCAACGGAGCTGTGGGCAGCGTCGCCGGCGCGGCCTGCCACCAGCACGAGCGGTTCCAGGTCCAGGTGCGGGCGATCGGGCGGGACGGGCAGATCCATGTCGACCTCGAGCGCGAGCTGGTGTGGCGCTTCCGCCCCGGACGCGACGATATCCGCGTGCCGATCACGCCGGAGCTGAAGCAGTGGAGCTTCGCTCGGCTGGTGGACGACTTCATCGACCTCGCCGCCGGCCGGACGACGGAGAACACCTCGTCCGGCGAGCTCGGCGCGCGCGTCGTGGAGATCCTCGAGGCCGCCTATCGAAGCGCGGCCAGCCGCTCGATCGCGACCGTGGACACCAATCTCGGGAGGGACTTCGTCCCCGCGTAGTGGGAGCCCCGGGTCACGCGCTGCCGCGTACGATTTCGCCGATGGTCGACTTCAGCCTGACCGATGAGAACAAGCTCGTGCGCGATGCCGCGCGAGCCTTCGCCGAGGCGGAGATCCTGCCGTATATCCGTGAGTGGGACGCGGCCGGCGAGGTCCACCGCGAGCTCTTCGCGAAGATGGGCGAGCAGGGCTTCCTGGGGGCGCCGATCCCCGAGGCGTACGGCGGCGGCGGGATGGACTACGTCAGCTTCGCCCTGCTGTGCGAGGAGCTGGAGCGTGCCGACACGGCGTTCCGTGTCGTCCAGAGCGTCCATGTCGGGTCTCAACTCGCTCGCCCTCCTCCAATGGGGGACCGAGGAGCAGCGCCAGCGCTGGCTGGTGCCGCAGGCTCGTGGCGAGAAGCTCGCGACCTTCGGGCTGACCGAGCCCGGCGTCGGGACCGACGCCGCCAACCTCGCCACCACGGCCCGTCGCGACGGCGACGCCTACCGCCTCAACGGCCAGAAGATCTGGATCTCGCTCGCCGACATCGCCGACCACTTCCTCGTCTTCGCCTCCGTGGATCGATCGAAGCGGCACAAGGGCGTCACCGCATTCATGCTCGAGCGTGGGATGGCGGGACTGTCGACCGGCACGCTCCACGGCAAGCTCGGCATCCGGGCCGGGCAACACGGGGCTGATCAACCTCGACGACGTGCCTGTCCCGGTCGAGAACCGGATCGGCGAGGAGGGCGAGGGCTTCCTCGTCGCGATGAGCGCCATCGACCAAGGGCGATTCACCGTGGCTGCCGGGGCCGTGGGGCTCGCGCAGGCCTGCCTCGACGCCTCCGTGCGGTATGCGCACGAGCGCCACACGTTCGGCCAGGAGATCGGCGAGCACCAGCTCGTCAAGCAGCTCATCGCCAAGATGGCGGCCGGCACCGAGATGGGCCGGCTCCTCGTCTGGCGGGCGGCCTGGCTCAAGAACCAGGGCCTCCGCAACACCCGCGAGACGAGCCTCGCGAAATGGCACGCCACCGAGCACGCGGTGCAGTCCGCGCTCGACGCCATCCAGGTCCACGGGGCGAACGGCTACTCGAACGAGTTCCCGGTCGAGCGCTACCTGCGGAACTCGAAGGCGGCCGTGATCTACGAGGGCACGAGCCAGCTGCACACGCTCATCCAGGCCGACTACGCGATGGGGTACCGCGAGGACCATCCGCTGCGCTGCGAGCCATGGCCGGCGCAGGGCTGGGAGCGGGTCCCGGCGTGACCGATCGAGCCGACCCGGCGGGAATCACCGGCCGGGTGCGGCCCGGTGCCGCCGACGTGGTGATCGCTCTGGCCGGAGTGGTGCTATTCGGGGCAACCGCGTTCGGGCTGTGGCACGTCGTCGTGGGCGGGCTCATCAACGGCAACTCCCGGGCGGCAGCGTTCGGGGTGGCTCTTGCGCTCGCCGCTGGGATCCCGCTCCTGGTTTGTGTGGCCGTCGTGCGCGCGGCGCCGGCTGCGGCGCCGCCACGCGTCGCTGAGCCGGATCTCGGATCACGCTGTGGCCGGGTTCTCGGAGCGTGACCTGGCGGTGCTGGCGGCGATCGCCGAAACCTTCGTCGCCGGCGACGGCGAGGCGCGCGCGCGGCTCGCGGCCGAGGCTCTCGAGGACGTCGCCGACCCGAGCCAGCTCCGCGAGCTGAGACTCGTCCTGCGGCTCATGGATTCCGCCGCGGCGAACCTGCTGCTGGCCGGCCGGCCCGGCGGCCTGCGCGCGGATGAGCCCCGACGCCCGGGAGCGGTATCTCCTCGGCTGGGGGACGTCCCGGCTTTCGCAGCGTCGGACGGCATTCCAGGCGCTGCGCAAGCTGCTGACGTTCCTGGCGTACGGCGGTGGCGAGGGCGCACCAGGCGCACGCATCGAGGCGATCGGGTATCGGCCCGACGACCCGGCCCATCTCGCGCGACCCGATGCTCGTCCAGCCTTTGACGCCGCCAGCCACCGCCGCACGGGACGACGCCTGGGTGCTCGACGCCGACGCCGTCGTCGTTGGCTCGGGCGCCGGCGGCGGGGTCGTGGCAGCGGAGCTCGCCGCCGCCGGCAGGTCGGTCGTCGTCCTCGAGGCCGGACCGTTCGTCGACGAGGCGGCCATGCCCCGGTCCGAGGTCGATGCGTTCGACCGTCTCTACCTCGATCGCGGGCTGCTCTCGACCTGGGATGGTGCGGTCACGATGCTCGCCGGCGCCGCCGTCGGAGGCGGGACGCTCGTCAACTGGATGACCAGCATCGGGGCGCCGGCGTCGGTGCGGGAGGAGTGGGCGTCGGAGCACGGCCTCGAGGGCGTCACCGGGACTGCCTGGGACGACGACGTCCGCGCCATCGAGAGGGAGCTCGGCGTCGCGGAGTCGACCCACATCCCGCCGAAGGACGCCGTGATCCTGCGTGGCGCGCGGGCGCTCGGCTGGGAGGCGGCGCCGACTCGCCGCAACGCGACCGGGTGCGGCGATTGCGGCAGTTGCCCGTTCGGCTGCCGGCGCGGGACGAAGCGATCGGGCATCCGAGCCCATCTGGCGCGTGCCACGTCCTGTGGCGCGAGGGTCGTTGCGGGTGCGCGGGTGACCCGCGTGCTCATCGAGAACGGGCGTGCCTCAGGCGTCGAGGGGGAGGTCAGGGCGGAGGTCGGGGGCGTCGGCGGACCGCGGCGACTCACCGTTCGAGCGCCGGTGGTCGTCGTTGCTGCCGGCGCCCTCCGAACGCCGGCGATCCTGCTCCGTTCGGGCCTCGATCATCCCGGCGATCGGCCGCAACCTGCGCCTGCATCCGGTCCCCGTCGTCGCCGGGCGATTCGACGGAGGAGATCACGATGTGGCGCGGCACCATGCAGGCCGCGCGATCGCTCGAATTCATCGAGCCGGACGGCCGTCCGGAACGGCTACGCGATCGAGTCTGCTCCCGGGCATCCCGGCCTCCTGGCGCTCGCGCTGCCGTGGGAGGGCGGGGAGGCGCACGCCCGGGTGATGGCCGACGCCACGCATATCTCGCCGCTCATCGCCGTTACGCGCGACGGCGGGGCGGGCCGTGTGAGGGTGACGCGCGCCGGCCGGGTCCGTGTCGACTATGCGCTCGACCGGCGCGGTGTGGCCACCATGCGGCATGCCCTCGTATCGATGGCCCGGCTTGCCCGGGCGGCCGGCGCCATGGAGGTGGTCGCGGTCGGGACGCCACCCGCCTGGTACCGCGCGAACGTGGCGGGCGGTGGCGCCACGGACCAGGAGCGCGCCTTCGGGCGGTTCCTCGACCGGCTCTCGACTTCGACTGCTCGCCGAATCGCGCCGGAGTCTTCTCTGCCCACCAGATGGGCTCTGTCCGGATGGGGTCGGCCATCGAGGACCACCCGTGCGACCCGTGGGGCCGCGTGCGCATCGGCGGGGGGCGGGAGGGCGTCATCGGAGGTCTCTGGGTCGGCGATGGGTCGCTGTTCCCGACCGGCCTCGGCGTCAACCCGATGATCACGATCATGGCGATGGCCCGGGGCGTCTCCAGGGCCCTCCTGGCCGAAGTCTGACCGGGGGTCGGCGGTGATCAGCCGGTCGGAGCCCGCTCGGGGGAAGCTGTCGAAGCCGGCGTCTGCGGCGGCGCGGCAGGGACATCGGCTCTTGCGACGATGCGCGGTCGCGCCGCGGATCGGGGCTGCGGCATCCGGCCGCGAGCGGTGACGATGAGCGCCACCGCCATCAGGATGACGGCTCCGGCAACGACCGTGCGCAGGTCGATCGTCTCGCCGAGGATCGCCGCGCCGAGGATGACCGCGACGACCGGGTTGACGTATGCGTACGTCGAGACCAGCGGCAGCGGCGCCTTCCGCAACAGCCAACCAAACGTCGTGAACGCGAGAAGACTCCCCACGAGCGTGAGATAGACGAACGCCGCGAAGGAGGCCGACGAGACGGTGGCGGGATCGAACCGTCCGATCTCACCGCTGAGGGTCGCCATGACGAGGAGCACCAGCCCGCCGGACATCATCTGGAGCCCCGCATTGACAAGCGGCCGATCTGGAAGTGTGGCGCGGTGGGACGCGAACAGCGACCCGCCTGCCCACGCGATCGGGGAGAGCATGATCAGCGCGAGCCCGACAGGCTCGAGGGCGCCCTGGCCACCGAGCGCTGTCGGTCCGACCAGGATGGCGATCGCCGACGAACCCGACGAGGATCCCGACGATGGCGGCTCGCGGCAGGCGCTGACCGAGGAACACGCGACCGAGGATCGCGACGCACAGCGGCATCAGGGCGATGAGCAGCGCGGTGATCCCCGATGGGACCGTCTGTTCGCCGACCGCGACAAGCCCCATGCCGCCACCCACCAGCAGGGTGCCGACGATCGCGGCGTCGCGGTACTCCCGCCCTGACGGCGTCTGGAAGCCGGTGCCCTCGCGGGCGACCGACCAGGTCAGCAGGACGAGTCCCGCGATGAGGAACCGCGATCCCGCCATGAGGAATGGCGGAATGGTGTCCACGGCGATGGCGACGCCGAGGTACGTGGAGCCCCACACGAGGTAAAGGACGAGCATCCCGAGCAGGACGGGCGAGCGGACCGAAACCCGGGGACGAGAGGCGGTTGGCATAGTTGGCTGGGCCAAGATTGGGGGAGTGTACGCGGCGGCCCGGACATCGTCCAGCCGGCTCAGCCGGTCCTGTCGGCTCAGCCGATCCTGTCCGCCCAGCCGATCGTCGCCGGATACGAGCGGGGCTCGTGTTATGCGAAACGCGCCGCGCCCGGATGCCGCTGGCGGGCCTCGATACGATGGTGGATCGTACGTGGCAAGGATTCCTCGCACCTCGCTTTCCGATCCTTGCCGAATACGAGGGACGCTGCTGGTTGGCAGGGATTCGCCTCGCCGTCGGCTTGCGAGTCCGCATACCACGAGCGGGGCTCGTATCCGGCGAGGAATCGGCGCGGCGGGTGTCCGTGAAGGTCGCCGGACGCCCGGGAGACGGCCTCCGGGAGCGACGTCCAGCCGCGGCCGCGGCCCGTCGAATCAGGCCGCGGCAGACCCGGACGCCGGCCGGCACACCAGGCACGCTCGGTAGCCTCGCGCCTGGCCCTCGGCGACTGAATGGAACTCCAACCGGTGTCGGTCGGTCACGCGACGAGCATGCCGGCAGGTCGGCAGGCAGAAGATCTTCGTGGTGTCGGAGCCGACGTAGCGGATGCCGGACGACGCCAGCCGTTCGAGGCCCGGGACGTCGACGCCCTCCGATGCCAGCATCGCGCGCTTGTTGTCGGGTCCGCCCAGCGAGTACTGGCCGATCATCCCGTCCGAGCGGACGACCCTGTGGCACGGGACGATGAGCGGCACCGGGTTGTGTCCGAGCGCGGACCCCACCGCGCGGACCGCCTTCGGGCGTCCGATCTCGGCCGCGATCCAGCCGTACGGCCGGACCTCGCCGCGCGGGATCTCGAGCGCCTTCGACCAGACGTCGCGCTCGAACGAGGTGTGGCCGCGCAGGTCGAGGTCGATCCGGACGCGCCGGTCTCCGTCGAGGCGTCGGCCGATCGCCGACGCGAGCCGCTCCGGAAGCGCGTCGGCTCGGAAGACCCGACGGCCGGTCTGTGCCAGATGGGCGACTTCGAAGGCGTCGTCCCCCTCCACCCCCATGGCCTCCACGGCGACCACGCCGAGCCCGTTCCACACCACGGTCAACGGCCCGATCGGCGAATCCATCCGGGCGTAGCGGTCTGCCAGCCCGACCTCGACGAGGACGTCGCTCGCGAAGCCCGGCGGGGGCGGTGGTCAGGAGGCCGGCGATGGCCACCTCGGCGTCTCGATCTCGATCGACGGGTCATGCGGTCATCTCCTGGCGTTCGCGCTGCTCCGCGGCCTCGAACGCGGTGCGCAGCATGGCGAGGCCGCGATGGACCTGCGCCTTGACGGTCCCCTCGGGTCGGTCCAGGGCGGTCGCGACCTCGGGATAGCTCAGGCCGTCGACATGTCGCAGAACGACGGCGCTTCGATAGGCCGGCGGCAGCGTCAGCAAAAGGTCCGCCCAGCGGCCTGCCGCATCGCTCCGAAGAGCCCGGGCGACCGGGCCGGCAGCCTCTTCCGCCGGCGGGTCCATCGTGCCGGCGGGGGCCGCATCCAGCGACAACGGCCGTTGACCGGCGGCCACCCGCCGCCCGATCCGCGACCGGCACAGGTTGAGGACGATGGTCGCGAGCCACGCCCGCAGGCGCAGTTCGCGGATGCGCGCGGCGTCGTAGGCGCCCAGCGCGCGGTACGCGCGCACGAAGGCGTCCTGGGCCGCCTCTTCGGCATCGCGCGGGTCGCCCAGCATCCTCAGGGCGATCGAATAGATCCGGTCCTGGTGAGCCAGCACGAGCGCCTCGAAGGACCCGTCGAGATCGCTGGCCATCGCCTCGATGAGCTGGCTGTCGCTATCCATCGCCTCACAGAACCGGTCCGGGCCGCGAACCGTTGCGAGTTGCCGTCCGTTTCGCGTCCCAACGGTACCCCGGCGCGTCAGGTCGCCATGCGACAATCCGGCGACGATGCCGCTCGACGACCGTTTTGACGACCTCATCGACAGCCTCGGCGGATTCCACCGAACGTGGCTCGTCTACCTTGGCATCGAGTTGGGCCTGTTCGCCGCGCTGCGGGCGGCGGGCCCGGCCGGCCGCTCCCTCGATGACCTGGCCGCCGCGACGGGCTGCCGAATCGACGCGATCCGGGCCTGGGCCGTGGGAGTCGACGCCCAGGATCTGGGCACCCTCGACGGCGACCGCCTCGTCGGCGACGAGGATGTCGCCATCATCCTCCTCGACGACGAACGGCCGGAATATCTCGGCGGTCAGTTCGTCCACGCGGCCGTCGCCTCGCTCGATTGGGGCGGGATGCTCGACTACTTCCGGACCGGTGAGCCGATCCGCGAAAGGCCCGATCGCTACCGGGTCGCCATCGAGCGGCTGACCGCCCAGGACATCGCGGTCTTCTTCCAGGAGGCTCTCGCCGCGCTGCCGCAACTCGTCTCGGACCTCGCCGCCGGCGGGCGCGTGGTCGACATCCACTGCGGCGGTGGCCGCTGGCTGATCGCCATGGCGCGCCGCTTCCCCGGTCTGTCGCTGGTCGGCGTGGAGGTCGAGGCCGACTCGGTCGCGCGCGCCCGGGCGAAGGTGGCGGCGGCCGGGCTTGCCGACCGGATCACCATCGAGCACACGAGCGCGACGAAGACGAGCGACCTCGGCGAATTCGACCTGGCGTATTTCCAGTACGCCCTCCATCAGTTGACCGATGCGCCCGCTGCCCTGCGCTCGGCCTGGGCCGCGCTTCGGCCCGGTGGTCGCATCCTCGTGCTCGATTGGCCACTGCCGTCCAGCCCGGAGGAAGCCCAGACGCGCCAGGGCGGCCTGATCGCGGGCGTCCAGCTCGATGAGATCTACCAGGGCACGGCCCTCGTCACGCGCGAGCAGTACCTGGCCTGGTTCGGCGAGGCCGAGGTGCCGCGGCCATCGCTCGTCGACCTGCCGTCGGGCGCATCGATGTTCGTCGCGGAGCGCGACTGACGCTGGCGGCGCGCCAGCTTACGGCGCCACGATCCGGTCGCAGTGGTCCTCTTCGTTCGTGAACGGGCAGGAATAGACGGCGTATCCGTCGGCCAGGAGGCTCCCGATCAGCCCCGGAGCTGAGTGCGGGTTGATCATCCAGCCCCAGCGATCGGCGTAGTAAAGGACCGACGGCGACCAGTCACGACCGATGATCGCCACGTACTGGTCCGGCGACGTCTCGCGCCGGATCTGGGCGGCGAGGGGCAGCACGCCGTCGGGGTCGGGGGCGGGATCGAACGTCCGCGTCCAGTACGAGACGTTCAGGAGCCACACGGCGGCGGACGCCACCACGGCGCCGAGCAGGACCAGGCGCGCGCCGGTCGATCGCATCGCCGCCAGGGCAGCGAAGCCGACCCCGACGAGGGCCGCCACCGAGGCCGTCGTGGCGGTCGAGTAGTAATCGTGGACGAAATAGAGATTGAAGAACGCGAGCACGGGACCCGCCAGGGTGACGGCGATCCAGGCCCAGAACCGCAGCTGCTTCCGCTCGACGGCGTAGATGACGATCGGGACCGCCAGGAGCGGCAGCGCGATGCCGCCACCGAGATAGATGACGTTCGCGACCACGTGCTCCCATTGGTCCGGCTCGAGGCGCTGGGCGACCGTCCCGAAGTTCCACGCGGTGAGCGCTGTGCTGGTAAGCCAGGCCGTGGCGTCGGACGCGGCCTTGATGGCGTCGGCCCAGCGAGTCCACGCCACCCCGGCCACCAGCGGGACGATCGTCAGGACCCACGCTCCGATCCGA
The DNA here is from genome assembly GCA_963772995.1 of uncultured Chloroflexia bacterium. Classification (GTDB taxonomy): domain Bacteria; phylum Chloroflexota; class Limnocylindria; order Limnocylindrales; family CSP1-4; genus SPCO01. The sequence goes on along the minus strand of CAVYZQ010000007.1, from coordinate 285,729 downwards.
CTCCTGGCCGTGGCCGGCATGTCGTCACGCCACATGCCGAGGATCGCGAACGGCGCGATCCAGAACGCCGCGGTCGTGATCTTGACCGTGGCCGCGAGGCAGCCGAGAACGAGAGCGGCCACGAACCACCACCACGCCTTCTTCTCGCGCCAACGCAGGCCCGCCAGCGCGAACGCGATCGCGAGCCCGAGCGCGAGGTATTCGATCAGGGCCGCGCGGCTCCACTCGATGGCGAGCGGGGAGGCGGCGAAGACGACGAGGGCGACCCCGGCGCCCAACCGGCCCGCCTGGCGCCGGACCAGCAGCCACAGGAGCGCCGCCGTCAGCACGAACGACGCCAGTCCGGTCCCGCGGATGGCAGCGTCCTCCGGCACGCCGGCATCGATGACGAGCGCGGCCGCCGCCTGGAAGAGCGGGAACTCGAACGGCACCTCGAACGGCGGCCCGAGGACCGGCAGCTTGGGATGGAGGAGGTCGATGCCGTCCTGGTGGTAGATCCGCGCTGTGAAGGCAGTCTGTGTCTGTCGGAAGTCGTGGCGGTCGAGCAGCGGCGCCCCGATGGTCGGGAGATGGACGAGCACGACCAGCGCGAGCACGACGACCGGGAACCACGCGGCCACCGATCCCATCGTCGCGGCGCCGGCGACTCCGGCCGTGGCCGGACGCCGCAGTGTTTGGTCGGACGCGTCGTCGGGCACGTTCAGGAGCGCTCCGGTCGAGGGGACGGGGTGGCGTCCGATCGTACCGCGGGATGCCGAGACGCAGCCGCCATCGACCCTTGCCCGGTATCGTGGCTGCGATGCCGACTCGACCCGCACGCGACGTGCCGCACCTGCCGCCGGTCGATGCACAGACGATGCGCCGGCTCCTGCTCCACGAAGCGAAGGTCCACGCGATGCCCGGACGAGACCTGCGCGAGCTTGGCGATGCCATCCTCCTGCACGACCCGGCAGAGCCCGAGCCGTTCTGGAACCGCCTCGAAGGAATCCGCTGGCCCGTGGGCGGCGACGCGTTCGATCGACGGCTGACCGAGGCTCTCGTCCTGTTCGCGTCCCTGGGTCGCCAGCCGCACGTCTGGGCGGCGCCGCTGTACGACTCGCCCGTCGACCTGGTCGCCCGCCTTCGATCGAACGGGTTCTCTGACATGGGACCGGGCAACGTGATGGCCCTCGCCGATCCAGGCCCCGGCCTGGCCGAGGTGGCGACGCCGCTGCCTCGTGGCGTGACCGTCGAGCGGCACGGACGGCTGGCCGGGAAGGCCGGGCGCGACGCGGCCCGTGCGGTGGTCAGCGTGCTCGTCGACGCCTTCGACGTGGAGGAGGAGCGAAGGCTGTCGCTCGAGGCCGAGACCGTCGCGTCGCTCGGGAACCCGTCCTTTGCCCACTACCTGTTGCGCCTCGACGGTATCCCGGCCGCGGTGGCGCGCCGGGCCACCTTCGAAGGAGCGACATATCTGTCGTCGATCGGTACGGCCAAATGGGCGCGACAGAACGGGTTCGCGCAGCTCGTGACCGCGTGGGCCGTCGTGGATGCCGTTCGGGCCGGCAGCGAGTGGACCTATCTCGGGGTCTTCGCCGACAACCCGCAGGCGATCCGGCTGTACGAGCGCCTCGGGTTCGAGCGGGTGGGGGAGTCGAGTCCGGACCTGCTCCTCGTGTGATGGAGGACGTGTCGGGCCGGTTGGCAGCGTTCATCGCGGCCGAGAGGGACGCGTTGGCGGCCCTCGACCTCGTGGCCGTCGGCTGGGCCACGGTCGAGCTCGATCGCGCCGCGGCTGAGCTCGCCTCAGCGCTGGACCTGGCGCCGGGCGCTTTCGCCCCAGCGGACGCCGAGGTGGCGCTTGGGGCGCGCTGCCTGGTGGCTGTTGACGCTGTCCCCCTCTTGCTGCCCGCGTCGCTCGAGTCACCCGCGTCGCTCGACCGCGTCGCCGCCGACTCGGCCGGGTCGCCCGACTCGGCCGGGTCGGCCGCATCGCCGGGGTCCCGCGCCTTGGCCCGTGTCGCCCGGGTCGCCGGGGTCGCTTGGGTCGACTGGGTTGCCCGCGTCGCCCGCGGCGTCCGCGTGGGCCGCCTCGCCCGCATCGCCAGGGTTGCCCGTGTCGCCCGCCTCGCCCGTGGCGCCCGCATCGGCCCGGTCGCCCGCCGGCCGCCTGGCGGTCGTCCTCCTCGAGCCATCGACCGAGGGCCGGCTCGCCGCGACCCTGGCTCGCTTCGGCGAAGGTCCGGCGGCCGTCTGGTTCACCGGCGAGGACGTCTCGGCGGCGACTGCGGCGCTGCAGACGGGACGAGTCGTCCTGGCCGCGCCCCGCGACGGCCCGCTCGGGACGGCGAGGCTGCTGCTCGACGGCCCCATCACCGGCCCACACAGGTTCCTAGTCTCCCATCGAATTCGTTCGCAATATCAAGCGAATAAAGCGAAGCTACTGTCCACCTCTTCACCCACACGTAGCAACCAGTCAAACTCGTTCCAGGTAGCCATCCAGCTGCGGATATCGCCCTCGAGGCTGGGCACGCTCGTGTGGGCTCCGCGCTTGATCTTCTTGGTCGTCAGCTCAAGGCGAACCAGCGCTCGACGAGGTTGAGCCAGGACGCGCCGGTGGGCGTGAAGTGGAGCGTGAAGCGCGGGCGGCGCAGCAGCCAGCACTTGATCGCCGGCGTCTTGTGGGTGGCGTAGTTGTCGAGGACGAGGTGGACCGCGAGGTCGGCCGGCACGTGGCGTCGATGCGCTCCAGGAACGACCGGAACTCGATGGCCCGGTGACGCCGATGGAGAGCGCCGATGACCCTGCCGCTGAGCGTGTCGAGCCCGGCGAACAGGCTGGTCGTGCCGTGCCGGACGTAGTCGTGGCTGCGCCGCTCGGGGGTGCCGGCGAGCATCGGCAGGATCGGCTGAAGCGTGCGAGCGCCTGATCTGGCTCTTCTCGTCGACGCACAGCACACCGCCCGCTCGGGCGATCGAGGTACAGCCCGACGACTTTATCACGGACCTGATATTGGACTCAGGTTCCTCGTGATGAGCGCTCCGGGTACCATCCCCAGATGACTGACGCCGCCGCGATGACCCTGCGCCGCGCCGGCCCGGCCGATGCCGAGGCCATCGCGACCCTCTTCACCGACGAGGGATACCCCGCCGGTCCAAGCGACATCGTGACCCGCCTCGAGCAATTCGACTCCGCCGACGCCCGCGTCATCGTGGCCGAGCACGACGGCGCGATGCTGGGCTTCATCGCCGTCGCGGCCATCCCGAGGTTCGAACACGACGACTGGATCGTCAGGGTCATCGCCCTCGTGGTCGACGCGGGTGCTCGCGAGCGCGGTGTGGGAAGGACGCTCCTCGCCGAGGCCGATCGGATCGGCCGGGAGATCGGTGCGGCCTTCGTCGAGCTGACCGCAGGTCATCACCGTCCCGAGGCCCGACGCCTGTACGAGTCGCTCGGCTACGACGCGACCGTTACCGCCTACCTGCGCAAGAAGCTCTGACCGAGGCCGCTCGCCGTCGAATTCCGGGCGGCCGCCAGGCGCTCCGGAGAACGTCACTGTTGCCGCTGACGCCTGCGGTGAGCCACGGCCGGTTCGCAGGCGCTCCGTTTCCTGCCCTCCGTCTACGGAGTGATCGTTAGCCGAGAAGCTGGGCACCTGGAGACGGGTCTGCCTCTCGCTTCCAGCGCGACGCGTGCTCAGGACTGCGGCGATCGACACTCGAGGAGCCCTACGACAAGGGCCGACTCGCGTCCAACGCAGCCCAACGCGCACCACATGGACGGATGACGAAAACGGTGGGCGGCGGCGCCGATCAGCGTGGGCGACTCGGGACGGACCGCCGCGACGAGGCGCCGGGACGCGGCACACGGTTTCCGGCGACGAGCCGCCGGGACGCGGCTGGCGAACGGTGCCCGCTCGATCCCGTCGAACCTCGACTGGACGACCGACCCCGCCGCGTACCACGACACCGCCTGACCGGCTCGGCACTTGGCGCCCAGCCCGCGGCCCTGTCACCATGGTGTCGGCCATGTCGACCTCCACCCCCACCGCGACCGAACCGGTCATCCGCGTGCGCGGGCTCGTCAAGCGGTACGGCGAGATCCGGGCGGTCGATGGCATCGACTTCGACGTCCTGCCGGGCGAGGTCTTCGGCCTGCTGGGACCCAACGGCGCGGGAAAGACGACCACGGTCGAGATCCTCGAAGGGCTGCGCACCCCGGACGGCGGGCAGGCCCTGGTCCTCGGGATGGACGTGGCCAAAGGCGTGGATGGCCTGAAGCCGCGCATCGGCGTCAGCCTCCAGACCGCCTCGATGTATCCGAAGCTGACCGTCGTCGAAGTGATCGACCTCTTTCGCAGCTTCTATCCGCAGTCGCGCCCGACCGACGAGCTCGTGGAGGCCCTTGGGCTTGGCGAGCGTCGGAACGCCCAGACGAAGGAGCTGTCCGGCGGTCAGCGTCAGCGCCTGGCGGTCGCCCTGGCGCTCGTCAACGACCCGGAGCTTGTCTTCCTCGACGAACCGACGACCGGCCTGGATCCGGCGGCCCGGCGCTCGTTGTGGGACCTCATCGGCGATCTCAAGGCGAAGGGCCGGTCCGTGCTCCTCACGACCCATTACATGGAGGAGGCGGAGGTCCTGTGCGACCGCCTCGCCATCATGGATCACGGCCATATCCTCGAGATGGGTACGGTGGACGAGCTCATCTCGGCCAGGTTCAAGGAGCGCGCCGTGCGGTTCGATGCCGTCGACGGCCTGTCGGACGCCGATCTTGCCGGGCTGCCGGCGGTCAACGGGACCAAGCGCGATGACGGCGCGATCTTGCTCTACACGCAGGACGTCGCCGCCACGATCGGCGCACTGCTGGACTTGACCGAGGCGCGCCGCATAGAGCCGAAGAACCTGGGTGTCCGGCGCGCGACCCTCGAAGACGTCTTCCTCGACCTGACCGGTCGGGCTCTAAGGGACTGAGCCCAAGCGATGACCGCCCTCCTCGCTCTGACCCGCGCGAACATCCGAAGCTACACCCGCGACCGGGCCGCCCTGTTCTGGACCCTGGCGTTCCCGCTCGTCTTCATCGTCCTGTTCGGGCTGATCTTCCAGGGGAGCGGCACGAACCTGACGCTCGGGTACGTGAACGAGGACGGCACGCCGGCCGCGACACAGCTCTACGACACGTTCACGAAGGTCCCGGGCATGAACATGGTCACGACCGACGCCGCCGACGCCACCACCCAGATGCAGACCGGCAAGCTGGACGGTGTCGTGGTGGTTCCTGCCGGTTACCAGGCCGCGCTCACGGCGGCGGCCACCGGCGGTGCTCCTGCGACAGTGTCGGTCTCGACGGACCCCTCGCGGCCCCAGCTGACGGCGTCCGTCCTCCAGGTCACTGCCGCCGTCCTCGGTGTCGTCAACCTCGGCGGCCATCCGCCGCTGGTCGTCCCGGCGGTCCAGACGGTCCAGACGGAGAACCTGAACGCCATCAGCTATTTCGTGCCGAGCATGCTCGGGCTCTCGGTCATGCAGGTGGGCATCTTCGCGGCCATCCCCCTCGTCGCAGACCGCGAGAAGCTCATCCTCAAGCGACTCGCGGCGACGCCGCTCAGGCGCTGGCAGCTGGTCGGATCCAACGTGCTGATGCGCGTCCTGATCGCGCTGACCCAGGCGGTGATCATCGTCGCGGTGGGCACGCTCCTGTTCGGCGTCGAGGTCACCGGGAGCCTCATCCTCGTCGTCGGGTTCGTCGTCCTCGGTGCGATGGCCTTCCTGGCGCTCGGCTACGTCATCGCCTCGTTCGCCAAGACCGAAGACGCCGCGAACGGGATGACGAGCATGATCCAGTTCCCGATGATGTTCCTGTCGGGGGCGTTCTTCCGCATCGACGACATGCCCCAGTTCCTGCGGGTGATCGCGCGGTTGATCCCGCTGACGTACCTCGCCGACGCGTTGCGACAGGTCATGGTCGGTGGCGTGGCGTTCGCACCACTGGGGGTGTGCGCGCTCGTGCTCGCGGGCTGGCTCGTCGTCTGCTTCGGGATCGCGTCGCGCAAGTTCCAGTGGCAGTAGGTCGGACCTGCCTTACCAGCGCTCCTCGCGGACGATCTCCTCGAGCGGCCGCCTCCCGCCAGGGCGGAGAGGCCGGGTGAGGTCGTCGGGGTCGGCCGGGTAGCCGAACGACAGGATGTACTCGCAGTGCCAGTCGTCCGGATAGCCGAGCAGCGCCTTCGCCACGTCGTGATCGAAAACGGTCGCCGGCGCGCTGCCGATCCCGAGCTCCCAGGCAACGAGGACCATGCTCTCGGCGGCTAGGCCGAGGTCGAACATCAGCGACAGCGGTTCGCCCTCCGCCTTCGGGTCGGGCGTCAACAGCGCGATCGCCACGGCCGCGCCCGCGAGGTGGTCGGCGTAACGGCCGACCGCCGACAGCTCCTTCAGGTGGGCGCGGTCTCGAACCACGACGAACATCCAGCGCTGCAGGTTCTTGGCACTGCCGGCGCGCCGGCCCGCACGCAGGATGCGGTCGAGATGGTCGGGATCGAGCGGCCGGTCCGCGAAACGCCGGATGACTCGCATCCGGGCCACCGCCGACCAGACCGAGGTGCGAGGCTCGTCGGTCATAGCGCGGGCGGAGTGGGGATGGGCGAGGTGAGGGGATCGGTCGCGCCGATCGGGGCCAGCGGCGATGCCTCCTGCTCTGGGTTCGCGTCCGACGGACGTGCCCGCTCGACGCCGGTGCCGGCCGGGATCTCGTCCGGCGGTTGCGCGATGCGTTTCGTGGCCCCGGGCAGGGCGATCTGGGCCAGGGCCCGGAGACCGCCGTACGTCTCCTCCATCGCGGCGAACTTCGCCTCGCCCTCGGGGATCCGCTGGGCGGGTGTCGCTGCGGCACGCTCTCCGGCCTCCTCCGGATCGAGCGGTCCGCCCAGTGCCGTCGCAAGGAAGCGCGCGACAACGCGTCGATAGCCGCGGTCCTCGTACAGCCACGAGTGCTGGCCGCCGGCGACGACCAGGGTTTCGACCGGCGCAGCGTCCCGTCGGCCTTCGCGGCCGGCCAGCGCCGCGGCCGCCAGCCGCGCCATGTGCGACTGCGGCACGACGCTGTCGAGGTCTCCGTGAGCCAGCAGGACCGGGCCGGCGTAGCGCGCGATCGCCGACGTCGCGCTCACGCTCTCGACGTCGTGGCCTCGCGGCCTCAGGTAGACCCGGGTCGTCAGCCAGGCGAGGGGATAGGCGATCAGGTCGGGGATCGGCAACCGCGCGAGTCGGAACGTCTGGCGGGTAAGGCGGTACGGCCCGGCCGGCGTCGAGCTCGCGACGACGGCTGCGACGCGGGGGTCGGCCCCTGCGGCCAGGATCGCCCCGATGCCTCCCATCGAATGACCGGAGATCGCCGCCGCGGTGACCTCAGGCCGCTCGAGGGCGGCGCGGAAGGCAGCCAGCGTGTCGGCCCCGAACTCGCCGGCGCTGAGCGGCAGATCCTCCGCGGGGTTGTCGCCGTGGGCACGGACGTCGAACGCCAGGCAGTGGAAACCGGCCGCATTGAGGAAGAGCGCAATCGGGAGCGTCCGGTCGCGCGCCGACTCCCAGCCATGAACCAGGACGACCGCCGGACCGGGCGCGCCACCTCGCGCAGGGATGAACCATGCGGGCAGGTCGAACCCGTCGCACGGGATCGTCGTTGGCTCGAAGGCGAGGCCCACGTCCGCGGGCGTCATATGTGGCGGGTTGCGACGCGGATACCCGGCTCGCACGCGGTACGCGAGAGCGAACCGGTAGGCCAGACCGAGCTGCGCGGCGGCGATGGCGGCCGCTAACCCGGCCCGGCGGAGGTTTCCCACGCCACTAGGGGACGGCAGGATCGGCGCGCTGTCAAGTGCCCGGGGTGGACGGACGTGGATGCGGACGTGGCGGGCGCGGTTCATGTTGCCAGTCGCCACCGGGTTCGACCGCGGTACAGCGTCAGGCGGGGAAGGTGTCCTACACTCGACCGTTGATGGCAGCCCAGCGAGATCCCCGAATCGTGCTCGGCGTCCGCCGCGGGGCGACGCCGGCGGAGATCAAGGCTGCATGGCGGCGGCTTGCCCGCCAGAACCATCCGGACCTGACCGGCGACGACCCGGCCGCGTCTCGTTCGGCGACGCGGCGGATGGCCGAGATCAACGACGCCTACGAGGTCCTGACCCGGACCACGACCGAGGCGGGCGGGGATGGCGACGGCGCAGCCGATCGGGCCTCGTTCGACACCGAGGCTGCCCCGCGGCGCGGTGGCCCGCCGCGCCCGAAGCCGACTCGTCCCGTCACGGGCAGGGTGGACACCAGCCAGACGTTCCGCCCACGAAATCAGGCGGTGGGTGGCGCGGGCCGCACGCCGCTATCCGGGCATCCGCCGAGCCGGTCCGGACCGGATCGGCGAGAGCCGCCTCGCGCATCGACTCCGACCGGTCCGCTTACCCGCCACCGGCCGCTCCATCTGCGCCGCCGGCCGACGCCCTCCCTCGACGACGCCCAGGCCACGGTCATCTCGTTCGGCAAGTTCCACGATCACAGCCTGGGCGAGATCGCCGCCTTCGAGCCGTCCTACATCGACTGGGTCGCAAGCACGGTGAACCACGACCCCGACCTCGTCGACGCGGCGCGGGTCATCCAGGCGGATCTCGACCTGCGCGGCGTGGTCCGTCGCGCTCACGCGCCCGCCGACCGGCGGGGGCGCTCCGCCTGACCGACAGGCTCTGACCTCCCGGGGAGCATCGTCTTCCGGCCGAGGTGCAACCAGGCGCCATCGAGGTTCGTCGAGGGCAGGCTGGCCGATGCCGCGATAGTCTGTGGCCATGCCCCAGCTCGGTCGACTCTGTTCGCTGCTGCTCGCCGCGATCCTCGTTGCGGCCTGCGGCGCTGCCACCGACGCATCGTTCGACCCAGGTTCGGCCTGCACCCAGGATGGCCGCCAGCCGGGCGCCTATCCAGACCTCGAGGCGCGCATCCCGACGAGCTACCGGGGCGCCCCACCGGAGAAGCTCGATTCCGGCAGGAACTGCACCCCGGCGAACCTCGGGGCCCTTTCCGGCCTCGGGATCACGGAGGTTCGCTTCGCGGGCGGGACCTGGACGTTCGGGGCCGAGCGTGCGATGGTGCTCGCTGTGTTCACCGCGAAGGGCCTGACGGCGGGCCAGCTGGACGACTTCTACACGAAGAGCGCGCTCGCCGCGGGCCGGACGACGGTGACCGGGCGATCGGGCCCGACGCTTGCCGGCAGACCCGGCCGCCGTCTCGACACGACGACCGGCGAGCGGACACAGACGGTGGTCGTCTGGCCATCGGCCGATCCCGACGTCGTCAACGTCGTCATCACCAACGACCTGCCCGACGCCCGCATCGACGACGCGGTCGCCGCGTTCGGGGGGCGCTGATGCTGCGATTCGTGGCCCGCCACGGCCTCGTTCGGCTGATCGGTGGCCGCGCTGTTCCTGCCCTGCTGATCTGGGACCTGGCGATGCTGGCCAACAAGACCCGGCGAATCCCTGCGGTGGATCGAGGCCTCCGGCGAGGCGCCGGGCTCGCCATCCGCGGGCTCGAGTCGGTCGCCTCGAGCCGGCCGGCGGTGCCACGGAGGTACGACCCGGCGCGCTCGGCGCGACCCCGCTCGTCCGACACGAAGCGTCGCCCGCCGTCGGGCCGTCCCCCTGCCACCGGCCGCGACGGCGACGCCGACGCCTGATCGGCGGCTGGGAGACCCAGAGCCTGATCGTCGCGCCGGCGACCCCATGCTAGAGTCGGCCCCATGACCGATCGATCGGCCGAGTGGGCCGCTCGTCGCCGCGCCTGGGAGGCCGGACGCCTGGGCCCCGCCGTCGAGCGCGCTCCCGAGCGCAAGCCTCGCTTCTCGACCATCAGCGACATGCCCATCGAGCGCCTGTACGGCCCGTGGTCGGCGCCCGACACCGATCCGCTCCGCGACATCGGCATGCCGGGGGAGCCGCCATTCACGCGCGGCATCCACCCGACGGGCTACCGGAGCCGGCTCTGGACCATGCGGATGTTCGCGGGCTTCGGTGCCGCCGAGGACACGAACGCCCGCTTCCGCGAGCTGCTGACAGCGGGCCAGACCGGGCTGTCGATCGCCTACGACATGCCGACGCTGTACGGCTACGACACCGACGACCCCGAGGCCGAGGGTGAGTTCGGGACCTGCGGCGTCGCGGTCTCGAGCCTGGCCGACATGGAGGTGCTGCTGGGTGGTCTGCCGCTCGAGCGCGTCTCGACCTCGATGACGATCAATTCGCCGGCTGCGCCGATCTGGGCGATGTACATCGTCGCCGCCGAGAAGGCCGGCGTGCCGCGCGACCGCCTGGAGGGGACCACCCAGAACGACATCCTCAAGGAGTTCGTCGCGCAGAAGGAGTTCCTGTTCCCGCCCGAGCCGTCGATGCGCCTGGTGACCGACACCATCGAGTTCGGGACCCGCGAGCTGCCGCGTTGGAACACGATCTCGATCAGCGGCTACCACATCCGCGAGGCGGGCTCGACCGCCGTGCAGGAGCTGGCGTTCACGATCGCCGACGGGATGGCCTACGTCGAGGCCGCGATGGCGCGCGGCCTTCGTGTCGACGACTTCGCCCCGCGCCTCAGCTTCTTCTTCAACAGCCACAGCGACTTCTTCGAGGAGATCGCCAAGTTCCGAGCCTCGCGCCGGATCTGGCATCGACTGATGACCGAGCGCTACCACGCCGAGAACGAGCGATCGGCCTGGATGCGGTTCCACACCCAGACCGCGGGCGTGTCGCTGACGCCACAGCAGCCGCTCAACAACCTGACCCGGGTGGCGCTCCAGGCTCTCGCTGCGGTCCTGGGCGGGACCCAGTCGCTCCACACCGACGCCTACGACGAGGCCCTCGCGGTACCGACGGCCGAGGCGGCCCGGCTGGCCCTCCGCCAGCAGCAGGTCATCGCCGAGGAGACCGGGGTGGACGCCACGGTCGACCCGCTCGGCGGGTCGTGGTTCATCGAGGCCCTGACCGACGAGACCGAGCGCCAGGTGTGGCGCTACCTCGACGAGATCGACCGTCGCGGCGGGATGGTGGCGGCCATCACCGAGGGTTACCCGCAGCACGAGATCGCCGACGCGGCATATCGCTACCAGCGTGAGTTCGACGCCGGCGAGCGCCGTGTCGTTGGGATCAACGCCCACGTGGACGCTGCAGAAGTGACGCCGATCCCGGTGCTGGCCGTGCCCGCAGGGTCTCTCGACCGGCATCTCGAGCGGCTCGCCCGGACCAGGCGGGAGCGTGACCCGGAGGCGGTCGAGTCGGCACTCGCCGGCCTTCGGGATGCAGCCGGCCGGCCCGAATCGAGCGAGACGAACCTCATGCCGCACTTCGTCCGGTGTGCGGCGGCGTATGTGACGCTGGGGGAACAGTGCGGCGTCCTGCGCGAGGTGTTCGGGGAGTACCGCGAGCCGGTCGCGGTCTGAGTCCGGCAGCGAGAGCGGGCCCACCCGCCGCGCGTTCGTTGGACGCTACGTGTTCATCCGCTGGCGAACCAACGCCACACCGCTGGCTCGAGCAGGGCGCTGGCGCGTCGTTGCTACGATGCGTCGATGTACGTCGATTCCCTCGAGTTCCTCGAGGAGGAGCGCGAAGCGTGGCGGCCGTTCGAGGCCCTCGCGGATCTAGCGGACGATCAGCTCTCGGTCCAGGTCGAGACGGCTCACGGCTGGTCGGGGCGTCAGTTGATGGCCCACCTGCTCGCGTGGCTGGAGGTCGCCCTCCAGGTCGCTACGGAGCTGGCCGTAAACGAAAGGAGTCCTGCCAAAGAACAGGCCGACGCCGACTGGGACGCGCGCGGCGGGGAGGTCGTCAACGCCGAGATCGACGCGACCTGGGCGGCGCTATCGATGGACGAATTGCGCGCTCGATTCGCCGCCCTGCCCGGTCAGCTGCGCGGCTATCTGACGGTCGTGCCGGAGAGCCGCTGGCTCAAGCACGCCGACCATCAGCAGTTCTTCCGCACGGAGACGACGGCGCACTACGAGGACCATCTCGACGACCTCGCGACGATTCTCGAGGCGCTTGGTCGATAACGCTACGGGACTGGCCTGCGGCGTGCGACCCCTACGCGCATCCCCGTGCCTCGCACCCGCAGGTCCGATGCACAGCACGTTTTCATCCGCAGGCGAACCAACGCCACAACGCTGGCCTGCGACGTCGTCGCCAAGGCCCGCCCTGACCGGCTGGGATCGGGCCGGCGAGGCCTTCGCTGACTCGGCAATAGACACCCAGCGCGCTTCGTCGCACCGGCGGCACCGGCCCGGGCGCCAGAAGGCGGAAGCGGCCTGGAGGAGCCGCTTCCGCCGGGTGGATTGCGGCGTCGACGATCACTGGTCGAACAGGCCGACGTCGTCGAAGGTGACGCTGCCGGCCGTGTGGAGGTCCGTCGGGGCGAAGCCCGCCAGGACGACCGGACTCCCGTCGCCGAGGCCGGCACGACCGCCGGCAGCTCGATCACGTGGAAGCCGGCGGTGAGCGCTGGCACGGGACAGTCCTCCAGGCTTGCCGGCGTGGTGCCGACACAGACACCACTGGCCGTGGTTGCCTAGCCCGGACGCCAGCACACCACTGAGAGGGGTGTCAACGAATCTTCGGCGGTCGACGGCGGCTTTCAGCGGCGACTTCGACGGCTCGGCTGAGCGCCTGGCGACGACCGAGCCCGTCGGCCTCGTCACGCTCGTGATGGGACCAGGAACCAGGGTCCTCGTCCGACCGCGAGCCGTTACAGTGTCCCCGTGGTGACCTACGATCTCGCCGATGCTGCCGAGCGGAGCGGCGTCGGTGCCGAGTCGCTCGAAAGGCTCGTCGCGCTCGGGATCCTCACACCCGACGGCTCGAACCGCTTCACGTCCGGCGACGTGCGCCGGGCCGGCCTCGTGATGGGCCTCACCGCCGCAGGCATCTCGCTCGACGGCCTGGGCGAGGCCATCCGCAGCGGCACGGTCTCACTCGACTTCCTGGATGCGCCGGCGTTCGACCGGTTCTCGACGCTGAGTGAATCGACCTTCGCCGAGATGGCCGAGCGGACCGGCGTCCCGGTCGAGATGTTGACCTTCATCCGCGAGGCGGGCGGCTCCGTCGCGCCGGACCCAGGTGACCGGCTGCGCGACGTCGAGCTCCCATTCGTGGCGATGATCGAAGGGCAGCTCGCGGCCGGGTTCCGCCCGTCGGTCATCCAGCAGTTGATCCGGGCGCAGTGCGATGGCCTTCGACGGGTCGCCGAGACCGAATCGAACATGTGGGTCTCCGAGTTGATCCAGCCCGCCATGGCGCGCGGCGTGCGACCCGACCAGATCCTCGGCGACGAGTTCGGTGACCGGATGAGTGCGCTGACGGAGCAGTGCGTGATCGCGATGTATCACATGCAGCAGACCCAGGCGTGGACCGTGAACCTCATCGACGGCGTCGAGGCGCAGCTGGCCGCCGCGGGCCTGCACAGTCGGCTCGCGCACCCGCCGGCGATGTGCTTCCTCGACATCACCGGCTACACCCGCCTGACCCAGGAACACGGCGACGCGGCGGCCGCCGAGCTGGCCGAGCACCTGGGCCGGGTCGTCCATCGCTCGTCGATCAAGTACGGCGGTCGCGCCGTCAAGTGGCTCGGCGACGGCGTGATGCTGCACTTCCCGATCGCCGGCGCGGGCGTGTCGTCGGCGCTCGAGATGGTCGCCGGCGTGGCCGCGGCGGGGCTCCCGCCCGCGCACGTGGGGCTGCATGCTGGGCCCGTCATCTTCCAGGAGGGCGACTACTACGGCCAGACCGTCAACGTCGCGTCGCGGATCGCCGACTACGCGCGACCCGGCGAAGTGATCGTCAGCCAGGCCGTGGTCGACGCTTCCGGGGAGGCGGCGGTGACCTTCCGCGAGATCGGACCCGTCGAGCTCAAGGGCGTGTCAGGCGTGATGCACCTGTACGCGGCTGGCGGACCCGGCTGAGTCGTGCCGGTGGGGCATACGCTAGCCGCCCTTCTACGCGGAAGCGTCCACGCTGCGAGCTCGTAACCGGGTTGGCCCGGGATGTCAGCGCGCCGGGACGGCCGGCGGCGAACCATCGGCCAGCTCGCTGAACTCCTTCTCGCGCTCCTCGAGGACGTCCTCGGTCGCGTGATCGAGGCTGACGAACTCGTTCCGGGCCGCGTCGAGCGAGCGGATGATCTCGTCGAGCTTGAGCTGGGTCGCCTTCGATTGGCGGTTGGCGCTGTTCTGGATGACGAACACCATCCAGAAGGTCACGACCGTGGTCGTCGTGTTGATGAACAGCTGCCAGGTGTCGGAGAAGTTGAAGATCGGCCCGGTCAGCACCCAGACGACAACGAGCATCACCGACGCCGCGAGCGCCGGGAAGGACCCAAGCGCATTGGTCACGCGGTCGGCGATGGCATCGAATCGTGCGCGCATGCTGTGCCGTTCGGGTTGGTTCACATGCCGACTGTGGACGCGTGTGCGTACCGCGGGCGTGCGAGGGTGCACGGCGCGGGCTCGCAACCGCGTGCCAGCAAGGACCGGCGCTCGGCTCCGCTACGAAGTCATGACTCGCTCAGCGCCTCGGCGACGGCTTGTCGAAGACCAGGAAGATCGTCCCGAACGACGCTTGCCAGAAGCTCGACATCGACATCGTCGTGATCGTGCGCGATGACTTCGCGCATCCCTTTGACGCCCTTCCAGTCGATGCTCGGCATCGACGCGAGGGTTTCCGGCGTCAGCCGCTTCGCGATCTCCCCGATCTCCTCGATGCGCTTGGCGATGGCGTCGACCGCCATGTCGTCGGCCGGCCAGTCGACGGCTGCCCGCGATACGTACGCGTCGATCGCGTCCGCGCAGGCGAGGATGCGCTCAAGCCAGTCTCTATCGAGCGGCGTCATAGAGCACCACTCCGTCGCGGCTTATCCGTTCGGCCGTTGAGGCGCGCCGCACAGGAGCCACCACGAGGTCGACGTCGCGGCCGAAAAGCCGTTCGGCTTCGGCGTTGATCTCGACGCGCTCGCCGAGGCCGAGGGTATGGCCAGGGGCCGGCTCGACGAGCAGATCGATGTCGGAATCCGGTCGGAAATCCGACCTGGTCGCAGAGCCGAACGCGACGATCCGCCGGAGGCCATGGGTCTGCGAAAGAAGCGACAACTGCCGGGCGCTTGGCACCTCGACCGCTTCGTTCAACCGCCCGAGCGGACGTGCATCGACGTCGCGATGCCTGGCCCTGTTGGGAAACGAGCGCTCGACCGAACCTGCCACGACCCGCATCCCCTGCGCCCGGCGACGGGGCGCCAAGTCGTCGAGAAGCTGCTCGCGGAGGGCTTCCTTGCGAATGAACTCGACTCTTGCCTCCGGCCTGAACTGCCGGAGAATCTCCACCGCGCACCGCATCCGGCCCTCGGCTTCCGGCTCCGAGAACCGCCGGAACACGACCATCGCTCCCTGCTCGTCCGTGCCTGCGAACTCAACGGCTGCGTTGCCGCGCGCGAGGGCGGCCAGTGCCGAATTGGTCGGCAGGAAGGCGAGCGCGAACCGAACCGCGGCGTCGGCTCGCGGGGATCCCGCGAACTGAAAGCGATGCCCGGAAACGGCCACGAGGCCGTCGGTCATGAGGATCCCGAGGGCCTTGCTGGCGCCGGTATAGGAGATCTCGAGCGCTCCGGCTACCTCGGATGCGCGTAGGCCGCCCGCACGCTGCCCGAGGAGCAAGAGAGCGGCGAGCGCATTGTCGGAGGCGACTAATCGGGGCATGGGACACAATGTCACTCTCACAGAGTGATATTGTCAAATCGCCCTTTGCTCGAGTGCTCGGTTCTCGATGATCGTCCTCGATGACATCGGTTCGTCAGTCGTGGTCGAGGTCCTCGGCGGTCGCGGCGCCGAGGTAGCGGAACGTCCATTCCTCGGCCAGTGGTCGAGTCTCCGCGAAGACGATCGGCACCTCCGGGTAGCGAACCTGCAGGCGGGCGAGCATGTCGGGCAGGAAGCCGGCCGCCGCATAAGCGTGCTTGAGCAGGCTCGAGTAGCGCTCCTCGACGACGAGCGCGGCCCGCGGCAGCTCCCCGAGCTTCGTCATCTCGAAGACGAGCGTGCCGTCGTTCAGGCCATGCGCCAGATCGTCGATCGACTTGCGCTCGACGGCGGCGATGATCGAGCCATCGGCTCGGCAGACCGCGTAGTCGCCGGCCACGAGCGCCGAACGGCTGGTCGTCGCCTGCTGCTTGACGAAACGGAACGGGTACCGCTCGCGCGTGTCGACGATGATCTCGAGCTCGACCAGGCCGCTCGCGCGACGTCCGGGGATGCGCGCACCCGGTCGCGCAGTCCCGACGACTTTACGTGTTTGCCAGAAGATGCCCTCCCGGCCGCCACGGATGGTCGTGAACACGATCTGTGACTGGTTCTCCCGAGGGCGGTCGAGGACGATGTCGATCGCGGGTCCGCGCCTGCGACAGAGGACCACCCCGACGTCCTCGATGACTTCGGCGTCCGGCGGCCAGCGGTCCGCCCTCGCGCAATAGACCCGTGCGGTCCGCGGCCAGGTATCGCGGACCTTCAGCACCAGGCCATCGCCGATCGGCAGCCTGACCAGGTACGGCAGACGCGAGTCGGGATCCGGGTTGCGGGCGATTAGGAACCTTTGGACCGCCACGTTCGACACGGCCTGAGTCTACCGAGGCTGGACCGGCGGACCGAATGATCACTACCGATACTTGCCGATCCACTCCTTGAGTCTGGTTTTCTAGTCCGGCGTCACGCTGGTCGGCCTCGATGGAGGTCGTCGCTTCCGAGTGCAGGCGATCCTCTTCGATCGCGCCCAGGACGGCCTAACTACTGATCACGAGAACGTCGCGTTCGCCGACGATCGTCGCGGCGGCACGCAGGACATGCTCAAGCTGCTCTCGCGTCACGCGGGCGCGCGATCGAGTCGGCGAAATGCGCCGAGGACGCCCCTTCGTTTCCGGTCGGCCAATATGCCGGCGAACGGCGAGTTCTGGCGGAGTTCGATCGCCAGCGGCGTCTGCGCAGTCAGTGTCTGCAGGACAGCCTCGGGGCCCTCATCGAGGACCGCTTGCCATGCGTCGAGCCAGCGGGCGCTCATCCCGGTCGGGTGAGCCGTCCGCATTCGGGCAAGGTTCGCCCGGGCGTGCGCGACAGTCTCGGTCGGATGAGCGGCCAGGTGACCAGCCACCGCCCCGTGAAGCCATAGTGACTGACGCTGATCGCGGTTCAGCTGAGGGCTCGACCCGATCCGGTTCGCAAAGGCTTCGACCTCACTTCGCCGAAGACGGCGTTGTGTCGGACTTCGCACACAGGTCAGCTGGCCGGAGTCGCAAAGGTCAACGACATGCTGCCGAGACGACCCCAGGATCGTCGCCGCCTCGCCCGTTCTAATGAGATCGCGCGTGTCCATGCCGCCATCCTGTGCAGAGAAACACAAGAAACGCAACGTTCGCTCTCCCCAGCAGTCGGGTTTGAAGATTGCAGCAATACTGCTATGCTGCGATGCATGAAGACGCACCTGCTCTCCGTCCAGGCTCGCGGGACGATCGCCCTGCCGGCTGATCTCCGACGCCGATTACACCTCGATGGACCGGATTCCCAGGTGAAGCTGATCGAGTGCGACGACGGGCGAGTCGAGTTGCTGCCGGTCGTCGCCGTGCCGGCCGACCAAGCATGGTTCTGGACCGAACGCTGGCAAGCGATGGAGCGCGAGGCCGATGCCGATATCGCGGCAGGGCGAACCACGGTCGTCGACGGGCTCAAGGGTTTGACCGATCTGTTTGCCTCTGACGATGCAGACCGTTGAAGTTCGAGCTCACTGATGCTTGTCGAGCGGATCGCAAGCGACTATCCGACAGCGAACGAGGGCTATTCGATCAAACATTGCCGGACTTCGTCGCCGCGTGCGATCGATACGCTGTTGACCCGACGACGGCATGGCCCGCCAGCCTTCGGGTGAAGCCCGTCGAAGGCGCTCCTGGCATCTTCGAGATGACGTGGAGCTTCAAGGGTCCCGACGGCCGAGCGACGTTCGAATGGATCCACATCGACGGCGCCCTTGGCGTGCGCTGGCGTCGGATCGGCGACCACTCGATCCTCAAGCGCCCCTGACGGCCGTCGTTCGACACGCGAGGAACGATCCGCGTCTGGCTCCAGGTCGCCCGAGATCGTTGGATCGGTCATCGACCGACGGTATCGACCGCACCTTGTCCGCCGCTCACCAAGGAGTCAGCTCGGGCCTCCGCGAACGCCCATCGCAACCGCGGCTCCAAGCAGCACCGCCGAGACACCGAGACCGAGCGCGACCAGGACAGCCCCGGCCGCTCCAAGCGCCACGAACCCGAGGGGCAGCCCAACCGCCAAGGCGAGGATGCCGCCGTCGAGGACGACGAGGCGGAACGTCGCCGCCCGCCCGAGAAGCTGTCGCTGTCGCCCGTGCACGACCGGGTCGCCTGGGCCGACGGCCGGCAGCAGGTGCGTCGCAGAGGCGACGATCGCCAGGCCGACCCAGCCGACGATGAGCGGACCGGCCAGGACCTCGACCGACCAACCCGCCGGGTCAGCACCGAAGACCAGCACGCGAGCGGCCGCGAGGAGGACCCCGGCCTCGAACCAAGTGATCGCCGATACCAGCCCGCCCATCGCGAAGCGATGCCAGCCCGGATCCGTCGACCAATGGGCCCGCGTCTGCCAGGTGCGCCAGGCATAGACGGCCAGGCCGGTCGCCCCGCCCATCACGCCGACCGCGCCGATGCGGGCGACTGGATCCGACGCGAGGATGAAGCCGAGGGCGACGAGCGCCGCCCCAACGGCAAGACCCGCGACCGTGACTCGCGCGCTCGGGCGCAGCGCGATCCGCGCGCCGACGACCGTCGGGAAGAAATGCAGCAACGTCGTGGCGATGACGAGCGAGACGAACCCGACGAGGTTCAGCCACGCATGGGCGGGCTTCATCCTCGCCCAGTTCTCGACGATCGGCGGCCAACCCGCGACGAAGAGCGTCGCCAGGCTCGCACCGACGGCCACTTCAACGAGGGCAGCGACGTACCCCTGGGTCACCAGTCCTCGACTCGGTCCCAGCGCCCGTCCGAGCGGGCGGACCGTCGCCGTCCCCGTCAGCGCGATCCCAGCCACGAATCCGACGCCACCGGCCACCGCAAGGGCGGTCACGTTCGCGACGACACCGAACGACACGGCCGCCGCACCGAGGGCCACCGCAGCCACCGCGCCCGCCCGCAGCCGCGCGTCGCTCGGGGCCGCAGCCGCAAAGGCCGCCGCGAAGAACGGCATCACGCCCGCGATCGCCGTCGTCGCCGCGCCGGCAAGGGCCAGGTGGAGCGGTAGCCACGCGCCGCGGCGGACCTCCACCGGCAGGAAGGTCGCCGCGACCGCCGCCACAAGGAACGCGACCGCGACCGTGATGGCCCCGAGCGCCACCAACCGGTCGGACGAGCGATCGATCGGAGCAGCGCGGCGGCGCAGGCCGGTGGGATCGATCACGGAGGGTTCAGGATATCGAGCTGTTCCTCGGGAGGAGATCCGAGGTGGTGGGCATGCCCAGGCACTACCATGGATCGATGTACCTCGATTCGCTGGAATACCTCGAGGAAGAGCGTGACGCCTGGCGGCCGTTCGAGGCCCTGCTGGAACTGAGCGACGGCGAGCTCTCGGAGCCCGTGGCCGCGGCCCACGGTTGGTCGGGCCGGGACTTGATGGGCCATCTGCTTGCCTGGCAGGAGGTCGCGCTCCAGGTGGCCACCGAGCTGGCCGTCAACGAAACCAGCCCGACGATCGCCCGTGTCAACGCGGACTGGGCGGCGCGCGGCGATGCCGTCAATGCCGAGTTCGACGCGACATGGTCGTCGATGCCGATGGACGACCTCCGAGCGCGGTTCCGCAGTCAGCCCGGCGAGCTGCGCGGTTATCTGACGGTCGTGCCCGAAGCCCGCTGGCTGAAGCACGCTTCGAATCTTCAGGCGATCGATGAGGAGACCCGGGCGCACTACGAGGAACATCGCGACGACCTCACCGCGGTGCTTGCCGCCGCAGGCCGCTGACGATGGTGATCGCACCCGGCAGCGCACCGGACGTGCCCGTTGCTGAAAGGACGGGGAACCTGGTCGAAGCGTGTCGATGACGCTCGACGGGCTGCTGACGGACGCGGCAATGGATCTGCCGGACGTTGCCGCCGCCTCGTCGCCCGAAGGTGGCCGGACCTGGTCGCGCGGGGGCCGCGTGTTTGCAGCGCTCTCCTCCGACCGCGCGGCCGCCGAGTTCGCTCTCGATCCGGTCGTGGCGACGGCGGCCACGCGAACACCCGACACCGTGCCCTCCGGTCGAGGGCCGGGCTGGGTCAAGTTTTCGCCGCCGGATCTGGACGACCACGCGAGCGATCGGGCGCTCGCCTGGTTCGCGTCGGCCCACCGCCGCGCGGGCCCGCGCAACTGATCTTTGGTGGGCGGCGGATGTCGTCGCCTCTCGGACCGTCGAGTCGGGTTCGTCGACGAGTCGTGGCCGTCACCGCCAGCGATTTCGGACAAATGCACGCCACACGAGAGATCGGCGAGGAACTTCTGACGATCGCACGGGTGGCGAACATCTGGCACGAATTCCGCCTGATGCGACGGCTGCTCACGCTCGGAATCCCGACATTTGACACCGATCGCCTTCGGAGTCCGTGACTTTCGCCCGGCTGGCGTACATCCGGCACGAATAGAGGCGGCCATCGTCTCGCGAGGTGAGCCCGGCGCCCGGAATTCGAACGACCCCGGTCGGAGACCGGGGTCGGGACGAGGAGACAAGGTGTCAGTCGGCGGCGACCGGCGTGAATTCCTTGAGGTTGAAGGTCTGCTCGAGCTGCTCGAGCGGCCGGAAGCCGACCACGCCCTGGGGCTGCGCACCCGGCTTGAAGAACGCGATGACGGGGATGCTCAGGATGTTGAACGCCTGGGACACCCGGGGATTGGCGTCCACGTCCAACTTCACGACGTCGACCGTGCCGTCGTACTTGGCGGCCAGCTTCTCCATCTCGGGAGCGACCTGCCGGCACGGTCCGCACCACGCCGCCCAGAAGTCGACGACCACTGGCTTCTCTGACTTCAGGACGAGCTCCTCGAATGTCTCGTCGGTGGCGACTTTGATCTCCGCCATGGGGTTTCTGTTCCTCTTTCTTTCACGCCCTCAGCGGGCGATATCCTGGATGAGCCGGTACGCCTCGAGGACCCGCGGATCCGAGAGGCGATAGAACACGGTGCTGCCTTCCTTGCGTGTGATCACCAGGCCGGCACTCCGAAGCACCGCGAGATGCTGGCTCATGTTTGGGACCTGGCAGCCGACCCGGGCGCTGAGGTCGCCCACGGACAGCTCCCCCTGGGCGAGCGATTCGAGGACACACAGTCGCTTCGGATCTGCGAGAGCCCGGCCGACCGCGGCATAACGCGTTCGCTCGGGTTCGGCGGAGACTGTCAGGGGTTCCAACACCCTGAAATCATATCAGTGCTTGCGCAAACACGCAAGTCCAAACGAGGCGCAAGGGGAGGGCGGCCGGGCCTGCGAACCCCGTGCCATACTCGCCGCCATGCCCGACGACGCGGCGCACCTGGTGCCGCTCTCCGAGATCGAAGCCGCGCGGGAACGGCTCGGACGGCGTGTCCATCGGACCCCGCTCATGTCGTCGGCGACGGCTGCTACGAGGGTGGCGGCCGCGATCGGGGTCCGGCTCGGAGATGACCGGCTGTATCTCAAGCCCGAGCATCTGCAGAAGACCGGCTCGTTCAAGCCGCGGGGGATGATCAACCGGATCGAGACCCTGCCCGCCGAGGCGAGGGAACGCGGCGTCATCACGCTCTCGGCCGGGAATGCAGGCCAGGCATATGCGTGGGCCGGACGGACGGCCGGGGTGGCGGTCACCGTCACGATGCCGGCGGGTGCGGTGCGATCCAAGGTGGACGCCTGTCGCGGCTATGGCGCGAGGGTGGTCCTTCACGGCGAGCATGTCGGCGAGACCTTGGCCGAGCTCGAACGCATCAGCGCCTCGGAGGGCCTCACCTTCGTCCATCCGTTCGATGACCCGGCGGTGATCGCGGGAAACGGTTCGGTCGGACTCGAGCTGCTCGAGGACGTGCCCGACCTTGACGTGGTCGTGGTCGGGGTCGGTGGTGGAGGGCTGATCTCCGGTGTCGCCGGGGCTCTCAAGGAGCGGCGGCCCGGCATTCGCGTCGTCGGCGTGGAGCCGGAGCGATCGAATGCGCTGACCCTGGCGATCGAGCAGAACGACATCGTGCGCATCCGACCCGACAGCGTTGCCGACGGCCTCGGGGCGCCATTCGCAGGGCTCTGGACGCTGGCGATGGCTCGACGCTATGTCGACGAGATCGTCCTGCTCGACGACCCGACGATCCTCGCCGGGATGCGCTTCGCGGTCGAGAGACTGAAGCAGGTCCTGGAGCCTGCGGGCGCCGCGGGCCTGGCGGCCGTTCTTGCCGGACGCGTGCCGATCCGGGATGGCGAACGAGTCGCCGTCGTCCTGTCGGGTGGCAACGTCGAGGTCGGCCGGCTCGGGGAGCTGCTCGCCGCGGCGGGGCCGCTGCCGGGCACGGCGGGATGACGGCGCCCGGCGAAGAGACCGATCCGCCATCTCCCACGGATTCGACGGCGCCACCGCGAGCGACCGAGCCCGCACCGGCGATCGATACCGCACGAGAGATCGAGCCCGCGCCACCCCTCGCCCCAGCCTCGGCGACACCTGCGACAGCCACGCCCGTGCCTTCGATCCAGCCCGCGCCCGCGCCTGCGCTGGAGCCCCCGCAACCGTTCGCGCCCGCGCCCGCGCCGGCGCATGCGCCGCAGCCCGGGCAACCCTTCGCACCCGAGCCCCGCGCCCGCGCCCGCGCCCCGGCACACATTTGCGCTGGAGCCCGCCCAGCCACTCGGGCCCGCCCAGGCACTCGGGCCCGCCCAGCCACTCGGGCCCGCCCAGCCACTCGCACCCGCCCAGGCGCCCGCGGCTTCAACCATTCCCGCGGTCGAGTCGAACAGGCGCCTGCTCGGCGCGAGCTTCGACCTGCTCGGGCGGACGTCCAACGACATGCGACGAGCCTCCTTCTACGTCGGCGTCCTCGTGCTGCTCACGGTCGGCCCGGCAGCGGTGGGCAGCTGGGCCTTGGAGGTGGCGGCGCTGCACCACAGCGAGGCAGGACTCAAGGGCCTGGTCGGCGGAGCCGGGTACGCGTGGCTGGGCCTCCTCATCTATCTGGCGCTCGGCGGCCTGATCGTCGCGGTGGTCGAGTCACGGACGCTGGCCGCCGGCCTGCTGGGGGGCCAGACGGCTCGTCGCCCCGTCACCGTGCGCCAGGCGCTCGCTCGGTCACGAATGGTCTTCTGGCGCGCGATCGTGGCCTCGATCATCGTCGCCATCCCGGTCGGGATCGCGCAGGTAGTGGTCGATGGCGCAGCCATGGCGATCCTCGGGCCGCAGGTCGACATGTCCGTGCCTGCCTCGCTGGTCGCGGCGCTTGCCGGGGCGCCGTTCGCCTACCTGCTGACCGGCATCGTCCTTGGCGACGTCGGTCCGATCGAGGCGACCAGGCGCTCGTTTCGGGTGTTCCGGGCGCGCAAGGTCTCGGCGGCCATCGTCGTGCTGTTCGAGACCATCGCCCTCGTGCTGGTCGTGCTCGGGCTGTCCACCGGTCTGGATCTCGTCCTTCGGCTGTTCGATGCACTGGGGCTCGGCGCCGATTCCGGGCCGGCGGGGCTCGCGCTCATCACGTTCGGTGTGCTCGTCTTCGTCTTCGCCTTCGGGACGCTGCTGTACACGGCGTTCGCGATCTCGATCGCCCCGCAGGTCGTCATGTTCGTGGGGCTGACCCACGCCACGATGGGTCTCGACCACGTTCGGCGGGGCGGCCGCGCCGACCCGGATCTCCCGGCACGCGGTCGCCGATTCCGATGGATGACGCGCCCGGTGCTGATCGGCTCGGGGATCGGACTGCTCGGACTCGCCGTATTCGTCGGCCGGATGGTCTGAACGGCGGAGCCGGACGGGTCAATCGACCCCGAGCTCCTCCAGGCGCTCGTCGTCGATCCCGAGGTGGTGAGCCAGCTCGTGGATGACCGTCACCCACACCTCGTCGGCGAGGTCGTCCGGGTCGGCGAAGTCCTCCTCGAGAGGCAGCCGAAACAGGGTGATCCGGTTCGGGACCATGGCCCAGTCGGCGCCCCACTCGGTTCGCGGAACGCCCTCGTAGAGCCCGTAGAGCGTGTCGTCGGGCTCGAGATCGTTCTCGCGCCGCTGGTCCCGCGTCGGTTCGTCGGCGATGACGACCGCGACCTCGTCCAGGGCGCTCGCGAACGGCTCCGGGATCGCCGCCAGAGCGGTCTCGACGAGGTCGGAGAACGATCGGTGGCGGCTGGGGCGGTGGTGGGCGGTCCGTGAACCGCGTCGGCGCTTGGCCATGGCCTCCCTATGCTAGGGGCGATGGACGTTCCGCCGCCCGACCCCCTGGCAGAGCCACAGGGGTTCGTCGTCATCGTCGAGCCGGGCGATCAGATCCATTTCCTCGATTGGGGCGGGCCGCGACGCGAGGACCCGCCGGGCGCCGACGATCCGGCACGCGCCGCGCATCCCGGGGGGCATGCAGGCCTGCTGCTCATCCACGGGCTCTCCGCGACCGCCTGGACCTGGGCCCCGATCGCGCGCCGCCTGCGCGCCGTGCGCCGGGTCGTGGCGATGGACCTGCGCGGGCACGGCCTGTCGGACGCCCCGACCGAGGGCTACGACCCCCCGACGCTGGCCGAGGACGTGCGGGCCGTGGCGGAGGGGTCCGGCCTGCTTGACGGCCAGACAACCCGGGTCATCCTGGCGGGCCACGGCTTCGGTGCGATCGTCGCCGCGTGGGCAGCCGAAGCGCTCGGGCCTCGTTGTGCGGGGCTGGTGCTGGTCGATGGCGGCTGGGAGTCGCTTGGACCCACGACCGGGCTCGACATCGACGAGTTCCTGCGCGAGATCGGCGAGCCGCCGGAGGTCATGAGCTCACTCGCCGCCTTTCTGGCCGATCGCGCGGCGTTCGATCCGGCAACGTGGGACGCCGACCAGGAGCGCGCCGCCCGTTCGACGATCGTCGAGACCCACGCGGGCCGGGTCGTGCCGGCCACCCGTCCGCACGCGCTCGAGGCGAGCGTCCGCGCGATGTTCGGCTATGAGCCGATGGAGACCCTGCCCGACGTCGAGGCACCGATCGTCGCCGTGCTGGCATCGGACGACGAGGTCGGTTCGCGCCGGCGGACCCTCGAGGAGGTCAGGCAGGCGCGGGACGCTGCGGGAATGACGCCCGTCAGGGTGGTCGGTTCGGGCCGCGACGGCCACAACCTCATGCGCTATCGACCGGACATCGTGTGCTCCGCCATCCTGTCGTTGGACGGGTGACATCCCGCGACCCGGCTGCGCCAGAGGCCCTGGACGTGGCGCGGCTGGCGCAGGCGGTCGAGACGCTCGCGGCCCGCGACCCGGACCTTGCCGGCATCGTCGCCCGGTTCGGGCTGCCCCCGCTCTGGGAGCGTGAACCGGGTTTCCCGACCCTGCTCCACATCGTCCTCGAGCAGCAGGTGTCGCTGGCGTCGGCCCGCGCCGCCTTCGATCGGCTCACGGCGGTCGCAGATCCGCTGACACCGGGGCGCTTCCTGGAGCTGTCGGACGCCCAGCTCCTCGAAGTCGGGTTCAGCCGTCAGAAGGCACGCTACGGACGGGCGCTCGCCACCGCGATCGAATCCCGAGCGCTCGACCTGGACGGCCTGGCCCGTCTCGACGACGACACCGTCCACGCCCGGCTCCAGTCGATCCCGGGGATCGGTCCGTGGACGTCAACGGTCTACCTCCTGATGGTTCTCGGGCGGCCCGACGTCTGGCCGGCCGGCGACATCGCGCTCGCCGCGGCGGTCGCCGAAGTCAAGAGCCTCCCCGGGCGGCCCGATGCGGTCGAGATGGCGCGGCTGGGCGAAGCGTGGCGACCATTCCGTTCCGTGGCGGCGCGGTTGTTCTGGCACGACTATCTCGCCCGTCGCGGGCGGACGGGGTAGCGTCGCCCCCGGTTCCGGGCCGGCGACGTACCATCGCGGCCTGCACCCGGAGGCACGATTTGTCCAGCCCGCCCGAACTGCCCAGCCACATCCGGCGCATCGTCGATGAGATCGAGACCGAGATCGGCGACGAGCCCGGTATCCCGTCTCGCTCATCGAGGGCGACGGGGCAGGCGGGGTCCGGCGCGGCTCGGCACGATCTGAGACCGCTCCGGCCGACGGAAGGGTCGAGGCGGCCGTCCGCGAGATCCTGACCGAGATCGGCGAGGACCCCGACAGACAGGGCCTCGTCGGCACGCCCGAACGGGTCCACCGCATGTACACGGAACTGACCGCCGGATACATGGTCGACCCCGATCGCCTGATCAACGGCGCGATCTTCGACATCGGATACAGCGAGATGGTCGTCGTCAAGGACATCCCGTTCTACTCGCTGTGCGAGCACCACCTGCTGCCGTTCTTCGGGTCGGCGGCTGTGGCCTACATCCCGCGCGGTCGTGTCATCGGGCTGTCGAAGATCCCGCGGATCGTCGAGATGTACGCGCGACGGCTGCAGGTCCAGGAGAGACTCACGCAGCAGATCGCCGAGTTCCTCCAGGGCCGCCTCGAGCCGCAGGGCGTCGGCGTGGTCATGGAGGCGACCCACCTGTGCGCGGTCATGCGTGGCGTCCGCAAGCCCGGGACGATCATGACCACGTCGCACGTCCTTGGCCTGTTCCGGACCCGCGACCGGACGCGCGCCGAGTTCTTCGCTCACCTCGAGCGGCGCACGCCGGAGGCCTGATCGCGTGGACCTCGGATTGCATGACCGCGTGGTCCTGATCACGGGGGCGGGAGGCGGCGCGGGCCCGACGCTGGCGAAGGCGTTCGCCGCCGAGGGCGCAGCCGTCGCCGTGCATCAGCGGTCGGCGAGTGGCCCGGACCGGCCGCCCAGCCGTGCCGAGGCGACGGCCGCGGACATCGTCGCGAGCGGCGGGCGCGCCGTCGCGGTCGCTGCCGACCTGACCTCCAGCGAGCAGATCGCGGAGATTGTCGCCGACATCGAAACGCGGCTGGGCCCGGTCGGCGTGCTCGTGACGGCCACGTCGGCCTACAGCACGGACCGGTTCGCCGAGATCACGGATGCGACCTGGGCGTCGATCGTCGACGACGTTCTGGGCGCCACCTACCGGACGTGCCGGGCGGTGGTCCCGGGGATGACCGCGGCGGGGTGGGGGAGGATCGTCAACATCGCCTCGCGGTCGGGTCTGGTCGGTGCGTCTGGGGCGGCCCATTACGCCTCGGCCAAGGCCGGGATCATGGGGCTGACCGCCTCTCTTGCGAAGGAGCTCGGGCCGTCCGGGATCCTCGTCAACGCGGTGGCACCGGTCCAGATCCTCACGGTGAAGGACGGCGTTCCGTCGTTCCCCGAGGAAAAGGCAGCCGAGATGGCCAGGAGGATCCCGCTCCGGCGCCTGGCGACGCCCGAGGACCTCGCCTCGCTCGTGGTCTGGCTGGGATCGGCGGCGAACACCTTCGTGTCGGGCGAGACGGTGTCGCTGACTGGCGGCGACCAGCGCTGATCCGCTCGCGGCCTGGGCCCGCCCAGGTCGATCAGGCTGGTCGCTGGATCACCTCGATCGACTTCGAGCCGCCGACGACCTCGAGCGAGAAACGATCCGCCGCCGTCGTCCAGCCGCGCGACTCGATCGAGACCTGGCCGCCCTTCTTGCCGAGGACCTGCCCGTCGAGCCCGACGCTCGAGCTGCCGCCCTGGATCCCGATGCGGATCGGCACGCCGGCCGGGCGCTCGATCCGGATCGTGCGAGCCCCACCCACGATCCGCAGCGGGACCTCGCCGACCGGGCGACCGAACTCGAGCTGGATGCGCTCGGTGCCGCCGGTCAGCTCGAAGCCGCGGACGTCGACGTCGCGCAGGTCCGCTTCGATGCGGTTGACCCCGCCGACGACTTCGATCGACCAGGGGATCGTGGTGTTGACACCGATCGTCGCGACACGCTTGCGCCAGTCGAACGGCATGCCGCGGTACTGCACGAGGACGCGCCCGTCACGCACGCGGACCGACGGTGTGGCGCCCTCGAACCGGGCCCGATAGAGCTCGACTGGGGAGCGGCCGGCTCGAAGGCGGAGGTCCTGGACGCCCGACCGGAAGGACAGGCGCGCGGACTTGAGGCCCGCCGAGCGGAGCGGCGTGCTCGGACGGAGCCATCGGCTCGGACGGGTCGCCTTCGCCGGCGCTGCGCAGGCGGGTGGCTTCGGTCTGCGTGAGATCGGCCATCCGGGTCAGGAACTCGTTGATGAGGGCGAGCTGCTCCGGCGAATAGCGCTCGATCTCCTCGGCCGACGCCCGCTCGAGCGACTCGAGCAATGACTGCACCGTGGCCACGCGCTCCGGGACCACCTCGACGACGACGCGCCGACGGTCCGCGGGATCGGTCTGCCGACGGACGTAGCCCGCCTGTTCCAGGCGGTCGATGACGCGCGTGACGGCACCGGTCGTCAGACCCATGACCTCCGACAGCTGTCCCGCGGTCGCGGCGCCCGTGTCGATCAGCAGCTCCAGGGCGTCGATGTCCGACTCGCTCAAGCCCAACCGGATGGCGATGGTCTGTCCGAAGATCGAGCCCTGGACGTTGACCCGCCTCAGTGACCGGACGACGTTCTCGATCCGTTCCTCGATTATCCATCTTGACAGCGTGCTCCTGCTGTGGGTAACTATCTGCACTGCGCAGATAATGACCCGAATCGCTGAGCGGCGCAAATGTCCGCCGACAGGATAGGGCACAAGGGGAGAGGCGACATGACGATACCAGTCGAGCCCGCGGGTCGGTGGTGAGCACCCATGACCTGCGTCGGACGTTCAAGACGCGGGCGGGCCGGTCGAAGCCGTGCGCGGCGTGGACCTCGACGTCCGCGCGGGCGAGATCTTCGGCTTCCTGGGGCCCAACGGGGCCGGCAAGACGACGACCCTCCGGATGCTCGCGACCCTGCTGCCGCCGACCGCCGGGCACCGCCACCGTCGCCGGCGCCGACCTCGCCCGCGAGCCGCAGGCCGTCCGCCGAGCGGATCGGCTACGTGCCGCAGGGCGGCTCGACCGACCCGGCCGATGACCGGCCGCGGCGAGCTGGTCTTCCAGGGCCGCCTCTACGGGATGGACAAGCCGACGGCGCTGGCGTCGTGCCGCCGAGGTGCTCGCCGCGCTCGACCTCGAGTCCGCCGCTGACCGGCCGACCGGCACGTACTCGGGCGGCATGCGGCGCCGCCTCGACATCGGCCTCGGGCATCATCCATCGGCCCGGCCGTCCTGTTCCTCGACGAGCCGACCACCGGTCTCGACCCGCAGGCCCGGGCCCGGATGTGGGACGAGATCCGCCGCCTTCGCGAGAGGGCACGACCGTCTTCCTGACGACCCACTATCTCGAGGAGGCCGACGCTCTCGGCGATCGCCTGGCGATCATCGACCACGGCCTGATCGTCGCCGAAGGCACGGCCGACGAGCTGAAGCGCCAGGTCGCCGGCGACGTCGTGACGATCGGCGTCGACGGTGACGCCGAACGCCGTCCTCGCGATCGTGCGCGAGCCAGCCCTTCGTGCGCGAGGCGGCCACCGAGGACGAGCTCGTCCGCCTCTACGTCGACCAGCGGCGACACCGCCGTGCCGCAGCTCATCCGCGTCCTCGACGCCGCCGGCTCGCGCCCGGACGCATCTCGCTCGCGCCGACCGAGCCTCGACGACGTCTTCCTGCGCCAGACCGGCCGCTCGCTGCGCGACGAGGCCGGCGGCCTGACCCGTCGACCCGCCCACCGATCTGACCTGACGAAAGGAACCCTCCGATGCAGACTCCTCCGCGACACCTGGCTCATCTTCCAGCGCTCGCTGTGGCTGACCCTGCGCAACCCGTCTGGGTCGTTCTTCGGGCTGATCCAGCCGATCCTCTACCTCGTCCTCTTCGGGCCGCTCCTGAAGGCGCGACGCAGGCCGCCGGGCACCGAGGACGGTCGCGTTCAACTTGTTCGTGCCCGGGCTGCTCATCCAGCTCGCGATGTTCGGCGCCGCTTCGTCGGGCTTCGGGCTCATCGCCGAGCTGCGCGACGGCGTCGTCGAGCGGATGCGCGTCACGCCGATGAGCCGCGTCGCGATGCTCCTCGGGCGGTCGCTGCGCGACGTCGTGATCCTGCGTCGCCCAGGCGCTCGTGATGATCGTCCTGGCCATCCCGTTCGGCCTTACCATCGACCCGGCGTGGCCTCGCTGGTCGTGCTCGGGCTGCTGGCGCTGATCGGCCTCGTCGATGGCGCCGCTCTCCTACGCGGCCGGCGCTCATCCTGCGCAGCGAGGACGCGCTGCGCGCCGCTGGTGAACAGCGTGACGCTGCCGCTGCTGCTGCTGTCGGGGATCCTGCTGCCGATGGCCCTGGCGCCGGCCTGGCTGCAGTTCGCTGAGCGACATCAACCCGTTCACCCACGCCGTCGATGCCGCGCGGGCGCTGTTCAACGGCCAGTGGGGCGACCCCGAGATCGCGATCGGGGTCGGGTTCATGACGATCTTCGCGGCCTTCGCGGTGTGGTTCGCTGCGCGCACCGTTCAGTCGGGCCGCGGCGTAATTTCAGCGGAAGGTCTGGCGAGCCTCACCGCGGCTTGTACTTGCGAAGGCCGAACGCCGACCAGGTCTCATCGACCGACACCGAGGGACAGCCACATCAGGTCGCTGCCTTCGAGCGGCTCCCAGCCGCGATCGCGGGTGAGATCGGTCTGGATCTTCGAGGAGCCCTTCGGGTAGGAGATCCAGGCGATCCCCGTCGGCGCGAGGGCCGCGACCAAGGGCTCGACGATCGCGCGAGGTCGGCCGAGGTCGGACGAAGACCTGGATCCAGTCGAAGGTGCCGTCGAGCGGATCGCTGACGCCCGACGTCGGGCGGTGGGTCGAGGCGCGCAAGGTAGTCGGGTCGGGCACCGATGACCGCGGCTCGGGCGCCCGGCTTGAGCTTGAGCTTTCGTGCGAGCGGCGACGCGCGGCTCCCATGGCTTCGATCATCGGGGTGAGGGTCAAGGAACTGCCGCGCCGTCGGGGGCGCGATCGGAGCGGACCGTCACTCAGCGTGCGCTACGATCGAACCCATGACCGACCGACCGATCAAGGTCCTGATCGCCAAGCCCGGCCTGGACGGCCACGATCGCGGCGCCAAGGTCCTCGCCCGCGGCCTCCGCGACGAAGGTTTCGAGGTCGTCTACACGGGCCTGCGTCAGACCCCCGAGATGATCGCGACGGCCGCCCTCCAGGAGGACGTCGACGTGGTCGGGCTGTCGATCCTGTCGGGCGCCCACATGACGCTCGTCCCGCGCGTGACGCGGCTGCTCGCGGAGCGCGGATGGACGACGTGCTCGTCACGGTCGGCGGCATCATCCCCGACGACGACGTGCCCGCGCTGAAGCAAGCCGGGGTGGCCGGCATCTTCGGTCCGGGCACCACGATCGCCGAGGTCGCGGAGTTCCTGCGGGCGAACGCCCATCCCCGTGACTAGCCTCGCGCGCGGGACTCGATGACCGACCCTGCCGCCCGGGCGGTCGAGCTCGCCGACGCCGCCGTCGCCGGGCGATCGGCGAGCGCTGGCTCGCCTGCTCACCGCCGTCGAGAACCGCACCTCCGTCGCCGAGGGTGCGATGCGCCGGCTCTATCCGCTGGCGGGGCGCGCCCACCTGGTCGGCATCACCGGCCCGCCGGGTTCGGGAAGTCGACCCTCGTAGCGGCGCTCATCGCCGAGGTCCGGGCGCGCGGCGGTTCCGTTGCGGTCGTCGCGGTCGATCCGTCGAGCCCCATCACCGGGGGTGCCCTGCTCGGCGACCGGGTGCGGATGCAGGCGTATGCCGGCGACGACGGCGTGTTCATCCGGTCGATGGCGTCCCGCGGGCACGCGGGTGGGCTCGCCTCGACCTCGACGGCCGCCGCTGCCGTCCTGGATGCGGCGGGATTCGACCGGATCCTCATCGAGACCGTCGGCACCGGGCAGAGCGAGGTCGAGGTGGCGGCCGCTGCCGACACCACGGTCGTGCTCGAGGCGCCCGAGATGGGCGACGAGGTCCAGGCGATCAAGGCCGGCCTGCTCGAGGTCGCCGACCTCGTGGTGGTCAACAAGGGCGACAAGCCGGGCGCCCAGAGGACCGCGGCCCAGCTTCGGGCGATGCTGGTCGCGGCCGCGCCGCGAGATCGTCGCGGTGAGGGGTCGGCGCCGGAGCGGCCTCGTCCGAAGCGTCCCGAGGTGCTCATCACGACGGCATCCACTGGCGAGGGTGTTCCGGAGCTGCTCGCGGCGCTCGACCGGCATCGGGCAGAGGGCCGGGCCGAGGGAACGTCGTCCTCGTCCTCCGCTTCGGCCGCCCGCCTGGCTCGGGCGCAGAGCCAGGTGTTCGCCATCGTTGCGGAGCGACTGGAGTCAGAGCTTCGCTCGCCGGAGCGCCGGTCCGCCACCGACGCCCTGCTGGTCGAAGTGGCGGAACATCGGCTCGATCCGTACTCGGCCGCCGACCGGCTGTTGAGCGACCGGGTGAGGGGAGTGGGCCGATAGGCGAGCGCGCCTCACCTTGGACACCAGCCCGGGTACCATCGCTGATGTGACGACGATCGAACGCGTCTTCGTGGCGGGTGCCGGTCTCATGGGCCACGGCATCGCGCAGGTGCACGCGGCGATCGGCAAGACGGTGGTCCTGTACGAGCCGGATCTCTCGCGCGCCGAGGCCGGCCGGACGCGGATCGAAGGCAACCTCGAACGCTCGGTCGCCAAAGGAAGGCTGACCGCGGAGGCGGCGGCCGAGGCGCTCCGACGCGTCGAAGCCACTGATCGGCTCGACCGCGTGGGCGACGCCGACCTCGTCATCGAGGCCGTGTTCGAGGACCTCGCGGTCAAGCACGCGCTGTGGCGCGACATCGATCGAGTCGCTTCGCCAAGGGCGATCTTCGCCTCGAACACCAGCTCGATCGCGATCCATCGCCTGGCCGAGGCGGTCGCGGGTGAACGGCGCTCGCGATTCCTCGGCATGCATTTCTTCAGCCCCGTCCCGGTGATGCCACTGGTCGAGCTCATCCGGGCGCAGGCGACCTCGGACGACACGGTCGAATTCGATTCGTGCGCTGTCAGGCGAGCTCGGCAAACAGGTCGTCGTCTCGGCCGATCGGCCCGGATTTATCGTGAACCGCATCCTCATGCCATTCCTCGCCGAAGCGATGCGGGCCTTCGAGCAAGGCGTCGGGACGGCCGAGGACATCGATGCCGGCGCGCGAGTCGGCCTCAACCACCCGATGGGGCCGCTCGAGCTGGCCGATTTCATCGGTCTGGACGTGTGCATCCAGGTCATGCGCGTGCTCGAGGACGGCCTGGGCCTCGACTACATGCGCCCGCCGCGCGTCCTCGAGGAACTGGTCGCCGCCGGTCACCTCGGCCAGAAGACGGGCCGCGGTTTTTACACGTACCCGCGCGAGTAGGGCTGAGGTCGCCGGGTCGGCGGCGCGCCGCGGCAGCCTCGACTGGCACGAGCCGGCCGAGGTGTAGATTTCGGACCATGATCCAGCCCGATCCCGGCCCGAACGGCCACGTCTATCTCGTCAGCGCGGCGCGGACGCCCATCGGCAAGTTCGGAGGGGCGCTGTCGGCCGTTCCCGCGACGGAACTCGGGGGTGTGGCCATCCGCGCGGCAGTGGAGCGGGCCGGCCTTGACCCCACCACGGCCACGGTCGACGAGGTCCTGATGGGCCAGGTCCTGCAGGCCGGCGTCGGGCAGGCGCCGGCCCGCCAGGCGGCGCTCAAGGCGGGCCTGCCGAACGGCACGTCGGCCACGACGATCAACAGGGTGTGCGGTTCGGGCCTGAAGGCGATCATGCTGGCCGCGGCCGAGATCCGGGCCGGCGACGCCGAGCTCGTGGTCGCGGGCGGCATGGAATTGATGAACCAGGCGCCGTACCTCGTCCCCGGCGCCCGCTTCGGCCTCCGCCTCGGCAACGGCGAGCTCGTCGACGCGACCGTCCATGACGGCCTGTGGTGCGCGGTCGAGGACTGCCACATGGGGACGCACGCCGAGCGCGTCGCGATCAGCGACGGCGTCGGCCGCGAGGACCAGGACGCGTTCGCGTTGTCGAGTCATCAGAAGGCGATCGCCGCCATCGATGGGGGGCGGTTCGACGCCGAGATGGCGCCGGTCACGGTGCGCGATGCCAAGGGCCGCGAGACGGTCGTGACCGTCGACGAAGGCCCGAGACGCGACACGACGATAGACGCCCTCGCCAGACTGAAGCCCGCCTTCGCGCTGCCGGAAGGCGAGGACCGCGGCGCCGCGACGGTCGGCACGGTGACGGCCGGCAATGCTCCCGGCATCACCGACGGCGCAGCCGCGACCGTGGTCGCCAGCGAGCGGGCAGTCGAGCGCCTCGGCCTCACGCCGCTGGTCAGGATCGTCGGCTACGCCCAGGCCGAGGTCGAGCCGAAGTGGCTGTTCCTGGCGCCCATCGAAGGCGTCCGCCGCCTGCTCGACCGGATCGAGCTCCCGATCGACGCGTTCGACCTCATCGAGATCAACGAGGCCTTCGCCGCGCAGACGCTGGCCGACGGTCGCGCCCTCGGCTTCGACTGGTCGAAGGTCAACGTCAACGGCGGCGCGATCGCGCTCGGTCATCCTATCGGTGCAAGCGGCGCTCGGATCGTCGCCACCCTCGTCCATGAACTCGCCAGGCGGCAAGGCCGCTATGGACTCGCCACTCTGTGCCTCGGCGGCGGTGGCTCGGTCGCGGCTGCCTTCGAACGGGTCTGACGCCCGCGTGGCGGGCGCGTTCGCAGTCGAGCTGCCGGGCGAACGGCCACGCACACCCGATGCCGGATACGGGGTCCCTGCCGAGGGCGGCACCATGGTCGGTTGGTCCGAGTGCATCGAGCGCCTACGTGGCGCCGAGGCGTACTGGCTGGCGACGACCGGCCGTGACAGTGCCCCGCACGTCGTCCCGGTGTGGGGCGTCATGGTCGATGACGATCTGTATCTGGAAACCGGCGCCCGCGACACGGCCAAGGCGCGACATCTCGCGAGCAACCCTTCTGTCGCGGTCCACCTCGATGGCGTCAACGACGCCCTGATCGTTCGCGGTCGTGCGATCGCGTGTCGGCCCGACGCCCCGCTGGGTGCGTCGCTCGCGTCCGCCTTCGCGGCGAAGTACCAGGGCTACGCTCCGACATCCGGCGACTGGGACGACGGCGGACTCCATCGACTCGTGCCGATCGTCATGCTCGCCTGGCGCGACATGCCGACCGCGACCCGTTGGCGCTTTCCCATGCCCTAACCGGGTACTCATCGCGCCTCGGCGGCCATGGCGAGACCGCCATCGGTCATGCTAGCCATCCTGATGCAGCGCTCGCCCTATCTCACTCGATCCGCCGCGACGCGGCCGACGCGGTGAAGTTCGCGGTCTTCGGCGCAGGCGGCGTCGGTGCCTACTACGGCGCCGGGTTCGCCCGCGGCGGAGCCCAGGTCGACCTGATCGCCCGAGGCGCCCATCTCGACGCCCTCCGCAGGAATGGCCTGACGATCGAGACCGCGGAGGGCACCGAACACCACCGGCTTCGGGCGACGGACGATCCCGACGAGATCGGGCCGGTGGATGCGGTGCTGTTCTGCGTGAAGTCGTACGACACGAAAACGGCCGCGGAGGGTCTGGGGCCGCTCATCGGTCCGGATACGGCCGTCGTGTCGCTCCAGAACGGCATCGACAACGAAGCCAAGATCGCCGAGGCGGTCGGCTGGCGGCACGTGCTCGGCGGGGCGGCCTACATCTTCGCGGCGGTCACCTCGCCAGGCGTGGTCCGGGCGAGCGGCCCGCGCAGCATCGTCTTCGGGGAGTGGACCGGCGACACGACGACCCCCAGGGTCCAACGCATCCTCGAGGCAGCGGCTGCCGGAGGCATCGAGGCCACGGCCAGCCCGGACGTCCAGGTCGCGAAGTGGGAGAAGTACGTCCTGCTGGCCGCCTTTTCGGCGGTCTCGGCGGCGACGCAGCTCCCGCTCGGTGACATCCGGCGTTCGGAGGCGACTGTTGCGCTGATCAGGGACCTCATGACCGAGATCTGGAAGGTCGGCCGCGCCTCGGGCGTCGATCTCGACGACGATCTCGTCGACCGGCAGCACCGCCTGGTCCTGAGTCAGGCGGACGACTCGAAGACATCGCTGCACACAGACCTCGTGAATGGCCGGCGGATGGAGATCGATGCCCTCCAGGGCGCCGTCGTCCGATTGGGTCGCGAGCTCGGCGTCCCCACTCCGAAGATGTCGGCCGCCTACGGGATCCTCGAGCCGTGGGCGATCCGGAACGAACGCAGATCGCCGCCCGGGTGACCCGCGGGGTACACTCGCGGGCATGACCGAGACCGCCGTCGAGACCCCGACCTTCCGCCACTTCATCGCCGGGGAGTGGTGCGATTCCACCTCGGGCGCCACCTTCGAGAGTCGCAATCCGGCCGACACGCGCGACGTCGTCGGCAGGTTCCAGCAGGGCACGAAGGCCGACGTCGGGATGGCTATCAAGGCGGCTGAGGCCGCAGGCCCGATGTGGCGTCGGACGCCCGCGCCCAAGCGCGGCGAGATCCTCTACGCGTTCGGGGCAGCTGATGGCGCAGCACAAGGAGCGGCTCGCGCAGGCGATGACGCGCGAGATGGGCAAAGTGATCGCCGAGGCCCGCGGAGACGTCCAGGAAGGCATCGACATCGCCTACCTGATGGCCGGCGAGGGCCGCCGGATGGCCGGCGACACGGTTCCCTCCGAGCTCCCCGACAAGTGGGCGATGAGCATCCGCCAGCCGCTCGGCGTGGCCGGCATCATCACGCCCTGGAACTTCCCGATGGCAATCCCGTGCTGGAAGACGATGCCGGCGCTCGTGACCGGGAACACCGTCGTCTTCAAGCCCGCCTCGGACACCCCGCATTGCGCGACGCTCCTCATCGAGCTGATGGCCGAGGCCGGCGTCCCACCGGGCGTCGTGAACCTCGTGACCGGTTCCGGCGGCGAGGTCGGCGAGGCGATCGTCGAGAGCCCGGACGTTTCGGTCATCTCCTTTACCGGCTCGTCGGTGACCGGCAAGGGGATCGCCGTGCGGGCCGCGCGCCGGCTCAAGCGCCTGTCGCTCGAGCTCGGTGGCAAGAACGGCGTGGTCGTCCTCGCCGACGCCGACCTGGATCTGGCGACAGAGGGGATCCTCTGGTCGGCCTTCGGGACGACCGGGCAACGGTGCACGGCGGCGTCACGGGTCATCGTCGAGCACCCGGTCGTCGAGCCGCTGCTCGAGCTCCTCGAGGCGCGCGCCCGGGTCCTTCGCCTAGGTTCGGGTCTCGACCCTGCCGTCGATGTCGGGCCGCTCATCAACGCCGGCGCCGCCGACAAGGTCGCGGGCTACGTCGACATCGGGCGGCGAGAGGGTGAGCTCGTGCTCGGGGGCGCGCGCGCGACAGGCGACGGGCTCGCCGACGGTCACTTCTTCGAGCCCACGATCTTCGCCGGTGTGCAGCCGATGGACCGCATCGGCCAGGAGGAGATCTTCGGGCCGGTGCTGTCGGTGATCCCCGTCGACGATTACGACGCGGCGATGATGGCCCTCAACCAGACGCGCTACGGGCTGTCGTCGAGCGTCTTCACCCGTGACGTGAACAAGGCGTTCCGCGCGATGCGCGACTTCGAGACGGGGATCGTCTACGTCAACGCCGGGACCACCGGCGCCGAGGTCCACCTTCCCTTCGGCGGCTGGAAGGAGACCGGCAACGGCCACCGCGAGGCCGGGCATGTCGCGCTCGACACCTACACCGAGTGGAAGTCGATCTACGTCGACTTCTCGGGCCGAATGCAGCGGGCACAGATCGACAACCAGTGACGGGCGGCGACTTTCTAGGGACCGGCGACTTGGCGACCGGTCGTCGTCATCGGGTACTCCTGACCCTCCCGACGATCCCAACATGGCGGTCTCCGTGCGGCTGCGACATGATCGACGTCCACGTGCGAACGAACCGACCTCCCCGACGTCAGATCCCGCGTCCTCCCGACGGAGCAAGGGTGGCGAGGATCTGGGCGACCATCGATCGACTGGCAATGGCCGGCACGGCGGACGACGACCGCGGGCGACGTCACGACCTGTTTCCCGTTGCCATCTCGCGGGCCGAGGGCGAGGCGCTCGCCCGATGGGTCGCGGCGGAACGCGCCGCGATCACGATCGAGATCGGGCTCGGCTACGGGATCTCGGCGCTGCATGTTCTTGCCGGCGCACTCGCTCACTCGGGCCCCGGCGTCGAGGTACGTCACCTCGCCATCGATCCGTTCCAGGGGGCGCGCTTCGCCGACCTCGGACGCCGCCACCTCGCCGAAGCCGGCGTCGCCAAGCTGGTCGAGGTGATCGAGCACGAGTCGCAGGTCGTGCTTCCCCGTCTGATCGAGGAGGGTCGGGCAGCCACCTTCGACCTCGCTTTCGTCGATGGCAACCACCGGTTCGACCGCGTCTTCCTCGACCTCGTGTACCTGGGACGACTCCTGCGACCTGGCTCGGTGATCTTCCTCGACGACTACCAGCTCCCGGCCATCGCGAGGGCGGCCGAGTTCTTCATCAGCAATCGTTCATGGACGTTCGAGGAGCTCTCGCCACCCGACGCCGAGCATCGATGGGTGGTCCTGCGGATTGCGGCCGTCGCAGACGACCGAGGCTACGCCGACTTCATCGACTTCCGGCCGGCCTGATAAGCCGTGACACCGGGCGGCAACTTTGGTCTACCGCCTCGCGCTATCGTCCCGGCACACGTTGGCGATGTGACGCCCGTTTGACTGCGCCAACAGACGCACGAGAGGGCCGCGCGGGGACGTGGCCGGACGCCCTGCGGTATCATCCGCCGTCTCGGGCCCGTAGCTCAATGGCAGAGCAGCTGACTCTTAATCAGCGGGTTGAAGGTTCAAGTCCTTCCGGGCTCACCACCATTTCACGCACGAAATGACCCCTCCGCGCCTCGCCGAGGGGTCCTTTCATGTCCGCTGGTAGCGGCAACGCATGGAGCGACCGCGCCGCTACCGCCCGGACTGCACACCCGTCGGACTGGCCGGAGCGGAATACCAGCGAGCGCGGAAGCTCGCCAACCCGACGAGCGTCGACCGGTCCAGTGCGGCTCGAAGGCGGCGCTACCGTCAGGTTCAGGACTTTCGCCCGAAAGTGTCTAACCCGACACGCGCCCGACAAGGCGGAGGCGTGACCAGTCGACCGACGCGCACGCAGGACTGATACCTCCCCCCGGGCCGAGGCGCCGATCACCGCTGGCACTCTCGGCTACTGCGCCTCGTGTGGCGCGATCCGCGAGCTAGAGGACGTGATCGCGTTCTTGGCCGGTCCGCCGTCGTGCCGAAGTCCGGTACGACGCGCGCCGGGTTTCCTTGGCCCGGGCTTGCGCTCGAAGGTGCGAGTGTTCAGACGGTGGGAAAGCCCTGACCCACCGAGGATCGAGGACGCGATGGACGACGACGAGTGCACCACTGGCGACCCGCGCTGTGCGAGGCGAATGTCCACGGGAACGCTTGACGGCCCGGCGCACGTCAGTATCCATGTACGCGGCGCGTGGCCGCGTCCATGGAAGGGCACCGTGGACCAGAGAGCGCTCATCGAACGGGCCAGCCAGGGCGATCATGAGGCCTTCGGCATGCTCATCGGTGCGCGCCTCGCGCGACTGGACACGGCCGCCCGCCTGATCGTCCGGGACGCGGAGCTCGCGCGCGACGCAGTCCAGGAGGCGACGCTCCACGCTTGGCGAAATCTGCGCGGGTTGCGCGACCCGGACAGGTTCGACGCGTGGCTGCACCGACTCACCGTCAACGCATGCCTCGATCTCGCCCGTCGGCGACGCGGCCGCGTCATCGAGATCAAACTCACGCCGCTCCACGACACGCCGGTCCAGGATGCTTCGTCCCTGGTGACCGACACCATCTACGTCGAGCGCATGCTCGCCCACCTCGACCCCGCCCAGCGCGCGGTGGTCGTGCTGCATTACTTCCTCGACCTGTCGTTGCCCGAGACAGCCGCAGCGCTCGGCATCCCGGTTGGGACCGCCAAGTCCCGCCTGAACCGTGCGCTCGCGGCCATGCGGATCAAGGTCGCCGACGAAGAGCTGGTGATCTTGCCGACCAGGGCGGAGCGCATGGCATGAACCGCCGGGAGTCGCAGGCTCGACTGTTCACGGCCGAT
Organism: uncultured Chloroflexia bacterium; assembly: GCA_963772995.1. Lineage (GTDB taxonomy): Bacteria > Chloroflexota > Limnocylindria > Limnocylindrales > CSP1-4 > SPCO01. The sequence continues at coordinate 245,432 of CAVYZQ010000007.1, read as the reverse complement.
CGGCTGAACGCCGCCCTCCACGAGCTCGGCAGCTCAGCCAGGCCGTCCTACCTCGATGACATCGTCGCGCGGGCCCATCGCACGCGACAGCGGCCCGCGTGGACCTTACCCGAAAGGTGGCTTCCCATGGACGTCGCCCGTCAGCCCGTGATCGCGCCGCGACTGCCGCTGCGATCGGTCGGGCTTGGGCTCCTGGTCCTCGGATTGATCCTGACCGTTATCGCCCTGATCGCCGACGGCTCCCGACACAACCCGCCACCTCAGTTCGGACCCGCGCGGAACGGCGCGGTCGCCTATTCAGCCGACGGTGACATCTTCACCGTCGCTGGCGTGGGCTCCGATCCAATCGCGGTCGTGTCGGGGCCCGAGTGGGACCAGGATCCGAAGTGGTCGCTCGATGGCTCACGGTTCGCGTTCCTGCGAAAGGAGCATCGAGCCGAGGCCGTGTCGACCCTGTTCGTCGCTCTCGCCGACGGCAGTCACGTGACGGGCATCCCGCTCGAACCATCCGTCATCGACAGTTTCGAATTCTCCCCCGACGGCGGCAAGATCCTGATCTCGGCCCAGGTACGGGGCCGTGCGGCCATTCTCATCGCTCCGATCGATGCCAGCCCGGTCCGCCGGCTCGACGTCGGGCGACCGGCGGCGAATGCGTCATGGCGACCACCGCTCGGGGATGAGATGCTGTTCACGGACTTTCCCTCTGCCTGGACGGGCTATCGCGGTATCTATGCGATGCGTACCGACGGCGGTTCGATCCGGACGATTCTCCCGCCGGCCGATGGCCGATACCGCGGACTGGCGGCGTGGTCGCCTGATGGGACTCGCATCGCCTACAGCGAGTGGAGTGCCGCCGACGAAATGGACGACCGCACGCACATCATCAACGCGGACGGCACCGGCGATCGCGTCCTGGCCCTCCCATCCGGGGCGGTCTGGGAGTCCGCCGCGGCCTGGTCCAACGACGGGACGCGATTGCTCACGATCCGTGGCTACGATGGGAGCAACAGCAGCAGTCGAGCCGTGGCTCGTCCGGTCGACGGGAACGAGACCGGCGTCGAGATCGCCTATCCGGGTGTCATCAACCAGGAGTGCTGCTCAGCCTGGGAGTGGGCGCCTGACGACGGTTCCATCCTGGGAACGCCCTCCGACGCCTCAGGCAAGCCGCTCCAGCAGGTCAAGCTCGATCCGAAGACGGGCACGACCTCGGACGTGTCGTGGTCGACAACGAGCGCGCCGACCTGGCAGCGAGTCGCGCGAACGAATTAGTGAAGTTCCCCGGTGGAAATGAGACCGGCTCAGGCGGGGATGAGCGCGTCGACGAGGCCGGCGACGTTGCGAGCGGGCACGCTCTCGAAGCCGTGGTCGGTGAAGGGCGTCCCGTCGAAGTGCTCGGCCGGCGTAAGCCAGTCGAGCTCACCATGCAGCCGGGGGTAGTTGTAGTAGCCGGCGTAGGCGGTGACGGCGGCCTCGGCCGCGGCTAGGTCGGCGAGTTGCTGCCGATCGAGCACCTCCCGTTGGAGGGTCGCCCAGAAGGCCCCGACCTTGCCGTGGTCCAGGGCGTGTCGATCTGGGTCCGGATGTGCCGGATCCGAAACTCCTCCAGAGCCCGCCGAGCGAGAGGCCTCGCTTGGAGCGCTTGTACTGCTACGGGGAGAAGGAGAGAATTCGCCTGAAGAGGCCGATCGAAAGCTGCGATGCCGAGAGTCGCTGTCAACGGGACCCAGCTCTATTACGAGATTCGGGGTACCGGGCCGCCTGTCCTCTTGATCATGGGAGCGACCGGGGACGGCGGCCACTTCGACGTACTCGCGGACCTGCTGGCCGACGAGTTCACCGTCGTCAGCTACGACCGGCGAGGGAACGGGCGCAGCCCGGTCCCGGACGGCTGGGAGACGACCTCACCAGAGGAGCAGGCCGATGACGCGGCGGCGCTCTTGGATGCGCTCGGGACGGGTCCCGCGGCGGTCTTCGGCACGAGCGGCGGGGGCAATTTCGCGCTGTGTCTGATGGTCCGTCATCCTGGATCGGTGCGCGGGGCGATCCTGCATGACCCGGGGTTGTACGCTCTGGTCGACGACTTCGACGCCGTTCGAGCCCCTGTGAGGGCGCTGACCCAGGAGGCGATGGAGACCGGCGGTCCGCCGGCTGCGGTGGAGCGATTTTGGTGCTACGTGGCCGGAGACGACGGCTGGAACGGGCTGGCGCCTGCGCTCCGTGAGCGCCTGCGCGCTTCCGCCAGCACCTTGTTCGGGGTTGAGCTTGGAACCTACGAGCTCTACCTGCCCGGCGAGGAGGCCCTGGCCGGGCTTTCCGCGCCCGTGCGCCTGCTCGTCAGCGAAAACGGCCTCCCCTTCTTCGCCGAGATCGCCGGCCGGCTCGGTAAGCGGCTGGGCGTCGATGTCACGAGCACTCCGGGCACGCACGCCGCGTATCACGACCACCCCTACGAGCTCGCCGAGGCAGTACGCCCATTCCTCCGTGAGATCAGCCGGGCGAGGAGCTAGAAACTCAGATCGCGACGGCTGCCGCTACGACCTCGCCGCCTTCTCCAAGCCATGACCAGGTCGCGGTTCGCGCAATACCCTGCTCCGCCCACCAGAAGCTCCAAAGAGGGTCCACTTTATCTCGCGCTGGGAGACGCGCACCTCGACCCGGCGGCCGAAAGCGCGCCGGACCGTGTTGCGGCCGCGGCCGGTACGGCGGACGATCTCCTTGATCGACAACCGCTTCACGAAATACAGGCGGCGGATCTCCGGGCACGTACGCGCCCTCCCCGTCGCGCCGAGCAGGTAGAAGGGGCCCTTTGAGATCGATGTGCCAGAGCTCGTTGACGGCCGCTCGTTCGTAGCGCGGGCCGGGTGTCCGGATGTAGCTCGGGCGGTGGGTGCCGTGGCGGGCCAGGAGCCGGTCGACCTGGCCGTGGCTCAACGGCCACACGCCCCGGCGCCGGAACTCGGCGGCGATCCGCCGGCTGTTCCAGTAGGTCAGCAGACGGACGGTCAGGATGAGCCGCTCGAGGGTTTCCGGCAGCTCGCTCGCCCGGCCGACCCGGGGCTGATCGACGAGCCCAGTGAGCCCGTCGGCGGCATACCGAGCCCGCCAGCGGAAGAGGCTCGCCCGGCTGCAGCCAAGGTCGGCGCAGATCGCCGAGACCGGTTCACCGTCCGCCCAGCGCCGGAGCGCACCTCGCCGGCGCCGGACGATGGCGGCCTGAGCCCTCTGCAGCGCGTCCTCCGGTGGTCGTCCGCCCTGCGTCGCCACGAACAGGAAGCCGGGGCCCTCCTGATAGTGGTTTCGGCGCGGCAGTCGCCGCTGGTTGGCGTACGTGCGTATGGACCTCCGGCATCCGCACCCTCCTCGGAGGGCACGGTAGCCAGTCTCATTTCCACCGGGGAACTTCAATTAGTCCGCCTCAGTTCGTCCTCGCCAGCCGGGCCCACCGGGGCGTAGGTCGACCCTTCGACTCAGCGGCCGGCGATGGTCGTGGTCCGGCCATGGCGGGCCACATGTATGTCCTGCAAGAGACGGCCGGGCGGCTACATCGATGGTCTGCAGCAAATCACGATGCATTGACTGCCGGTTCCAGGAGCGAGAGCGTGGTCGCGTCGGCGTCCATCGCGGCGCGAACCCCCAGGGGCACGGGCAGATTGGGGCCCGCGTGGCCGATGTTGACATTGCCGAGCACCGGGATATCCCGATCCCCGAGGACGTCGAGCACGATGCCTCGCAGATCGGGACCGCCCTCCTGTACCTCGAGGAGGACCGGCGCGCCCACGAGCATGCCACCGATGCGGTCGAGGATCCCTGCCGATCGCAGCACGTTGAGGTCGTACCAGACCGCGGTGGTTGACGTGAATGCCTCTTCCCAGAACAGGATCGCGCCGTCGAACTGATCCGCCGTCAGCGCCCAGCCCGACGCCTGGATGCGCACGAGCCGGTTCAGCATCGCGCCGATCAGTGGACCCTCCGCGCGGCCGCTTCGCCAGCACTCCCACCCACCGTCCGCGGGCAGGGCCACCGGCGACGCATCGCCGGTCAGCACGCGACGCCACGTATCGCCCAGCTGAACCCGCCGGTCCGCACCCAGATCGTCCCACTCGGCGAATTGACGGACCGCCATATCGCCGTGGAATCCGGTGAGGCCGGCCTTCGAGTACAGCGCGAGCAGCACCGCAGAGACATCGCTGCTGCCCACGATCGGTTTGGGGTCCGCCCGAACGGCCTCCAGGTCGATGCGCTCGAGGTACCCGAACACCCACCGGCCACCGTCGAGTGCCACGATCCCGCGAACCGTCGGGTCCCGCAGCAGCCGGTTCAATTCCGTCGCGGTGTCCTGTAGGCTCGCCCCCGCCCACCAGGACGACCGGCCCGGGACGACGAGCGGCGAGCGCTGCACGTGGAACCCGAGGCTCTCGATATTCGCGATCCCTCGCTCGAGAAGCGAGACCTCCTCGCGGTCAAGCCCGTTCGAGAAGACCGCTACCGCCAGGGTGTCGCCGGGCCGCAGGGCGTTCGGTCGGAGGTTCGATGCCATGGTCGCCTCGTTGATCGGCGTCTCAAGGATAGGATCGTCAAACCCTCTCCGTGAGCGACTCCGACTCCGCGCCGGCCTGTCCAGCATGCTCGTCGTCGTGCGCGATGTGGGCCAGCTGACCCCAGATGAGGACCAGGAAGATCGCAGAGCCGGCGAAGGCGAACCAGAACGGAGCCGTCAGACCGAACCGCTGGGCGAGGAGCCCGCCGAGCGCCGACCCGACGACCAGCCCTCCGAACGTCGCGACGGTGTTGACGCTGCCGACCCGCCCCTGGAGCTCGGTTGGCACCGCCCGTTGGCGAACGGTCGTCGACGTCGTGCCCCACACGAACGCATGGGCCCCGAAGACGAAGAAGATCGCCATCGCGACCGCGGGCACGGTGGTGAGGGCGAGACCCAGGTGGGTCAGGGTCTCGATGATCAGCCCGATGCGCATGATGTTTCCCAGGCTGACCCGACGGGTGATCCATCCGTATGACAGGGTCCCGACGAAGCCGCCGAGTGCCGACACGGTGGTGATCAGGCCGAAGCCGACCACCCCGAGTCCCAGTCGATGCGACGCGTAGAGCACGAGGACCGACCACGCTGCGCCGAAGGTGATGTTGAAGGTGAAGATCGTCAGCACCAGCGTTCTCACCGCGGGGTGGTGGCGGACCCATCGGACTCCCTCGGCTATCTCCCGGTTGATCGCCTTCGCCGGCCGAGTGGGAGCGCCGTGCGCCGGAAGCAGGATCCGGCTCATGAGCAGCGCTCCCGCGGCGACGAGAACGGCCTGGCCGATGAAGGGCCAAGCCATGCCAACCGCGAACAGGGCGGCCCCCAGCGGTGGGCCCACGAGCTGGTTGACGGTGATGAAGCCAGTCTGGATGCGGGCGTTGGCGATGGCGAGGTCGTCGCGCCGGACGAGCATCGGCAGCAGCGTGTGCGACGCGTTGTCGGCGAACACTTCGGCTGTTCCGAGCAGGAAGAGCGAGACGAGCACGACCGCGATCGAGACTGTTCCGGACACGATCGAGGCGGCGATGACCACGAGAACCACCGCGCGCAGTCCGTCGACCGCGACCACCAGCCGCCGGCGGTCGAGGCGATCCGACATGACCCCCGCGTACAGACCGAACACGAGCGGCGGCAACCACTGGACAAGGGCGGCGAGCGAGACGAGGAACGCGTTGTCCGTCTGGGAGGCGACGAGGAGCGGCCCCGCCGCGATGGCGAAGCCGTCGCCCAGGTTGCTCGTCCACGAGGACGCCAGCAGCCACCTGAACCCGACCCCCAGCCGGGGCGGCGCGATCGTGTCGACGAGCCCGCTCACAGGCGCCGCAGGCTAACACGCGCGACGGCGTGTCCTGCGGGCGAAACGACCCCGACGGGCTCGAGTCGGGGTCGGGGGTTCAGGCGGCTGTGCCGGCGGTCGCCCCTTCTGTCACCTCGCCCTTGTGGGCGGCAAAGGCTCCCAGCACCTCTGCCTTCTCCTGCGCCGGTACTCCGACCGCGTCCAGGGTCCGCCCGAGCTCAGCCGCGACCTCGTCGAACTCATCAGGTGTGATGCGGAACCGACGGTGGGCCTCCTCCAGACCGATCACCGTCTCTCCGGGATGCGTTGCGCGTGTACTCGAACGGTCCACCAGCGACGTTGCAGACCCACAGCGTCCGCATGAACTTCAGGCCCGGCAAGCGGCCAAGCTGCTCGGTGTGCCACTGGGCCAGGGCCGGATTCTTCGAGTGCTGCCCGACGATCGGGTTCTTCACGATCGCATCGCTGAAGTGGTCGACGACGGCGGCGATCGCAAAGACTCCGCCGAGTCGTTCGTAGAGGCTCTTCTCCATGACCACCCTCCTCGGGATCCTGATCTGACGCCGACCAGAAAGCCGGCGCCAGCGTGCAACACCACGCGCTCCGGAACCGTGATGGTGACTTCACCTACGCCGGATGAGCGGTGCCGGATCGCTCTCGCCATCCGATCGCCCCTGCCATCGGTCCACCGGCGTGAACCGTCGATCGCCTCGGCCGGGCGGGTGGCGAGATCCTGCCATCCGTCCACGGAGTGAGCCTTGGACGGGTCGTCAGGCCGGTCGGCGGCGCGCGCACGCCTGCCGACGCTGGATCCGTGCTCGGCCCACTCCGGCACCGGCGCCGCGTCAGCCCAGATCCGGCTTCGCAGGGTCCTCCGACCGGCCGAAGGCGCACCACGTGGACGGAAGACGAAAGTCCGCGCACGGCCCGCCCGAGAACAGTCCGAATAGCCCTTTTTCGAGGTCGCGGCTTCGCCGAGGCTGACCGAACGTCCACCGCTCAAGGAGATTCCCCATGGTCGAGACAGCCGAGGTCATCGTCATAGGCGCGGGAATCCACGGCGCGAGCCTCGCCTACCACCTGGCTCGCCGGGGCGCTCGACCCATCGTCGTCGAGCGCTCGACCGTGGCGGCGGGTGCGACCGGCCGCTCGAGTGGCCTGGTCCGGATGCACTACGACCTTCTCGCCGAGGCGCGCCTTGCCTGGGCTTCTTACCCATGGTTCAGCGAATGGGGCGAGCGGGTCGGTGGCGATTGCGGTTTCACCAGGACCGGCTTCCTGATGCTGACCGACGCCGCCGGGGCCGACGCGCTCCGGGCGAACGTCGCGGCTCAGCAGGCGATCGGGATCCAGACCGAGGCGATCGACGCCGACGCGATCCGACGGCTCGCTCCCGGTATCGCCGTCGCCGATGACGACGTCGCCGCCCATGAACCCGATTCCGGATACGCGGACCCGGCCGCGACCGCGACGGGGTTCCTGCAGACCGCGCGCGCGTTCGGCGCGACGCTGGTCCAGGGCGCCGAAGTGACCGCCATCCGGACCGTCGGCGGCCGGGTGACCGGCGTCGAGACCACCCGTGGGTCGTTCTCCGCGCCGATCGTCGTGAACGCCGCCGGAGCGTGGGCGGGCCGCGTGGCCGCACTCGCCGGGCTCGAGATCCCGATCTCGGTGTGGCGCCACGACACGGCCTACCTCGGCCTCGCAGGAGCGGCGGCCCGGCCGATCCCGGTCGTCATCGATGCGCCGAATGCGATGTACTTCCGTCCCGAGGGGAGCGAGCTGATCCTCGTGGGTCTCGAGGACGACGGCGATTTCGGCAGCTCGCCTGACCGTCAGACCGCCGAGGCGGCGCCCGATCTCCCCGAGCGCGTGGCCGAGCGGATCTGCCGGCGGCTGCCGGCCATGGTCGATGCCACGTTCAGGACCGCCCATTCCGGCCAGGACGGCATCACCCCCGACCAGCGCCCGTTGCTCGGAGCAGCCGGGCCGGACGGCTTCTACCTCGACTGTGGTCACAGCGGGACAGGGTTCAAGACCGGGCCGGCGGTCGGCCTGGCCATGAGCGAGCTCATCCTCGATGGGGCGTCCCGAACCGTCGACCTCTCGCCGTTCGCGCTCGAACGCTTCGATCTTGGGCACTTGCTCGTCGGCGAGCATCCCTACGCGATGCAGTGGCGGTAAGGACGCAACAGCGCTTCCGTTCGCCCGAAATGAGGTAGTCCCGCCGTCGACATAGGGCGCCCGACGGATGCCCTGCCGATCGCCTTAGCCCGAGCGTCGTCTCCGATCCGGCCGCAGTGCCGGCCCAGCGGACGAGACGACGATGGACGACCCGACGCTCGATCAGATCGTGGAACAGGCCTATGCGACCCATCTCGGTCCACTTCACCGCCGGCTCACGGTGGTGACCCGCGATCCGGCCGCCGCGGAAGACCTCGCGCATGAGGCGTTCGTGCGACTGGTCGTCGAGGTCCGTGCCGGCCGCACGCCGGACGAGCCCGGCGCCTGGCTGTACCGAGTGGCCCAGAACCTGGCGGCGAGCCGGGGACGGCGACTGTCGGTCGCCGCGCGGAACGACGACCGCGTCGCGCGGCCGGCCGATCCACTCTCTCCGGAGGCGGCTGTCATCGAAGCCGAGGACGGACGAGCGCTTCACAAGGCCCTGGACGAGCTGGGAGCGACGGATCGGCGCGCTCTGCTCCTCTCGGCGCACGGGTATCGCGGCCAGGAGATCGCTCGAACGCTCGGAAGGTCGGAAGGGGCCACGCGCACGCTGCTGTGTCGGGCGCGGACCAAGGTCCGGGAGCGGTTGGTCGCGGCCGGCGCCGTCTGACGTTCCCGGGGAGGCTGTCGAGGTGACGCCGCCGGGTATCATCCGGCGACGGTGTCCAGGACGACCGAGGCCGGGCGGTTCATCGGGCGCGACGTCGAGCTCGCCCGTCTGGAGGAGGCGCTGTCCGCAGCCCGCGGTGGCGTCGGACGGACCGTCATCGTCGGTGGCGAGGCGGGCATCGGCAAGACGTGGCTCGTGGAGCGATTCGCCGCGGTGGCAGCGGACGATGGCGCGCACGTCCTCGGCGGTGCCTGCCTCGAGGTCGGGGGCCGGGGCGTCCCGTACGCTCCGTTCGTGGAGGGTCTTCGCGGGCTCGTTCGGTCGGTCGAGCGCGGCCGGCTGGCGGCGATCCTCGGGCCCGACCGGCGCGAGCTCGTCAGGCTGTTGCCGGAGCTCGGCGAGCGTCCCGCGGACGTGTCGGAGACCCTCGAATTCGATCGGAACGGTCAGGCTCGCCTGTTCGAGCTCGTGCTGGGCGCCATCGAGCGCCTGGCGCGCGGCGCCCCGGTCGTGCTCGATGGTCGAGGACCTCCAGTGGGCCGACGAGGCGACCCGCGACATGCTCGCCTTCCTGATCCGCAACCTGCGGTCGGCACCCACACTCGGGGTGGTCTCCGTCCGCACCGACGAGCTCGGGCGCCATCCGGCGGTCCTGGGCTACGTGGCGGAGCTCGAGCGGGATTCCGGGGTCGATCGCCTCGAGCTCGACGCGTTCGGGCGTCACGAGATGGCCGAGATGGCCGCCGCCCGGCTGGGGAGTGGTTCGCCGCCGGCGCTCGTCGATGAGCTCCTTGCTCGCAGCGGCGGCAATCCGTTCTTCGCCGATCAGCTGCTGGCGTCGGTCTCGCGAGGGGGCGACGGAACGCTCCCGCCACAGCTCCGCGACGTCCTGCTGGCGCGTCTCGCGGTCCTGCCGCTGCGCGTGCAGGAGGTGCTGCGCGCGGCCGCGGCCGGCGGGCGCAGAGTGGACGAGGACCTGCTGGCGACGGTCCTCGACCTGCCCCAGCACGACGTCGTCGAGGCGCTCCGGACGGCGATCCACGAGGGGATCCTGGTCGACTTCACCGGCCCCGACGGCCGGCCGGCGGGCTATGCCTTCCGCCACGCCCTGCTTCGTGAGGTGGTCTACGGCGTGCTGCTCCAGGGCGAGCGGATCCGCCTGCATGCGGCCTTTGCTGCCCAGCTCGCGCAACGAGGGGAGGTCGGAGGCGTACCCGTCGAGCCGTCCGAGCTCGCGTTCCTGTGGGACGCCGCGCGGGATGCGGCGCGGGCGGTCCCAGCGCTCGTCGCGGCCGGACGGGCCGGCGAGCGCGCTTACGCATTCGCCGACGCGGCCCGCCAGTACGAGCGGGCGCTCGAGCTGTGGGATGGCGCGGGCGCGGTCGTCCTGCCCGAGGATCTGGATCAGGTCGGCGTCCTCGAGCGTGCAGCCGAGTGCGCGCTGATGAGCGGCGACTACGCACACGCGGTCGAACGCGGGCGGGATGCGATCGCGACCCTCGAAGCGGATCCGGGACACGATGACGCGCGGCTGGGGCGGCTGCACAACCGCCTGCGCTGGTACCTCTGGGAAGCGGGCGACCTGGCAGCCGCGACCGAGGCCGTCGACGAAGCGCTGCGCCTCCTGCCGGTCGAACCTCCGTCGCAGGCCCGGGCCCGCGCGCTGACCCAGTCGGCCGGGCTGCGGATGATGGCCGGGGACATCGCCGCGGCGGCCGGGCTCGCCCAGGCAGGCCTTGCGACCGCCAGGAAAGCCGAAAGTCCCGGCGAGGAGGCGCTCGCGCTCGGGATCCTGGGTTACTGCATGGCGGTCTCCGGCGACGTCGACGGCGGCATCGCGACCTTCCGGCAGGGCCTGTCGGTCGCCGAGGGGATGGACAGCCTCGAGGGGATCGCGCTCGGATACACGAACCTCGCCGCTCTGCTCGACCGCGTCGGCCGGACGGAGCACTCTCTCGAGGCGGCGCGCGAAGGATTCGAGATCGTCCGGCGTTTCGGCGTCGCGCGGACCTACGGTGGGATCCTGCTCGGACACGCCGCGAAGGCCCTGTTCGATCTCGGTCGGTGGGATGAGGCGCGCGCGGCGGTCGATCTCGGGCTCGAGCTCGACCCGGTCAGCCGGTCGGCCGTCTGGCTCCACATCAACCACGCGAGGCTGGACCTGAACCAGGGCCGGCTGAAGGATGCCGCCTCGCATCTCGATCGAGCCGCGACCCTGGCCGGCACCGATGGACGGCGGCGATCGATATGAGGCGGCCCTCATGACCGGGCTCGCGGAGCTGGCCGGCGCCCAGGGCCGCATCGACGAAGCGAGGCGCGTGGCCGACATCGCGATCGCGGGCCTTCGGGACGACCGGCCACCTGACCCGACGATCGGCTGGTTGGCCGCCCATGTCCTGCGGGCAGAGGCAGACGTGGCCGCGCTCGGGCGGGCGCGCCACGATCCGGCGGCGGTCGAGACCGCGATGCGCCGGGCGGCCGGGATCGGTGCCTCGCTCGACAGGGCCGCGACGATGCCGATCGCCGCCAGCGATGCCCGTCGGGCCGCGATCGACGGCCTGTGTCGCGCCGAGATCGCACGCTGTCGGTGACCGGCGCGACCCGGCCCTCTGGAACGACGTCGCGGGCCGCTGGGAGAGCGCTCGGCCGGCCGTATCCGGCGGCCTATTCGTGGTTCCGCTATGCGGAGTGTGTCCTTGGCTCGCGCGGTCCGCGCGGCGACGCCGAGCGGGCGTTGGCTGCAGCGGCGGCGACGTGCCGTCGGCTGGGGGCCGTGCCGCTCGGCGTCGAGATCGGGCGGCTCGCCCGCCTGGCACGGATCGACGTCGAGACCGAAAGCGAGGACGGCGGCGGGGCGCGGATGCGACTTGCGAGCTCAGGTCCGCGTCGCGACCTTGCGCGTCGAGCCGCGACTGCCGGCGCGGAAGCAGGGGACGGCGACGACGACGCGGCGGCGCGGCTGGGATTGACGGATCGCGAGGTCGAGGTCCTGCGGCTGGTGGGCGCGGGCCGCTCGAACCAGCAGATCGGGGACGCCCTGTTCATCACCCGCAAGACGGCCAGCGTCCACGTCTCGAACATCCTGGGCAAGCTGGGTGTCGACAATCGGATCGAAGCCGCGGTGGTGGCTCACCGCCTGGGCCTGACCGATGAGGCGTCCGAGAGTGAAGCGACCGACGCCGCCGTGGCCGGCCGCGCGCCGGGGGGCCGGTCGGGTTCCGAGGCCGGCCGGGTCGCCGCGAGCGGCGCCGTCAGCCGCGAGCGGCACCCTGCCAGCCGCGCCGCGCGCCCGCGACCGTGCGGCACGCGCCGGTCGTACGCCCGCGGCCCGCGCCCGCCCCGCGCGTCGGCAGCCAACGCGGAGCCGTCGTGTCGATGGCGTCGAGGCCGGGATGCTAACCTGAGCGCGTCCTTTCATGGCCGGTCCTGTGAGGCTGGCGTACCGGTTCCGTGAGGCCGGCGAAGGAGGCAACCGATGTCCGCGCACCCCTGCGCCCACCACGCCCTTCCGGCGGGTGGGTCGTTTTGTAGCGCCGCCGCGTGATCGTCCCACCGGCCCCGCGAGCCTCGTCGATCGTGGATCCGCGGATCGGCGACCTCGGTCCGGCGCTCCTCGCGCTCGAGGACGGGACCGTCTTCCCTGGAGTCGCGTTCGGCGCACCGGTGTCGGCCGGGGGCGACCTCGTCGTCAACACCAGCCAGACCGGATACCAGGAGGTCTGCACCGACCCGTCGTACGCGGGCCAGGCCGTCGTCATGACGTATCCGCTCATCGGCAACTACGGCCGGCTCCTCGCGGACGACCAGTCGATCCGGCCGTGGCTGCGGGCGCTGGTCGTCGCGAATGCGACCGCGGCCGTCCTCGATGATGCTCGCCAGCTGGCGTCCCTGCTCCGCACCCACGCGATCCCGGCCATCGCCGGCGTGGACACGCGCGCGCTCGCGCGCCATCTGCGCGGACACGGCTGCCTGCGTGCGGTCGTGACGGCCCCGGATGAGACCGATCCCGAGGCAGCCGTCGCGGCCGCTCGGGCCGTCACTCGATGGGAGGACCAGGACTTCGTCGGCGCGGTCTCGCCGACCGCGGTGACCGACATCGAGGCCCCCTCCGACGACGGACCGCGGATCGGGATCGTCGACCTCGGCCTGAAATCCAACATCGTCCGGGCGATGCGCCATCGCGGGGCACGGGTGCGCGTGTTCCCGCACACGGTGGAGGCGTCGGACCTTCTCGCCTCCGACATCGATGGGGTGATCCTGTCGCCAGGGCCGGGCGACCCCGCGCGACTCGTGTCCCAGGTGGCGGTCGCTCGTGCGGTGATCGACGACGGCCGGCCGATGCTCGGGATCTGCCTCGGCCACCAGATCATCGGTCGCGCGGCGGGCGGCGAGACGGCGCGTCTGCGGTTCGGACACCACGGCGCGAACCACCCCGTCCAGGACGTCGAGCTCGGGATCGTCCAGGTCACGGCACAGAACCACGAGGTCCAGGTGCTCGCCGACTCACTGCCGGTCTCGTCGGGCTTCCGCGTCAGCCAGGTGAACCTCAACGACGGCTCGGTGGAGGGCCTGCGGCATCGCGAGAAGCCGATCGAGACCGTGCAGTACCACCCGGAGGGCGCCCCTGGTCCGCTGGACGCGCTGGCCGTCTTCGACCGGTTCGTCGCGGCCGCTCGGGCGAGAGCTGAGGGAGAGACAGGACCGTGATCGCCGGGACGGCTTCGCCGGCGGCGCCGGTACTGTCGCTCGCCCAGCCGGACTGGTCGGGGGTGCCTTCGCGCGGTGCCACGGGCGGCGGCGCGCACCGGCTTTCGTCATGCGTCCATGAGGTGCGCACTAGACCGATCCTGGGCTCGTCGAGCGGCCATCGGAAGCCCAGGATCCGGCCTGTCAGGGCCCTCCACGCTCGCACCGGGGCTCGTCGGACCGCTTCGTCGGCCGCGAAGGCCGGTCCAGGCACCAGTCGTGTCGGCCAGCGCGCACCACGTGGACGGATGGCGGGAAATCGTGCGCCACGACGCCCGCATGACCGCCCCGGGACCCAAGCCCGCCTCGGTCCTCATCCTCGGCTCGGGGCCCGTCGTCATCGGCCAGGCCGCCGAGTTCGACTACGCGGGGACCCAGGCCTGCCGCGCCCTCCGGGCAGAGGGCGTCCGCACCATCCTGGTCAACTCGAACCCGGCCACGATCATGACCGACCCGTCCGTGGCCGACGTCATCTACCTCGAGCCGCTCACCGTCGAGGCGGTCGAGGCCGTCATCGCCAGGGAACGCCCCGAGGGGCTGCTGGCCGGGCTGGGCGGCCAGACCGCGCTCAACCTGGCGGCCGCCATGTCGGACGCGGGCGTCTTCGATCGCCACCCGATCCGTCTGCTCGGCACGCCGCTGGAGGCGATCCGGATGGCCGAGGATCGCGAGGCGTTCCGCGACCTGCTCGACCGGATCGGGCAGCCGTACGCCCCGAGCGCCATCGTCGAAGGTGCGACCCAGGCCGCCCGCGACGCCTCGGCGGACGATGCCCTCGCCACGATCGGGCTGCCGGCCATCGTCCGGCCCGCGTTCACGCTCGGAGGAACGGGCGGGGGCATCGTCGGGACGGAGGCCGCCTACCGAGAGCGCATTCGCGCCGGCCTGCGCGCCAGCCCGATCGGCCAGGTCATGGTCGAGAAGTGCCTGGTCGGCTGGCAGGAGATCGAATACGAGGTCATGCGTGACGCCGACGACACGTGCATCGCGGTCTGTTCCATGGAGAACGTCGACCCGCTCGGCGTCCATACCGGCGATTCGATCGTCGTCGCTCCCGTCCAGACGCTCAGCGACCAGGTCCACCAGCGACTGCGCAGCGCCGCGCTGACGATCATCCGCGCGCTCGGCGTCGAGGGCGGCTGCAACGTCCAGTTCGCGCTCTCGCCCGACTCCAGCGAGTACGCCGTCATCGAGGTGAACCCGCGGGTCTCGCGTTCGTCGGCGCTCGCATCGAAGGCGACTGGTTACCCGATCGCCCGGGTCGCGGCGCAGATCGCGGTCGGGCGGCGGCTCGCCGAGATCCCGAACGTGGTGACCGGCACGACCGTCGCCGCCTTCGAGCCCGCGCTCGACTACGTGGTCGTGAAGCTGCCGCGCTTCCCGTTCGACAAGTTCCCGAGCGCCGACCGGACCCTCGGCAGCCAGATGAAGGCGACCGGCGAGGTGATGGCCATCGACCGGACGTTCGGGGCGGCGCTGAACAAGGCTCTGCGGGGCCTGGAGCAGGCGGGCGTCGGGCCGTTGGCCGAGGACCCGGCGTGGATCCCGACCTTCGACTACCTCGCCGGGGTCTACGCCGGCGATCCCGATGAAGACGAGCCGATCCGCTGGGTGGACGAGTCCGGCCAGGCCTGCGAATCGACGCGCCATGCCCAGAGGACCGGCGCGCCGATCGTCCTGAGCACGTTCCTCGAGCCGTCGGACAGCCGGCTGTGGCGCCTGCTCGGGCTGCTGCGGCGCGGCGTGCCGGAGGCGGTCATCCGCGAGGCGACCGGGATCTCCCCGTGGTTCCTCGCGGAGATGGGCCGGAACGTCGGGCTCGAGGCCGAGGCGCGGGCCGCCGGCGCGCGGCTGGCAGACCCGACCGACCCCGACGCGGCCCAGCTCCTGGCAACGCTCAAGCGGGCCGGCTTCGGCGACCACGAGCTGGCCGGGCTGGCGGGAACGACCGCCGAAGCGATACGGGCCGCGCGGCTCGCGCTCGGCCTGCGTCCCGGCTACGCGATGGTCGACACCTGCGCGGCCGAGTTCGCGGCAGAGACGCCCTACTTCTACTCGACCTACGCCGCGGCGGGCTCGGAGCCCGAAGCGCCGCCCGTCGAGCGCCCGGCCGCCCTCGTCATCGGCTCCGGGCCGGTGCGGATCGGGCAGGGGATCGAGTTCGACTATTGCGCGGTCCAGGCGGCCGACACCCTCCGCAGAGCGGGCTGGCAGGCCGTGATGATCAACTCGAACCCGGAGACGGTGTCCACCGACTTCGACGCTTCGTCGCGGCTCTATTTCGAGCCGCTCGACCCGGAGAGCGTGCGCAGCGTCATCGATGCCGAGACGCCGGACGGCGCGGGCCTCCTCCCCGTGGTCGTCGCCTATGGCGGGCAGACGCCGCTCAACCTGGCTGAGCCACTCGCGGCCGGCGGCGTGCCGCTGCTCGGCAGCGACCTCGAGGCGATCGATCAGGCCGAGGAGCGGATCCGCTTCGCCGCGTTGCTCGACAGGCTCGGGATCCCGCAGCCCGACGGCGGGATGGCCCACAGCGTCGAGGAAGCGCTGACGCTGGCCGAGCGCATCGGCTACCCGGTCATCGTCCGGCCGTCGTTCGTGATCGGCGGCCTCGCCATCGACTTCTGCTACTCACCGTCGGAC
Source organism: uncultured Chloroflexia bacterium (assembly GCA_963772995.1). Classification (GTDB taxonomy): domain Bacteria; phylum Chloroflexota; class Limnocylindria; order Limnocylindrales; family CSP1-4; genus SPCO01. The sequence continues at coordinate 229,376 of CAVYZQ010000007.1, read as the reverse complement.
CTGGCCCGGCAGCTGGCGGCCGCGACCGTCGTCGACCCCGATCGGCCGGTCCGTATCGACCGCTACCTCGAAGGCGTCGAGGTCGACGTCGACGCCATCTCGGACGGCAAGCGAGTCCTCATCCCTGGGCTCCTCGAGCACGTCGAGCGTGCCGGGGTCCACTCGGGCGATTCGGTCGGGATGTTCCCGCCCCAGACAGTGTCCGAAGGAGACCAGGCTCTGATCGTGTCGACGATGGAGCGGATCGTCCTGGCGCTGGGCGCTCGGGGGCTCGTCAATGCCCAGTTCATCGTCCGCGAGGACGGCGTCTATCTCATCGAGGTCAACCCTCGCGCGTCGCGGACGGTGCCTTTCATGTCCAAGGTGACCGGGGTCCCGATGGTCGATCTGGCGGTCCGGATCTCTCTGGGAGCCACGCTGCCCGACCTCGGCTGGGACGGGGGCCTCCTCCGCCGCCGCCGTTCGTCGCCGTCAAGGCACCGGCGTTCTCGACGGCCAAGCTGCGGGGCGTGGACCCGTCCGTGGGTCCCGGGATGCAATCCACCGGCGAGGTGATCGGGATCGCCTCCGACGCGCGGGTCGCGCTCGGCAAGGCGCTCCTCGGGGCAGCGCTGCTGCCGCCGCGGCCCGGAGTCGAGGGCGCGCTGGCGTTGCTGTCGATCGCCGATCGGGACAAGGAGACGCTGCCCCGCCTCGCGGCGGCGCTTACCTCCGCCGGATACGGGCTGGCGGCGACGTCGGGGACACGTGAGGCGCTCGCGCGGGCTGGGTACGAGGCACTTCCGGTGACGAAACTGGGTGAGGCCGCGGCGGCCGGGGGCGGCGCGGACGACGGGGACAAGGCGGCGGCCGAGGGGGGCGCGGCCGACGGGGACGAGGCGGCCACCAAGGGCGCGGCCCATGGGGGCGAGGCGGCGGCCGAGGGCGACGCGATCGCCACCGGCGGGCGCGGCGACAGGGCGGAGGGCAAGGCAGGCGCGGTCGCCGCCGCTTCAGCCCGCGAGGTGCGGATCCTCGACCTGATCGCGTCGGGTGACGTCCGGCTGGTGGTCAATACCCCGACGCCGCGGTCGGGTGCGGTCCGCGACGCCGCGGAGATCCGCCTGGCAGCCATCGCCGAGGGCATACTCTGCCTGACCGCGATGGAGACCGCCGTCGCCGCGGCCGAGGCGCTCGATCCCGAGATCGCGCCGCGGCTGTCAGTAGTCCGGTCGCTTGATGACTGGGTACCGGCCGCCGCATCCGGTCGGCAGCTGGCCGCGCCGACCGGTCAGCCGCCGGCCGTACCCGTGTGACGCCCGAGAACGCGTATCGGCCCAAGTCCGACGGCTTGCCCACTGCGGGCGCTTTTCCAACGGCGGTTTGCGTCCACAGCACCGCTTGCACCGGCAGCACTCAGCCGAGCGGACGAGGCCGTTTTCGGCCGAGATCTTGCATGCCGAGTAACCCGACGACAGGAGTCAGCCTTTCCTCGCCTGGTTTACGGCAATTCGCGACGGATCTTGCACCCACAGAAACGTGGCGGCGGCGAACAGACGGGCAACCCGCGCGAAGCGCCGTTGTGTGCCCGGGGTGCAACGGTTGCCCCCGATGCAATGGCCCTGGCGAGCGGCGCCGCTGCCCACAGGCCCGTGCCAGCGTCCCCGGGCAGACCGGCCTTGGCCGAGGTCTCCCCCGCCGAACCCCTACCGGCCGAACCGGCGCGCCCGATGCTGGTACGTCCGGATCGCCCGGAGGAAGTCGATCCGCCTGAACGCCGGCCAGTAGGCGTCGGTGAAGTGGTACTCGCTGTAGACGCTCTGCCACGGCAGGAAGCCGGACAGCCGGATCTCCCCAGATGTCCGGATGATCAAGTCGGGATCGGATGACCCGTGCGTGTACAGGTGCCCGGCGACCGCCTCCGCCGAGAGGCTGTCGGCGAGCAAGTCGGGTGGGGTGCCCGCCTCCACCGCTTCGCGGACCGTCGCGCGAAAGGCCTCGAGCAGCTCGTCGCGGCCGCTGTAGCCGATCGCGATCGTCACGTGCATCGTCCCCTCCGGTCGAGACAGCGTCGACGAGCGCGCGACCGCTTCGGCGAGGCCGGGCGGCAACAGGTCGCTCCGACCGATGACCCGGAGGTCGATCGGGACCCTGGTCCGGCGGCGGCCCGTCGAGATCGCATCGATCGCCTCGCCGGCGACCTCCGCGATCGTCGCGACCTCGGTCTCGGGACGCTTGAGGTTCTCGAGCGATAGAGCCCACAGCGTCACCTCCCAGATCCCGAGGTCGGCGCACCAATCGATCATCTCGAGCGCCTTCTCAGCACCGCGGCGATGACCGATGCCAAGATCCTCGTAGCCCTCGGCTGCCGCCCAGCGTCGGTTGCCGTCCATGATCACGGCGACGTGTTTCGGTCGTGGAAGCGCCAGGACAGCCGCGCTCAGCCGGTTTTCGTAGATGCCGTACGCGGGCCGAAGCGCGATCGCAACGGCGCGCCGATAGGCACGACCGAACCGACCGGTCGCGAGCCTCGTCAGCGGATCTGGTTTCGTGCGTGCTCGTGTCATCGGCCTGATGACGTTTCGGGACTCCCCGACGGTGCGCTGCGCGGCCACCGACCGACGCCGGGGTCAAGCGCGCCCCGGCGGTGGAGGGTAACGTTCGCCCATGAACGCCGACCCGACAGATCGACTGCACGAGCTCGAGGTCGAGTTCTGCGTCGTCTGAAACTACATCCCTCGAGCCACCGGTCTGGTGGCTGAACTCCTCGACGCATGGGCGCCGGTGATCGGCCGTGCGACGCTGATCCCGAGCAGCGGCGGCCGCTTCGAGGTGACGCTCGACGGCGAGCTGATCTTCTCGAAGGCTGCTCTCGATCGACATGCACGTCCCGGCGAGGTGCACGACCTGGTCGAGGCCGTCCTTGGGCCGCCGATCGACCGGAAGTCGTTCCACTAGGCAGGCGGCGCCCGCTGCCGGGCCCCACGGGCGCGACCGGACGGGCCACAAGGGCGTGACTACGCAGGGCGCGTGCTCGGCGCCGTGACCTCGGCGTTCGCCGGCGGGGCGATGATGATCGCCTGACCGAGCGACCACAGAGTCAACGTGGTCAGCGCGACCATGACCACCGCGAGCGGGACCTGCCGTCGACGAAGGGCCGGCGCGGTCAGGCCGGGAGGGGCATCCGCGACCGCGACGACGTGCCCTCCCCATGCGCCGAGCATGTGTCCGCCGACGACGGCTGCGAGCTGGATCGTCCAGACGAGCCCCGGCGGCAACCACGAGCCGTCCGGCGAGTGGAATGCGGTGCCGAACAGGTCCCAGCCCTTCTGGAACGGGTCGGAGATGGCGATGAGGATGCGCTGGCCGTCGATGAGCAGGTACGTCAGGTAGTGGGCGATCAGGTAGCCGACGGCGATCGGCAGCAGCCCGGCGCCGATCGCCGCGAGCCCGACCGTCCGGGCGACCAGGAACGCGAGGAGGACGACGATGCCGAGGAACCCGAATAGCAGGACGGTCTTCTCGAGGATCGGCGGGAGGCCGAACAGGTCTCCGAAGGCCTGAGTCTGCGACAACCCGTCGAAGATGATCGAGGAAACCCCGAACGCCGCCAGCGTCACGTCCGCGGCCGTCCAACCGGGCTCGAGGAGGCCGCTCCCGAACGTTCGCCGTTCCACGCGACCGTCCTCATCGACCAGCCGGAACCACGCCAGCCGCCCCAGCAGCCGGAACCAGACGGTGAACGTCTCGCCCTGGGACCGCCACTCATCGCGACCGAACTGGGCCATCATCGCCAGGGTGTAGGCGGTATAGCCGACCAGGACGACGAACAGAACGGACGGGCCCGCGACCAGGACCAGCTCGAGCCAGACGAACGCGGCGAAGCCGATCGTCGCCGGCCAGCGCCCGAGGCGAACGGGGTAGTCCGCCGGAGTCCAGCCGCGGACCCCGAGCCGGGCCAGGACCCACGCGCCCATGTCGTAGAGCGTCGAGAAAGGGTCGAGGAATTGCCAGACCGGCCCGAGCAGAGCACAGATCATCGCCACCCCGACCCAGCCATAGACCCACAGGAAGAGCGAGGCGACATCGCCATCGCTTTCTCCGCCGGCGATGCCCTGGGCGACGATCCAGAGCCAGCCGAGGAGGCCGATGAACCGGAGCGGGTATCGCAGCCACGCCGGCGGCAGTCGGCCGGCGCCACTCAGGTCCGGCGGCGCGGCTCGCACGTCGCGCACGATGACGAACACGAACGACAGGGCGACGGTCGTCGCGGCTCCCACGAGATAGACGGCCAACGGCAGCCGGCTCGTGTAGGTCGGATTCAGGCTGTGCGCGGCGACCGCTGCGGGGAGGAAAAGCGCCAGTCCCGTCGCGACGCCGAGGCTCGATGCGAGGCGTGTCCGCCAGCCGGGCCTCATGCCGGGTTCGTCGGGCGGTTCCGCCGGTTGAGCAGGTACGCCGCGCCTCCGCCGAGCAGGATCAGCGCGACGATGATCGGCAGGAGGACGTCGCTGGTGCCGGCCGCGGCCGTTCCGCTGCCGGAGGGGGATGGTGCCGCGCTCGGCGACGGCGTCGGCGTCGGCGCGGGGCTGGCCGTCGCGCTCGCGCTCGCAGGCGGGGCGGAGGCGGAGGGGGCGAGGGTGGGAACGGGCGTCGGACTCGGAGTCGGCGCTGCCGCGACCGTGAACTTCCACTCCCCGCGATCGATGTGTCCGTCCGTTGCCACGGAGGTCCATCTGACGGTGTAGACCCCGGCCACCAGGGGGGCGTCGAGGTCGACGACCATACGGGTGTCATCGGCCGGATCGAGGCCGCCCTTTGGCGACCGAGGTGCCGGTCGCGTCGAACAACTCGAGCGAGCTCCCGTCCTTCTTCATCGCCTCGGTGTAGATCCCGGAGACCTCTGTGACAGGCTTGGTCTGCACGGAGTCCGCGGCAGGGGTCGGAGTCTTCAGCTCCGCGTGGGCAAGCACCGCGGCGGGCGCGACCAAGGCCAGCAGGCAGGTCAAGAAAGCGGCCGCAAGGCGGCGCGCGGCGGTACCGCTGGTCATGAGCGCGAGTCTACGACGCTTCCCCCGGTGGCGCCGCCAGTGGATCTCGCCGTCAGCGGACCTGCCCGCCCCGAGTCGGGCGCGGGGCGCTAGGATTCGGCCGATCGTTCCGTCGCGGCGCTCAGCCGCCGCCCCCGCTAGAGGTCTGTCGTGCCGACCACCGTCCCTGAGGTCGCCTTCAGCGACCAGCATCTCGACAATGGCCTGCGGGTCATCGTGGCCGAGGACCACCTTGCGCCCGTCGTAGCCGTCAACCTGTGGTATGACGTCGGATCCAAGCACGAGGTCTCGGGCAAGACGGGCTTTGCCCACCTGTTCGAGCACGTCATGTTCCAGGGCTCGCGCCACGTCGCGAAGGCGGAGCACATCGCGCTCGTGCAGGCCGCCGGCGGGACCATGAACGGCTCCACGTGGCTCGATCGGACGAACTATTTCGAGACGCTGCCTGCTCACCAGCTCGAGCTCGCCCTGTGGCTCGAGGCCGACCGGATGGCCACCCTCCTCGATGCCCTGAGCCAGGAGAACCTCGACAATCAACGCGAGGTCGTGAAGAACGAGAAAAGGTGGTCGTACGACAACCGGCCCTACGGCTCGTTCCAGGAGAAGCTCCAGGGACATCTCTTTCCGCCGGAGCATCCCTATCACCACTCGACGATCGGCTCGATGGACGACCTGGACGCGGCCTCCCTCGAGGACGTGAGCGCGTTCTTCCGGACGTACTACGCGCCGAACAACGCGGTGCTTTCGGTCGTCGGCGATGTCGAGACCGACGCCGTCCTGCGCGCGGCGGAACACTACTTCGGGGCGATCCCGCCGAACGAGCACATCCCCGCATTGGGCGACCTGTCGCTCCCCCTGACCCTGGGCGGTGAGCGTCGCGAGGTCGTCCCCGATCGAGTGCCCCTTCCGCGGGTCCATGTCGGCTTCCGGGCGCCCGTCTTCGGGGACCCGAGGCTCGATGCCCTGGACCTGGCCGGTCAGATCCTGTCGGGCGGCAAGGGGAGCCGGCTCAATCGCAGGCTGGTCCGCGAGGAGCGGATCGCGCAGGATGTCGCGCTCTTCACCCTCGGGTTCGTCGGCGGTGCGTCGGTCAGCGCGGGCTGGGCGACCGTCCGGCCGGGCGTGCCGGTCGATCGGGTCGAGGCCGCCTTCCACGAGGAGCTCGAGAGGCTCGCGACGGAGCCCGTGAGCGAGGACGAGCTGGCCCGCGCCAAGGCCCTGACCGAAGCGGACGAGCTCGGCGCGCTCCAGCGGGTCGAGGAGCGCGCCGACCGCCTGTCGATGTACGCGACGCTGTTCGACGATCCGGGACTCGTCAACCGGATGCTGCCGCGGTACCTGGCGGTGACCCCCGAAGCGATCAGGGAGGTTGCCGCCGCCGTCTTCCGACCAGACAATCGGGTCGTCCTGACATACGTGCCGGAGGCGAGCCCGGCCGACGACATCACCCTGACCGAGCCCGAACCGAGCTCGACCGACGAAGAGGTGGCGGCATGACCACGACCCCGGGCATCGGTCGCGACGGGCCGGTGGTCGCGGAGCGGCCCCAGCCGGGCGCGCCACGCGCGTACGAGTTCCCGGCGGTCTCGACGACGCGGCTCGACAACGGCCTGACGATCCAGGTGGTCGACCTGCCGGGCCGGCCTCTCGTTTCGGCCTCGGTGGTCGTTGTCCGGCGGAGCCGTCGAGGAGCCGGCCGAGCTGGCCGGGTCGGCGGTCCTGGCCGCCCGAGCTCTGACCGAGGGCACCGAACGGTATGACGCCATCGCCCTGGTCGAGGCGGCCGAGCGACTGGGAGCGTCCATCCATGCCGAAGCCGGCTGGGACGCGCTGAGCGTCGGTGTCGACGTCCCCGCGGACCGGCTGCCCGCCGCGCTCGAGCTCGTGGCCGACATCCTGCTCCGCCCGACGTTCCCGAGGGATGAGGTCGAACGACTGCGCGACGAACGCCTGAACGATCTGCTCCAGGCCCGTGCCGACCCCCGGCGGCGGGTCGAGGAGGCCTTCGCCGACACCGTCTTCGCGCCCGAATCGCCATACCATCGACCGTCGGGCGGGACACGGGAAACGGTGGAGAGGCTCACGCCGATGGACCTCCGGGGCACCTACGAACGGACGCTCGACCCGATCCGGGCGACGCTCGTCGTCGGTGGCGACCTCGGTGGCCTGGACGTCGTCAGCCTCGCGGAGGGCCTGTTCGGGTCTTGGCGCGGGTCGGCTCCCGCGCCCGCGCCCGTCGTCGATACGGGCAGCCCGCTGGGTCGGGTCGTCCGGGTGATCCATCGGCCGGGATCCGTGCAGACCGAGATCCGGATCGGCCACCGAGGCCTGCCCCGCCGGATCGGCGACTTCCACGCGGTGACGGTGATGGCGGCGATCCTCGGAGGTCTCTTCAACTCGCGGCTGAACATGAAGCTCCGCGAGGAGAAGGGCTACACGTACGGCGCTGGAGCCGGGTTCGACATGCGTCGCGGGGCCGGGCCGTTCGCAGCGCGCGCGCCGGTCAACACGGAGGCCACCGTCCCGGCCATCCTCGAGATCCTGACCGAGCTGCGCCGCATCGGCGAGAGCCCGGTGTCGGGCGCGGAGCTGGCGGCCGCTCGCGATTTCCTCGTCGGCGTCTTTCCGCTCCGGTTCGAAACGGCGGGTGCGGTCGTCGGATCGCTCGGGAGCCTGGCGGTCCATGGCCTGCCGATCGAGGAGCTCGTCTCATATCGCGATCGGATCGAGGCCGTCAGCGTCGACGATGTGGCTGCCGCCGCTCGCCACATCAGGCTCGATGAAGCCGCGATCGTGCTGGTCGGTGACGTGGATGCCTTCGGGTCGGAGCTTGAGGCGGCCGGTCTGGGTCAGCTCGTGATCGAGCGCGACGACGTCGCCGGACCGCTCGCAGCCGCCGATGTCGAGGCGGAGACGCCAGGCCCCGTGGACTCGGAGGAGGAAACGGGCCCGACGGCGGGGGCAGAGGAGCCGCCGGCCGACAGCGCTGAGGAGAGCGGCGGTTCGGAGGGGTCTTCTCCGGGGTAGCGGCTGCCGAGGTCGCACCGCGCCAGGGCCTGCCTGCGAGCGAGCGCGCCGGGGCGCGCCTGCGAGCGGACGCGCCACGCCCGCCTGCGAGCGGACGGGCGCAGACGAAAAGCCGAGTTGGCCACTTGCGGCGGCATGGCGCGGCGCCGGTGGCAGGCTGGGTTCGGCGGCCGGTGCCGGCTCATCGTCACGCGCTTCCAGTCCTTTGAACCCTGCCGTGACGCTCCCAGCAGCAGATCCAGGGTATCGTGAGCGGTAGGGTCCATCGGGAGGGGCCTTGTGGCGCGTCGTGCCGCTCCCAGCAGCATCGACGGGCCTGTCGTCGACAAGGCCGACCCAATCCAAGCGCCCGGCTGCTAACGCTCGGGACTACCCGGATCTGACGGTGGCAGCGTCCTGCTCAGGCAGAACCACATTGGCCGGCGCACCGGCCCAGCGGTTTCGGCGCACGCCCGAAAGTCCCTGGGATTCCCTCGGGTACGGCCTCGGTCGCACGGCCACCGTCCTGCGCGCCGCTTTACGAGGGTCTCCAGCAAGTCCCAGGCCGCGCATTCCGGTTCGTCGAGCGTGGATCGTGCCTGGGAAGCTGCGACGCCCTGGTCAAGACTTCTGTGTATGACGCGCAACGAATCGATGAAACCTTTTCGGTCGGGTCGTCTCAGGGGAGTAGCGGCCGGTCGCTGGACCGGATCCGGGATAACCGAGGGAGACGATCAGATGCGCAGCGACATTCGTGTGGTTCGAGGACTTGGCGTGGCCCTGGTCTCGGTGTTCCTCGTTGCCGGCGCCGCGTTCGCGGCCGACGGCATCGCGAACCCGGGACGGCACGACGACTTGACGATCAGCCCGGCCAGCGCGCCCACCGCCGAGCCGACCGAGACCGCGGAGCCGACCGAGACCGCGGAGCCGACCGAGACCGCGGAGCCGACCGGCGAACCCGGGGCGACCGACGACCACGGCGGACAGGTCGAGCCGCAGGCGACCGACGACCACGGCCAGGACGCCCCTGATGCCACGGACGACCACGGCGGACAGGGCGAGACCGAAGCCGGCGACGACCACGGCAGCGGCGGGCACGGGGCGGATGACGCGACCCAACGGCCGGCCGAGCCAGACCGCGGAGCACGCCAAGACGCCCGGCGAGAGACGCCAGAACCGGCCGAGACGGCAGAGCCGACCGAGACGCCCGAGGCGACCGAGCCCATAGCGGCGCCACCGACGACCACGGCGGCAGCGCCAACAGCGGCAGCGGCAGCCCACAGCGCCAGCGCCAACAGCGGCAGCGGCAGCACCAACAGCGGCAGCGGCCATGGCCGGCCACGACGACCACGGCGGCCACGACGACCACTGAGTTCTCCTCCTCGACCCGACCCGTCGGTGTCTCGACGGACCCCCGACGCATGGCTCGGCTCGCCTTCCGGCATAATGGAGGCGAGCCGAGTCGCTCCCGCCGGCGTAGGTACCAGTGCCGAATTCCGCCGCGAGGAGAACTTCGATCTTCGGTGCCCTACATGCCACCAGTCCGGACGAGCGGCGCGATGACCGCGCCATCGTCGACGCCGTCCTTGCCGGCGACCCGGATGCATACCGCGCGCTGGTCGAACGGGAAGGGCCAGCCATCGTCCGGGCGTGCCATCGGGTGCTGGGCGATCTCCATGAGGCCGAGGACGCAGCCCAGGAGGCATTCGTGACCGCGTATCGATCGCTCGCCTCGTGGCGGGGAGACGGCCCCTTCGGTGCGTGGCTGACGCGCATCGCGGTCCGGATCGCCCTTCGCGAAGCGGCGCGGCGTCGATCGGTCACGTGGCTCGACACCTCGGCGGCGGCCTCCGACGATGCAGCCACGGACGCCGGTCAGCGCGCGGCCGCGAGCGCCGCAATCGCAGCCGCTTCGAGCACGGACCCCTCGCTCATGACCGTCCGCGCCGAGCGTGCCTCCGACGTCCGACGCGCCGTCGCGGCGCTCCCCGAGCCATATCGCGAGGTCGTCACGCTGCGGTTCTTCGGGGAGCTGACGCTCGACGAGATCGCCCGGCAGACGGATCGCCCGCTCGGCACGGTCAAGACGCACCTGCACCGCGGCCTGCAGCGCCTGCGCGGCACGGTCGACGGCCGAGGTGACGGATGACCGGTCCCGAACCGCCGGTTCGACCCGGCCGAGCTCCGCACCGCTGCTGAGCCGCCGCTCTCGCAGGCCGAACAGGCCGACGTGCTCCTGGCAGCCCGCGACCTCGAACTCGCTGCGAGCGCGACCGACGCGATCCGCCCGACCGAAGGCTTCGAGGACCGTGTCATGGCGGCGATCGTGCTCGAACCGGCGCCGCGCGTCGTGATCCGGCCGGGTTCTGCGGTGCGGGGCGGCCGGCCGGCAGCCTTCGCGCTCGCCGTCCGCGATGCCTTCCGGATCACAGCGAGCGGCGGCCGACCGCTCGGAGTCCGCGCCCAGGCGTTCGCGTTCGTGCTCCTCGTCGTCGTGGCTGCCGGCTCCCTCACGACGGCGGCGGCCGTCGGCGTCGGAGCGCTGCTTCGCCTCGAACAGGGTCCGCCACCGACGATCGAGCCGGCGCCGACGATCCAGCCGGCTCCGACGATCGTACCGACTCCGACCGGACCGCCCACGCCCAGCATCGAACCCACCCAGACACCGGCACCGAGCGACACCCTCGAACCGACCGAGACGCCGGAGCCCGATGGCACGGAGAGACCGGGCGAGACGCCGGAGCCGAGCGAGACGCCAGAGGCCACGGAGCGGGTCACCACGATCGATGCCGCCGGGACGGCAAGACCGACGGAGGCCGCGAAGACCCAGACGCCGCGGCCGACCGCCACGCCTCGCGCCACTGAGACGCCGCGGCCCACCGAAACCCCTCGGCCCACCGAAACTCCTCGGCCGACCCAGACCCCGAACGGCACCGACGACCACGGCGGAGGCGGCAGCGGTGGCTCGGGAGGCGGCGGAGGCGTAGGCTCGAGCGGGGAAGGCACGTCGGGCAGCGGAACGAGCGGCGGCTCCGGGAGCGGCTCCGCGAACGGTTGACACGACATGGGAGCCGCACTCAGGCTCCGCGGGTGATCGTCGTAGTCGGGTCGCCGATGGGCCGAATGGAGGCGGGTACCGTGCGAGCCGCCGGGACCGCCGCCCGCATCGCGCTGGCCGCGGCGGCGGCGGGCCGCCCTGTCCAGCTCATCGGTCGGATCGGTGACGACCCGACGGCCGACGCGGTCCTGCTCGATCTCGCACGGGGCGGGGTGGGGCACGTGGCACTCCTCCGCGACGTCTCCCACGCGACCCCGCTCGAGTCGCCGGTCGCGGCTCCGACGGACCTCGACGAAGCGACCGACAGTCCCGCCCAGCCTGGGGACGGCCTCGCGATGGACGCCGCCGACGTGAGCCTCGGTCTCCGCTATCTCACGGGGTTCGAGGTGCTCGTGCTCACCGGCGGCTCGGACACAGCGGACGTGTCGGTCGTGGTCGAGGCCGCGCGCTGGGCCGGGGCACGCCTCGTGCTCGTGCTGGATCCGGCCGCCCCGCCACCCTCGGACCTGCCGACCGATGCCGTCGCCTTCCAGGCACCCGACGCCGACCCCGATGGCGCCTTCGCGACGCTCGTCGGCCGGTTCGTGAGCGCCGTCGACTCCGGCACGGACCCGGGAGAGGCCTTTCGGGCCTCGGTCGACCTGGAAGGCTGGGCTCCAGCGACCGCCGACTGATCGCGCTCCCCGGCCCCCGCCGCGGGACGACTCCCCGCGAGGCGTCAGACGCCCGCTTGGACCAGCGGCTCGATCAACGCCGGCCCGTCGCGACGGACGTCGTTCACGGCACGGCTCACCGCGTACACGTCAAGCTCGACCGCCTCGTTGGGGACCAGCAAGCCGCGGAGTTCGGACGGATCGGGCGGTCGCGGGTCGCAGCCAGCGCGCCCACTCTCCATCGGACAGGACCACCGGCATCCGATCGTGCAGGTCGGCCAGCGCCTGGTTCGGTGTGGTGGTGATGATCGTGAACGTGCGGCGGACGGTGTCGGTCGCAGGATCACGCCAGCCGGACCACAGACCGGCAAGGACCAGTGGCGAGCCGTCCCGCCGCACGACGCGATACGGCTGCCGGATGGTGCCCTCGCGTTTCCACTCGTAGAACGAATCGACCGGGACCAGGCAGCGCTTTCGGACGAATGGATCGCGGAAGGCAGGGCTCGTCAGGAGCGTCTCGGCGCGCGCGTTGAACATCCGCGAGCCGACCTTCGACTCCTCGGCCCAGTGGGGGATGAGGCCCCAGCGATAGGTCGTGATCGCGCGGCGATCGTCGCGTTGCACGACGACCGCCGCCTCATCGGTCGGGGCGACATTGAAGCGCTGACCGAGGTCGTCCGCCAGCGGTTCGGCCCCGAAGATCTCGGCGAGCTCCGACGTCGAACGCTCCTGGGTGAACCGTCCGCACATGGAGCGCAGTCTACGGGTCGCCGCCGGGGACGGCGTCACGACTCGCCTCGCCAGCCTCGCGAAACCCCGTTGAGGGATGGGCTGCCGCCTCTCCTGTAGAGTCCGCACGGTGAGCGACTCCGGCCCCCTGCGTCCCCCGCGCGACCCGAACGTCGCCGGCCGGTTGACCCGTGATGAGGCCGTGGCACTCCTGATCCGCGCCGGTGAGCTGCTCGCCCAGGGCGACTATCCGGCGGCAGGCGACCACTACCTTCGCGTCGTCGGCTTCGATGACGCGCCGATCACGGCCGCCGCGCTGATGGGCCTGGCCGAGGTCCGCTACCGGCTCAACGACGAGAGCGCGGCGCTGGCGACATGGCAGGCCGTCGTCGATCTCGGCGAAACGCCATCGACCTATGGCGCCTGGCGCAACATCGCGGCGGCGCGAGTGCGTGACGGAGATCTGCGGGGCGCCATCGACGCATACCGCGAAGCCGATCGCCGGGCGCCGCACGAGGACAAGGCCGAGATCGCCAGTCGCCTCGGCTGGCTGAGCAAGGAGCTCGGCAACACCGGCGCCTCACGAAAGTACTTCTCCCGCGCCCGCGGCGACCGCCCATTCATCTCTGCGACGGTACTCATCATCGCGGTCACCAGCGTCATCTCGCTCACCGCGCTCTACGCCTCGGAGGGCCAGGGCCTCTACGACTGGCTCCAGCTCGACAAGCCGGCCGTCGCCGCAGGCGAGTACTGGCGCCTGTGGACCGTGACGCTCCTCCACGGCGACATCCTTCACCTCGCGTTCAACATGTATGCGCTGTACCTGTCTGGCGTGATCGTCGAGCGATGGTACGGGTCCGTCAGGCTCGTGGTCTTCTACCTCACGTGCGCGGCGGCAGGTTCGACCGCAAGCTTCGTTTTCGGCGACCCCCACGTCCCCTCGGTCGGTGCGTCCGGGGCGATCTTCGGGCTGTTCGGCGTCCTGGTGACGGCGGGGCGGATCCACCATCCGGTCGATCGCGAGAGCCGCGGCCTCGTGCCCCAGCTGGCGATGATCATCCTCATCAACATCGCGTTCGGCTTCGCATCCGGCGGCGCGATCGACAACGCCGCCCACCTCGGTGGCCTCGCAGCCGGCCTGTGGCTCGGCGCGCTCGTTCCACCGACCGGCGTTCCGACCATGTCGTCCCTGTGGCACCGGCCCGGTGAGACTCGAGCGGCGGTCGGGCGCGCGACCGCGCCCGCCTACGTCATGGCGGCAGGCGTCGGGGTGGTGGGCGTGGTCGTGGTCGCCGGGGTGCTGGTCGGGACGACCGCGCGCACCGCCGTCGCCGAGCCTGTGGCGCCGCCGGCGCGCGATCGTCTCGATCTCATCGACGCCGCTCCCGACCGTCGGCTCCCCGATCCTGATGCAGGCCAGAAGCCCCGAGAGGGTCCCCGCGGCGGCACCGACGAGACCGGCGCCGGACGCCGCGACCAGCCGCGCGCACTCCGCCTGACGGCGCGACCGAGTCAAACGTCCGCCGCCGCACTCCCCTCGTCGGTCGCGGGCGCGGCGCGGACGGGCCGGCCGCACCCTCGACCCGCGGGAGCGGATCGGCCACGGCGCTCTCCGTCGAGAGATAGCAGCGGCCCTCCCCCAGCGTCGTCATCAACCCGGTCCGCTGCATGCGGTCGCGGACGGGGCCGCGCACCTGTGCCAGCCGGAGGTCGATGCCGTCTCGCTGCAGGTCGGCGAACAGCGCGGCCAGCATGTCCGTGGTCGCGACATCGAGGTCGGACGTCGCGGAGATGTCGATCACGACAGCCCGAGGCACCGACGGCTGGGTTCGCAGCAGCGCCACGATCTGGTCCTTCGCGACATCGGCGTTGACGAAGGTCAGCGGGACATTGGGCCGGAGGATGAGGATGTCGGGGACGGGCACCGCGCTCGGGTGGCGTTCGGCATCCGCGTACACGGGCGGGTCGCCGGGGATCCGGGCGAGCACCGCGATGTACGGCCGGCTCGCCTGGTACAGGATCGCGACCAGCGACAGGGCGACCGCGATGGCCATCCCGGTCAGCGCCGTCGTGAACACGACGCCGCCGAGCGCCGTCATCGCGAGCAGGAAATCGGTTCGCTTCCAGGCGAGGTAGCGGCGCACCTCCGCGATGTCCACGAGCCCGACGACGGACGTGATGACGATCGCCGCGAGGACCGTCAGGGGAAGCTTCGCGAACACCGGCGCGAGGACGATGGCGGTCGCGAGCACGAGCGCCGCGGTGACGAGAGAAGCGACCTGCGTCCGGTTGCCCGAGGCCTCACCCGCCGCCGACTGACTGAAGCTCGCGTCCACGGAGAAGCCGCCGAACAACCCGGCGCCGGCGTTCGCCGCCCCGAGAGCGATGAGCTCCTGGTTCGGATCGATGTCGTATTCGTGGCGGACGCCGAATGAGCGAGCCGCCCCGATCGATTCGGCGAGCGCAAGGAAGACGATCCCGAACGCCCCGGTGAGGAGGAACACGATGTCGCCGAACGGGATGCTCGGGATTCCCGGTAGCGGGATCCCGGTCGCGACCTCGCCGACCACGGCCACACCCTTGGCCTCGAGATCCAGCCCGTAGGACAGGGCGATCCCAACGACGAGGGCCACGAGCGCGGCGGGGATGCGTCGGGCGAATCGCTTGATCAGAAGGATCCCGACGATCGAGCCGATGCCAAGGGCTGCCGTGTAGCTGTTGGCCTCGTCGAGGTTCTGGAGGATCGAGACGACCTTATCGATGATCGTGTCGCCCCCCGACGGGATGCCGAGCAGGGCCGGGATCTGGCCGACCGTGATCGTCACCGCGAGCCCGATGACGAACCCGGTCACCACGGACGCTGCCAGGAACTGCGACAGGAAGCCCAGCCGTGCGACGCCTGCGACCACCAGGATGACCCCGACCATGAGCGCGAGCCCGGCGCTGAGCGATGCGTAGGCGCCCACGTCGGAGCCCGCGATCGCCCCGACGACCGAGGCCGACATGATCGCGATCGACGAGCTGGTCGTGACCTTGAGGTGGCGCGACGTTCCGAAGACCGCGTACAGCGCGAGGGCGATGAACGCGGTGACGAGACCCGTCTCAGGCGGAACGCCGGCCAGGCCGGCGTAGGCCATCGCGACCGGCACCATGATCCCCCAGCTCACCACGCCGGCGACCACGTCGAACCTGAGGTCGGCACGGTCGTAGGCGGGCAGCCAGGTCAGGATCGGCACGTAGCGTGCGACGATCCGGCGGACGTCGACGGGTCCGCGCGAGCCTGGACCCGACCGCCGGAGACGACGGGGGTTCTGGCACCTGGGCCACGTCGGGGCCGGACATGGGCCGCTAGAAGCTCATGACGAACAGACGGCCCATCGTGGATCCCTCGTGCAGCGCGCGAGCACGCGCCGCTCCCGCATCGTACCGTCGTGTTCGTTCGGCAACTGCCCGACTTGCGTCCGGGCCTCCGCGGTGCCACCATCCGATTCCTCTCCGGGGTGGCCCGAGATCGGCCGTCGGGGAGGCCAGGGATCCCAGCACGAAGCCGGTGTCGGCTCGGTCGTCGCACGCGTCGCAGGAGGTTGCAGCCCGTGAGCGAACACATCTCGTTCGTCGTCAATGGGACAAGCCGGGAGCTGGACGTGGAGCCCAGACGCCTCCTCGTGCAGGCCCTCCGTGAAGAGCTCGACCTGACCGGCACCCACGTCGGCTGCGACACCAGCCAGTGCGGGGCGTGCACCGTCCACGTGGACGGCAAGGCGGTCAAGTCGTGCACGATGCTCGCCGTCCAGGCCGACGGCAGCGACATCCGGACCATCGAGGGGATGGCGTCCGGAGACGACCTGCATCCCCTCCAGGCGGCCTTCTGGGAGAAGCACGGCCTGCAGTGCGGCTTCTGCACGCCGGGCATGATCATGACCGCCGCCGATCTCCTGTCGCACAACGCCGATCCCTCCGACGACGAGATCCGGCACGCCATCGAAGGCAACTACTGCCGCTGCACCGGCTACCAGAACATCGTCGCCGCCATCCGTGCTGCCGCCGCGACCATGCGGGACGGCGCGGGCGCGCCGGCGTAGCCCGAGGAGAGCGAGATGGCCATCGACGTCCTCGGCGAATCCGTCAAGCGGGTCGAGGACCCGCGCTTCATCACCGGCAACGGCAATTACCTCGCCGACATCGTGCTGCCGTCGATGGCCCACATGGCCATCCTGCGCAGCCCCTACGCCAACGCGAACATCCGCTCGATCGACATCGAGCGCCGCGAAGGCGATGCCGGGCGTGCTGTCGGTCATCGTCGGCGCCGACATCCCGTACAACCCGATGCCGATGGCCTGGCCGGCCGGCGGCAGCGCCGGATCCAGAACAACGTCAGCACGCCGCGCATCGCTGGCGACCGACAGCGTCAAGTGGACCGGCGAGGGCGTTGCCGCGGTCGTCGCCGAGACCGAAGCCCAGGCCTACGACGCGCTCGCGCGCCATCCATGTCGACTGGGAGCCCCTCCCGGCCGTCGTCGACGCCGAGAAGGCGTCGCGCCGGGCGCCCCGCAGCTCCACGAGAACGCTCCCAACAACATCGTCTTCGAGTGGAGTGTCGGCGACAAGGCCGGCACGGACGCCGCCATCGATGACGCCGAGGTCGTCGTCCGCCAGCGCGTCGTCAACCAGCGCCTGATCCCGAACCCGATGGAGGCCCGCGGGAACATCGGCTGGTACAACCCGGGCACCGACGAGTACACGATCTGGATGTCGAGCCAGACGCCGCATATCCAGCGCCTCCTGCTCGCCGCGTTCGTGATGGGCGATCCCGGAGCACAAGATCCGGTGCATCAGCCCCGACGTCGGTGGCGCGTTCGGGACGAAGATCTTCTGCTATCCCGACTACGCCCTCGTGCTGTTCGCGAGCAAGCAGCTCGAGGGCCGGCCGGTCAAGTGGGTCGAGGGCCGTCGCGAGAACTACCAGAGCACCACCCACGGCCGCGACCACATCACCTACCTCGAGATCGCCGGCAAGCGCGACGGCACGGTGACGGGTCTCCGGGTGAAGACCCTGGCCAACCTCGGCGGGCGCCTCTCGACGATCGGCCCGGGCATCCCGACGACCCTCTACGCGCGGGTCCTGTCCGGCTGCTACAAGATCCCGAACGTCTATGCCGAGGTGACCGGCGTCTACACCAACACGACGTTCGTCGACGCGTATCGCGGCGCCGGCCGGCCCGAGGCGACCTACGTCATCGAGCGGGCGATGGACCTCTTCGCGGCCGAGATCGGCATGGACCGGGCCGAGGCTCCGGCGGCGGAACTTCGTCGCGCCCGACCAGTTCCCGTACGAGAACCCGTCGGGTCTCGGGACGGCGTCGGGCGGCGCCAAGATCTACATCGACTCAGGGAACTACGAGCCGGCGCTCGACAAGGCGCTCGCGATGGTCGGCTACGACGACCTCGCCGCGAAGAAGGCCGAGGCGAAGTCGCGCGGCAAGCTGCTCGGTCTCGGTCTCAGCACCTACATCGAGGTCTGCGGGGTCGCTCCCTCGAAGTGGATCGGCGCGGTCGGCGAAGGCTGGGGCGCCGCGATGTGGGAGTCGTGCCAACATCAAGATGCACCTGACCGGCAAGACGGTCGTCACGATGGGCACCCAGCCGCAGGGCCAGGGCCACGAGACGACGTATTCGCAGGTCGTCAGCCACGAGCTGGGCATCCCGATGGAGGACATCGTCGTCCAGCACAGCGACACCCAGGGGACGCCGTTCGGCTACGGCTCGTACGGCTCGCGGACCTCGTCGGTCGGGATGACCGCCGCCATCAAGGCGTCGGGCAAGATCCGCGAGAAGGCGCGCAAGTTCGCGGCGCACATGCTCGAGGCGTCGGTCGACGACATCGAGATCGACGGCGCGAACTACTTCGTCAAGGGCAGCCCCGACCGGGTCAAGACGATCCAGGAGATCGCCTTCGCGCTCGACCTCGCGTTCGACCCGCCCGAGGGGATGGAGCCGTACCTCGACGAGACCGCCTACTACGACACGCCGAACTGCACGTGGCCCGTTCGGGACGCACATCGCCATCGTCGAGATCGACGAGGAGACCGGCAGCGTCGAGCTCGTGCGCTACGTCGCGGTCGACGACGTCGGCAAGAAGATCAACCCGATGATCGTCGACGGCCAGCTCCACGGCGGTATCGCCCAGGGCGTCGGCCAGGCGCTGTGGGAGGGCGCCATCTACAGCGATGAGGGACAGCTCCTGACGGGCTCGATGCTCGACTACGCGCTGCCGCGCGCGTCGTACTTCCCGAACCTCGAGCTCGCGGAGACCGTCACTCCGTCGCCGGTCAACCCGATCGGCGTCAAGGGCGTCGGCGAGGCGGGGGCCATCGCGAGCACGGCGGCGGTCGCCAATGCCGTGATCGACGCTCTCAGCCCTCTCGGCATCCGCCATCTCGACATGCCCTACACCCCGCAGACGGTCTGGCGGGCCATGCAGTCCGCGAAGGGAGGCCAGGCGTGATCCCGGCAGCGTTCGATTACCAGCGGCCCGCCACGGTCGACGAGGCGCTGGCCGCCCTGTCGAGCGGCGACGGGTCGGTCAAGGTCCTGGCCGGTGGCCAGAGCCTCCTGCCGCTTCTCAAGATGCGGCTGGCCAGCACGGAAAAGCTCCTCGACATCGGGCGGCTCTCGGAGCTGAGGGGCGTCCGGCAGACCGACGGCGGGGGGCTGGCGATCGGCGCCCTGACGACGTACGCGGAATTGATCGATTCACCTGCCCAGCACTACGGCCTGCTGCGCGACGTGCTGCCGATCATCGGCGACCTGCAGGTTCGCAACCGGGGCACCGTGGGCGGTGCGATCGCCCACGCGGACCCGGCATCGGACCTGCCGGCGTGCCTGCTCGCGCTCGACGCGGAGATCGTCGCCCGGTCGTCGCGCGGTGAGCGGGTCATCCCGATCGACGGGTTCTTCCAGGGGCCGTTCCAGACGGACCTCGCCGACGACGAGATCCTGACCGAGATCCGGTTGCCCGGCCCGCGCGATGACGCCGGGTCGGCGTACGTGTCGCTGGAGCAGCCGGCGTCGGGGTATGCGCTCGTTGGTGTCGCGGCCGTGGTCTTCGGAGGCGACGGCGGGGGCATCGCGAGCGCGAACATCGCGCTGGCGGGCGTCGGCGACCACGCGTACCGGGCGCGTGGTGTCGAGGCCGCCTTGGCCGGCTCGGACGGGTCCGATGCTTCTCTGGCCGCCGCGGCTCCGCACGCGGCTGAGGGCGTCGAGGTCGCCAGCGACATCCATGCCGATCGCGAGTACCGGACGGCGATGGCCGCCGTCTACACGCGGCGGGCGATCGAGGCTGCGCTGGGCCGGTTGCGGGGCTGAGGTCCGGACGCCGGCGCCTTCGCAAACCGCGTGCAGGTCGAACGGATCGTTCCGGGCCGGCGTCCGCCGGCCCGGCTCGCGGGTCGATTCTCGCCCGGGACGTGACGATCGGCGCCGAGCGCTGGTCGAAGGGCCGGCGGCTGTCGCCCGGTGACCTTCTGGCGGTCGGCGCGTCTGACCCGGGCGAACCGCTGACGGTCCTCGTCCCGAGTCCGGCGAGCTCCACGAGGACGAGGCCGCCGTCCGCCTGGCGGGGGCTGTCGGCGGACCCGGGCTGGTGGTGCGGGGTCCGTCGCAGAGCCGGGTCGACCTGGTCGCGGCTGTCTCGGGGGTGGTCCACGTCCGCATCGCGGAGCTGGAGCGGCTCGACCGGATCGATCCGCTCGAGGTCTTCACGATCTTCGACGGCCAGATCGTGTCGCCGGGCGATCTCGTGGCGAGCGTGAAGGTCGCGCCGCACCTCGTTGAGGCGGACCTCGTGGAAGCGGGCGTGCGGCTCGCCGACGGCGGTCGCCGTCCGCTGGTCTGGGTCGCCGCCTTCGAGCCGCGGAAGATCGGGGTCGTGGTCAAGGAGTCCATCCGGGGGACCGCCCGAGAGCGGTTCGAGACGAGCGTCCGGGCGAAGATCGGGGGCCTCGGCTCCGAGATCGTCGCGATCGAGTACGTCGAGGATTCCGTGGGCGCCGTGGAGGCGGCCATGTCGCGGTTCGTGCGAGGAGCCGACCGGGTCGATCTCGATCCTCACCGCGGGAGCCGCGAGCACCGACCCGCTGGACCCGTGCTTCGTCGCGATCGACTCGCTCGGCGGGCGTGTCGTGCGGCGGGGCGTGCCGGCGCACCCCGGATCCATGCTCTGGCTGGCGCGCATCGGCCGGACGGCGATCCTCGGGCTGCCGACATGTGGCGCGTACTCGAAGGCGACGGCCGCGGACCTGCTGCTGCCTCGGCTGTTGTCCGGCGACCCGGCGTCAGCGCGGACCGTCGCGAAGCTGGGCCACGGCGGCATCCTCACCCGGTCGCAGCGGTTCCGGTTCCCGCCTTACGCTCGCGAGCTCGACGCGCCGGACGGGTAGGGGAGCGGGCGCGCCTGGGGCTGAGCCGTCGCGGCGCCCGGTGCTGACGCACGCTGCACCAGTGTCGATGCAGGTCGCAGCGGGCGCGACCGGCATGCCGTCGTCGACCTGAAGGGGCTGTTCGATGCTCGCCGTCTGCGAGGCGGGCCGGGCGCCTCGGAGTCACCGGACCCGCGAGTCCGTGGGCCGCAGAGTGCTCGCAGCCCGGCTGGACCGCAGACGACATGCACCGTCGAGGTCGAGCGCGGGCGACCGGCGCCGCGCTGAGCCGCTGCCCGGGCCGGCGCCGCTCACCGCACCCGGCCGGCCCCGCTGACCGCACCCGGCCGGCCCCCGCTGACCGCACCCGCCCGCCGCCACCGGCCCGGCACATGCACGCACCGCCCGTCCCCGCCACGCGCCGTGTAAATTCCCTCGATGACCGACCCCACCACATCATCCGAGGCCGCGCGCGCCGCGCGCCCTGCAGGCACCCGCTCGATCGAGGCGATCCAGGACGACTTCCGCGGCCGCGACTACATCACGGACCGGTCGCTCGCCACGGCCGTCTTCCTCGCCCTGGAGCTCGGCCGCCCGCTGCTCCTCGAGGGCGAGGCCGGCGTCGGCAAGACGGAGCTCGCCAAGGTCCTGGCCGCGAGCCTCGGTGCCCGCCTGATCCGGCTCCAGTGCTACGAGGGCCTCGACGTCAACACCGCGGTCTACGAGTGGAACTACCCGCGCCAGATGCTGGAGATCCGGCTGCTCGAGGCCCGCGGCGAGGCGGACCGGGCGACCGCCCACGACATCTTCGGTCGCGACTTCCTGATCCGACGGCCGCTCCTCCAGGCGCTCGAGAGCCACGATGGCGTCGCCCCGGTCCTCCTGATCGACGAGATCGACCGCGCCGACGAGGAGTTCGAGGCCTACCTCCTCGAGATCCTGTCCGACTTCCAGGTCACCGTCCCCGAGATCGGCACCGATCCGCGCCGAGACTCCGCCGCGGGTCGTCCTGACCTCGAACCGCACCCGCGAGGTCCACGACGCGCTCAAGCGCCGATGCCTCTACCACTGGATCGACTACCCGACGGCCCAGAAGGAGTACGAGATCGTCCTCGCCCGCGTCCCGCAGGCCCCCGAGCGCCTCGCCCGCGAGGTCGTCGGCTTCGTCCATCGACTCCGCCAGGCCGACCTGACCAAGGTCCCCGGGCATCGCCGAGACGCTCGACTGGGCGGCCGCGCTCCTGTCGCTCGGTGCCCGCGAGCTCGCCCCGGAGCTCGTCGACGAGACCCTCGGGGTGGTCCTCAAGTACGAGGAGGACATCCGCCAGGTCCGGGGCGACGCGACCCGGCGCTATCTCGCCGAGGCCGCCGCCGGCGGCTGAGGAGGGACGATGGGCGCCTGGGGCACGGCCGCGTTCGACAACGACGACGCCTCCGACTGGGTCTACGAGCTCGAGAAGAACGGCATGGAAGCGATCGAAGCGGCCCTGACCGACGCGATGCTCGCCACAGACCTCGGGATGCCCGACGACGTCGACGCCATCGCGGCGGGCGAAGTGATCGCAGCAGCCCTGGGCAAGCCGGCGGCCGACCTGCGAGAGGACATCCTCGCCCTTGCCACCGGTCTGGCCGGCCAGGTGACTCCGCGCGCACGCGCTCCGCGCGCAGGCGGCCGCCGAGCGCGTGCTCACGAGCCTCGGAGGTGGCGGACCTGTGGGCCGAGACTCAGGACGAAGGCGAATGGCGAGGCACCATCGACGACCTGATCCAGCGGCTCGCGGGCTGACGTGAACGACGACCCTGCCATCGTCCGTTCGCCGTCGGGGCCGGAGATCGACGGTCGTCGTCTGCTCGGCGAGGCGGTCGGCTTCGGACGCTCGCTGCGGGCCGCCCGACTGGCGGTCGATCTCGCCGCGGCCATCGACTTCGCCCGCGCGCTGACGCTCGTCGACCTGTCCGAGCGCGAGCAGGTCCGGGCCGCCGGCGAGGCCATCTTCACGCGACGCCGTGACGACCGGCCGATCTACGACGCCGCCTTCGATCGCTGGTGGCGACGGCGCGGGTCGCGCATCCCGGGCGACTTCGCCCCGGCGACGCTTCCCCGCGAGGACGACCCCGACCTGGAGAGGCAGGCCGAGGGCGCCCCGCAGGAGCCCGGCCAGCAACCCGGCGAGATGGGTTCCGACGAACGCGGCATGCCCGTCCCCTCGGATGGCGACGACGGCGACGAGTCCGACATCGAGGGCATCGTCATCTCGCCCGACGCCTACTCGCAGGGCGAGATCCTGCGCCACCGGGAATTCGATCGGATGACCCCGGCCGAGCTTCGCGAGGCCGAGCGGCTCGTCGACGCGCTTCTCCCGCGCCTCGAGCGCCGTCGGACAAGGCGCTACGAGCTCCACTCGCATGGACGCCGGCTCGCGCCGCGGGCGATGTTCCGCCAGAACCTCGGGACGGGCGGCCAGCTTCTGTCGTGGGTCTGGCGTCGCCAGATCAAGGAGCCGCGCTCGCTCGTGGTCCTTTGCGACATCTCGGGCTCGATGGAGCGCCACTCGCGGCTGCTGCTGCGCTTCGTCCAGGCGCTATCCGCGGCGTCCGAGGTGAGGACCGAAATCGTTCGTGTTCGGGACGCGCCTGACCCGCGTCACGCGCCTCCTGCGCGATCGCGATCGCGACCGGGCGCTCGCGCGCGTCGCCGATTCGGTCAACGACTGGGCCGGCGGGACCCGCATCGGCGAGTCGTTCCGGACGTTCAACCAGACCTGGGCCCGGCGCTCGCTCCGGACCTCCGGTGTCGTCATCGTCGTGTCCGACGGCTGGGACCGCGGCGACCCGGCCCTCGTCGCCACCGAGACCGCCCGCCTGCGGCGCAACTGCCATCGGCTCGTCTGGCTCAATCCGCTGGCCGGCACGCCCGGCTACCAGCCGCTGGCCGGCGGGATGCGCGCCGCCTTCCCGTACATCGACGACTTCCTCCCGGCCGGCACCGTTGCGAGCCTCGAACGCCTGGGCGAGATCCTGGGCGGCGTCCGAGCGGGCGACACCCGGCGCGGGAGCGAGGCCGCCGCCCATGCCGCGCTGCCCGGCGCGTCCGTTCCGGCGATCGCCGGGCTGCCGTCCGTCGTCGGCGGTGAGACCATCGACCCATCCGCTCCGAGGCCACTCCGATGAAGGAACTGCTCGACACCCTGTCCGGCTGGGAGTCGGCCGGCACCGATCCCGCCGACGTCGGCCGCGCGGTCGTCGTCCGGACGTTCGGGTCCGCCCCGCGCCCCGAGGGCGCCGTGCTGCTGTACGCCCGGGACGGCCGGATCGCCGGCTCGGTCAGCGGCGGATGCGTCGAGGGCGCCGCGGCCGAGGAGATCGACCGGGCGCGCGCGACGGGCCACGCCCGGGTCATCCGCTACGGGATCTCGGACGAGCAGGCGTGGGACGTGGGGCTTGCCTGCGGCGGCACGATCGACGTGCTCGTCGAGCCGGTGGCGCCGGCCGTCGTGGTGGACGCGGCCCGAGGGTCCGTTGGCGCCGGCGGGCATGGCTCGGCCGTCGTCACGCCGCTCCCCGCCAATTCGCCGCCGGGCACGTTCGGCCCGCATCAGCCGGGCGACGGTGCGCCGCCGGCCACCGAGCTGGTGGTCGCGGACGACGGCACGCTCCACGGGTCGCTGGGCTCGCCCGAGCTTGACGCCGCGCTCGTCGATGCGGCGACGGCCGCCCTTCGCCGCGGCCTGTCGCGGACCGTGGAGCTGGGCGATCGGTCGCTGTTCATCGAGGTCTTCCCTGTGCGCCCGCGCCTGGTGCTCGTCGGCGGCGTGGAGGTTGCCAGGTCGCTCGTCCGGCTGGCCCGCGAGCTCGGGTACGAGACCGTGGTCGTCGACGGGCGGGCGGCCTTCGCCACGCCGGAGCGCTTCCCCGATGTGGATCGGCTGGTGGTCGGCTGGCCGGACGAAGTCGCCGACGAGATCGGCCTCGGCCCGAACGACGCGGTCGCCGTCCTGTCGCACGACGTGAAGTTCGACGAGCCGGCCATCGTCGAGGCGCTGCGGCGCGGCTGCCGGTACGTGGGCGCCGTTGGGTCGCGCAAGACCCAGGCCGACCGGCGCGCCCGGCTGCTCGAGGCCGGGGTGAGCGAGGAGGACCTGGCGCGGCTGCATGGTCCGATCGGGCTCGACCTCGGTGGGCGCGCGCCGGCCGAGACGGCCCTCGCGATCCTCGCGGAGGTCGTGGCGGAACGGTACGGCGGATCGGGCCGGCCGATGCTCCAGCAGGCGGCGCTCGCGACGGCGTAGAGACGGCGCGCCGGGTGCGCATCTCCCCGACGGCTCGCCAAGCCGGTCGGCGATGCGGTACGGTCCGGCCATGACTGACCACGTCGCCGGGGTGGTACTGGCGGCCGGCGCGGATCGCGGTTCGGTGGCGGGAAGCTGCTGGCGTCGGTCGCGGGCCGCCCGGTGCTGCAGCATGTCCTCGACACGCTCGCGGCGGCCGGTCTGACCGACGTGGTCGTCGTCCTCGGCGACGACGCCACGGCGATCGAGGCGGCCATCGAGTGGCGAACCGAGCGGCGCGTCCGAAACCCGGACCCCGGGCGCGGCCTCTCGAGCTCCCTCCAGGTGGGCGTCGAGACCGTCGCAGCCGACTCCTCCGTCGACGCCGTGCTCATCGCGCTGGGCGACCAGCCGCTCGTGCCTCTCGAGGCGATCCGCGCCCTGGTCGCGGCCCCGGCCGACCCGGACCGCCCGGTCGTCGTCCCGGCGTACACCCAGGATGGTGGCCGGAACCCCGTCCTGCTTCGCCGGCCTGCCTTCGGCCTCGCCGCAGAGGCTGCCGGCGATCGCGGCCTCGGCCCCGTGCTCGAAGCCCACCCGGGCCTCGTCACGGAGGTCCCGATCGACGGGGCCAACCCGGACCTCGACACCCGCGCCGACCTCGCCCGGATCGCGGAGGCCGCGTGGGGCGCGCGCGTGCGAGCCAACCGCGAGCAGGTCGATCGGGTCCGCGAGGTCCCCGACGGCGCTGACTTCTATGCCCCTGTCTCGTCGCTCTTCCGGGCCGACCCGACGCGCACCGACGATCCCGTCCTCCAACGACTGCTCGGCCTCATCCGCTCCGGCGATCGGTGGCTGGACGTCGGGGCCGGCGGCGGACGGTTCGCGCTGCCGCTGGCGCGCGCCCTTGACCCGTCGGGTGGGGAGGTGATCGCGCTCGATGTCTCGCCGTCGATGCTCGAGGCGTTTCGCGAGATCGCCGAGGACCACGCCATCGAGAACGTCCGGACGATCGAGGCCCGCTGGCCGCCGCCGGACGGGAGCGCCGCGGCCGCCATCGAGGCCGATGTCGTCCTCATCGCGCATGTCGGCTATGACGTCGAGAAGATCGGGCAGTTCGTGGACGCCCTCGAAGGCGCGGCGGCGCGCCTGTGCGTGGCGGTCCTGATGGAACAGGCGCCGGCCGCGGCGGCAGACCCGTTCTGGCCGGCCGTCCATGCCGAGGCGCGCGTCCCGTTGCCGGCGCTGCCTGAGTTCGTGGAGATCCTCCGAGCCCGCGGGCGCCGGCCGGATGTCACGATCGTGGTCACGGAGCCGCGCCGGTTCGAGTCGCGTTCCGCGCTCGAGGGACTGGCTCGCCGCCAGCTCTGGATCGATCCTGACGGCCCGAAGGAGGCGCTCCTCCAGGAAGCCCTCGACGAGCTCGGCGAGGAAGGCCCCGACGGCTGGACGATCCGCGGCCGCGGGTCGAACCAGATCGGGATCGTCAGGTGGGTGCCCCACTGAGATTCGACGGTTGGGGGTCGGGGGCGCCGCAGGCCACTGCCCCGCCGACCGGTGACCTCGAACGCATCGAGCGCGCCCTCGGCTGGCGTCCGTCCCGCTTCCGGCCGGCCACATCGGATCGTGGCGCTGGCGGCACCGCGGCGCGCTGGATCGTTTCGGACGCCGCCCGGCCAATCGGCGGCGGACGCACGGCCTTCGTCAAGATCGGCGCCACCGGCCTCACGGCCGAGTGGACCCGGGTCGAGCACACGAACTATCGGTCGCTGCGGGGGTGGTTCCTGCCCGAGGTCCTCGGCTTCGATGATGACGGCGAGCGTCCGGTCCTCGCGCTTGAGGACCTCTCCGGTGCCGAGTGGCCGCCGCCGTGGACGGATGGACGTGTCGCCGCGGTGATCGACGCGCTCGATGCGATCCATTCAACGGAGCCGCCCATTCACCTGGTCGCGCAGCCTCGCGATCCCCGCGGGGACTGGGATGCGATCGCCGCCGATCCCGCACCTTTCCTGCGTCTCGGGCTCTGTTCGAGTGACTGGCTCGAGTCAGCGCTGCCCCTGCTCGAGGCGGCGGCCGGAGAAGCGCCCCTTGAAGGCGACGTGCTGGTCCACCTCGACATCCGCTCGGACAACCTTTGTTTTCGGGACGGGCGGGCGGTGATCCTCGACTGGAACCACGCTCAGCTGGCGAATCCAGACCTGGACCTCGCGTTCTGGCTGCCCAGCCTCCAGGACGAAGGCGGCCCGCCGCCCGAGGAGATCCTGCCCGATGCCGCGCCGCTCGCCGCATGGGTCGCCGGCTTCTTCTGCGCGCGAGCAGGAGGCCCGCCGATCCCGGAGGCGCCGCATGTCCGACCCCTCCAGGTGCGCCAGGGGCGAACGGCGCTCGCATGGGTGGCCCGAGCGCTCGGCCTGCCGAAACCCTGACCGACGCGAGCGGCCTCGCCCCGCGTCCGCCCGGCGGCCCGACCTACACCCTGCCTTTAGCCGCCCACGCGCCCGCCGAGACGACGATCGGCTCATCCGGCAGTCGCTCGTGGCACAGCTCGCGAAGCCGCGCCTGTCGGTCGGGGTCAAGCCCGGCCGTGTATGCGCCGGCCGGCCCGACACCGAGGGTGAAGGGTTTCCACCAATCCTCGAAGGTCGGGTGTTCGACGCGGACGGTCAGGATCGTGCTCTCGATCTCGCGCAGCCCGGCGGCCGACAGGAGCTCGACAAGATGGCCCTCGCGCGCGCCGGCGAGCTCGGACTCGTCGTCGACGCCCGGATCGAGCACCCGCGCGGCCTGCCAGAAAGCCCCGAGCGGCCCCTTGTCACCGGCGTGATCCCAGACGCACGCGGCAACGACGCCCTGTGGGCGAGTCACTCGCGCCATCTCCCTCATGCCAGCTACGGGATCGGCCATGAAGTGGACGACGAGCTGCGCCATCGCTGCATCGAACGATCGGTCGGGGAACGGCAACTGATCGGCGGAAGCGCGCTCGACCTTGACGCCCGGCAGCCGCTCCCGCACAGCATCGACGAAGGGCTCCGAAGGGTCGACGGCCGAGACGGACGACGCCCCGAGTCTGTTGACCAGCTCGCGCGTGAGCGCGCCCGGGCCCGCACCCGACGTCGAGGACTCGCTGCCCGGGGTCGACTCCCGCGAACGACGCGAAGAGGGGAGCGAGAGGCATCGAATAGCGGCCCATGAAGCTGTCGTACGCCTCGGCCGCGACGTTGAACATCATCGGGCCAGTCTGCCGCCGTCGGCGGCCACGGGCGAATCCGGGTCGTGCGCGGACAGCGATGCCGCGACGTCCTTGATGAATTCGATGGCTGCGGCATGGGTCGTCGGCTTGTCGAAGCCCGCGGCGACGCCCCTCGTCTGCCGATACTCGAGGGCTCCCGCGATGAGGTCGGCAGCCATCGGGTGGCGACCCTGGGCGATGGCCGCCGCTTCCTGCTTGGATACGGCGCGTCCAGCGATGACCGCCTCCTCCGCTCGACAGACGGTCAGCAAGGTGTACGCGAGGGCGCCTGAGCTCGATCCGAGGAGGTCGCGACCCGCGAGCTCCGTGACGTAACGCCTGCACGCCGCCGCGAACTCCCACCACTCGACCGGCGGGATCAGGGCCGTCGGTGGCGGGCCGGACAGGACCAGCCCGATGCGCGCACCTGGTACCAGTTCTGGATCCACTCGGCGGGCGGCTCGGGTCGCAGATGGAACGGCTCGCCGGGGCTGATCACGGCGATCGAACCGTGACTGGTCCGGAAAGCTGCGACGGCCTCCGGACCCGATGTAGACCACCTCGATCCGGTCCGACCATTCCGGATGGCGCCCGACGAACGCGGCGTGCATCGCCCGGATGCGCTCGAGATCGAGGTCGGCCGCATCGACGCGGGTGACCGCGATGAGGTCGAGATCGCTGATGGCCGGGTCAAAGCCCCCGGCCACATAGGAGCCGGAGACGTACAGGCCAACGAGGTCGGGCCCGAGCGCCTCGCCGATGTCGGCGGCCAGCTCCCTGAGCAGCGTCGAGGTCCTCGGGTGCTCGTCCATCCCCGTCACGTTGGTGGTAATCCCGGTGCGCCGTCAAATCGGTCGCTGGCGTTTGGCCAACCGCGCGTGAAGCCGTCATCGTCCAGGGCGCGGAGCGACTCGACCTGGGTCGCGACGCGCTAGTCGGGTTCGTGGCTTTCCGTGCGCCCATGGTTCGCCGTCGGCTCCCCGACCGCAAGGACCTACCCGACGCTCGCGGTTGACATGTGACCATTTAGTCACATATAGTCGGCGCGTGACCGATCCGATGGCGCCGATCTTCCGAGCCCTGGCCGACCCGGGGCGGCGGGAGCTGCTCGATCGGCTCATCGAGCGCGATGGCCAGACGCTCGGGAGAGCTGTGCGAGTACCTGCCCGGCATGACGCGCTTCGGGGTCATGAAGCACCTTGGGGTCCTGGAGGTGGCCGGACTGCTGACGACGGTGAAGGTCGGTCGCGAGAAGCGCCATTTCCTGAACCCGGTGCCGATCCGCCTCGTCCACGACCGCTGGATCGGGAAGTTCGCAGAGCCGGTGGTGGGGGCGATGTCAGCCATGAAGTCGAGACTGGAGCAACCGATGGACACGATCGACCACGTCTACGCGATCTACATCAAGGCCTCGCCCGACCGGGTCTGGCGGGCGATCACCGACGGCGAGGACACCGTCTCTTACTACTACGGCACGCGGGTCGCCTCCGACTGGACACCCGGAGCGCCGATCGCCTACACCTATCCCGACGGCCGGCTTGCCGCCGACGGTTCGGTGGTCTCGATCGAACCGGGACGGACCGTCACGATGCTGTTTCATCCGCGCTGGGATCCGTCGGCCGAGGCCGAAGGCCCGGTCCGAATGACATGGGCGGTCGAACCATCCGAGGACGGCGGTTCGAAGCTCACCGTCACCAGTGCGCTTGTCCCGGGCTCGAAGATCGAAGGCGAGTTCTCGGGCGGCGTCGTATTCATCGTGTCGGGCCTCAAGACACTCCTCGAAACGGGCGAGGCGATGGCGGTCGCCTGACGACCGATCTCCGCTCCCGCCCAGCCCCGCGTTTCGTGCGGTGGTCCTACCGACCGAAGCGCCGCGGACATCGACGGGTGTGGACCGCGAAACGGCCCCGTTCGGTCGATCTCGTGCATGAGGTGCAACGATCTCGCGCCATTCGGGCCTCCGGCTCGCCGTCTCAGAGCGATCGGCGGTCGATAGGACCAGGGTGAAACGCGCTCGCGGCGCTGACGACCGCCACCGCTGGCGTTTGGCCAACCGCGGGCGTGGATCGGGTGTTGCGGTATCCCTGCGCGACGAGCGTCGGGCGAATCTTTGCCATTTACGAGCGTGGCTCGTCGTCTGCGAGCGTTCGGGCACTGTACGACGGGAATCCCTGCCACATACGAACCACCGTCGTGATACGGCCCCCAGTGGGCCTCGCCGGAGCAGAACTTCTCGCATAGCACGAGCCCCACTCGTATGCGGCGAGAACCGGCCAACGTCGGGCCTGTCACAGGCTCGGTGCCGCTCATGCGCGACCGCGTTGACGCCGCAACGACCGCGGACCGATACTGCATCGCAACGCTTTCCCCGGACCCCCGATCGAGCACTGGGCGCGGCTCGACCGAAGGCCCGGTGCCGTCGCCACAGCTCTGTGCCCATTCGGGGGTCATTGGGCCGACATCGGCCCCGCCATGCGCGGGGAGGAGGTCCAGCGCGATGATCCCTGGCCAGTTCGACTACGTTCGTCCGGGGAGCCTGGACGACGTCCTGCGGATCCTGAGGGACCGCGAGGGGGAGGCGAAGCTGCTATCCGGCGGCTACAGCCTTCTGCCCCTCATGAAGCTCCGCCTCGCGCAACCGGCACTGCTCGTGGACCTCCGCGACATCGCGGGTCTGGACGCGATCCAGGAAGGCGACGACGCACTGACCATCGGCGCGCGCGCGACCCACCGGCAGATCCACGAGGCGGACGTGGTCCGCGACCGCTACCCGCTGCTCCACGACGTGACCGGGGGCATCGGGGACCCGCAGGTCCGCAACTGGGGCACGATCGGCGGTTCCGTCGCCCACGCCGACCCCGCCTCCGACTGGCCGGCGGTCCTGCTCGCGCATGAACGCCAGCATCGTCTGCCGCGGCCAGCAGGGCGACCGGACGATCCGCGCCCGTGAGTTCTTCCTCGACACCTTCACGACCGCCATCGAACCGACCGAGGTCCTGACCGAGATCCGCATCCCGCGCCGACCCCGTCGCGCGGCGGGCGCGTACGCGAAGCTCGAGCGCAAGGTCGGCGACTTCGCGACCGTGGGGTCGCCTCGGTCGTCCGCCTCGACCAGGACGGCCGCATCGCGAAGCGCCGGGATCGGCGTCACCGGCGTCGCCGAGACACCCTTCGCCGCCACGGACGCCGAAGCCACCCTGGCCGGAGCGACGCCCAGCGAGGAAGTCTTCCGCCAGGCCGGAGCCGCAGTCGGGGCCCAGAGCCGACCGGCCGGCGACGTCCGCGGTCCCATCGAATACAAGCGGGCGATGGCCGCCGAGATGACCGTCCGGTCGCTCCGGATCGCCGTCGAGCGCGCGCTCGCGTACGCGTAGGAGATCGCGATGACCACCCAGCACGATCCTCGGGCAAATGGCGTCGCGGAGCTTCGCCTTGGACCTCGGAGCGCGCGCATCGGCACGCTGGAGAGGGTGTCATGACAACGCAGCGAGTCAGCATCACCGTGAACGGCGCGGTCCATGAGGCCGACGTGGAGCCTCGCCTGCTGCTCGTCCACTTCCTGCGGGACAACCTGGGCCTGACCGGAACCCACGTCGGTTGCGACACGAGCAACTGCGGCGCCTGCACGGTCCACGTCGACGGCGAGAGCGCCAAGTCGTGCACGATGCTCGCGGTCCAGGCCGACGGCCGGGAGGTCAAGACCATCGAGGGCATGGCCGACGGCGCCAACCTCCATCCGCTCCAGCAG
Organism: uncultured Chloroflexia bacterium; assembly: GCA_963772995.1. Classification (GTDB taxonomy): domain Bacteria; phylum Chloroflexota; class Limnocylindria; order Limnocylindrales; family CSP1-4; genus SPCO01. The sequence goes on along the minus strand of CAVYZQ010000007.1, from coordinate 197,235 downwards.
GCGTTCTGGGACCAGCACGGCCTCCAATGTGGCTTCTGCACCCCGGGGATGATCATGCAGTCGGCATGGCTCCTCGCCAGCGACCCGAACCCGACGGAACAGGACATCCGGGTGGGCATCAGCGGCAACCTCTGCCGCTGCACCGGCTACGTGAACATCGTCAAGGCGATCCAGCAGGCCGCCGCCGAGATGTCGGCCGCCGCCGAGGCGCAGACCCAGATGCAGGCCGGCGAACCGGTCGCGGCCGGTTGAGCGGGGAGTGACGAGATGACGACTGAGGCACAGCCCCGCACCACCTTCGAGATGGGTGGCATGGGCCACTCGGTCAAGCGCAAGGAAGACCCGCGGATGATCCGCGGCCAGGGAGAGTACATCGACGACGTCAACCTGCCGGGCCAGCTCTGGCTCGACATCGTCCGCAGCCCGTACGCCCACGCCACGATCAAGGGCATCGACGCGACCGAGGCGCTCAAGATCCCGGGCGTCCTGGCCGTCATCACCGGCGCCGACCTCGAGAAGGCAGGCCTCCACTGGATGCCGACCCTCGCCGGGGACAAGCAGATGGTCCTCCCGACCGACACGGTCATGTACCAAGCCCAGGAGGTCGCGGCGGTCGTCGCGACGACGAAGTACATCGCGGCTGACGGCGTCGCCGCGGTCATGTCGACTATGAGCCGTTGCCGGTCATCGTCGACCCATACAAGGCGCTCGAGCCCGACGCGTTCGTCCTTCGCCCCGACCGCGGCCCGGACAAGCAGAACAACCACATCTGGCATTGGGAATCGGGCGACCGGGCGGCCACCGACGCCGACGCTCGCGCGCCGCCGACGTCAACATCGAGCAGGACATCTACATCCCGCGCATCCATGTCGCCTCGATCGAGACCTGCGGCTGCGTCGCCGACTGGAACGCCACGCGCGGCCAGCTGACCCTCCACATGACGAGCCAGGCGCCGCACGCGATCCGGACCGTGCTCGCCCTCGTGAGCGGTCTGCCCGAGCAGAACATCCGGGTCAAGACCCACGACATCGGTGGCGGGTTCGGCGGCAAGGTGCCGGTCTATCCGGGCTACGTGCTCGCGGTCGTCGCGAGCACTGACCGTCGGCAAGCCGGTCAAATGGATCGAGGACCGCTCCGAGAACCTCCAGGCCGACTCGTTCGCCCGCGACTACCACATCCATGTCGAGATGGGCGCCACCAAGGACGGCAAGATCACCTCGCTCAAGGCGAAGACCATCGCAGACCATGGCTACGCCGACGCCGCCGCCGACCCGTCGAAGTACCCGGCCGGCCTGTTCAACGTCATCACCGGCTCGTACGACTTCCCGAACGCCTTCGTCGAAGTCGACGGCGTCTACACCAACAAGCCGCCCGGAGGCGTCGCCTATCGATGCTCGTTCCGGGTGACCGAAGCCGTCCACGCGGTCGAGCGGATGGTCGACATCCTGGCCCACCAGATCGGCAAGGACCCCGCGCAGCTCCGGATGGAGAACTTCATCCAGCCCGACCAGTTCCCGTACAAGACGCCGACCGGCTGGTCGTACGACTCGGGGAACTACCCGGCCGCCCTCCAGAAGGCCATGGACATGATCGACTACGCCGGGCTCCGCCGGGAGCAGGCGGAGAAGCGTGAGCGCGGCGAGCTCATGGGCATCGGCATCAGCAGCTTCACCGAGATCGTGGGAGCCGGGCCGTCGCACGATTTCGACATCCTGGGCATCAAGATGTTCGACTCGTGCGAGATCCGGGTGCATCCGACCGGCAAGGTCATCGCCAGGCTCGGCGTCCAGAGCCAGGGCCAGGGGCACGAGACGACGTTCGCCCAGATCATCGCCGAGGAGCTCGGCTTCCCGGTCGCCGACATCAAGATCGAGGAGGGCGACACCGACACGGCGCCGTACGGCCTCGGCACATACGCGCTCGCGCTCGACGCCGGTCGCCGGCGCCGCCACGGCGGTCGCCGCCCGCAAGATCCAGGCGAAGGCCCGGAAGATCGCCGCCCATCTGCTGGAGGCCAACGAGGACGACCTCGAGTGGGAGCCCGGCAAGTTCAGCGTCAAGGGCTCGCCGGACCGGTTCAAGACCATCCAGGAGATCGCCTTCGCGGCCTACACCAATCATCCGGCCGGGATGGAGGCCGGCCTCGAGGCGGTCGACTACTACGACCCGCCGAACCTGACCTTCCCGTTCGGCAGCTACATCTGCGTCGTCGACATCGACAAAGGCACGGGTCGCGTCCACGTCCGCCGCTTCGTGGCGGTCGACGATTGCGGCAACATCATCAACCCGATGATCGTCGACGGGCAGATCCATGGCGGGCTGACGATGGGCCTCGCGCCGGCGCTCTACGAGGAGATCACCTATGACGAACTCGGCAACAACATGGCCGGGACGTTCATGGATTACCTGCTCCCGACCGCCGTCGAGACCCCGGCCTGGGAGACCGCCAAGACCATCACCCCGTCGCCGCATCATCCGATCGGCGCGAAGGGAGTAGGGGAGTCGGCGACCGTCGGCGCGCCGCCGGCCATCGCCAACGCCGTCGTGGACGCCCTGTGGCACCTCGGCGTGCGCAACATCGACATCCCGATCACGCCCCAGAAGGTCTGGGCGATCCTCCACGAGAAGGGCGTGGCCGCAAGCTGATGCGGCTCATGCCGGCGTTGGCCGGTGCGCGCGTTCGCTCACGCAATCCTCGGACCGATGGCTCGCGCGAGCGTCGCCTCGGTCCTCCGAGCGGCCATGCTCGCAGCCGACTTGGCCTGGGCTCGCCTGAGCAGGCGGGGATCCGGCAGTGACGCCCCGCTCGCTCTTCGCGCGGGCCGCCGAGCTCGAGGCGGACAGCCGGTCGTTCGCGGTCGCTACGGTCGTGGCGGTCCGGCGACCGACCTCGGCCCGCCCCGGCGCGTCGGGGATCATCCATCCCGACGGCTTGATCGAGGGCTGGGTCGGAGGCTCGTGCGCCCAGCCCGTCGTCGTCCGCGAAGCACTCCGCGCGCTGGCCGACGCGCAACCACGCCTGCTGCGACTCTCGAAGGAGGGTCCGGGCGAAGGCCGCCGAGCCGACGGCGTCATCGAACTGGTCATGACCTGCCATTCCGGGGGCACTCTGGAGATCTACGTGGAACCGCACGTCCCCGTCGCGCAACTCTGGGTGGTCGGGACGACGCCGATCGCCGGTGCCCTCGCCCGGGTGGGTTCAGCGGCCGGCTGGCGCGTCAGCGTCATCGACCCGATCGCCGATACCGACGCCTTCCCGGGCGCCGACCGGGTCCACCGCTCGGCCGACATCCGCGGCCTCGACCCCGAGGCGTCGCCATACGTCGTCGTCGCCAGCCAGGGGATCTGGGACGAGGAGGCAGTCGGCCTCGCGCTCACCCGCGAGGCCTCGTACGTGGGCCTGGTCGCGTCGCCCACGCGCGCGGGCGTCGTGCGCGAGTGGCTGCGCGAGGAGACGACCGTCGGTGACGAGCGGATCGCCGCGCTGCGGGCGCCGGCCGGCATGGACATCGGGGCCGAGACGGCAGAGGAGATCGCCCTGTCCATCCTGGCCGAGCTGGTCCAGGTCCGGCGCGGCCGCGCCGACTTCGTCGCCTCGCCCGGCCCCGCGACCGTCGCCGGCGGCATCCCCGAGACCATCTCGCTCGAGCCGGTCGTCGACGACATCGTCCTGCTCGATCCGGTCTGCGGGATGACCGTGGAGCGCGCCCACGCCCGGCACCTCGCCGAGCACGATGGGGTCATCTACGCGTTCTGTTCGATCGGCTGCCGGACCCGGTTCATCAAGGAGCCGGCGACGTACCTGGAGTCGAGCACGTACTCTGCGATGCACGACTGATCGTCCTCGCGTCCCACCTGTCTCGAACTGGAGGATCCATGCATTTCGAAGGCTCCGTGCCGATCAAGGCCTCGCGCGAGAAGGTCTGGGCGTTCGTCATCGACCCCGACCAGGTCGGCCAGTGCGGCCCCGGCGTCGAGAAGATCGAGGTCGTCGACGACACCCATTTCAAGGCGGTCGCCAAAGTCGGCATCGGGTTCATCAGCGCGCGGTTCCACGTCAACATGGAGTTCGCCGAGACCGAGCCGCCGGACCGGGCCGTCATCAAGGCCCACGGCCAGGCGCCGGGCAGCGCGGTCGATGCGACGGCGCAGATGCATCTCTCGGACGGCGAGGACGGCGGGACGGTGATGGACTGGTCGGCCGACGTCAACCTGTCGGGCACGCTGGCCAGCGTTGGGGCGCGCCTGATCGAGGGGACGGCCAACAAGATGATCGGTCAGACGTTCGAGTGCATGCGGACGAAGCTCGAGAGCTGACCGACCGGCCGCTGTGGACCTGTCCGACGTGCGGGCACCGGTTCATCACCGCCAACCTGTGGCATTCCTGCAGTCAGTACACGCTCGACGACCGGTTCGCCCACTCGGCACCCGAGGCCCGTGCCGCGTTCGACCGGTTCGTTGAGCTCGTCGAGCGCTGCGGGCCGGTCACGGTCATCGCCCAGAAGACACGGATCGTGCTGATGGACCGCGTCCGATTCGCCGGCGCGGTCGTCCTGCGTGACCGCGTCCGGCTCAACTTCGCGCTGACGCGGCAGCTCGACTCGCCGTGGGTCGAGCGGATCGAGGTCTACCTCGGCGGTCGCTGGAACGCCCACCGGTTCGTGGCGCGCGGTCCCGCCGACGTCGACGCCATCCCGGACCTGCCCTCGCTCCTGTGCGAGTCATATCGCGATCTCGGGGCCCAGCGCGCGCTTCGCGAGCGAGCCGGCCACTGACCCGCGACCGGCCACATTCCGGCGAGTCGCGCATCATGCCGGGTCCTTGGTCCGCGTTTGTCGCAGATATTGACCGGAGCGGTGGTAACGGCGGCCATCGGGCGTGTCTGTCGCAGACATCAGTGGGGACGGCATACGCGGCGGAAATAGGCCGGCTCGGGCCGGTCCTCCGGGTCGGGTCGTCGTTACCATCGCCGTGACTGATGTTCGCGACAAAGGTTCGATGCCGCGAATCCTGAGAAGGCCGCCGGCCATCGAATCACCTCGCTGCGTCGTAGGACGCGTCGCAACGAACCGGAATGAGTCCGTCAACGATGGAGCGCCTGACCCGGGTCGTCGCACGGTCGCCAGGAGCCGGAAGGAGTCCTGCCACTGATGGAACGCCTGACCCTGGCTCTGCCCGCCGGCGAGGCACTGGGCCGGAACAGTCTGCCCTGAATCTCTGGTGCCCGGACGCACCGCACATCCTCGACTCGCCGCGACGCCCGACTCCCGACATGCATACTCACCCAAGAGGGAGAGAGGCGGATCGAGGGGATCCACCGCCGCGGCGAAGATACGGTCGCCTGACGCCGCGTCGTGCCAATGGCGAGACCGACCCTCCCGTCGGTGACGCGTACGCGCGCCCAGGAGGTACCGTCGATGGTTCGTTTGCCGTCACGCCGGCCCAGCATGCAGAGGAGGGCACGCCTGCGCCTCTCGGCGGCGTTTCTCTCGGCCGTCCTGGTCGTGCCGATCGCGGCCACAGGATCGGTGGTGCAGGCCGAGGGACCCAACGCCATCATCACCGCCGCCGGTTGTCAGGCGACGGACCTGCCCGCCAACGACGACGGATCGTCGCCGCTGGTCGCGATGCCATTTTCCATCGATTTCTTCGGCAATCAGTACGGATCGCTCTACGTCAACAACAACGGCAACGTGACGTTCGATGATCCGCTCGCCGAGTTCACCCCCTCACCGCTGGTCTCGAACGCGACGCCGATCATCGCGCCGTTCTGGGCCGACGTCGACACGACCGGGGCGGCCTCCGGCACGACGCACTACGGCAGCATCAGCGCGGGCGAGACGCAGATCGGCGGTCGCCCGGCGTTCTGCGTCAACTGGCTGAACGTCGGCTATTTCGCGAGCCATGACGACCTGCTCAATAGCTTCCAACTCGTGCTGGTCGATCGCTCCGATACCGGCGCCGGCAATTTCGACATCGTGTTCAACTACGACAAGGTCCAGTGGGAGACCGGCGATGCCAGCGGTGGCACCGGCGGTCTCGGTGGCAGTCCGGCGCGGGTCGGCTACTCGAACGGCTCGTCCGCTTCGTTCGAGTTGCCGGGGTCGGCGACCGCTGGGGCGTTCCTCGACTCGAACGCGAACACCGGGCTCATCCACAACAACGTCGGGGCGGCCCTCCAGGATGGCCGCTACGTCTTCCCCGTGCGCAATGGCGCGGCCACGGGACACTCGATCTCCGGCCATATCTGGGCGAACACCGTCGGGACACCCGCGGCGGGGGCGTTCATCGCCGCATGCCCCACGCCCGCGGACACGTCCTGCCGGCTGACCGCTTCGAACGCCAGCGGCGGATACGTGCTGAACAACCTTCCCGATTCGACGAGCGGTGGCGGGGCCGTGGATCACACCTGGTCCCTGACTGTGAATCCGCCCGGCGGCTCGGGTCTGAGCGGGGGCAGCGCCGGCCCGGTCAGCGTCGCCGGCTCCGATGTCGCCGGGATCGACGTCACCCTCCACGGGCCGACGCCGATGCCACCGGGGGTGACACTCACGACGCCGTCCAATGGGTCGGCGACGTCGGGCGTGCCCTCGATCTATTGGCAGGATCCGGTGACCGTGCAGATCGCCGGTTGCACCGGCGGCACAGGTACCGCCACGTTCCAGGTCGAGGACGGGTACAGCCAGACCGTGTCGCTCGTGGAATTGCCATCCGGGACGTGGACGGCGGTCTTCGCCGCTCCGTATCCGCACCATGGGAACGCGACCATCAGCTGGACGATCTCGTGCGGCACTTCGGGGAGTTTCAATCTCTACATCGATCCGAGTGGCGTGGTAAACACGATCGGAGGATCGCCGATCGCCGGCGCCACGGTCACGCTCTTCCGCTCTGACAACCCGGGCGGCCCGTTCGTCCAGGTGCCGAACGGCAGCGCCATCATGTCGCCAGGCAACCAGACAAACCCCGACCTGACCAACGCGACCGGGCACTTCGGCTGGGATGTCCTGGCCGGTTACTACAAGGTTCGGGCCGAGAAAGCCGGCTGCACCGCCCCGGGCGGCGGCGCGTTCGTCGAGAGCGCCGTGCTGCCGATCCCGCCACCGGTGACCGACCTGGACCTCCGCCTCGACTGCGGCGACGTCCCGGCGGTCAATGTCGTCAAGTTCGTCAACGGCGTTGACGCCGACAGCCCGACCGGACCGCACGTGCCCGCCGGCAGCACGGTGACCTTCACCTACGTCGTCACCAACACCGGCAACGTGCCGCTCGGCAACGTCGTCGTCACCGACGACAAGCTCGGGCCGATCGCCGGCCCGGCCAGCGGCGACGCCAACAGCAACGGCCTGCTCGACCCGACCGAGACCTGGACCTACACGACCACGGCCACCGGCCTGGCCGGCCAGCAGACCAACCTCGGCACGGTCACCGGCCGGGACCCGAACACCGGCGCCACGGTCACCGACGACGACCCGGCCAACTACTTCGGCGACGCGCCGGCGGTCAACATCGTCAAGTTCGTCAACGGCCAGGACGCCGACAGCCCGACCGGGCCGCACGTGCCCGCCGGCAGCACGCTGACCTTCACCTACGTCGTCACCAACACCGGCAACGTGGCCCTGGCCAACGTCGCGGTCACCGACGACGAGCTCGGGCCGATCACCAGCTTCACCGGCGACACCAACGGCAACGGCCTGCTCGACCCGACCGAGACCTGGACCTACACGCCACGGCCACCGCCCTGGCCGGCCAGCAGACCAACGTCGGCACGGTCACCGGCCAGGACGCCAACAACCCGCCCGGCACCACCGTCACCGACGACAACCCGGCCAACTACTTCGGCGATGGCGTCCCGGCGGTCCAGATCGTCAAGTTCGTCAACGGCGTTGACGCCGACAGCCCGACCGGACCGCACGTGCCCGCCGGCAGCACGGTGACCTTCACCTACGTCGTCACCAACACCGGCAACGTGCCGCTCGGCAACGTCGTCGTCACCGACGACAAGCTCGGGCCGATCGCCGGCCCGGCCAGCGGCGACGCCAACAGCAACGGCCTGCTCGACCCGACCGAGACCTGGACCTACACGACCACGGCCACCGCCCTGGCCGGCCAGCAGACCAACCTCGGCACGGTCACCGGCCGGGACCCGAACACCGGCGCCGACCGTCACCGACGACGACCCGGCCAACTACTTCGGCGACGCGCCCGGCGATCAACATCGTCAAGTTCGTCAACGGCCAGGACGCCGACAGCCCGACCGGGCCGCACGTGCCCGCCGGCAGCACGCTGACCTTCACCTACGTCGTCACCAACACCGGCAACGTGCCCCTGGCCAACGTCGCGGTCACCGACGACAAGCTCGGGCCGATCACCAGCTTCACCGGCGACACCAACGGCAACGGCCTGCTCGACCTGACCGAGACCTGGACCTACACCGACGACGGCCACCGCCCTGGCCGGCCAGCAGACCAACGTCGGCACCGTCACCGGCCAGGACGCCAACAACCCGCCCGGCACGACCGTCACCGACGACAACCCGGCCAACTACTTCGGCGACGGCCCGGCGATCCAGATCGTCAAGTTCGTCAACGGCCAGGACGCCGACACCCCGACCGGGCCGCACGTGGCCGCCGGCAGCACGGTGACCTTCACCTACGTGGTCACCAACACCGGCAACGTGCCCCTGGCCAACGTCGTCGTCACCGACGACAAGCTGGGGCCCATCGCCAGCCTCGCCAGCGGCGACGCCAACAGCAACGGCCTGCTCGACCTGACCGAGACCTGGACCTACACCACAGACCGCCACCGCCCTGGCCGGCCAGCAGACCAACGTCGGCACCGTCACCGGCCAGGACCCCAACACCGGCACCACGGTCACCGACAACAACCCGGCCAACTACTTCGGCGACGCCCCGGCGATCAAGATCGTCAAGTTCGTCAACGGCCAGGACGCCGACAGCCCGACCGGGCCGCACGTGGCCGCGGGCAGCACGGTGACCTTCACCTACGTGGTCACCAACACCGGCAACGTGCCGCTGGCCAACGTGGTCGTCAGCGACGACAAGCTCGGGCCGATCACCAGCTTCACCGGCGACACCAACGCCAACGGCCTGCTCGACCTGACCGAGACCTGGACCTACACGCACGACCGCCACCGCCCTGGCCGGCCAGCAGACCAACGTCGGCACCGTCACCGGCCAGGACGCCAACAACCCGCCCGGCACGCCGTCACCGACGACAACCCGGCCAACTACTTCGGCGATGCCCCGGGCGATCCAGATCGTCAAGTTCGTCAACGGCGTGGACGCCGACACGCCCGACCGGGCCGCACGTGGCCGCGGGCAGCACGGTGACCTTCACCTACGTCGTCACCAACACCGGCAACGTGCCGCTGGCCAACGTCGTCGTCACCGACGACAAGCTCGGCGCCGATCACCAGCCCCGCCAGCGGCGACGCCAACAGCAACGGCCTGCTCGACCTGACCGAGACCTGGACCTACACCACGACCGCCACCGCCCTGGCCGGCCAGCAGACCAACCTCGGCACCGTCACCGGCCAGGACCCGAACCACCCGGCCGCGACGGTCACCGACAACGACCCGGCCAACTACTTCGGCGACGCCCCGGCGATCAACATCGTCAAGTTCGTCAACGGCCAGGACGCCGACAGCCCGACCGGGCCGCACGTGCGCCGCCGGCAGCACGCGTGACCTTCACCTACGTCGTCACCAACACCGGCAACGTGCCGCTGGCCAACGTCGTCGTCAGCGACGACGTGCTCGGGCCGATCACCAGCTTCACCGGCGACACCAACGGCAACGGCCTGCTCGACCTGACCGAGACCTGGACCTACACGCACGACCGCCACCGCCCTGGCCGGCCAGCAGACCAACGTCGGCACCGTCACCGGCCAGGACGCCAACAACCCGCCCGGCACCACCGTCACCGACGACAACCCGGCCAACTACTTCGGCGACACCGTCGTGGTCGGCAAGTCGGTCGCGCTGAGCGGGTCCATGGAAGGCGCCCTCATGTTCCAGCCGGGTGCCTTGATCAACGGCGGCTTCCGCTTCCACGTCGGGACAAAGCAGGCGTCGTTCGTCGAGACCGTCACGTCGCAGGTGGCGCTGCCCATCCACTGCGGCAGCGCCTACGGGCCGCTCGCCGGCGCGCCGATCACGTACAAGGGTCAGCCCTCGCAGGGCGTCATCGTGGACATGGGCACCCGCACTTTCGTTGTCCCGGCCAACTCCACGCATTGGATCCCGACCGGCGACCACAACAGCATCCTCGTCTGGATGAGTGCCATCCCCGCTCCCGACCTGTGCGGTGGCGCGACGATGTACAACAGCGAGGGCGCCGAGTTCCAGGCCACGTTCAGCATCCCCCCGGTCGGGCACATCTACGAGCAGTTCCACTATCGGATCCCGGCCGCCAAGGGCAAGTCCAACACTGACTGCACCAACGCCGCCGACCCGAACCGCAACCGCACGGATGTGTGCGGCCCCAGCTGGAGCAGCACGCAGGATCCGTAAAGCGCCCACCCGCCGGGTGTCCCCGATGCCCGGCACTCGCAGCCCCAGCCAAGGAGGGTCGGCCCCGCCGGCCCTCCTTCGCTGTCGCGGCTGGCGGTCCTCGCTCGGGGCGATCGCTCGGTCGATCGTCACGGGGTTCATACCGTGCGAGACTGGCCCGACGTAGCCGGCCGTCGGGCCCGTCGCCACCAACGTCCATATCCTGGCTGACGCCAGCACGCACGAGGCCATCGCGACCGTCGCGAACATCCATCCTGGCGGTCGCACGCCCGCGTGCGATCGTCGCAGACATCGAAGGCGCGGGCTAACCAGCCGCCGGCCCTCCTTATCGCGAACATCGGCTACGACGGCGGACGCGACAAGATCCGGCTCGATCTCCGCACCGGCGGCATCGCTACCATCGCCGTGACTGATATTCGCGACGGACGGTGCGACGCAGCGAGCCGGAGGGAGGAGAGCCAACGCCATGGAACGGCTGACGCGTACCGTTGGACCCGTCGCCACGAACGTCCATGTCCTCGCGGACCCGCGGACGCGCGAGGCGATCGCCATCGATACCGCGACACCGTCGCTCGCTGGATCGCCGACGAGCTGGCGGCCCGTGACTGGACGCTCAAGCTGATCGTCTCCACGCATGGTCACTGGGACCACATCGGCGACAACGCCGCCGTCGCCGACACACCAGGCGCGAGATCGCCGTCCATCCACTCGACCGCGAGCGGCTCGTCCATCCTCAGCCACTGTTCGCGCCTTTCGAGATCCCGCCGTCGGTGCCCGCGGTCGAGCTGGCCGAAGGTGGCGTCGTTCGGTTCGGCGAAATCTGGCTTCGTGTCCTCCACACGCCGGGTCACACCGAGGGCTCGGTCTGCCTCCTCGCCGAGGACGAGAGCCTGCTGTTCAGTGGCGACACCCTGTTCGCCGGCGGCTGGGGCCGGGTCGACCTGCCGGGCGGCGACCCCGACGCCATGGTCGCCTCGATCGGGCGCCTCGCCGGCCTCGAGGACCACATGGGCGTCTTCCCGGGCCACGGATCGGCGACGACCATCGGCCGCGAGCGGGCGTGGATGGAGCTCGTCCGCGATGGAGGGCGGCTCTTCGCGTGACCGCCATCGATGGCTGCCGGTCCCCACCCTCGGCAACGCAAGCACCTCGCCGCTCCGGTGACGTCGCCGGCTGCACGATGACGCCAGTCGCGCCCGGCTGAGGCGCACGTTAGCCGCGGCGTCCGCTCCGGCGGGCCGCCTGCGGCGCGTACCCCGGCCGCAGGATCCAGTCGCCGGCGCGCGGCTCCAGCGGCGGCGTCGTACACGGCGCGCAGGACGACCAAGGCCTCCGGACCGAGCAGGTCAGCGACCTCCGCGTCGATGTTTCGGAGGACGCCATCCGCCGGGCCCGTTGGACGGGGGTCGATGGCGACCTCGCGCCACGTTCCCGAGCCCTGCCAGAAGCGCTCGAGGTCTCGGGCTCGGAAGGCCCACGACCGCCGCGCGGACCGAGGCGGGCGGCCGGAGCGACACGGGCCTTGGCAACAGCGCGATCTCCGCCGCGGCCACAGAGCCGGCCGCAACGCCCGCAGGTCCGCGATGAGCTGCTCCCGCGGACGGCCGCGCCAGGCGAAGATCCGGAACGGATCGGCGTCGAATGACTCGGCGAGCAGGTAGTACACGGCAGCCGAGTGCTTGCACGGGTTGGCGTGTCCGGGCACGTGCACGCGGTCACGAGATCACCTCGGCGTGCCGGGAAGAGACGCACCTCGGCGGCGTCGAACGCTTCCTCGATCTCGTCGGGCATCTCGCCGGCCAGGAGCCGGGCGAGGAACACCGCCCGCGCCGCCATGCCGCCTCGACGCGCGCCCAGTCGGTGTCTCCGAGGACGCGCAGGCTGATCTTGACCGTATACGGCTCCGGCCGGGAACCCTGGACGATCGCCTCCACGCGACCGGGCTCGAGGCCGATCCGCACGACCTGCCCCGCACGAGCATAGGACCGGCCCCGGGCGAGGCGCGAGGCGCTCGTCCCGTAGTAGCTCTCAAGGGCGGCGACGAAGCGCCGGGACCACCAGGTGGCGCCGATGCACCGCGCCGGCTCTTGCCCGGATGCCGGCGGGCACAGGGATCGGAGGCGGATGGTCGTAGACGTCCCAGTCGAGAGGTTCGCCCGCGCGGTCGCGGCGGCCGCGGTCCTGGGGCTCATGAGGCATCCTCGGCGACGGCGTCGGGTCGCAGCTCCAGGACGGCCCGCAGGTCCTCGGTCGACAGCTCGGTGAACGCCGCCGGCCCTGTGTCGATGATCCGCGCGGCGAGGTCGCGCTTGGCGGCGAGCAGGTCCGCGATCTTCTCCTCCAGCGTGCCCGCCGCCACGAACGTGACGACATGCACGTCCCGGGTCTGGCCGATGCGGTAGGCGCGGTCCGAAGCCTGATCCTCGACCGCGGGATTCCACCAGCGATCGAAGTGCAGGACGTGGTTGGCCGCCACGAGGTTCAGCCCCTTGCCGCCGGCCTTCAGCGAGAGGACGAAGATCGGCACCGAGCCGCCGGCGAAGCGTTCGACCATCGCGTCGCGTTCTCGCCGCGCCGTCGAGCCGCTGAGGTAGAGGACTTCGCGTCCGAACCGACCGCGAAGATACGGCACCAGGCGGTCTGCCCATTCCGTGAACTGGGTGAACAGCAGCGCGCGTTCGCCGGCCGCGAGGACTGCGTCGAGCGTTTCCTCGACCCGTTCGAGCTTGCCGGATCGCCCGCGGAGCGGCGAACCGTCGCCGAGGAACAGCGCCGGGTGGTTGCAGACCTGCTTGAGCCGCAGGATGGCGCGCAGGACCTTGCCTCGATAGGCCTGCTCCTCGGCCTCCTGCTCGATGTCGGGCATCATCTCGTCGACGACCGCTTTGTAGAGCGAGGCCTGCTCGCGCGTCAGGCTGCACGAGACTCCGTACTCGAGCTTGTCGCGCAGTTCCGGCACGAGTGATCGATCGGACTTGACCCGGCGGAGGATGAACGGCCCCGTGACACGGCGAAGCCGCTCTGATGCCCGCTCGTCCTTCCAGCGCTCGATCGGGATGCTGAACCGGTTTCGGAACGCATCCTCGGACCCGAGGAAGCCCGGGTTCGCGAAGTCCATGATCGTCCAGAGCTCCGTCAGGCAATTCTCGATCGGCGTTCCCGTGAGCGCGATGCGAGAGGGCGCGCCCAGGCCGCGGGCGGCCCGGCTCTGGTCGGAGTTCGAGTTCTTGATCTCCTGCGCCTCATCGAGCACCACGCGCCGCCACGTGACGATCGCCAGCGTCGCGGGTCGCGGGCCACCAGCGCATACGTCGTGATCACGACGTCGCTCGGACGGTTTCGGCGAGCCGCTGCGGCTCGAGACTCTGCGCGCCATGGTGGACGTGGACCGAGAGGTGGGGGCGAAGCGTGCGACCTCACGCTGCCAGTTGCCGACGAGCGACATCGGACAGACGACGAGGGTCGGGCCGAGGCGCTCCTCGGGCGGGACGTTCGACTGCTCGACGACCAGCAGGGCAAGCACCTGCGCGGTCTTGCCCAAACCCATGTCGTCGGCGAGGATCGCTCCGAAGCCCAGCCGATCGAGGAATGCCGAGCCAGCCGAGCCCCGCCTCCTGGTAAGGTCGAAGGACTCCTCCGAACCCCGGCGGCGTCGGCATCGGAAGCGCTCGCGCCCCATCTCCGGCGTCGAGCAGCATGCCGAGCCATCCGTCGGCCTCGACGCCCGTCACCTCGAGGCCGCCCGGCGTCTCCCGCAGGCCCAGAGCGTCGACAGCACGTCGCGACTCAGTACGTCGCGTCTCCCCGGATCGTTCGACGGCCCGTGGCCCGCCAGGCGCCGGCCTCGACTTCCATCCACTCGCCGCGACTCGAACGAGACCCCCCTTCACCTCCGCCAACTCGGCGAGCTCGGCCTCCGAAAGCTCGGCGTCACCGACGGCCACCCGCCAGTCATAATCCACGAGCGTCTCGGCGCCGAGACCGGGTCCGACCGGGGTGCGGGTGGCGCCCGGCCGGTCGGTCCGAACCCGCAGCCGCAGCCCGAGGCGTCGTTTCGGCCTGGTCCACCAGGACGGCAGGAGCACGGTGAAGCCAGCGTCGACGAGGAGCGGTGCACCCTCGCGCAGAAACCGGTGCGCGCCGGCGAGATCGAGGCGCGAGCTCGTGCAGGGCCGACTGGAGGAGCGGCGCAAGCGGGGGATATAGCCTGGTCGCGCGAGCGAGGTCGACCAGCAGCACCTCGTCGGGCTCCTCGCCGAGGTCTGCGACGGACCCGCGACGCCTGACCTCAGGCGGAGGATCCGGGTTCATCCAGACCTGTGAGCCGGCACGACGAGGCTGGGATCGGCCCTGGCGCCGACCAGCACTTCGAGCCGCCAGGGCGACTCCACCGGCAGGTCGTCCTCCGCGACGGGTTCTCGCAGGCGCAGCAGAGTCCGAAATGCGCCTACCGGAGGCCGGAGCGCGTCGGCCCACCGATCGAAGGCGGCTCGCAGCGCTGCCGGCGGCTCCACGTCGGCCAGCGATGGTCCGCCGGAGACGATCGTCCGGAGTGCCTCTGGCGCCGCGCCGGGCAGCCGGATCGCAGCACCCGCCGCCCGAACGATCGCATCGACCGAGGCCGAGATGAATTCCTCGGTGCACGCGGCCGGGCCATCGTCGCTGTCGAGGAGATCGGGACGCGCGGCGAGGCAGCTCGTCGGGATCGAGGCAGCGAACGTCGCGATCCGTCCGATGTCACCGGCTGCCGGCGCCGCTCGCCAGCGGACCCTGGTCGAGGCGCCGCTGTCGACGATGGACGGCAGGAACCGGCCGCGAGCCACGAGCTCGACAGCGAAGAGGGCGGCCCGGGCGAACCAGTCCACACTCGCCCCGGCCTCGCCCCCGTGGCGATCCTCGAATGACAGCAGGAGATCGAGCGCGGGACCCGGCTCCAACGCGGCGGTCCGAACCGGCACGCTCGACCAGCTCAGCGTCCCGTCGGACGCACCCGACCGCTCTCCGGCTCCGGAGGGCGCACGTGCGGGGGAGGGGACCGGGCGTCCATCGCGGGTGGGCAGGGCGAGCTCTATTCCGTTGTCCCTGGCCGTCAGCTCGATCGGCTCGCCATCGATGGTCGGCAGGCGGATCGCGGCGGCGGATCCGCGTCGTCCTCGAGCCAGAAGTGGAGACGCCAGTCGGGACCCCACGCGGCATGTGCGACTCCAGTCGGAACCCACGCATCGTCCATCCCAGCCATGCAACGAGTATGCCCAGCGCTTACGCATGACGCGGGCGAAGGAGATCGTGGGATTCGTCAGCGATGCGATCTCGTCCCAGCTGGGCGGCGGAAGCCGGGCGGCGGAAGCCGAGGATCATATCCCGACAACGGGCGATGACCTCGCCGACGCCCTCGACCGCTGGTTGGATCGATCGCGAGCGGAGCACGGGCCGCGGCTGAGGTGAAATTCCTTGCCAACGGACTGCGTGGTGCGCATTTGCCGACCCGAAGCGGCCGCATCGCGGCGTCCTCGATCAGATCCACGCTCGGTCGACCTGCATAGAAGAGGCCGAAGGCCACCTGATGCTCGGCACGGAGGGCAGGAAGTCGCGGCTCGCCAGGCCACTTCACTACGACTCGGCCTGGGTCACGACCGTGATCGGCACCGTGACCGCCTCGCGCATCCTGCTCGGCACGTCCTCGCCGAGCCAGCGCGAGATGCCTTTCGGGAGCGTCGACACGATGATCTCGTCGACGGTCCGCCCACGGATCGCGTCCCGCACCGCCGCGACAGGGTCGCGATCGCCGACCTCGCCGCCGGCCTGCGCGCCCATGTCCCGGAGACGCGCGACCACCTCGTCGAGGCGGGCTTTGGCGACGTCCCATGAAGCCTGTTCGTCCCAGGTCAGCCGCCCACCGACCGGGGTGAGCGGCACGACGACATAGGTCTCGATCGGTCCTTCCGCGAGGCGAGCCCTGATAGCCTGGATGAGCGACTGGCTGGTCAGGGTCTGATTGGCCACGATCAGGTAGGAACGCATGACCGCTACCCTCCACCGCGATCCGACCATGATGCCACGCACGGAAAGGCACTCCAGCCGGATGCAAGGATCTACGCCGGTGGGACGTACATAGACCATGGACGACCGGGATCTTCGCTGGCAGGCCGTGGAGCGGGCATACCGCGACCATGCCGACGACGTCTATCGCGTCGCCCTCGCGATCCTCCGCGACCCCGATGCCGCGGTCGACGCGACCCACGACACGTTCGCCCGCGCCTTCGACCGCTGGCACCAGTACGACGCCAACCGATCGCTGCGCGCCTGGCTGCACGGCATCGTCAGCAACGCCGCCATCGACGATCTCCGCCGCCGGCGGGTCCGCCGGCTCGCGGCACCGGCGGTCGGCCGCCTGTCCGGCCCGACCGATGCCGGCTCCGATCCGGCGGTCGAGGTGACCGAACGTGACCTCGTCGAGGAGGGTCTCAACTCACTCGAGCCGAACGCCCGCGCGGTCCTGATCCTGCGCCACTACTACGGCTACGACTACGCCCAGATCGGCGGCTTCCTGGGGATGAGTCCGGGCACGGTCGGGTCGATCCTCAGCCGCTCGCACGCCAGCCTCCGCCGCCGGTTCCAGGCCGCCGAAGTGACTCCCGCCACCGACCCAGCTGCAGACCCCGCAAGCGGCCGACGCGCCGCCCGATGACCCTGAGGTGATTCGATGAACCCGCGAGATGGGACTCCCCCGACCGCCGCACCCGGTCCCGACGATGAACGGCTCGCCGGCCTGATCCGGAGCGTCGCCGACGACTGGCGGATGCCGCCGCAACGACTCGGCGAGTCGACCTGGCGCGACCGGACCGGCCGCGGCGGGGGGCGTCGGCGAGGCCGAGCGGAGCGGGTCCTGGGTCCGCTCGCGGCGGCCCTCGTGGCGACGGTCGTCCTTGCCGTTGCGGCGGTCTGGTTGACGGCGCCGCGCCAGGATCGCGGTGTCGCGTCCGGACCCTCGGCCACCGCCCCTCTGACCGCGCCATCCGCCTCCGGACAGGCCTCGCGCCCGCCCGCGAGCGCGGCACCATCCGCGACCCCGCTCCCGCCTCTTCTCCGGAACGGGGACCTGCCGAGCGTAACGAGCGTGCTCGTCCGGTCCGACGGGCGGCTCCACGTCGTCGACCTGTCGACCGGGACGCTCGGGCCGTCGGTCATCGGTCGCCATTCGGGACCCACCACGGTCGTCGCCCGGCCGGGCGGCGGGTGGCTGTGCATCTGCGTCGACTGGACCGAGATGCGCTCTGATGGTCCGGCCGGTCTTCGAGCGGTCCTCCAGGCGGTCGATGCCGACGGCACGGCCGAGCAGGCTCGCGAGATCCGCGACCCTGACGGGCGTGCCGGACCCGGCGCAGGCGCTCGGATCGGGCTCGCCACTGGTCGACGCGGGGACGTCCCTGTCAGACGACGGTCGTTTCGCCTTCCTCGGCTGGTCCGTCCGCGACGGCGCGGACTGGAAGGCCGGCCTCGATGTCGTCGACATCGCCAGTGGCGAGGTCGTGACGACGGCTCCCGTGCCGCTCGCGACCCCGGACGTCAAGACCGATCGGCCGATCATCCGGGTCGCCCCCGGGGCGACGCTGTCGCCCGACGGCAGCACGATCCTCGTGTCGAGCTTCTGGTACGTCGACGATCCCACGACCGGCGCCCCGCCCTCGGGCACCGATCACTGGACGTCGTCCTTCGATGGCACCAGGGTCGGCCGGCTGGGCGCCGCCGGGTCCACCTCTGCCGGGCCGTGCGGAGAGTTCGACCAGGGCCTCGTCGACGACGACCTCTACTACGTCCTGTGCTACGACGCGTCCGGGCGGGTCGTCTTCAAGCGGATCGCACGGGACGGGACGGCCGCGGGCGACCAGGTCGTCCTGGAGAACAGTGGCGGCACCGACGGTGGCAACCTGACGGTCCGCGTGGGCGATTCGCTCTTCGTCTGGGGACCGATCACCCGGACGCTCGGGCGCATCGACCTCAAGACCGGCACGATCGAGAACGCGTCGGCGCCGGCGGCCGCCGTGGAGGACGACAGCTTCGGTGGTCTCGCGGGCCTCGGGCGCGACCTCGGCCGCTGGCTCGCCCCGTCCGCCGCAGCGAAGACCTTCCTCGATCCCGGCATCGTCGCCTCGCCGGACGGGAAGCGGATCTACGCCATCGGTGTCACGGGGTCGTCGGATCCCGGACCCGGAGGTTCGACCGGCATCTATGTGTTCGATGCCTCGACGCTGGAAGTGCTCGGCCATTGGCAGCCGACCGCCGACTTCACCTCGATCGCGGTGAGCGCCGATGGCCGGTTCCTCTACGCCGCGGCACCCGGCGGAGTCGATGCGGCCGGTCGGGCTTCGCGCAACGGAGCCTCGGTCACCGTCTTCGACACGACCGATGGCAGCGTCCGGCTCATCGCCGGCAAGCTCGGCGGCACCGAGACCGACCTGTGGCTGACGGAGCGGACCCTGCGCTGACGGTCGCGCCGGCCTGCTCGGGTGGCGACCGCCCTGATCTGCTCTTGCCAGCATAGCGTCAAGACGTCATGCTGACACCATGCCAGGAGCCACCAAGCGAAAGGTCACGCTCTACGTCGATGAGGATGTCCTGCGCGCGGCTCGGGTGCGCGCGGCGCGGACCGACAAGCGCGACTCCGAGGTCGTGGAAGACGCGCTTCGTGCCTACCTCGGCTTCGAAGTCGTCGAGCGTGTCTGGGGGCGGAGTGACCTCAGCGAAGATGAGGCCATGCAGTTAGCGGTGGCAGAGACGCACGCGGTGCGTGAACGACGGCGTGCCGCGCGCCGTTCTTGACACCAACGTCCTGGTCTCGGCGTTCATCAGCCCGACTGGGGCGAGCGCTCGGCTGCTGATCGAACTCCGCGCCGGGGCATTCGAAATCGTGGTCTCGCCGACGCTGCTTGCCGAGCTCGACGAAGTTCTCCGGCGACCCAAGTTCCGCCGCTACGCCTCGGAGGCCGAAGTGGACGCCTATCTCTCGCTCATCGGTCTCGACTGTACGATCTACGACGACCCCGAGCCATCGCCACAGCCAGTCGGTGTCGATCCCGACGACGAATACCTGATCGACCTCGCCCGCGCGGCCCGCGTCGACGCGCTCGTATCGGGCGACTCACACCTGCTCGACCTCCGTGACGTCCTGCCGGTCATGACTCCCGCTGAGTTCCTCGCGTCGCTCGGGCATCTCTGACTCGCCGACGCGGATCGACCCAAGGCGGCCAGGCGCGTTCCGTGGGTGCCGGACCGGACTGCCCGCTGAGGGTCGCGCTGGCCTACGCGCGACCGCATCGAAACCGGCGCACCGTCACATTCGGGCTTTCAGCACATCGACCTCGCAGCCTGGCGAGAACGGGTCATAGCCGTGCTCGATCAGCCAGCGGACCCCAAGCAGGCTTCGCAACGACCACCACGCGCGGATCACGTCGAGATCGACGTCCCTGCCGTAGCCGGCGATGAGGTCTCCAACGTGCTCCTCGTGTCCGAGCGTCAGGCTGGCGAGGTCGTACAGAGCATCGCCCTGGCCCGCCTCTGACCAGTCGAGCACGCCGGTGACCTGGTCACCGTCGATGAACACGTGGGCGATCTGCAGGTCGCCGTGCATGAACGCCGGCGTCCATGGCCGAAGGGCAGCCTCGGCAACCGCACGATTGAGCACGACCAGGTCGCTCGGGAGGACGCCGTTCGCGACGAGCCAATCGCATTCGGTGTCCAGGCGCGACGGCAACTCCTCGAGCGTCCAACGAGGACTCGGCCATGGCGGCAGCGGCGCGTCGTGCAGCGTCCGTACGGCCGCACCCGCCGCGGCCCACGCCGCCGGCGACGACGTCGACGGCTGGCCGAGGCGGCCGAGCGGCGCGCCTCGAACGGCGGCGAGCGCGAGCACGGGCGGCTTCCGCCATAGGATCTCCGGCGTCGGGATCGGCGCGATGGCCATCGCCTCGACCTCGCGGTCGGTGCGCGACTGATCGGCGTCGATCTTGAGGAAGACGTCGCCGACGCGCAGGGTCGCGCGCTCGTTGTGGGCGACGACGACCTCGACCTCCTCCACATGGTCCGCCGTCGCGGGGCGGAGCAACCGGCGTCACGACGCGTCTCTTCGCGAGCTCTCAGCCGGCGCCAGGAGGCAAGGCCTCGTCGACCCGCCGATAGACCAGCTCGCGACGGTTGACGACGAAGCCGATGCTCTCGTACAGCGCCTGCGCTCCCATCGGGTTCGACGCATCGACGCCGAGCATGGCCTCCGTCATCCCCGCCTCGCGCAGGCGCGCGAGCGACATCGCGGTCAGTGCCCGGCCGAGCCCCCGGCGACGCCACGACCGGCCGACGCTGACCCGCTGCAGCCAGCCGCGCTGCACGCCGAGATCCTCGTTCTCTGACGGCCGGATCCAGTTCTCGACGACCCCTGCGACCTGGTCGCCGTCCCACGCGACCACCCACAGCCCCGTATCGAGATCCTCGTGCTCGAACGTCAGGACGAAGTCATGCTCGGTCTGTTCGCGGGCGCCCCAGTGGTCGCGGAAGGCCTCGTTCTCGGCGTTCCAGACCGTCCGGCGGTCCTCCGGGCGCACCGGCCGGATCTCCAATCCGTCGGGGATCGCGACCTCGGGGATCCGCGTCGTCAGGTCGCGGAGCATGAGGTAGAACTGCCGGACGATCTCGAAGCCGTGGGCGACGACGAGGGCCGCCGCCCCGACCTCGCCCTCCTCGGCATGCGCCTGGAGGATGACGGGCTGTCCGGGCTCGAGCGTGGCCGCCCGCTCGTGCGCGCGCCGCACGTTCCACGCGTGGATCGCGTCACCGATGCCCCGCCGACGGTACGCGGGATGGACGTGGCCCGATACCTCGTACATCGGCTCGCCCCCGCGGACGACACGCTTCACCTCGCCGTCCGCCACCCACTGGCCGTCGACCTCGGCCACGATGATGTCGCGCGCCGGATCGATCCCCGGATGATCGGCCTTCTCGATCCGAAGCTCCTCCGCGGTCACGATCCACGGGACGCCGTCGGCCAGGCAGACCTCCCGCAGGACGGCGGCCATCGCCTCCCAGTCGCGATCGTCCCGCCACATCCGGAAGCGCAGACCGGGGATCGACGGTGCCTCCGGCAGGGCGATCGGCTCGGTCGCCTCGGTCCGTGTCGTCATCTGTCCGCTCCGTACTTGCGCTCCATGTGCTCGCCCACCGACTTGTGGATGATCTTCCACTTGCGGCGGTGATCAGCTCGGGCGCGGGGATCGACCTCGCGCGCTGCGCGGGCCATCTCACGCTCGAGCTTGCGGTGGCTCGACAGCCGCTCCTCGGACAGGCGTCCCTCATCGAGCGCGGCCTGCACGGCGCAGCCCGGTTCACCCTCGTGGCGACAATCGCTGAATCGGCACGACAGCGCGATATCGAGCACGTCGTCGAACGCAGTCTCGACCCCCTCCTCGGCGCCCAGGACCTCGAGCGCCCGGATGCCCGGGGTGTCGACGAGGAGCGCCCCGCCGGGCAGCTCGAACAGCTCGCGATGGGTTGTCGTGTGGCGTCCCCGCGAGTCCGATTCCCGAACGGCGGCGGTGGCCTGCCGAGCCTCGCCGAGCAACGCGTTGACGAGGGTGGACTTGCCGACGCCCGGACGACCCGAGGATCGCGGCGGTCGCTCCAGGTTCCAGGTGCCCGAGCAGCCGCTCCAGCCCGGCGCCCGTCCATGCCGACACCGCGACGATCGCGACGCCCGGCGCGATCGCCTCGACGGCGACGAGGCGGCCGTCGACGTCGTCGGCGAGGTCCGACTTGTTGAGCACCACGACCGGCGTGACGCCGCTCGACCAGGCCACCGAGAGGTAGCGCTCGATTCGCCGCAGGTTGAAGTCGTGGTCGAGGCCCGCCACGAGGAGCGCGACGTCGACGTTGGAGGCCATGACCTGCTCGTCGTCGAGGGCCGCCTGCTGGCGGCTCGACCGGTCGGCAGCGAGGCGCTTGAAGATGGTCCGTCGCGGCAGGATGGCCGCGATGACCCCCTCGCCGTCGAGCGCGACCCAGTCGCCGACCGTCGGGTAGTCGACCGTGCCGAGCGCCTCGTAGCGGAAGCGTCCGGACACGCCGGCCGCGCGGTCGCCGCTCCCGTCGCGGACGATCGACGTCTCCTTGTGGACGGCGACGACGCGGGCCGGACGTCGCCCATCGGCCGCGAACGGCGCGAAGGACGACGCCCAGCCGGCGTCCCAGCCCAGTGCTGTAAGGGCCGGATGGACCGGCGGCTCGTCGGCCGAGGTCGACCAGGATTCGATCGATCTCAGCCCACCCGCTTCAGCTTGCCGGTCCGCTTGGCGTACCTCTCGGCGCGCCCGAACGCCCACAGCCCGAACGGGATGAAGGTGGCGCCCATCACGATGAGCGGCCAGATGAGGCCGGTGAGCTCGGTCACCGGCTTCCCTTCGATGAGGCCGGCCCGGACGCCCTCGAGGACGTAAGTGGCCGGAGACAGGGCCGACAGCACCTGCATCCAGGGCGGCAGGATGTCGACCGAGTAGTACACGCCGCTGACGAGCAGCAGGCACGACTGCACGACGAAGGCCATCTGCGAGCCGCGCTCGACGTACAGCAGCGGCAGGATCGCGACCATCATCGCGACGCCGACGAAGCTGAACGACCCGAGCAGCATGAACGTCGCGACCGTGGCCGGGTTCGCTGCCGACAGGTCGAGCTGCGGGAAGAACAGGATCAGCGCAACGAAGATGACCGACGTGTGGACCAGGCCGTAGATCATCGCGTAGACGACCGACCCGAGCAGCTGGGACCAGCGCCGGATCGGCGCCATCATCGTGTACTCGAGGGTGCCTTCCCATCGTTCGATCGAGATGGTGTCCGCGATCCACGCGAAGACCACCGACAGGTAGTTCCAGAAGATCGCCCCGACCATCAGGGACAGCAGCAACGTCTCGCTGCCCTGGGAGGCACCGATGAGCGAGATCGACAGCGCGCCCGCGACCGAATAGACCAGGAAGGCGATCTCCCAGCCCCAGTAGCGGCGTGTCAGGAAGAAATTGCGCTCGATGAAGGCGTACGACGCCTTCAGCTCATGGGCGACGACGGTCACGGTAGTGTCTCCAGGCGGGTGAGTCGGTCCGACCCCTCAACGGGACCGGACCGACTCGAGTGGGGGCTCCGCCGCGATTCGCGCACCGATCTCGATGAATCGGCGCCCGATCGCGCGACGGAAGGTTGGCGCGGGCTCGAGACGCGCCTGACGCCGAACGGCCGCGATCGCGAACTCGCGATCGATCCGCTCCTGCGTCCGCAGGGCCTCGACCTCCATGGCCTGAAACATGATCATCACCTCCTTTCAGTCATCGTTCTCGGCTCCGTCCTCCTCGACGTCGTCGTCGAGCGAGCGGCCGGTGTAGGTCATGAACACGTCTTCGAGGGTCGCCGCGCGACCGTTCCCGTTCGTGATGAGGGCCTTCAGACCCTCTGGCGTGTCCTCTGCGACGACGCGGCCGTCGTTGAGGATCGTGATCTGTGCGCACAGGCGTTCCGCTTCGGCCAGGTCGTGTGTCGTCAGGACGATCGTTGCGTCATGCGACTCGCGTAGCTCCTCGATGAAGGACTGGACATCGAGCTTCGAGCGCGGGTCCAGGCCGGTCGTCGGTTCGTCCAGCAGCAGCAGGGTCGGGCTCGTCAGCAGGGCTCGCGCGATGGCGACCTTCTGCTGCATCCCCCGGCTCATCTGCTCGACCGGGCTGTCGAGGCGCTTGGCCGAGATGCCCAGCCGAGCGAGGATCGCGACCGCTTCGCTCTTCGCCGTCCGGCCGTCGAGGCCGTACAGGCGGGCCGCGAAGAGGAGGTTCTCCATCGGGCTGAGCTTCTTGAAGAAGGCGGCGTCCACGCTGACCCGGTTGATCAGCCGCTTGACCGCCATCTCCTCGCGCTCGAGGTCGTGACCGAAGACCACGACCCGCCCGGTGTCGAGGGTCAGCAGACCCGAGATCAACCGGATGAGCGTCGACTTGCCCGAGCCATTGGCGCCGAGGATCCCCTGGATGTCGCCGCGCTCGATGCGCATCGACACGTGGGAGATCGCCGTCACCGGCTTCTTCTTTCGCCCGACGACGAAGCGCTTGCTGACGTCCTCCATCAGGAGGGCGGGCACGGCGTCCGGTCGGACGAACGGGGCGGCTCGCACCGGCAGCGGCGACTGCTCGGAGGAGCCGTTCTTCAGTTCGGGGCTCAGGAGAGCGGTCACGTGAGACTCCAGGTTTCGGTTGGTTCGGTGGCGGGTGGAGGAGGGGTCGGGAGACGACGAAAGCCGCGGGTCCGATCCGACGGTGGTCGTCGGGTGGGCCTCGCGGCTGTCGTGTCCGTTGCTGCCGAGGTGGCAGGGAAGGACATGAAAAAAGCCGGGGGCCCGATCTGGCCCACGGCTCGTGGTTCGTCCGGAAGGCGGTCCTGCCGCCTGCGGTCTAGCTCGAGATGGGCACAGATCTCCCGTGTGCGCCGCTCATGACGGGCGCAAGGCATCGGAAGCGGATCGGGTCCGTCTTCATCGAGCCGCCTCCTCTAGCGTGGGATCCATGCCCGCGACCTGCGAGCGAGTCGGCAGTCTACGCGCCGCCCGAAACCGGTGTCAACCCCGTCAGACGACGATGTCAAAAGAACGACATTTGACGTAGGGTGGCGCCGCTCCGGAACCTCCTGCCGCAGCCCGCGCGGGTCGGCCACGGCCGTAGACTTCGCGCGATGCCGCGCTACGTGCCCGAGGACTCGATGGCGAGTCCGCGCTTTACGGGTCCCTCGACGTTCGCCCGCCTCCCGTACGTGCGCACGCTCGAGGACGTGGACGTCGCGGTCGTCGGCGTCCCGTTCGACACCGGGGTGACCTATCGGGTCGGTGGCCGCTTTGGGCCGAACGCGGTCCGCGCGGCCAGCGTGATGCTCCGACCGTACAACGCGAACCTCGACGTCAAGCCGTTCGAGGTCCTGTCGTGCGTGGACTACGGCGACGTCGCCATCGTGCCGGGTTACACCGAGCGGAGCTACCAGGCGATCGAGGCAGCCGTCGCGCCGATCGTCGAGGCCGGCGTCGTCCCGCTGCTCATCGGCGGGGACCATGCGTGCACGCTGCCTCATCTGCGCGCCACGCGATCCCTCGGTCCGGTCGCGGTCATCGACTTCGATTCCCACACCGACGCCTGGGACGCCTACTTCGGCGAGAAGTACAACCACGGGACGTGGATGCGCCGGGCGATCGAGGAAGGGCTCGTCGACGTCGGCCATTCGATCGAGGTGGGCCTGCGCGGCTCGCTCTACGACGCCGCCGACTGGACCGGCTTGCGGACGGAGCTCGGCCTCGACTACCTCACGACCGAGGACGTCTTCGCCCTCGGCGCTGACGCGGTGTCCTCCCGGATCCGTGAGCGGGTGGGCGACCGGCCGGCGTTCATCAGCTTCGACATCGATGTCGTCGACCCGGCCCACGCGCCCGGGACCGGCACGCCGGAGGCCGGCGGACCGTCGGCCCGCACGATGCTCGCGATCCTGCGCGGCCTCACAGGTATCGACTTCGTCGGCTTCGACGTCGTCGAGGTCATCCCCGCGTACGACCCGGCCGGCCAGACGGCGACGCTGGCCGCCAACCTCGCCTACGAGATGCTGTCGCTGACGGCCCTCCGACGGCGCGATCGATGAGCGGCGAGGAAGCCTGGCGCGACACGCTGCCGCCGGGCTTCCACTGGCCGAATGGTGTCAGGGCCGCCGCCTGCTTCACCTTCGACCTCGATGCCGAAAGCGCGATCCTCGCCGACCATCCCGGGGCCGCCGACTGGCTCGACGTGATGAGCCATCAGGCGTATGGACCCCGTACGGCGGTGCCACGGATCCTGCGCCTGCTCGACCGGCTCCGGGTGCGGGCCACGTTCTTCGTGCCGGGCTACTCCGCCGAGCGATGGCCGGACGCCGTTCGCTCCATCCGCGATGCGGGCCACGAGATCGCGTGCCACGGCTACCTCCACGAGGGTGCGCGCTCGGCGCCCGACGTTGCCACCGAGGAACGACGGCTGGTGCGCGCGCTCGAGGCGCTCGACGCGGTAGCGGGCGTCCGTCCGGTCGGTTATCGCGCTCCCAACTGGGAGCTCTCGTACGACCTTCCGGCGCTGCTCGTCCGCCATGGCTTCCGGTACGACAGCGGGCTCATGGACGCCGACCATCCGTACCGCCTGGCGACCGGCCCGGAGCCCGGCGCGCCGTCGCTCATCGAGCTGCCGGCCCACTGGAGCCTCGACGACTGGGAGCCGTACAACTATCTGCCGGGGCTCACCGGATCCGGCGTGATCGCCAGTCCGGTCGACGTCATCGCCCGCTGGACGCTCGAGCTCGAGGCGCTCGTCGAGGAAGGCGGGCTGTTCATGCTGACCAACCACCCGTTCGTCTCGGGGCGTGCCTCGCGCGCGGCCGGCCTGGAGCGGCTGATCGCGCGCGCCGGGCAGATCGACGGGCTGTGGATCGCGACGTGTGCCGAGATCGCAGCCTACGCGGAGACGCTCGACCTGGCGCCCGTGGTCCACGAGCGCCCGGTGCTTCCTCCGCAGCCTTGGTGACTCCCCGGTGCCGGTTAGCTGCCGCGGGCAACGACACTGCGTCGCCGACCCGGTGGCGTCGACTGGCAGTCAACGATTCGCGGCCCCGCGCCTCGAACGACGCCAAATTCGGCCGTCTGCAGCCTCCCGATCCGGCTGGCGTCGACCGGCAGTCAACGGACCACGGCCCGCGGCGGTCGCCAGGCCCGTCGCAGCCTCGCCGACCCGGGTGGCGTCGACTGGCCGTCAACGGACCACGGCCCGCGGCGAGCGCCCGCGTGCCGGTTGCGCCGCCGGCGAGCGTTGCATCGGGAGCACGCAGCGGCGGCCACACGTCCTCACTGGAGCGGCTCCGGTGCACCCCAAGCAACCGCGAGGACCGTCTGCCGGTCGACCGTCGTCATCGCCCGCGTCCGTTTCCCGGGGCGCAACGTCCCGGCTCGATTTGCCCGGATTCCGCGTTGAATGTCGCGCTGGGTGCTGCGGGTGCAAACCGTGCGCCGGTAGCAACCGATTTGGCGGGACCATCGCTGGATCGACGCGGCCCGGCGCGCACTCCCGAGCCGCCTCGATGACCGTTCGAAGTCAGGCAGCGCTGCGAATCGAGCGCCGAGCCCCGAACCAGTAGATCGCCGCGGCGACGAACCCGCCCACGTAGTAGGCGAGGTCGGCTCCGTGAAGGTAGTTGGCGGTGATGTAGTTGAACGGCCCGCCCCACGAGTAGCCAAGGGACGAGTTCTGGAACGGGATGCCCACGACGAACCCGATGACGATCGCCGCGAGCGCGATGCCACCACTGGGCAACGACCCGAAGTCGGCGAGGCCGCTGACATCGGCCTTTTGGCGCCGAAGCATCCAGTCCGCGAGGACGACTCCCACGAACGGCGAGATCCAGTAGCTGATGAACAGCAGGAAGTTGGTGAAGTTGGTGGCGACGTCCTTCGACTGCTGGAGATAGAGGGTGAACAGGAATCCGAGCACGGCGACGATCGCGGCCGAATAGATCCGCTTGACCCGGACGCCCGCGGCCTGGAGTGACAGCGACCCGGTGTAGTCGTTCATCGCGTTGACCGCCACGGTCCCCACGACGATCGCGACCATGCCGAGGATTGCGATGAGGCTGCCGCTGCCGCCCAGGATGCCGAAGATCGTGTCGCTCGATTCGCCGCCGGTCGCCTGGCCGGCCACGAGGAGTCCCAGGATCTCGAGCCACGCCGAGGCGATGGCCATGCCGCCGAGGGTGTACCAGAAGACGCGCGATGGCGAGCTGTTCGACGGCAGGTAGCGGCTGTAGTCGGAGGCGTACAGCGACCACGCCAGGACGAAGCTCGCGACGATCGCGACATACGCGACGAACGCGCCGATCTGGTCGAGACCGCTGAACCCGTCGGTCAGCGACGTGTCCGCCTTGCCCACGATCGACACGGTGAGGATCGCGAACATGATCCCGAGCGCCACCGCTCCCCAGCGCTCGAAAAGATGGATGGCCTCGTAGCCGAAGATGCCGAGGATCGCCTGGCACACGACGATGATGAGAAGGGCGACAACGAACGGGAGCGCGGGGATCAGGAGCGTCAGCGCGATCGCCCCGAACAGGCTGTTGATCCCGTCCCAGCCGATGGTGCTGAACCAGTTGAGCAGGCCGGGCAGGACGATCGACTTGCCGAACGGGAGACGTGCCACGGGGAGCTGAGCCATCCCCGTCTTCGGCCCCATCGTGGAGAGGAGGCCGACGACGGCAGACCCCAGCAGGTTGCCGACGATGATCGCCAGCAGCGACGTCGCGAATCCGAGCTTCAGGAAGTCGAGCGTGACCAGCGTGCCGATGAAGAACGCCGCCGGCACGAGGTTCGGCGTGAACCAGACGGTGAAGACCCGGCTGACCGAGCCGTAGCGGGCCGATTTGGGGATCGGCTCCATGCCGTGGGCTTCGATGGCGAGGTCGCCCTCGTGGGTGGGCATCCCTTCGAGTCGTAGCGATTCGGTTGCCATGGTCCCTTCCATGCCTCCATCCATGCGCCGCCTGCGGGAGACCCGCTCGGCACCCGGTCAATCGGCGGACGTGGGCTTCGTGAACGTCACCTCGCTCGAGGAGCCGCCGTGGTGGACGACGCTCCGTGCGGGCTCGGTCTCCGCCACGACCCGGCCCCGCCGAACGACCCATCGGGCCGCCGGTCGCAGCCGGATCGCCTCGGCCTCGTCCGAGCAATCGAAGACGACGAAGTTCGCCGACATTCCCTCCTTCAGCCCGTACGGGACCTCGGCCGCCCTCGCGGCATTGGTCGTGATCATCTCGTAGGCGCGGAAGAGCTCTCCGCGCCCGCTCATCTGGGCGACGTGGACCAGCATCGAAAGGGCGTCGAGCATGGAGCCGCGTCCCAGCGGGTACCACGGATCCATGATCGAGTCGTGGCCGCAGGCCACGTTCACCCCGGCGGCGTCGAGCTCCTTGACGCGGGTCATCCCACGCCGCTTGGGGTACGTGTCGAAGCGGCCCTGGAGGACGATGTTGTCGAGCGGATTGGCGACGATCGTCACGCCCGCCCGCTTGAGGATCTGCAGGAGCTTGAACGCGTATGCGTCGTTGTAGCTCCCGAAGGCCGTGGTGTGGCCGGCGACGACCCGGCCCTGCATCCCGTCGCGGATCGCACGGGCCGCCACCACCTCGAGGAAGCGACTCTGGTCGTCGTCGGTCTCGTCGCAGTGCAGGTCGATGGGCGCGCCGGTCTCGCGGGCGAGATCGAAGATGAAGTGGACCTCCTCGACGCCGTCGTCGCGGGTCATCTCGTAGTGCGGGATGCCACCGATGACGTCGCAGCCGAGGCGCATCGCCTCGCGCATCAGTTCCTTGCCGTCGGGGAAGGAGAGGATGCCGTCCTGCGGAAAGGCGATGAGGCGGAGGTCGACGATGTCGCCGACCTCGTCGCGGAGCTCGAGGAGAGCCTTGAGAGCCACGAGGTTCGGGTCACAGACATCCACGTGCGACCGGATGAGGCCCGTCCCCTGGGCGACTTCCCAGCGGATCGCTTCGCGGGCCCGCGACTTCACGTCCTCGTGCGTGAGGGAGGGCTTGCGTTCGGCCCAAGTCTGGATGCCTTCGATGAGCGTGCCCGACTCGTTGTAGCGCGGTTCGCCGACGGTGAGCACGGCGTCCATGTGGACGTGCGGATCGACCAGTGGCGGGGAGAGTAGGCGTCCCTCGGCGTCGATCTCCTGCCTGCCGTCCGCCTCCACCGAGCCGGCCGGTGCGATGGCTGCGATGGTGTCGCCGTCGATGCGGAGGTCGCTCAGACCGCCGCCGCTGGACGTCGTCGGGTGGAGCCGGGCGTTGCGAACGACGAGACCTGATGGTTCCACGGGCTCCTCGGATGCGGACCGATTGGGCGGGGCGCGATCGACGGAGAGGAAGCCGGGGCGAAGTGTGAGCGTCGCGCCTCGGACGCGTCAAGCGACCACGCCGAAACGCCGGTCTCGGACAAATGCACGTCACGCGAGCAATCGGCGAGGCCTTTCTGACGATCGCACGTGGGGCGAGCATCTGGCTGGAATCCCGCCACGCGCTGGCGCGGGCCCACGCTCACGATTCCCGTCCCGACCGTTCGACCTTCCGAAGTCCAGTGACGTTTGTCCGCGTGGCGTGCATCTGGCGGAAAGATCGTGACGGGGAAGCGCACGGCGCGATCTGGGTGCGCCGGGCGGGTCGTGCTCGTGACATCTATCGCGCGGGATCGCCCTCTACGAGAACGTTCGACGTGGGTCAGGCGCGTCAAGCGATCCCACTGCACCCGCAGTCAGCCCGACGACTCAGCAACCTGTCGTTTGCGGGATGCGCTCGGTCGCAGTCGGCGCCGGACGATCGGGCGCGTCGTCGCGGACCCCGGCCTGGGCCTGCGGGCGACGATCTCGAACCCGGCCCGCTCGAACATCGCGAGCGTGCCCTGGTACAGGTTGGCGGCGGGGATCCGTTCGCCCTCGGGGACCTCGACCGGATACGCCTCGAGCATCGTCGCTCCGTGCTCACGTGCGTACGCGATGCCCGCGTCCAGGAGCGCGCGTGCCACGCCGCGTCCACGCGACTGGCGCCCGACCACGAAGCACACGATCGACCAGACGGGCTTGTCGTCGACCGGCTTGAGGATGGTCGAATGCGCCAGCCGCTCATAGTCCTCGCGCGGACCGATGCTGATCCAGCCGACCGCCTCGTCGCCGTCGTAGGCGACGAGGCCGGGGGCACGCCCGTCCCTTGCCGTGTCCTTGACCGCGTCTTTCATCACCCTGCGGTGGCGCTCCTTGCCGCCACTGGAGAAGTCGAAGCTTCTGATCCGGAAGTACGCACACCAGCACCACTTCGGGTCGCCACCCTGCTCGAACAGCGACGCCAGATCGGGGAGACGGGCGGGAGTGAGCGGCTGGACGGAGAGCGACGGATCGGCCATGGCGCCGATGATGCTACCGGCGTGCCTCCGCCGCGCGCCCGCCGGCGACATCGTGTCGCGCGCCACCCGCCCGGCCGCCGACGACCCGCTCC
Organism: uncultured Chloroflexia bacterium; assembly: GCA_963772995.1. Taxonomy (GTDB): domain Bacteria; phylum Chloroflexota; class Limnocylindria; order Limnocylindrales; family CSP1-4; genus SPCO01. The sequence continues at coordinate 165,595 of CAVYZQ010000007.1, read as the reverse complement.
AGCAGCAGCGACAACCCGAAGCCGGCAAGCATCGCCATCACCGCGCCCGTGACGAGGGCGGTCCCGCGGTTCGGCCCGCGGTCGATCGTGGTCAACGTCGCCACGCCTGGGGGCTCCGTCGTGGCCGACGCGCCGGGCGCGCCCGGCGGTCCAGGTGCGTCGCCGAGCGCCGATGCCAGCATGTCGCGCTCGATCTGGAGGCGCTCGCGATAGAGCGTCTCCCACTCGTCGAACGGGATCGTCAGTGAGGCAAGCGTCGTATCGATCGTGCGAAGCGCTGCGCGGCGCTCGGCCAGCGGCGCATCCGATGCGGCGACCGCGGTGAGCCCGTCCTCGACCTTCTCGGCCTCTTCGGACATGGTCAGGTAGGCCGGCGCATGGGTCAGCCGATCCGCGATGGCCGCGCGAGCCCGGGCGACCTGGGCCTTCTGACCCGAGATCGCCACGTCCGACGGGTAGACGAGGACCTCCGGGGTCGGGGATGCGAGCAGCATCAGGCGGTCCGGGACCAGGTGCCCGAGCGACCGGCCGGCGACCTTGTCGAGGATCTTCGGCGGCAGCGACAGGACGCGCGGGGCGGGCCTCCTTTCGAGCGCGAGACCCGCCGCACCGAGCACGTCCTCCAACTGGTCGAGAACCTCGTCGTAGCCGCCGGGCTTCACGATCACCGGGACGTGGGCGTCGCCCCAGCGCTTCGAGAGGCTTCGGACCTTGCGAATGAGCGCGACCGCAGCGAGAAGGACTGTCGTCAGCGAGAGCACCAGGGCGAATGGATAGCCGCGGGCGACCGCGACCGCCACGCCGGCTCCCCGGGGCCTGTCCTCCTCGCGCACGACCGCCACGCCCGCGACCCCGATCGCGAGCGGGAGCGCGAGGGCACCTGCCAGCATGACGAGACGGACCCAGTTGCGGTCCATGAAGGATGGGATCGGTACGAACGCGAGGACCACGGACGCAACGTCCGGGAAGATCACCCCGAAGATCAGGACGACCCAGACGATCGAGCCGAGCGCGATCAGCAGCAGGATCCACTGCTTGCTGTCGGGGACCTTGCCGAACAAGAGCATGGTCGCCCAGCCGAGAGCCGCGTTGAGCACCTTGCCCGCGAACCGGCCGAGCATGGCGAACACCGACCCGATGATGGCCATGTTCCTGAGTCTATGGATGGACCATGCGCAGGGGCGCCATCCGCCCGCCCCGAGCGTTGCAGACGTGCGAATGTGTGGGCGCCGAGCCCGGGAGCCGGAAGGTTCGATCGTCCGACACCGGTCGTGACCGCCACATGTTCATCGTGAGGGCTTCGCCACTGGCTACCTCGCCGACGTGACCCGCGGACCTCGTCCGGGCGGGCCGAAAGGAGGCGAGTGATCGCGTCATGTGCGTCAGGTGCGGCTATGGGTGAGGTCAGGCGATCGCGAGCGGGGTTGAGGCGTGGCAAGCCGGCGAGATGAACATGTGGCGAGCGGCGCGGCGGTGAGGTTGGGCTGGCCGGAACTCCGGCAGGGCCGACCGGCGTCGCGGCGCCTGCGCGATCTCTCAGAACCCGCGCCGTTGACCGGCTCGCACACGCCTCGTACGCTCCAGCCGTGGCCGACACCTCGCTCCCTCGCGGCCGCTGGGCGTTCCGAGCCATCGCGCCCGAGCCGCGGTCGATCGTGGAGCTCATCCGGACGGGCGTGCTCGACGCCGAGCTCGCGGCCACCCTCTGGCTGCTCATCGAGCGGCGCGTGCCCGTCATCGTGGCCGGCCTCAGGCGCGGCGAGGGCAAGTCGACACTGCTCCGCTCGCTGCTCGCGTTCGTGGCGGCCGACATCCGGGTCATCGAGCTGGCCGGCGAAGACGAGGACTTCGCCTGGCTTCCGCAGGCCTCGGAGCTCGGCTGGCCCGGGCGAGCTCGGCCCGCGAGAAGTCCCGCTTCCGTCCGCCCCGACAACACCCTCCTGCTCACCGACGAGTTCTCCGACCACCTGCCCGCTTACACCTGGGGCGCCGCTGCGCGGGTCGCGGTACGCGCCGCCTCGATCGGATATGGCCTGGCCGCCGCGATCCACGCCGATTTGCTCGACGAGGTCTTCGAGACGCTCCGCGGCGCGCCCAACCGCGTCACCGACGATGAGCTGTCGCACCTCGGGGTCGTGCTGGTCATCCGGCGGGTGGATCGGGAGCGGCGACGTGTCGCGGCAGCCCACTACGTTCGTCCCGTCGCCCGAGACGCGCACGGCCATCTGCAGCGCCTCGGGCCGGCCGTCCTGGCCACCTGGGACCCGGCGACCGACAGGTTCGAGCACTTCGGGTGGGGCGTGCTCCCCGAGCTCGCCGCGCGAGTCGGCCGGCGTCCGGGCGACCACGAGATCGAGACCGACCGCCGGCGCGCGTGGCTCGAGGACCTGGCCCGCGCCGGCACGGTGGGACGAGACGAGGTCCGTCGCGCGATCGAGGCGTACGAGCCCGCCGTTTGACGCTCCGGGAGCGCGCGACGTAGGCTCGGGGACCCCGAGCCCGACCGAGCACGCGGAGCGCCCCGTGGACCAGACCGCCGACATCCGGAGCCAGGTTCGAACGCTCAGAGACCTGCGAGCGAGTGGCTGGCGGTCGCGGACCGTCAAGGAGGAGCTCCGGGCCAACCTGCTTGGCGCGCCTGGCGGACGGCGGCCAGCTCTTTGCGGGCGTCGTCGGCTTCGAGGAGACCGTCATCCCGGCGATCGAGAACGCGATCCTCGCCGGCCAGGACCTCGTGTTCCTCGGCGAACGTGGCCAGGCGAAGACCCGCATGGCACGGCTGCTGGTCGACCTGCTCGATCCGTGGCTCCCCATCGTCCGCGGTGGCGAGCTCAACGACGACCCGTTCGCCCCGATCAGCCCAGCGGGTCGCGCCGTGGTCGAGATGGAGGGCGACGCCGCACCTATCGACTGGCTCCCACGCGACCGCCGCTACGCGGAGAAGCTCGCGACCCCGGACATCACCATCGCCGACCTGATCGGTGAGGTCGACCCGATCAAGGTCGCCGAGGGGCGATACCTGTCGGACGAGCTGACCCTGCATTACGGCCTCATCCCGCGAGCCAACCGCGGTATCGTCGCGATCAACGAGCTGCCCGACCTCGCCGAGCGCATCCAGGTCGGCCTGCTCAACATCCTCGAGGAGCGCGACGTCCAGATCCGCGGCTTCATCGTCCGGCTCCCGCTGGACCTGTACGTGGTCGCCTCGGCCAACCCCGAGGACTACACCTCGCGGGGCCGGATCATCACGCCCCTCAAGGACCGGCTGGGCTCGCAGATCCGCACCCACTACCCGCGCACGCTTGCCCACGAGATGGCCATCGTCCGCCAGGAGAAGCACCGGTTCGAGCCCGAGGAGGGGATCCCGACCGTCATCGTGCCGCCGTTCATGGAGGAGCTGGTCGCCGAGATCACCCATCTCGCCCGCCGTTCCCCGGAGATCAGCCAGCGGTCGGGTGTCAGCGTCCGGGTCTCGGTCGCCAACGCCGAGGTGCTCGAAGCGGCGGCGCTCAAGCGGGCAGTCCGACTCGGCGAGCCCGTCGCCGCGCCGCGGGTGTCGGACCTGGGCGCGGTGGTCGCCTCCACCGTCGGCAAGGTCGAGCTCGAATTGGCCGGCGACGACGCGCCCGAGGAGCGCATCGTCGAACGGCTCATCACCAAGGCGCTCCACGCAACGTTCAACCGGCACGTCTCGATCGACGATCTCGACGGCGTCGTCGAGGCGTTCGAGGACGGATTCACGATCGAGACCGGCGACCGAACGCCCTCGCGGGCATACGTGGCGCTCGTCCGCGAGGTGCCGGGGATGAGCGTCGCCCTCGATCGCCTGGGAGCCTACGACCTGACCGACGGGGCCGAGGAACCCGCAGTGGTCGCATCCGTCGTCGAATTCCTGCTCGAGGGACTTCACCTCGCCCGCCGCCTGAACAAGGACCGGATCCCGGGCGGGACCGTCTACCACCGGTGACCGCCTACTCGCCCGACCCGCGGGACCTCGGGCCGGACGCCGGCCGCGGGGGACGGAGCGGCTCCGGCGCGAGGGGCGACCGGGGCGCCCCGGCCGGCACCGGCTCGGGCGCCGGCGCCCGCTCCACGGCTGACACGCTTGCGCGCGCCGCCCGCTACTCCCGCTGGGACGGCAGCCAGTATGTGGCCGACCTCGACGCCGACGAGATCCTCGACGCCCTCGCCGACGACGTCATGGCCGAGGGCGACCTGTCCGAGGCCCTCCGACGGTTGATGGAACGCGGCTGGCGGACCGGCGATCCCGACCCGCGGCGACCTGGCCGGCCTCCAGGACCTGCTGGATCGGCTCCAGCGACAACGCGAGGAGATGCTCGAGCGCTACAAGCTCAACGACGTCCTCGGCGACATCCGCCGCGAGCTCGAGGAGATCGTCGCGCAGGAGCGCTCGGGCGTGGAGCGCCGGCTCGACCAGGCCTCGAGTCCCGACGCCGACCCGGCGCTCGGTTCGATGCTGCGCGACGTGGCCGCGAGACGGCTCGACCAGCTCGATGGCCTGCCCGGCGACCTCGGCGAGCGGATCCGCGGGCTGCAGGAGCTACGACTTCCTCGAGCCGCCGGCCCGCGAGCGGTTCGACGAGCTCGTGAAGAAGCTCCAGGGCCAGGTGCTCGACCAGTTCGTTTCCGGGCATGTCCGAGGCGATCCGCTCGATGAGCCCGGAGGACCTCGCCGCCAACCGCGAGATGGTCCGCGACCTCAACAAGCTCATCCGCGAGACGATCGGCGGCGGCGAGCCGGACGCCACCGAGTTCCTCCAGAAGCACGGCCGGTTCTTCCCGGGCGCGCAGACCTTCGACGACGTCATCGACCAGCTCGCGCAACGGATGGCGGCGATGCAGTCGCTGATGCGGTCCATGAGCCCGGAGCAGCGCGCCGAGCTCCAGTCGATGATGGAGGCGCTCCTGCGCGACGACCGGCTGCTGCTGGACCTCGCCCAGCTCGCCTCGAACCTCGACCTGCTGCTGCCCGGCGGGCTCGGGACCGGGTGCCGTTCGGCGGCGACGAGCCGCTCGGGCTCGAGGGTGCCCTTGCCCAGATCGCCCGGCTCCAGGCGCTCGACCGGCTCGAGGACGCCCTGTCGGACGTCGACATCGCCCGGGGATCTCGGCAGCGATCGATCGCGAGGAGGTCTCGCGACCTCCTCGGCGAGGACGCGCGCGCGCGAGCTTGACGCGCTCGACGACCTGGCGCGCCGGCTCGAGGAGGCGGGCTACCTGACACGTGACGGCCAGCGGCTGGAGCTGACCCCGCGGGGCAGCCGGCAAGATCGGCCAGAAGGTCCTCGACGACCTGTTCGCCCGGCTGCAGCGGGACGCGTTCGGCGGCCACCGGATCGGCCGGGCCGGGCGGGGAGGGGAGCGCGAGGAGACGACGAAGCCGTACGAGTTCGGCGACCCGTTCCACCTCGACCTCCGCGGGACGCTTGTTCAACGCGCTGGGCCGCGAGGAGAACGCGCCGGCGGCCCGGGCAGCGAGCGGCGACCGGCGAGTCCGCCTCGCTCCGTCGGACTTCGAGGTCCTCCGGACCGAGATGCTGACCCGGACGTCGACGGTGCTGCTCGTGGACATGAGCCGCTCGATGCTGCTGCGCGGCTGCTTCCTGGCCGCCAAGAAGGTCGCGGTGGCGCTGGACACGCTGATCCGCACGCAGTTCCCGCACGACCACCTCGCGGTCATCGGGTTCGCGTACTACGCGCGCGAGATCCGCCCGGGGGCGCTGGCCGAGCTGACGTGGCACGGCTACGAGTACGGCACGAACCTCCAGCACGGCCTGCTGCTCGCGCGGCGGATCCTCGAACGGGAACCCGTCGGTCAACAAGGAGATCGTGGTCATCACCGACGGCGAGCCGACCGCCCACTTCGAGGACGGCCAGGTCGAGTTCAACTACCCGCCGACCCGTCGGACGATCCAGGAGACGCTCCGCGAGGTGCAGCGCTGCACCCGCGAGGGGATCACGATCAACACGTTCATGCTGGAGCGGTCGCGGGCGCTGGCTGAGTTCGTGGCGCACATGACCCGGCTCAACCGCGGGCGGGCGTTCTATGCGACGCCGGAGCGGCTCGGGGAGTACGTGCTGGTGGACTTCGTGGAGCGGCGGACCAAGCGGGTCTCGTAGGCGCCGCGGCGCGGCGGCCCGCGGGACCCAGACTGATCGACAGATCTGCCGTTGCGCTCGCGCCATGTGCATTCGACGGTCTTTGGAGGCGACAGGCGCTGCCTCGACCGTGCACATGACGTCCAGTGGGCACCTAGCGCACCGTCTCGCACGCCAGGTGAGCGCCAGGCTCGCGATGGAGCCGCGGATCGCGTGAACCACGGAGTCTAGCTTCGCTCTAGTCTCGCGGCATGAACACGCAGCGTGCGCTCGCGGCACGATGGTCGCGGCGAACCTCCAGCCGGCGGCCTACCTCGCCGCCGGCAACGGCCTATCCTCACCGGCGGCAGTGCCAACGGCGCCGACGGCGCCGAGCCGCAGGAGGTGACCGTGGACCTGACCTCGCCACTCCCGTACCTGTTGTTCCTGCACGTGTTCGGCGCGATCCTCGCCTTCGGGCCGACGTACGCCTATTCGATCATGGGCCGGATGGCCGGTCGCGAGCCGCAGCACGCCAACTTCAGCACCCGGCAAGTCGCGGCGATCAGCCGCGCCCAGGTCTATCCGCTTGCGATCGTCCAGGGGGTGACCGGCGTCCTGCTCATCGCCGCCTCCGGCATCAAGCCCGAGAAGCAGCCGTGGCTCGTGGCCGGCGATCATCCTCTACCTCATCACCCTGATCTTCGCGCTGACCGTGCAGCGCAACTGGCGTCGCCCGGCTCATCGAGCTGACGTCCGCTGCGCCGCCGCAGGAGGGCCGCCACCCGGCAACCCGCCCGGCCCGCCGCCCGAGGTCGCCGCGACGGTTCGGAACATCCAGCGCAGCGGCATCTTCACGCGGGGTGATGATCGCGGTCATCGTCTTCCTCATGGTGACCAAGCCCGGCGTCGGACTCGGATCGGTCGCGCCGAGGGCACGGGCGGCTACCATGGGGCGCACATCCTGACAGGAGACCGACCCCGATGCCCCACGTCGCGACCTCGCCGACCGACCTTCTCGACACCCTCCGACCGAGCGCCCACCTCGATGGCGAGCGCCTCGTCATCGACGACGAGCGCGCCTTCCGCGACGCCGGCATCCGCGATCTCGCCTGGACGGCCGCGTTCTCGACGGACGACGCGACCACCGCGTCCGCCCAGTGGCTCGTCTGGGAGGCGAGCCAGGAACTCGGCGCCCGATCCGCCAGCATCCAGGCGCTGTACGAGGCGCGGGCCCGCGGCGAGGTCTCCGGGTTCACCGTCCCGGCCATCAACCTCCGCGCCCAGACGTTCGACATGGCCCGGACGGTCTTCGAGGCGGCGGAAGCGGCCGGTGTCGGCGCGGTCATCCTCGAGCTCGCCCGGAGCGAGCAGACCTACACCTGGCAGCGCCCCGCCGACTACGCCACCTCGGTCCTGGCCGGGGCCGTCGCCGCCGGCTGGCGAGGACCCGTCTTCATCCAGGGCGACCACTACCAGTTCAACGCAAAGAAGTACGCCGCCGACCCGGAGGCGATGACCGAGGAGATCCGGCGCGCCTGCCGGCTGGCGATCGATGCCGGCTATCGCAACATCGACATCGACTCGTCGACCCTCGTCGATCTCTCGAAGCCGAACGTCGACGAGGAGCAGCGCGAGAACTACCGTCGCGCGGCCGAGCTGACCGCGCTGATCCGGACGCTCGAGACCGACGGCGTGACGGTCAGCGTCGGCGGCGAGATCGGCGAGGTCGGGACCCAGAACTCGACCGTCGCGGAGTTGCGCGCGTACCTCGACGGGTACCGGCGGGAGCTCGACGCGAGGGCGCCCGGCGCGAAGGGCATCTCCAAGGTGAGCGTCCAGACCGGGACCTCGCACGGGGGCGTCCCGCTGCCCGACGGTGGCGTAGCCGAGGTCAAGCTCGATTTCGAGGTCCTCCGCGAGCTCGGCGTCGTCGCGCGGGAGTACGGCCTGGCCGGTGCGGTCCAGCACGGCGCGTCCACCCTGCCAGAAGAGCTGTTCCATCGCTTCCCGGCAGTCGAGACCGCCGAGATCCACCTGGCGACCGGCTTCCAGAACGCCCTCTACGAGCACCCGGCCTTCCCCGCCGAGATCCACCGCGAGATCGAGGCCTGGTGCTTCGCGAACGCCGCCGACGAGCGCAAGCCCGACCAGACCGACCAGCAGTTCGTCTACACCACCCGCAAGAAGGCGATCGGTCCGTTCAAGCGCAGGCTGTGGGACCTCGACACGAAGGACGAGATCCTCGCCGCCCAGCGCCGCAAGATCACGTACCTGTTCACGGAGCTCGGGGTCAACAATTCGCTGCGAGATGGTGAACCGCCACGTCAGCCCCGTCGAGGTCCACCGGCCCGCGCCCGACGTCCTCAGGGAGACCGTCACCGCCGAGTGATCGAGGGCTCCGCCCAGCCGGCCCGTCGGCCAAGCGCCTCGCGCGTCGCGCCGTGGAGGGGGCCGGCGTTCGTCATCGGTCCACGTGGTGCACCTTGGCCGCCTCGAAGGCCGGCTGTGGCCGAACGCTGACGGCCGACGGCCTGATGCCGAGCACGTTTCGTGCTGGATCCAGCCCGACCGCGGCACCGAGCCCGGCGATGAGCGTCCGTCGGTGAGTCGAAGGCGCACCAGGTGGACGCATGGCAAGAACCGTGCGCCGCCGGGCGCACCGCACGTGGTCGCCCCGGGGAATCGTCGTTGACGGGGCGAGGCCCGGTGCTATCCTCGCGCGCAGGTTCGCCCGGACGGAGGGGTCCGGGCGCGGCCCGTCCCGGCGACCCGCGTCCCCGTGTCACTCCAGAGGGCAGTCTCGCACCCGACGGTGCGGTGGGAGGAGGAGATCTCGTGGCGGGACCAGGCAGCACCCAGGACGTCGCGGCACGCGACGACGCGCACCTCCAGTCGCTGGGCATCAAGCCGGAGCTGCGCCGCAGTCTCGGCTTCATGTCGAACTTCGCGGTCGCGTTCAGCTACATCAGCGTGTCGACCGGGACGTTCACGCTCATCGCCGTCGGGTTGGGCGTCGCCGGACCGTCGTTCTTCTGGTCCTGGCCGATCATCATCCTCGGCCAGACCTTCGTCGCCCTCAACTTCGCCGAGCTGGCCAGCCACTTCCCGGTCGCAGGGTCCATCTACCAGTGGTCGAAGCGCCTCGCCAACAAGACGCTCGGCTGGTACACGGGCTGGATCTACTTCTGGGCCGGCGTGCTGACGACGACGGCCGTGGCGATCACAGTCCCGCTCGTCATGGCGAGCATCTGGGGCTTCGATCTCGCGTCGCCGTCGCCGATCCCGCAGCTGACGATGAGCGTCTTCATCGCCCTCCTGACGCTGGTGTCGACGACGCTCATCAACGCCTTCGGGGTCCGGGCGCTGTCGATCATCAACAATCTCGGCGTCGGCGCCGAGATCCTCGGGATGGTCGTGTTCGCCCTCATCCTCCTGATCTTCTTCAATCACCAGCCGGTGTCGATCCTGGCCGACAACGCGCCCAACGTGACATCGACCGGCGGCTTCGCGCCCATCTTCCTGGTCGGGATGTTCATGAGCCTGTTCGTGGTCTACGGGTTCGACACCGCCGGCACCTTCGGCGAGGAGACTCTCGACGCCAGCCGGCAGGCGCCGCGCGGCGTCCTGTCGGCGATCTGGCTGTCCGGCGCAGTCGGGGCGCTGTTCCTCCTCGCGATCATCCTGTCGTTCAAGGACGTCCCGGCCCAGATCCTGAGCGCCCAGCAGTTCGCCTGGGGCGTCGGTGGTGCCAACCCCATCGGCAGCACGATCAACGACAACATGGGCGAGCTCGGCAAGGTCTACCTGCTGGTCATCCTCGCCGCGGTCTACGTCTGCACGCTCGCGATCCAGGGTGCGACGACCCGCCTGATGTTCTCGATGGGCCGGGACGGGCGCCTGCCTTTCGGAGCGGTCTGGGGTCACGTGAGCGCGACGTTCCGGACGCCCGCCTACGCGGCGATCGCCGTCGGCGTGCTGGCCGCGCTGCCGTTCCTGCTGACGAACTCGCCGGGCGTCCTCGCGATCGCGGCGACCGGGATGATCTACACGAGCTACTTCCTGTGCAATCTCGGCGTCCTCATCGCGCGGCGCCGCGGCTGGCCGCACCAGGGCGCCTGGTTCAGCCTCGGCAGCTGGGGCACGATCATCAACATCCTGGCCCTGGTCTGGGGCGGCCTGATGATCATCAACTTCGCGCTCTGGCAGACCGACACATTCGGGGCGTTCGGAACGGCCTCGTACCCGCTGCCGGACGGCACGTCGGTCGGCCTTCGCGACCTGTCGAACCCGATCCTGGCGTCGCTCAAGGTCTTCGGCCTGGACGTCGCGCTGCCGCCCATCCCGGTCTTCGAGCTCATCCTCGGCCTGGTCCTCGTCGTCGGGGTGGCCTACTACCTGGTCGTTGAGAGGGGCCGGATCAATCGCGAGCGGGTCGAGGCCGACGCGGCGACGGGCGAGGCGGTGATCGGGTAGGCCACCCACGCGGCACCCGCGTACCAGCGGCGGCGCGGCGCGTCATGGCCGCGCCGAACCGTGACAGATGCGCAGATCCACCGGGGGCGAGACTTGACCGACGAGCCGATCCTCCACGGCGAGCTCTACGACGACCTCGTCCGGGCGATGCAGAAGGTCCCGGACCTCGCCGGCCGGGACCTGACGCTGACGGCCCTGTCCGGCGGCATCACGAACCGCAACTTCCGCGTCGACGCGGCGGGCACCGACGAGCGCTGGGTCATCCGCCTCGCGGGCAACGACACCCACCTGCTGGGGATCAGCCGCGAGGTCGAGCATGCTGCGACCGTCGCTGCCGCCGGCGTCGGGGTAGGCCCCGAGGTCACGGCCTTCATCCGGCCGGAGGGCTACCTCGTCACCCGGTTCATCGTCGGCGCGCCCGTCTCCGACGAGGCGGTCCACCGGCCGGCGACCCTCCGTCGGGTGGCCGATTCGCTCCGCCGGATCCACGACGGTCCGGCGATCCCGGGGCTGTTCGTCCCGCTCCGGATCGTCGAGGCCTACCGGGCGCTGGCCATGGCGCGGGGCGTGCCGATCCCGCCCGAATACCAGGTGGCGGGCGCCATCGGACGCCGGATCGAGCTCGCCCTGCTGTCGAACCCGATCGAGCTGCGGCCCTGCCACAACGACCTGCTGAACGCGAACTTCATCGACGACGGTGCCCGGATCCGGATCATCGACTGGGAGTACGCGGGGATGGGCGATCCCTTCTTCGACCTCGGCAACTTCAGCATCAACCACGAGCTGACCGAGGACGAGGACGTGCTCCTGCTGACGGCATACGAGGGCGAGGTCCATCGCGACCGGTTCGCCCGGCTCACGCTCATGCGGATCGTGTCCGACTTCCGCGAGGCGATGTGGGGCGTCCTCCAGCAGGGCATCAGCACCCTCGACATCGACTTCGTCGAGTACGCGTCCTCGAAGTTCGACCGGCTGCTGGCGAATGCGGCGACGCCGCGGTTCGAGCGCTCGCTGCGCGAGGCTGCCGGCGACTGACGCGGTCTGAGGGGTGTGCCGGGTTTCTCCGATACGCTCTCCGCGATGACCGACCCTCGCGAGTCGCCCGAGGCCGCCCCGGCCCAGGACGGGACCCGGTCCGTCGCGCACCAGGGAGCGCTCGGGCTCATCGCGTTCGTGGCGACCCTCGCGCTCCTCTTCGGGTTGACCTCCCTGGCGGCGAATTCGGCGCCTCGGCCGCGCGTGAGTGCATCGCCGTCGTCCGGGGCCGCGGTCGGGTCGTTGCTCGCTGCGCCATCGCCGTCGCCGACGTCGCGGACGCACGCCTCGGCCGGCGCGACGGGCTCGGCCGGCCCGTCCGCGACGGCCTCGTCGCCAGGTTCGCCACGTCCCTCGACTTCCGCGGCGGTGCCCGCGTCCGGTTCCGCATCACCGTCGACGGGCAACGACGGCGACGGACGCGGTCCTGGTCGGGGCCGGGGACATCGCCGACTGCAACCTCACCGCCGACAGCAAGACCGCCGATCTCGTCGCCTCGATCGAGGGAACCGTCTTCACGGCTGGTGACAATGTCTATCCCGACGGCACCAGGAACCAGTTCGACGACTGCTACGCGCCCACCTGGGGCCGATTCCTCGACCGCACGAGGCCCGCGCCGGGAAACCACGACCACGACACCAAGGACCTCGCCGGCTACCTCGACTATTTCGGCCCAATGGCGTCGCCCGACGGGACGACCTGGTACTCGTACGACCTCGGGACCTGGCACATCGTGGTCCTCGATTCGACGTGCAGCGCGGCCGGCGGATGCGGACTCGATTCTCCCCAGGGCCGCTGGCTCTCGTCCGATCTCGCCGCATCGAGCGCGACCTGTACGCTCGCCATCTGGCACCACCCGCGCTGGAGCTCCGGCGAGCACGGCAACGACAGCGAGGTGGCTCCGTTCTGGGACGCGCTCTACAGAGCGGGCGCCGACATCGTCGTCAACGGCCACGACCACGACTACGAGCGGTTCGCGCCACAGGATCCGGCCGGCCACGAGGACAGGACGCGAGGCATCCGCGAGTTCGTCGTGGGCACCGGCGGAGCGGACCTCCGGCCCTTCCTTCGCCAGGCCGCCAACAGCGAGGCTCGGTTCTCCGTGGCCCACGGGGTCATCCGCTTCACCCTCTACCCTGGGAGGTACGACTGGGCCTTCCTCGCGACCGACTCGTCGGTATCGGACGCCGGCACGGCGTTCTGCCACTGACCGGACGGGAGACGGCACCCAGGCGGTACCCTGCGAGGAGTCCATCTGAGGAGGGAGCGCAGCGGGCGGATGGCGGAGCACGCGCGGGCGGTGATCATCGGCGGCGGCGTCGGCGGGACATCGATCGCCTATCACCTCGCCCATCGCGGCTGGACGGACATCGTCCTGGTCGAACGGGCCGAGCTGACGTCCGGGTCCACGTTCCATTCGGCGGGCCTGGTCGGACAGCTCCGCGGCTCGGTCACCCTGACGAAGATGATGATGTACGGCACCGACCTCTACCGGCGGCTGGCGACCGAGACAGGGACGGACCCGGCATGGCGCGAGGTGGGGTCCCTGCGGTTGGCGTCGACGCCCGAGCGGTTCGAGGAGCTGCGCCGCCAGGCCGGCTGGGCCAGGACGTTCGGGCTCCCGATCGAGCTGATCACGGCCGCCGAGGCGAAGGCGCTGTTTCCCCTGATGTCGACCGATGGCGTCCTGGGGGCGCTCCACCTGCCGACTGACGGCTGGCTCGATCCGTCCGGGCTCGCGCTCGCGCTCGCCGCGGGCACGCGCGCGTGCGGGGCGCAGATCCGGACGCACACCCGCGTGGTCGGGATCTCGGTCACCCGCGGGCGGGTCAGCGGCGTGACCGTCGAACACGCGGGTGAACGGTCCGAGATCGCCGCAGAGATCGTGGTCAACGCCGGCGGCATGTTTGCCCCGGAGATCGGCCGGATGGCCGGGGTGACGATCCCGATCATCCCGATGGCCCACGAGTACCTCTTCACCGAGCCCATCGAGGGCGTCCACGCGGGACTGCCGCAGCTGCGCGACCCCGACAACCTGGTCTACTTCCGCGAGGAGGTCGGCGGCCTGTGCATGGGTGGTTATGAGCGTCATCCGGCGCCGTGGTCGCTCGACGGCATCCCCGGCGACTTCAACGGCAAGCTCCTCGCGCCCGACTGGCCGCGCTTCGCCGAGATCATGGACGGGGCGGTGCGACGGGTCCCGGCCATCGCGGACGCAGGCATCAACCGGATGATCAACGGCCCGGAGGCGTTCACGCCGGACAACGAGTTCATCCTCGGCGAATCGGACGTGCGCGGGTTCTACGTGGCCGCCGGGTTCTGCGCGCACGGGATCGCCGGTGCGGGCGGGATCGGCCGCCAGATGGCGAGCTGGATCGTCGACGGCGAGCCGGAGCTCGACCTGTGGAGGATGGACATCCGGCGGTTCGGTCCGGCCTATCGGAGCCAGGCCTACACGCTCGCGCGAACGACCGAGGTCTACGCGACCTACTACGACATCCACTATCCGAACGAGGAGCGCCAGGCGGGGCGGCCGCTGCGGACCTCGCCGACCTACGACGTGCTCGCCGGCCTGGGGGCGGTCTTCGGCGAGAAGTCGGGCTGGGAGCGCGCGAACTGGTTCGATTCCAACGCCGCCGACGGCGACGAGGCGCTCCGCCCGCGGGGCTGGGCCGGGATGCACTGGTCGCCGGCCATCGGCGCCGAGGCGCTGGCGACGCGGCGCACGGCCGGCCTGTTCGACGAGACGTCGTTCGCCAAGATCGAGGTCGTCGGGCCGGGCGCGGTCGCCTTTCTCGGACGTCTGTGCGCGAACGAGGTGGACGTGCCCGTCGGCCGGATCGTCTATTCGCAGCTGCTCAACCGGCGCGGCGGCATCGAGTGCGACCTGACCGTCACCCGGGTCACTGCCGATCGATACCTCCTCGTCACCGGCACAGCGGTCGGCGGTCACGACCTCGGCTGGCTTCGGAGCCACCTGCCGGGCGACGGGAGCGTGCTGCTCAACGACATCACGTCGGGCCGCGTCTGTTACGCGCTGTGGGGTCCGCGGGCGCGCGACATCCTGGCCTCCCTCACGCGCGACGACGTCTCCGATGCCGCCTTCCCCTACCTCACCGCGCGCGCGATGACCGTCGGCTCCGTGCCGGTCTACGCGCTGCGGGTGACCTACGTCGGGGAGCTCGGCTGGGAGCTCTACGCCCACACGGAATTCGGTGTCGCTCTCTGGCGGACGCTCTGGGAAGCCGGTCGACCGCACGGGATGGTCGCCGGAGGCTATCGCGCGATCGACGCGCTCCGGCTCGAGAAGGGCTACCGGGTCTGGTCGAGCGACATCACCCCGGATGAGACCCCGTTCGAAGCGGGCCTCGGGTTCGCGGTCGCGCTCGACAAGACCTCGGCATTCATCGGGCGCGCCGCGCTCGTCGCCGCGAAGGCTGCGGGGCCCCGAAAGCGCCTGCGATGCCTGGTGCTCGACGACCCGCGCTCGGTCTGCCTCGGCAACGAGCCCGTGCGGGTCGGCGGGGAGATCGTGGGCCGGGTGACGTCCGGGGGCTACGGGTTCGCGGTCGAGCGTTCGATCGCCTATGCCCATCTGCCGCCTGACGCGGCGATCGGCACGCGCGGGGAGGTGGAAGTGTTCGGCGACTGGATCGGCTTCGAGGTGGTCCGTGAGCCCCTCTGGGATCCCACGGGGGCGAGGATCCGCGCATGAGCGAAAGCGCAGGACCCTCCTTCGGGAGCGACTGGTCGGCCTCCTTCCGCCGCGGCACCGATGCCGAGCTCCGCGGCTGGCTGGACGTGGCGATGGCGGCCTGCGACGAGGCCGACACGATCGCCCACTCGCATTTCCGCCGCGATCTCGTCATCGAGACCAAGCCGGACCGCTCATTCGTGACCCAGGCGGACAAGGCCATCGAGACGATGATCCGTGAGCGGCTGCTCGGCGCCTTCCCCGATCACGGCCTCATCGGCGAAGAGCATGGCACCGAGGCCGGCGACGCGTCGATGCGCTGGTACATCGACCCGATCGACGGGACCCACAACTTCATTCGCGGCGTTCCGCTCTTCGGCACGCTGCTCGCGGTCGAACGCGACCGCGAGCTCCAGGTGGCGGTGCTCTCCGCGCCCGCACTCGACGAACGCTGGTGGGCCTGGCGCGGCGGCGGCGCCTGGGCCCGGAACCGGGGTCAGGCCAGCCGGCGCGTGTCGGTGTCGGCCGTCTCACGACTCGGCGACGCCCAGATCCTATACGGATCGCGGCGGGACATCGTCGGATCCCGCCGCGCGCCCGGCCTCGATCGCCTCCTGCAGGACGTCTGGCGCGAGCGCGGGTTCGGCGACTTCTGGGGTTACGCGCTCATCGCCGAGGGTGCTGCCGAGGCGATGATCGAGGTGGACCTGGCGCCGTGGGATGCGGCGGCGCCCATGCTTCTCATCGAGGAGGCCGGCGGTCGGGCGACCGACTTCGAGGGTCGCCGGAGGGTCGACACCGGGACGTTCCTCGGATCGAACGGCCGGCTCCACGAGACGATCCGGGAACGCTTGTCCGAGGGGTAGCGGCGGCCGGACGACATGCGCGCCGAGAGCCGGACGGCCCGCGGGTCAGGGCGTTCCGGCCGATGGGGAATCGACCCCAAGAGCGCGATGCTGGTGTCTCGACAGGAGGCACACCCATGACCGCAACACGCGACGCTCCCGCCCGATCACGGTCGGGCGCGGTCGTTTGGATCGACCAGCACCAGGCGATCATCACTACCGCGACTCCTGGTGGAGACCCGGTGATCGAGCAGCTCGGCCGAGGGCCGATGGAATCAGAATCGGCGTTCGACGCGCGCGCGGTGGTCGCGCTCCGGGACCGCGATCCGGTGGCGGTGAGCGGCCCGGCCTTCGCCCGGGTCGCATTCGAGCGCGCCTTCACCTCGGTGACCCACCGGCCCGAGCGATTGCTCGACGTCGAGCCGGAAATGGACGGCCGCTAGACCGTCGCGGTCGCGTCCGGGTCGCCCGGGTCCCTGGCCCGCTCGTGTCCTGGGGCCGCCGGGTCGCTTCAGCTCGCGCGATCGATCGCGGCGAGCGTCAGGCAGGCCGGACAGCAGGCATCGGCCCACGCCCCGACCACGGACGCCGCGTCCGGGCTCGCCCCACGCCGCCGCCGAAGCAGGACCCAACCGATCGCGCCCACGACCGCGAACGCGAGTCCCGCCGCGGCGATCGGCCCGAGGAGGCTCCCGGCGGCCGCGACGATGGGCTCGCCGACGAGGTAGCCGAGCGCGAAGTGGGCCGAGATGAACAGCGCGTTGCCGACCGCAAGTCCTGCAACGAAGGCGGCGGCCGGGACGCCGGCGAGCGCGCTCGCGGCGATCGCCACGATCCGGATGCCGGGAGTCGACCGGGCGATCGCCACGGAACGGACGCCGCCCCGCCGGAGCCGTTCGGTCTCGCGAGCGACCCGGGACGCACCACCGAGCCGTCCCAGCAGGCGCAGCATCGCTGGACGGGCCACCGACCGGAGCAGCCCGTACTGGACGATCCCGCCGATGATGCTGGCCAGCACGATCACGGCCAGCGCGACGGCCGGGTCCAGCTCACCGCGACCCGCGGCGACCCCGGCTCCGATGACGATGAGATCGCCGGGGACCGGGATCGGCACGCCTGCCTCCTTCACGAGGATGAGGCCTGCGATCGCGAGGGCTGGGCCGAGCTCCGGGGGCACAGCGGCGGCGTGTCAGTGAGCGGTCCGGCCGCGACGGCGCCACAGTCCGATCATCATGGCGACGGAGAGGGCGAGGGCGATGAGGCCCGCCCGGCCGCCGACCACGAAGGCGACCGCGGCGGCCGCCAGAAGGAGGAGTGCCAACGCGACGACGGCGACCAGCCCCCGGCCCTCCATCTCCAAGGGCGTGGCGATCGCCGATATCGAGCCCGGCGTCGGCAGACCGGTCATCCCGAGGAGCTGGTCGCTGGCCGACCGGAGCGTCTCGAGGGTCTCGTCGTCGACCAGGTCCTCGACGACCTCGGCCGTCGCCGCGTCCTCGAACGCGATCGCCGCGGCGACGCGATCGCCAGATCGCGCCACCGAAACCGCCATGTCCGTGAGGGCCCAGGTTCCGCTGAAGCCCGCCTTCGCGAAGGCGCGCATCGCCAGCTCTCGGGCATCCGCTCGCGAGACATCGAGAAGCTCGCCTCGCTGAGCGGCCTCCGCCGCCGCCCGCGCCCGGTCCTCCGCATCGAGTCGGTCGTCGTCCGGCAAGTCGACGACGATCACCCCGAGCTCCGCCCGCGACAGCCGCCCGAGCAGAGCATCCACTCGGGCCCGGGCGGCGACGATGCCGGGGTCGGTCGCGTCGTTCATCGCGGGCACGATAGCAGCGCCGCGGAAAGGTCCTGGACCGCGACCCGCAGGGCTTGCTCATCGGACGGGGCCGCCGCGGCGTCAGCCGAGGGGGCGGGGTACGATATAGACGCTCCCGCTGTCAGAACCCCGGCAGCGCGTGCCACGACGCAGAGGAACCGACCGCCGATGCCCAGCCTCACCCACGACGCCGTGATCGACGCCATGCGCACGGTCCAGGAGCCCGAGCTCGGGCGCGACCTCATCTCGCTCGACATGGTGAAGGACGTCGTCATCGATGGCTCGAGCGTGTCGCTCAAGATCGAGCTGACGACTCCCGCCTGCCCGCTCAAGGACGAGATCGAGCGCACGACCCGGATCGCACTCGGGGAGATCGGAGCGACGGCCGTCCAGATCGACTGGGGCGCGATGGTCCGCCGCTCGCAGCCTCGCCAGGCCGAGCAGCTCGTCCCGGGCGTCAAGAACATCATCGCGGTGGCATCGGGCAAGGGCGGCGTGGGCAAGAGCACGGTGAGCGTCAACCTCGCCGTCGCGCTCGCACAGGCGGGAGCGTCGGTCGGGCTGCTCGACGGGGACATCACCGGGCCGAATATCCCGCTGATGATGGGCGTGGAGGGTCAGCCGAAGGCGAGCGCCAACAACAAGATCACGCCGCTGGAGCGCTACGGCGTCAAGACCATCTCGATCCAGTTCTTCGTTCCCGAAGGCCAGCCGATCGTGTGGCGCGGACCGCTTGTCGGTGGTGCGATCCAGCAGTTCCTGCGGGATGTGGACTGGGGCGATCTCGACTATCTCGTCATCGACCTTCCGCCCGGCACGTCGGACGCGCAGCTGACGCTGGCCCAGGCGGTCCCGATCTCGGGCGCGGTCCTCGTGACGACCCCACAGGAGGTTTCGCTCGCCGACGTGGGCAAGGCGCTGGGTATGTTCCAGCGGATGAGTGTCCCGGTGATCGGCCTCGTCGAGAACATGACGGCGTTCGCCTGCCCGCATTGCGGTGAGTTGACCGAGATCTTCGGGCGCGGGGGCGGCGAGCGGTTCGCCGCGGCCAACGGCCTCGAATACCTGGGCGGCATCCCGCTCGACATCACCGTGCGCCAGGGCGGCGACGTTGGGGTCCCCGCAGTGGCCCAGCGGGAGCCGGGTCCCGCCGCGCGGGCGCTCGCCACGATCGCCCAGGTCGTGGCCGCGCGGATGAGCGTGCGCGCCGCCACCGCAGCGGCACAGCCGGTGCTGACCATCTCCTGACCCGTCCGCGGGTCGCTAGACTGGCGCTCCCCGAAAAGGACCGTCCAGCGTGCAATGCCCATCGTGCGGCGCCCGAACGACACGGCGGGCCCGCTTCTGCGACCAGTGCGGGACCAGGCTGGCGACCCCGCGCGCGGACGCGCCTGCGGCCGGGCCCGGCGCCGAGCGCTCGCGCGCGCGCCGCCCGGCCTCGAACGCGCCGCCCCTGGACGTGCTCGAGGCCGGAGACCGGCGGGTCGTGACCGCGCTCTTCGCGGACCTCGTGGACTACGTCCGGATGATCGCGGAGCACGATCCCGAAGAGGTCCGCACGCGTGTCCGCACGGCCCTCGGTCGGATGGCGGAGGCGATCGAGCGGTTCGACGGGACGCGCGAGAAGTTCATCGGCGATGCCGTTTTCGCGGTCTTCGGGTGGCCTCGGGCCCACGACGACGATCCGGTCCGTGCGGCGCTCGCCGCCCTGTCGATCCGGGCGGCGCTGCGGGCGCCCGATGACGGAGGGGAACCGCTCGAGGTTCGGATCGGCCTTGCCACGGGCGAAGTCGTCGCGGGACCCGGTGGTGCCGGGACCGGCGACCTGGCGGTGACGGGCGAGGCGATCACCACGGCGGCGCGCATCCAGTCCCTCGCCCGTCCGGGCGAGATCCTCCTCGACGAGGCGACCGTGCGAGGAGGGCGCGACCGCCTCGCCGTGGACGATCGTGGCTCGGTCGTCCTGCGCGGCCAGTCATCGGTCGTCCGCCTGTTCGCCCTCGCCGGTGAGGTCGGGATCGGATCGATCGGGACGCGGCACGTGCCGGCCAACGGGCCGCTCGTCGGCCGGACCGCCGAGATCGGCCGGCTTCGCCGCGCGCTCGAACGGACCCGGCGGACCGGGATCGGCGCCGCGATCCTGGTCAGTGGCGACTCGGGGATGGGCAAGTCGCGTCTCCTCGCGGAGCTCGAGCCCGACGCGCGACGGCTCGGCTACGCCTGGACGTGGACCGAGAACGTGTCCTACGGGCGGGGCGAGCCCTACCGCTTCGCGCGAGTGTTCGCGCAAGCGGTCGCAGACGCGCATGGCGTCGATTCGGGCGCCTTCGCCCGCGAGCTCCTGTTCAGTGGCGACGTCGACGAGGCGACCGTCCAGCGGTTCGGTGGCGCCATCGCGGCGATGGCCCGGGAGGCGGCCTTCTCGGGCTGGGAGACCGAATCGGGGAACATTCCCGACGACCCGGCCGAGACGGCAGCGATCCTGGCGGAAGTCGCGACCTCATACCTCGACCGGCTCATGGCGGCCGACGGTCGGCGCGTCGTGGTCATCGACGATGTCCACTGGATGGATCCATCGAGCACGGGCATCGTCGAGCTGATGATCAGGGCAGCGGCGAACAGTCCGCTGGTCGTCCTCGCCACGATGCGCCCCGGCGCAGAGCCAGCCTGGGCCGACCTGCCGCACGTGGAACGGCTGACCCTGGGCGGTCTCCAGCTTCCCGAAACGGCCCGCCTGGCCACCATCGTCGCGCGCGCCGCGCTCGACGCAGAGGACGCGCGGCGCATCCACGATCGAACCGAGGGCAACCCGCTGTTCATCGGTGAGACGGTGCGCGCCTCGATCGAGGACGGCAGTCTCGAGTACCGCGATGGCCGGATGACGCTCGTCGAGGCGGGCGCGCCGCGGCTGCCACTGACTCTGCGAGCCGTGCTGGGCGCCCGCATCGACGGGCTCGACAAGCCGGCCAGGGACGTGCTCGGTGTCGCGGCCATCGTCGGCATCGCCTTCCGCGCCGAGGACCTCGTTTCCCTCCTCGAGCGGCCGATGGCGGACGGGACGCTGGAGCGGCTGGAGGAGGCCGCGCTCGTCGTGCCTGCGGAGACGGGCGCCTGGCGGTTCAGCCACCCCTTGGTGCGCGATGCTGCATACGCCGGCATGCTCGCGACCAGGCGGCGGCGGCTCCATGCCCGGTTCGCGGATGTCCTGGAGGCTGGCGCCCGACCGGGGCCCGCGGTGCGCATCGCCATCCACCGGGCCGCGGCCGGCGACGCCGTGCGCGCCGTGCCGCTCCTCCTTGACGCGGCCGAGTCGGCGAGGTCGCTGGGGGCTCCGGCCGAGGCGGCTTCGTTCTGGCAGATGGCCGCCGAGCTGGCGCCGGAGGCCACCGATGCGGCGCGCTATCGGGCCGCCGCCGATGCCGCGTTGGCCATGAGGCGTCGCCTGGGGTCCGTCGGAATCGGGTAGGCAGGCGGCCGGTCGCGGACGGTACAATTCGCCGACCATGCTGCCCGGCGCCCCTGTCTCCGAATCGATCTCCCGGATCCCGTTCTTCGCGGGGCTCGACACGCCCACCCTCGAGCGGGTCGCCGCCGGCATGCGGACCCGCCGATTCCGTCGTGGGGAGGTGATCTTCCACATCGGCGACCCGGGAGAGGCGCTGTTCATCCTGGTGGCGGGGGAAGTGAAGATCTCGCTTCCGTCGGACACCGGTGACGAGGCGATCATCGCGACGCTTCGTGCCGGAGATGTCTTCGGTGAGCTGGCCCTGCTCGATGGCGCCCCTCGCTCGGCGACCGCGATCGCGCTGGTGGCCTCGCAGTGCGCGGTCTTGCCGCGGGAAGCCTTCCGGGTGCTCATCGCGGAGGAGCCGGCGGTCCGTGACGCACTGCTTGCATCGCTCGCGGCAGAGCTGCGACGGCTGACCAGGCACGTCGAGGACCTGCACTTCCTGGACATGACCGGACGCCTCGCGGCGAGGCTCGTCCGGCTCGCCTCCGAGGCCGGCACGACCGGCGATGACGGTTCGATCCGCCTTCTGCCGACGATCACACAGGGCGATCTGGCGGCGATGGTGGGCTGCACGCGCCAGAGCGTGAACAAGCTCCTTGGCCAGTTCGCCGACGATGGGCTGATCCGACTCGACCGGGAGGGGATCGTCGTCACCGACGTGCAGGGGTTGGTGGCGCTCTCCAGGCGCTGAGGGCGCGGGAGGCAGCTGGCCCAGCTGCGCGCGACTCAGCCCGCGTTCGTCGGTGTCGGGTCGCGGAGACTCTCGAGGAGTTCCGCCGCCGCGGCCAGCGCGGCGCGGTGCCGGCCGCCGGCACCCGTCAGGAAGACGAGTCGCCGCACGCGGCGCTCGCCGAGCGGCGTCGAGATCGCGATCGAGACCGCGGTGTCGCCGCTGCGCGGGCGCGCGCGCACCGCGATCCCCACCTCGGACCCGCCGAGCTCCCGGGCGCGCCGAGCGAATAGGAGGAGCCCGTCGACGGCCTCCGGGTCGTTGTGCGCCGGGTCGTCGATCTCGTCCTCGGCGGCCTCGTCGGTCGTGGCGTGGGCGCGGGCGGCGGGTGCGTCTGCGGCGATCGCCTCATCGAAGCGAACCCAGGCGACGTCCCCGAAGAGGGCCGCCAGGCTGCCGCCTGTCTCGATCTCCACTGCCGCCAGGGTCCAGCCGAGGTCCCCGAGCCGTCCCCCGATGGCCTCCCCCCAGGTCGTTTCCCCGGTCGCCCAGACGTGGTCGCCCAGCGCGGCGAGGACCGTGTCCGCAGCCGACTCGACGAGCGAACCGGCCGATCGGTGGTCGTCGCCCACTGCCGAGATGCGGACGTCGACGGCCTCCACCCGTGCGTAGGTCGCGACGACGGGATTGGTGGCGCGGAGGATGGCCTCGCCCAGGACCTCGGCCACCTGCGATTCACCGATCCCGGCCAGCCGGTAGGTGCGGGACGCGACGTCAGTCCCCAGGCCGGTCGTCCGGAGACGGGGCAGCGCCTCGTCATTCCACATCGGCCGCATCTCGCGCGGTGGCCCGGGCAGGGCGACGATGACGCTTCCCTCCGGCCGCCGCACGAACCAGCCCGGCGCCGTGCCGTTCGGGTTCGACAGCGCCTCAGCCGACGGGATCAGCCACGCTTGCTTTAGGTTGAGCTCGGGGAAGGGCATGCCGCGGCGACTCCACAGATCGCGCAGCCACGCTTCGGCCCCCGGATCGACGGCGACGGTCTCCTCACAGGCCGCGGCGATCGCCTCGCGGGTCAGGTCGTCGGGGGTAGGCCCGAGCCCGCCGGTCGACAGCACGAGGTCCGCTCGTGATAGCCCGTCCCTGAACGCAGCCGTCACCGAGGCGAGGTCGTCCGGCAGGGCGGTGAGCCGCAGGACGCGCACCCCGAGGGCGGTCAGTCCTCGGGCGAGCTCCCCGGCGTTCGTGTCTCGCGTGTCTCCGACCGTCAGCTCGCTTCCGATGCTGAGAAGCTCGGCGGTCAGCAAACGACGGGGCGCTGGAAGGGTCACGGGCCGCAGCGTAGCGCGGAGAGGGGTGCGCGCGCTGCTATCATCCGCTGCGGCCCACGTCCATCGGCCGACGGCCAGACTCGAAGCGGGAGCAGCACCCTGGACGATCCCACGACGCCCCAGCCCGCAGGGACTCCGCCCGGGACCCCGGATACGGGAAGCCCCGGGTCGCCGCCTTCCTCCGGCATTCCGCCATCCGGCACGCCGGCGTCGGGCGGTATACAGGCGTCGGGCGGCACACCGCCACCCGGAACGCCACCGCCGGGCGGCACGTCGTCGGGCGGCGACGCGGGCCGAAGCTCGCAGCCGCCGCTGGGATCGACGCCGCTGCCGGTGGGACCGACGCCGCCGCGCGGGACTCCGTTGCCGAGCGGGTCGCCGCCGAGCGGGACTTCGCCTTCGGGCTCATCGTCGGCGTTTGGCGGGCCCCCGCCCTCGGGTTCCACGCCGCCATCGCCCGGCGGGTCACCGCCTGCGGGCTCCCCACCCGGCGGGTCCACGCCGCCGCCTGGCGGATCCCCACCGCCCGGCGGGTCCACACCGCCCCCGCCCGGGCGCCCGCGGCGTCCGCCGCCCAACTTGCGCGCCCAGGTCCGTGCGACCCGTGAGGCGGCCGTCCTGCTTGTCCAGGCCCACATCGAGCTCGCCAAGGCCGAGATGGCCCAGATCGCGGGCGAGATCACACGGGCGCTCGCCCTTGGCGGCG
Source organism: uncultured Chloroflexia bacterium (assembly GCA_963772995.1). Classification (GTDB taxonomy): domain Bacteria; phylum Chloroflexota; class Limnocylindria; order Limnocylindrales; family CSP1-4; genus SPCO01. The sequence continues at coordinate 141,412 of CAVYZQ010000007.1, read as the reverse complement.
CGGCATTCGTCGTCGTTCTCCTGGCGGCCCTCCTCCTGGTCATCGGCGGCGCCCTGTTCCTCGGGGAGTGGCTGTTCGGTTCGATGGGCTGGGGCATCGTCCACGGCCTCCTGCTCTTCGCCTCGATCACCCTCGTCTGCGTGCTGCTGATCGTCCGGATGCCGAACAACCTCTATGTCCGGGCGGCGCTCTCCGCGATCGTGGTCGCCGCGCTCGCGAGCGTGGTGCTCGGACTCGGCCTGCTGAACAAGCTGTACGCGGCCATCGGCGACGCGTCCGGCCTCGCCGTGAATATAGGTATCCGGCCCCTCGTCGTCGGGATCTTCGTCGGTGGCCTCGTCGGTCTCGTCGCCGGGATCTTCCTCGCGTCCACGATGAACGCACGCGCCGGGGGCCGCTTCGCCGCCCTCGCCGGCTCGATCGTCGGCGGTGTCGTGATCGGCGCACTGACCGCCGTGACATACAGCAGACAGGTCGGTACTGCCATCGGGATCACCCTCGGCTTCGCGACCTTCCTCGCCGTCCTGGCCATCGGCACAGCGCGGACAGGCATCGACATGGAGGCCCTGAAGTCGCGCTTCTACCCGGATGTCACCATCGATACAGGCAAGGAGACTCTCGAGTGGCTACAGAGACGGATGCCGCCCGGGACCGGGTCCTAGCGGCCCGGTCCGCGCTCGGCGATGAGCTGGAGACCCTCGAGGCTTCGGCCCGCGCCGCCGTGGACATCCCGGCCAAGGTCCGCAAGCACCCGGCGAGGACGGCCGCGGTCGCAGGCGGCACGGCCTTCGTCGTGGTGGGTGGACCTCGGCGCGTATTCCGCCGTGTCAAGCGGGCCGTGCGTGGACCGGAAGCGGAGCTTCCGAAGTCCATGCTGCCGGACGAGATCGAGAAGACGCTGCGCTCGCTCGGCACCGACGGCGACAAGGTCCGCGGGACACTCGAACGTGACTTCGCGGCATACACGAAGAAGACCAAAAGGGATCGGACGCGACTGCGCACCCTCCTGTTCGTCGCTGTCCTGCAACCCCTTCTCATCCGTGCGTCCCGGGCTGCGGCAGAGGCGGTGTTCAGCACGGATGAGGAAGGTTTTCAGGCCCGCCTGGCACAGGTGCAGGCGCGAATCGCGCGCCGAGAGGCCGGGCAGGCAGGCTCGCCGGCCGATGTCCCCGGGGAGCCCCTGGCAGACCCGGCCAGGGCGCCCGACTGAGCAGACCGATTTCGGCCAATGACTGCGCGGTGAGCGTTGGGCCGCGCCGACGGGCCGCCAAGCGCGGATCAACCCCGATCCACGCTCACGCCACGCTCAGGCTGGCTCGGATAGGGTCGAACGAGGCCCGGTAACCGCGCCCAACGGTCACCACATGGACGCATGGCATGAAAGTCGCGTCGTCGCCGATACGGAGCGGGCCAGTGGGACACGACGCGACCGACCGGCCCGGGCGCCCGACTGAGCGGATCGATCTTCGCCGAATGAGGTGGCGATCCCGGCAGGCAGGTGAGGGCGGCGAGACGAAGGACGAGTTGATCCTGTGCGCCCAACCCCGGACCGTCTCGGTCCGTCGCATCCGGGTCGCCGGGACCCTGCCGGGTGACGGCGTCGCGTACCTCACCGATCCGCGGATCCGCGCAGGTGTCCGGGCCGCGCTTCGGCACCATCTCGGCCTCGACATCCCGCCACTCTCGGACGGAGCCGCGGCCGCCGCCGGTCGTTTGTGACGATTGCGATCCTCGTCACCGCCATGAGGAGGACCGCGACGGGAACCAGAGTCAGTCGACGGAGACCGAGTCGCAGATTGAGTCTCATTTTGTGCCACACGGGACGCTCCTCTGGCTGGATGGACGGGCCTTGGCTAGGAGTGCCCGCGGGGGCGGGCGGCTCGCGAAGGGTGCATCGCCGCCCGCTCGCGGCAGTCCGCGCAGAGCCCGTACAGTTCGATGCGGTGCGAGTCGAGCACGAAGCCTGTCTGTGATCGCACCTCTTCCGCGATGGCGTCGAGCCCCAGGTCACCGACCTCCGCGGTCCGCCCGCAGTTGGTGCACACCACGTGGTGGTGATGACTGGGCTGACAGACGACGTAGGCGTGGGTGCCGTTTGGGAGATCGATCCTCTCGACGAGGCCGAGCTCCTCGAAGATCTCGAGGGCGCGGAACACCGTCGCCCGTCCCACCTCCAGTCGGCGCCGCTTCGCCTCGCCGACCAGCTCGAGCGCGGTGAAGTGCTCCTCGCGATCGGCGAGCATCTCGGCGACAGCGCGGCGCGGTGCGGTCACGAAACGACCCGCCCGGTCGAGGGCGTCGGTCCAAGCTTGCGTGTCAATCCTGTCAGTCCTGTCAGTCCTGTCAGTCACGATGAGAATGATACTCAGTCTCTATCTGGTCGTCGAACTCGTCCTGGGAGCCTCTGACCACGGACGCTGGAGGCGGCAGGACACCTGGACCGGACTTTCGACCCGCGGGCCCCCCGAGGATCGCATCCGTCCGAGGCGTGGTGAGACCGCGCGGCGTCGTCTCGCGCTAGAGTTGGGCCCGATGGCGTCCCGGACTCGAACACGCATTGCGACGGTGACGATGATCCTCGTCGCGCTCGTCGTCGCGCACGATCTCGTGTTCCTCGCGGCCTACGGAGCCGCCTACGGCGAGGCGCTCGCGCACACTGGCCACGATCACGGCTGGACGTCGGCGGTGGTCACCGTTCTGGTCGCCGGGCTGGTCTGCCTGGTCGCCGGTCTGTGGCAGCTGCGGCGGCTGTCGTTGCTCGCCCGCCTCGCTGGTGACCGGGCTGCCGACCCGCCGTCGCGCGCGTCGTTCGGCCGACGTTGGCTGCGCCTTGCCGTCGGGATCGCGATGGCGACCATCATCCTGTTCGTCGCCCAGGAAAACGTCGAGCACCTGGGGATCGGCGAACCCCTTCCCGGGCTTGGCGTCCTGCTGTCGCCCGAGTATCCGAACGCGATCCCGATCATCGTTTGCGTCGCATCCGCGGTCGCGCTGGTAGGCGCGCTCTTCGGCTGGCGCTTCGCCGTCCTCGCCGCTCGCCTCCGGGCCACCGGAGCTCGCCATTTGCGCCCGTCGAAAGCTCGCCCCCGAACGATCTTCGAGGTCGATCGCCGGCCAGGAACCCTGCTTGGGGCTGGCCTCGCGCCCCGTGCTCCGCCTCCGCTGATCTCCGCGTAAGCCGCCTGCTCATTCGATCGCTCGCCCGGTGGCGAGTGCGATCGGATTCGAGGTTGGCGCGGTTGACAGCTCCCGCGGCCCGCCCGGTCATGCGCCGCGCGTCCCACGGACCGATCAGAAAGAGGAACAGATGTCCCGTTTGCGTACGCGTTTGTTGCCGTCGTTGGCGGCGGCCGGCCTGCTCGCCATCGCCGTCGCCGGACCGGTCGCGGCCCATGTCGTCGAGCATGCCGGGCCCTACACGATCGAGATCGGCTGGCAGCATGAGCCGACGTATGTCGGCGAGGCCAACGGAGTCCAGGTCATCATCCATGACCAGGACGACAAGCCGGTCACCGACCTCAAGGAGGACGACCTCAAGGCGGTCGTATCGACCGGCGGCCAGCAGACCGGCGAGCTCACATTCGCGCCCGGCTTCGATCCGGAAGAGATGGAGGGCAACCTCGGTGAGTACGACGCCGCGATCCTGCCCACGGCGCCCGGCGATTACACGTTCCACATCACCGGCGCCATCCACGGCACGGCAGTCGATTTCACCGTCACGTCCGGCGCGGAGACCTTCGACACCGTCAAAGGGACGTCCGACATCGAATTCCCGACGAAACTGCCGACGATCCCCGAGATCGTGACCAGGCTCGACCGGCTCGACGCCCGGGTCGCGAGCACACCGGCACCGAGCGCACCGACTGCACCGACCGGCCCGACCCAGGAGTCTGTCGCGGCCGCGCAGGCGAGCGCCGCCGACGCGAAGGTCGCCGCGGACGACGCGAAGGCTGCCGCAGATCGCTCGCTGCTCATCGCCACCGCGGTCGGCGCAGCCGGTCTCATCGTGGCGGTGGTCGCGCTGGCCGTGGCTGTCCGCTCGAACCGACGATCCCAAGCCTGACCAGCGTGAGGCCGGCCGGGCGGTTGGCCGCCGTCGCCCTCCTCGTGCTCGGGGGGATCCTCGGGTCCCCCCGGGACGTGGACGCCCACGCGTTGCTCCAGTCGTCCGACCCGGCCGCGGGCGCGACGCTCGGGTCAGCCCCCACCGCCGTGACCCTGACGTTCGGTGAGGCGCCCGATCCGCGTCTATCGTCGGTCAAGGTGCTCGACGTGGGAGGTGGGGATCACACCTCCGGCCCGGTCGAACCGGTACCTGGTCAGCCGCTCCAACTCCGCGTCCCGCTCGGGTTGCTCACGAACGGCACGTACACGGTCGCATGGCGGACCGTGTCCTCGGTGGACGGGCACGTCGCCGCCGGCTCGTTCGCGTTCGGGGTCGGCGAGGCACCGACGGTGCCGACCGGCGCGACCACCACGCCGACGAGTCCGAGCGCGTCCGTGCCGGCGGTCGCCGCCCGCTGGCTCCTATACCTCGGGCTCGTCGTCCTCCTCGGCGCGACCTTCGTCGGGTTCGCGATCGAGTCGCGGCCTCCTCGTGCGGTCGTCCGGATGGCGGCCGCCGGCTGGCTCGCCGCGGCGATCGGCACCGTCGGCGTGATCGCCGTGCAGTGGTCCGACGCGGGCGCCGACGTGCCGACCCTGCTCGGAAGCTCGATCGGCATGGGCGCCGTCGTGCGGATCGTGTCGCTGATCGCGACCGGTATCGCGGTCGCCGTCGTCCTCACGCGCCGAGGGACGATCCAGCGCTCGCTCTTCGGTCTCGCGGCGGCCGCCACGGCCGGAGCGATCCTCGTCGATGTCCTCGCCGGCCATGCCGCCGCGGGCTCGTTCCCCACGCTCGACGTCGGCGTCCAGTGGCTCCATGCCGTCGGCGCAGGGTTCTGGATCGGCGGGCTGGCGGCGCTCCTGCTCGCCGTGCGGGGGGTTCCGAACGAAGCCAAGGCGCTCGCGGTGCGTCGATTCTCACGCTGGGCCGGCGTGGCGATCGTGCTCGTGGCTGCGACCGGCGTCCTGCGGGCCATCAGCGAGGTCCAGACCCTCGATGCCCTCGTCACGAGCGATTTCGGGCGGCTCGTGATCATCAAGACCGTCCTGCTCGTGGTCCTCGCCGCACTCGGAGCGACGAACCGTTTCCGGAACGTCCCGGCGGCGATCCGTTCGCTCCGCGGGCTGCGCCGGGTCGGCTCCACCGAGGTCGCCGTCGGGACCGTCGTCCTCGCGGTGGCCGCCCTCCTCGTCAACGTCGCGCCGCCTTCGTCGGCAGGTGCTGCACCGGCTCCCGCCCAGCCGACGAGCCTCGTCGCGAGCGGCAAGGACTTCGGCACCAGTGTCCGGCTCCGTCTCGTCGTAACGCCAGGAACGCCCGGCCAGAACCAGTTCAGCGCATCGGTCACCGACTACGATACCGGCTCGCCTGCGCCGGCCACGTCCGTGGCGCTCCGCTTCGATCTCGCCTCGCGCTCGGGCGTGGGGACGTCCACGCTGGCGCTCGCCGCGACCGGGCCGGGGACGTTCGCCGCCTCGGGAGCGAACCTGTCGATCGACGGGATCTGGAAGGTGACCGCGACGGTGTCCGGCCCGGCCGGCGCGGTCGAGGTGCCCCTCGCGCTCGCGACGGTCATCCCGGCGCAGCCCGTCGACACGGTCGAGACGCCCGGCGCGCCGACCATCGAGACCGTCCACCTCGACGGCGGCACGAGCGTCCAGCTGTACCTCGATCCGGGCACCGCGGGCAAGAACGACCTCCATGCGACATTCTTCGACGCGGCGGGTGCCGAGCTTCCCGTCGCAACGGCCACGTTCCTCGTCACCCCGCACGATGGCGGGGGAACCATCCTCCCCGGCCGGCAGCTGGAGCCGGGCCACTTCATCGCCTCGATCGATGAGGCTGCCGCCGAGCTCGCCGTCGACCTTGTCGGCCCGGACCCCGCCGGCAACCAGCTTCACGCCCATCTGATGATGCAGGTACGACCGTGAACCGACTAATCCCTCGATCCCTCCGCCTACTCCTCCTACTCGTCGCATCGCTCGCGCTGGCCGGTTGTGCAGCCGGGGCGAACCTGACTCCGAGTGCGAACCCCAGCGCCGCGCCGAGCGTCGCCGGACCGCGGCCGTCATCGCCGGCCGCCGTGTCGATCGTCCAGCCCGTGTCGGGCGCGACGGTGAGTGGCCCCAGCATCCACGTCGTGCTCGAGCTGACGGGCGCCACCATCGTGAGCGCGACCACGACGAACATCCGCCCGGACGAGGGGCACATCCACCTCTACGTCGACAACAACCTCGTTTCGATGAACTACGGGCTCGAGCAGGACCTCCCGGTCCACCAGGGGACCTACGTTCTGAAGGCGGAGTTCGTGGCCGCCGACCACGCTCCCTTCAATCCTCGGGTCTGGTCGCCCGAAGTGTTCGTCGTGGTCAAGTGAATGACCTCCAGACGTCTCGCGCTCATCTCGCTCGGGGCGGGCCTCGCGACCATCGCGGTGGCACAGATGCTGGGTCCGCTGGATGCGCCGCCGCTGTACGACGGGGTCGTGATCGCCGAGCCATACCGCTACCTCGCGCCCGGACCGGCGCAGGCCGGTTCGCCGACGTCGTACAGGATGACCTTCCCGATCGAGAACGGGACGAGCCCCGCCTTCGGCGCGGGTACCTCGGAGAGCCCGCCACAGGCTCAGCTGATCGCGCCCCCGGGCGCCTTCGCGATCCCCGCTGGAACGACCGAGCTACGGGTCTCGATCATCCCGGTCGCCCCGGCGACGTCGGAGGGGATCGTCGGCAACGCCTATCGCTTCGCCGTGACGAACGACGCGGGAACGGCCGTCCCGATCGCGAAGGGTTCGGGGCCCACGATGGTCCTGCGCGCACCCGCGCAGGCGAGCGACGTCACGATCGTCGATCTGGTCGATGCCGCGTGGCAGCCGCAGTCGACGCAGTCAGCCGCGCAGCCGAACACGTACCAGACGAACGTGGACGTCCTCGGGGACTTCGCGCTCCGCGGCAGCCTTCCGCCGGAGGGGAACGGCCTTGACCTCCGCTGGGTCGCGATCGGGACGGTGGTCGCGGCCGGCTCGGTCATCGTCCTCCTCGTGCTGCTCCGCCCGAGACGGGGGGCCGTCGCAGCTTCGCCACCGACCCGCCGCACGCGCGTGCCGCGCAAGCGGCGGCGCCGTCGGGACTGAGATCGTGCTCCGCCCCCAGATCCCTGCTCCAGTGAGGAAGCCGATGTCGATCCTATGTCGTCGCCTCGCCTCGGCGCCGCTCGTGGGCGCCCTTGCCGTCGCCATCGTCGCCGGTTGCGCGGCGCATCCGCCGAGGGTGGCATCACCGAGCGCGGACGCCGCGATCCGGATCGGAGCGGTCTTCCCGCTCCAGGGAGCCGCCGGTCTGCTCGCACGCCACGAACTCGACGGCGTGAGGATCGCGGCCGATCTCGTGAACCAGGACGGCGGCATGGGTGGTCGCCGGATCGAGCTCGACGTTCGCGATCTCGAGAGCCGCGCCGATGCGCCGGCAGTGATGGCGGCCCTGCGCGATGCCGGGGCCTCGGTCGTCGTCGGCGCCTATTCGTCGGACCTGTCGATCCCGGCGAGCCAGGCCGCGGACGCCGCAGGGCTCGTCTACTGGGAGGCGGGCGCGGTGGCCGACCGGCTCACCGGCCGCGGCCTGCCGATGGTCTTCCGGGTCGGGGCGAGCGGGTCGAACCTCGGCTCGAACTCCGCCGAGTTCGCCTCGAGCGAGCTGGCCTCGCGCCTCGGGCGGACGCCATCGACCCTGCGCACGGCGATCGTCGCCGCCACGGACGACTACGCCACGTCGGTCGCCGACGCCGCGGAACGGACGGCTCAGGCTCGAGGCATGCCGATCGTCGCGCGCGAGACGTACAGCCTCGCGGCACCCGATTGGCCCCGCCTGATGGCGGCGCTTGAGGCCGCCCGCCCGGACGTGGTCATCCTCGCCTCGCACATCCCCGACGGCGTCGCCTTCCGCCGGGCGATGCTTGCCGCCGATTTCCGTGTCGGCGCATTGATCGGCTCGACTATGGCCGAGTGCGACCCCGACTTCGCCGGCGACCTCGGGTCCGATGCGATCGGCATCTTTGCGTCCGACCGGCCGACCGGCGGGTTCGACCCGGGCGCTCTCGATCCGGGGGCGCGGGCGGTGTACGAGCGGTTCGCGGCTGCCGGGCAGGCGACGGAGCCCTCACCGGCGGCGAGCCGGCCTGCAAACGCGAGCGATGCCCCGGGCTCGGGCTCCGGCGACGATGCGAGCTCAGGGTACGAGGCCGGCACTGGGGATGGTGGCGGCTCAGGGTCCCAGGGCGCCACCGCGTACACGATCAGCGGTCCCGCGGAACCGTCCTCGGCCGAGGCGACCGAGGAGGCGCTCGCCGGGTTCTCGGCGGCATGGGCCCTGTTCCACGACGTCCTACCGACGGTCGCGGATGGTCGGCTCGACGCCGCGCACATCGCCACAGCGGCTCGCGCGATCGACCTTCCGAGTGGGTCGCTGCCGAACGGCGCGGGCCTGCGCTTCTCGGCGGACCCGGCCACCCTCGGGCAGAACACGCGGGCCGCGGCGGTCATCTGGCAGTGGCAGGCCGTCCGTTCATACGAGTTCGTCTGGCCGCCGACCTACGCGACGGGGTCGATCGGCTTCGTCCCGCTATCGCGATGACCGCGATCACCGCGCTTCCCGTCAGGCACCAGTCGTCCCTGCGGCCGGTCCTCGTCGGTCTCGGTCTGGCGGTGGTCGTGCTCGCGCGATGGGCCGCGACCGGATCGTCGCTCGCCGACCCGATCATCGTGGGGCTGACCTTCGGGTCGACCCTGCTCCTCATCGCACTCGCGGCCGGCCGGCACATCGAGCTCCCGCGCCCATCGTCGATCCCGGTCGGCCTCGCCGGCGGGGCCGTCCTTATCGGGGTCGCGCTCATGGCCGGCGCGAGCTCGGTCAGGCCCGCAGCCGCCGCGTTCCCCCTGGCTCCCTGGGCTGTGGCGACGGTCCTCGTCGCGACGGCCGAGGAAGCCGTCTTGCGTGGCCGCCTGTTCGACGCCATCGCCGAGCCGCGCGGGCTGCTTGCCGCGGTCCTCCTGACGAGCGCGGCGTTCGCCCTCATGCACGTCCCGCTCTACGGCTGGCATGTCGTCCCGCTCGACTTCGGCGTGGGGCTGTGGCTTGCCGGCGTGCGCCTGTTCACCGGTGGGATCGCGGCGCCCGCGCTCGCACACTCGATCGCCGACCTTGCGACGTACTGGCTGTGAGTCCTCGTCGCCTCGGCCTTGCCTCCCTGGCCGCGGGGCTGTTGGTCGTGGTGCTCGCCCAGCTCGCGACGCCCCTCGGTGGACCGCCCCTCTACGACGGCATCGTCCCGATCGAGCCGTACCGGTGGCTGTCGCCACCGCCAGGGCATCCCGGCGGTGCGGAGGGCGCCTCGGCGACCGTGGCGCTGGAGGCCGGCAAGAGCCCTCTCATCGCGCTCGCGACTCCCGAGCTCTCGCCGCAGGCCCAGGTGTTCGCCGCGCCCGGATCGCTCCGGTTGTCCAGGGGCGCGACGTCGATCGCGGTCTCGATCCAGCCGATCCCCCTCGAAGCCCCGCCGCTCGACGGCTACGTCGACGGCAACGTCTACAGCATCGATCTGAACGATCAGTCGGGCACCCCCGCCACGGCCCCGGCCTCGGCAGGGGTGACCGTGGTCATGCGCTCCGCCGACCCGACCCTGGCGGATGCGACGATCGAGCGCTTCGACGGCTCGGCCTGGCGGTCGCTCGAGACGTCACCGGCCGGGTTCGGCGCCTTCCTCGCCGTTGTGACGGACTTCGGTGACTTCGCGGTGGTCGCCACCGGAAGGAGTCCCTATCCAACGCTGACACCCACAGGCGCATCGGCAGGATCCTCTCCGACGAGCGTCCCGACCGAGACTCTGTCCCCGTCTCAGGCTTCCTCCACGCCGACCCCGGCCCCAACCGACGCGCCATCGACTGGAACCGACCCCGTCACGCTCGCGATCGCTTCTGCGCTGGCTCTCCTGGTCGTCGGCATAGCGACCGCCCTGGTGCTCCGAGCGCGGCGAGTGCGGACGCACGGCGGTGGCTGGCAGAGCCGCCGGTAGGGGATCAAACGCCGATCCGACCTTGTAACCCTGCCACCTTACGGCCGGCATCCCGTCACCAACGCACGCTGGGCAGGCGCGACATCACAACGCGATCTCTTGGCCGAGCATCGGCCGCAGCCGGGGAGCGAACTGGTCCCCGAGCGACAGGACGAGCAACACGGCGAGGGTTCCGGCACAGAACGGTTCTTGACGGCGGGTCGCCGTTGGCGCATGGTTCTGCATACGGTAGGCAACAGCGCTGGAGGTGACGAGGATGAGTCGATCGGCGGCGACCACGGGATTCTCCTTGGAACCCGAGGAGCGAGCGGCCCTGGACGAGTTCCAAGAGCTCGTCGGGGTCGGCTCGCGGACCGAGGCGCTCCGCCGCTACTTCCTCGCCGATCTGCCCCATGTGAACGCCCGGCTTCGAGCGCTCCGCGAGAGCGGACTTGAGCCACCGGAGCGGCCCGATCTCGAGCAGGCGGCGGTACCCGAGGACCGCGACGACGTCCGCCGCATGTACCGCTCGAGCTGGGACGCCGATGAAGCTGCGTCGCTCGCCGAGGCCGCCCACGCGCCGGCGTTCCGCTGACGCCCGGTGCCCGGCGACTGGTACCCCGAACGCGATCGCTACTTCTTTTCCCGACCGCCTGAGGTAGAGCGTCCGACCTTCCAAGGCGACATCTTCCGCGCGGTGCCGACCGTCCTGGTCGGACATCCGGACGTCGCGGCCGCGCTCTTCGCGGACGAGTCGCTTCCCGACGAGGTGGAACGGGTCCCGCGTGAGTCCGAGATCCGGTCATCGGTGGCGATTGCCGGTGGCTACGCGATGGTGCTGCCCCATCCGTGCAACTTCTTCGAGGGCGAGAAGGGCGCGGTCACGCGGTGGCGGACCGTTGCCCGCCTCGAGCCGGCGGCTCAGCTCGGCGGTCGCAAGCTCGTCCGCTCCGGGAACGTGGTTCACACCGTCTGGGTCCCGTCCTGGCAGGACCCTGGCGACGAGGGTACCGAGTGGGGAGTCGACCTCCGCACGATCACGACCGTGGATCGCGCCTACCTCCGTCGGGAGCGCCGGGTCGCGGGCCTGTCGTATCCGGCGTGGATCGCGCTCATCCGGCGCTTGGCCCTCTTCTTCGGACGGATCCGCCTCACGCCCGCCGAGGCGGCCAGCTTCGCCGGTGAATTCCTCGGCGATCCAGAGCACGCCGCCTGATCGGGAGCCCTCTATCTGCGGCTGAGGCGCATGAGACGTGTCGCTGGGAATTCGGGAGTGCGGTACCAATCTCGCGAGGGGGTGCCATCTCGTCGCGGAGGAGGCGGGCGTCGGCGGACGACGGCTGGAGGAGCATTGAGTATCGGAGGAGCCGCTACACACGATTGAGCTGACCGTCCCGCGAGGCACGCACCCCACCCTCCGAGGACAAGACGTCGGTGCGCCGGCCGATCAGCGCTGGCGGGCGAGCCGGTCGATCGGGTTCCGATACGCCGCCCGCGCACGATCAGCAGCCGCGGCCGCGCCGTAGCGCGACAGCATCGAGCCGTCGGTCCAGCCGCCCAATCGCATGACGTCGCCCTCGCTGTGGCCGGCCGCGAGCATGCGCGACGCCCAGGTGTGGCGGAGCTGGTGGGGATGGACGAGCGGCCCGGCCTGGCGCGCCCGACGGCCGATCGTGTGGAAGATCTCGTTGCCGGTGAGCGGCCGACCAGTCCGCGCGACCCACAGCGGCTCGTCGTCGGTCCGGGGTGCCTTCGGATGGCGGAGGCAGCGCATCAGCGCCTTGGCCGTGCTGTCCCCGTAGACGACCGCCCGGCCGCGGCGGCTCTTCGACGTCGAACGCCTCGATGAACGCCAGGTGCTCGCCGAGGTTGAGATCGCCGAGCCGGAGGGCGGCGAGCTCGCCGCGGCGAATGCCGGTGTCGAGCAGCAGCGAGAGCATCGCCAGGTCGCGCCGGGCGATGAGATCCGTGCCGCGACAGGCAGCCAACAGCAGCGCGGCCTGATCGTCGGACAGGACGGGTGGATGATCGAGGGGGACCGACGGCGCGCGCATCCGCTCCATCGGACTGCGCTCGATCTCGTCCTCCTCGACCAGCCAGCGCCAGAATGGGCGCAGGGCCCGGAACAGGATGCTGATCGTGGCCGGCGCATTGCCGATCTCGCCGAGCCCGACGAAGAAGGCCTCGAGGTGCTCGCGCCGGATGCCCTCGAGCGTCCGGGGCATGCCGCGCTCGGCGAGGAAGGCGTCGAGACGATCGAGCGCGCGGAGGTAGGTCGAGATCGTGCGCTCGCTCTTGCCCTCGCTGCGGAGGTGGAGCGTCCAGTAGTCGCGCGTACTGGCGAGCGTCGGGCCGTCGGCTAGACTGGGCGCCTTGGTGGTGGCTCGCGGCATCGAATCGGCCTCAAGAAGCGTAGAAACGAACTGCCAGAGTCATGCGCGTCTCATGCCCTATGCGCAAGCTCTCCACCGAGGCATACGCGCTTCGCAAGCGCGAAACCATGGGCGAGTGGCGGAATGGCAGACGCGCCGGCCTTAGGAGCCGGTGCCGCGCAAGCGGCGTGGAGGTTCGATCCCTCTCTCGCCTACAAGGTGACGAATCCGGGCGCAGGCCCCGGCGGAGCGGACGCCCTCATACCGCGTGCCCGCGCGCGCCCGGGCCCGCGCCTCGTGGCCCCGCGCGTCCCCCGGGCCCCGTAGCGCCGCACCCGCGCCCGGGCTCCCCCGCGCGCCTCCGGACCTCGCGTGTCCCGACCGCGTATCCCGCGCGTCGCGCGCCCGCGGCCCCGCGCGTGGCCGGCCGCTCGTCCCGCGCGGCCCATGCCCCACGCCCCGCGCCCCGCGGCGGCGCGGCGTCCCGGGCCCTCCTCCGGGCCGCCGCCCGTATACTTCCCGGACATGCAGATCACGAGGACCCCCGGCCCGAATTCCACCATCGACCTCCAGATCGAGGTCCCCGCCGAGCGGCTCGGCCGTGCGATCGACGAAGCGGTTCGCCACCTCTCGCGCCGCACGCGGGTCCCCGGATTCCGGCCGGGGAAGGCACCGCGTGCCTTTCTCGAACGGCAGCTCGCACCCGGCGCCGTCCTCGACGACGCGGTCGAGCACCTCGTCCAGGACGCCTATCGCGAGGCGCTCATCGAGGAGGACATCCTTCCCCTGACCAATCCCGACGTCGACATCGTCAAGGTCGAGGAAGGCGAGCCGCTGATCTTCAAGGTCACCGTCCAGGTGCGCCCCGAGGTCGCACTCGGCGACTACCGCAACTTCAACTTCCGCCCGGAGATCGATCAGATCGACGACGCCCGCGTGGACAAGGTGCTCGATGAGCTGCGCGACCAGAACGCGACCCTCGCGGCCGTCGAGGATCGCGGGGCCAGGGACGGCGACTACGCGGTGATCTCGTTCACCGGCACGCGAGACGGCGAGCCGTTCGCGGGCGGCACATCCGAGCGGATGCCGCTGATCCTCGGTCAGGAGCGCCTGATCCCTGGCTTCGAGGCGAATCTCCTCGCCCTCGGGGTGGGCGAATTGACCGCCTTCGACATCACGTTCCCGGACGACTATCCCGACGCCGACCTGGCCGGCAAGCAGGCCCATTTCGAGGTCGAACTCAAGGAGCTCCGCGAGAAGGTGCTGCCCGACCTCGATGCCGATTTCGTGGGAACCCTCGGCGACTTCGCCGACATCGATGCCCTTCGAGCCGACGTCCGCTCCCGGCTGGAGCGGAACGCGCTCGACCGGGCGCGCCACGATTTCGCCGATCGGATCATCGAATACGCGGTCGCCAACGCCACCGTCGAGCTGCCGGCCATCCTGGTGGACCAGGAGGTTGAGGTCATGCACGACGAGTTCCGCGGCTCCCTCGCGCGCCAGGGCATCACCGAGGAGGCGTACCTCAAGGCCCTCGAGAAGACAGAGGCGGACATGCACGCCGATTTCCGGCCCGGCGCCGAGAAGCGGGTCCGGACGCTCCTGGTGCTCTCGAAGGTCGCCGACGTCGAGGGTGTCACCATCCCCGACGCCGAGGTCGAGGCCGAGGTCGCCCGGGGCCGCGAGCGCTACGCGGACGACGCCAGGCTTCTCGCCTACTTCGACTCGGAGCGCGGCCGTTCCTACATCCGGAGCACGCTCCGCCGCACACGCGTCGTCGAAGGGCTGATCGACGGCTGGCTCGACGCGCACCCGGAGCATCCGGCCCTCCCGCACATCGAGGACGCGCCGACGGCGGCCGCGACGAGCGAAGAGGCCGTGGCGAACGCCGCGCTCGATGCCACCGATCCAGGCTCCGTTCTCGCCGACGCAACCGCACCCGCCGGGTGATGGGTCGCCCCGTACCGCCGTCACTCACCACCGCTGAACCTGGGAGACCCAAGATGCTTGTGCCGATGGTCATCGAGTCCTCCAGCCGGGGGGAGCGCGCGTATGACATCTACTCCCGGCTGTTGCGCGAGCGGATCATCTTCCTCGGCGACGTCATCGAAGACCACCTCGCGAACCTGGTCATCGCGCAGCTCCTGTTCCTCGAATTGGAGGACCCGGAGAAGGACATCAGCCTCTACATCAACTCGCCCGGTGGCCAGGTGACGTCCGGCCTGGCCATCTACGACACCATGCAGTACCTGCGGGCGCCGGTCAGCACGATCTGCATCGGCATGGCGGCCTCGATGGCGGCCGTGCTGCTGGCGGCCGGCGCGAAGGGCAAGCGGTATGGCCTCCCGAACAGCCGGATCATGATCCACCAGGGCTCGGGCGGGTTCCGCGGCAATGCACCCGACGCGATCATCCAGATGAAGGAATGGGAGTTCCTGGTCCAGCGCAACCACGAGATCCTGGCCCGCCACACTGGCCAGCCACTCGACAAGATCGTGCACGACACGGACCGGGACTATTTCATGGCTCCCGACGATGCGAAGGACTATGGCATCATCGACGCGGTGTACGCCGTCGAGAGCAGCTCTCTGATCGCGAAGGCGCACGACGCCGGGATGGTCGGGGGCGAAGGCTCCCAGGCGGCCGAAGAGGCCGGCGAGGGTCCGGCGGCCGAGACGTCGAAGAAGACCAGGGATCAGTAAGGACCAGGACGGGCACGTGACGACCACCAGCGGCAACGCGAAGGGACCGAAGGTCCCGTATCGGTGCTCTTTCTGCGGCAAGAGCCAGGAGCAGGTCCGCAAGCTCATCGCGGGCCAGGGCGTCTACATCTGCGACGAGTGCATCAACCTGTGCCAGGAGATCATCGAGGAGGAGCTCCTCGAGACGCCGCGGCCCAAGACCGCCTCCTCGAAGCTGCCCAATCCACACCAGATCAAGGACGCGCTCGACCAGTACGTCATCAGCCAGGAGCGGGCCAAGAAGGTCCTCTCTGTGGCCGTCTACAACCACTACAAGCGGGTGAATGCGGGCCACCAGGTCGACGAGGTCGAGCTCCAGAAGTCGAACGTCCTGCTGGTGGGTCCGACCGGCTCGGGCAAGACTCTGCTGGCTCAGACCTTGGCACGGGTCCTGGACGTTCCGTTCTGCATCGCCGATGCCACGTCGCTGACCGAGGCCGGCTACGTCGGAGAGGACGTCGAGAACATCCTGCTGCGCCTGATCCAGGCCGCCGACTTCGATGTCGCCCGCGCCCAGCGCGGGATCATCTACATCGACGAGATCGACAAGATCTCGCGCAAGGCCGACAACCCGTCGATCACGCGGGACGTGTCGGGCGAAGGCGTCCAGCAGGCTTTGCTGAAGATCCTCGAGGGAACGGTCGCGAACGTCCCGCCGCAGGGCGGCCGGAAGCACCCCCACCAGGACTTCATCCAGATCGACACCACGAACGTGCTGTTCATCTGTGGCGGGGCGTTCGACGGGCTCGAGCGGATCGTCGAGGAGCGGGTGGGGCGGCGGTCGATCGGGTTCGGGTCCGAATCGGCGATGAGCGCGGTCGCGCGCGGCAAGATCCTGGAGCGGCTGATGCCCGAGGACCTGCTGAAGTTCGGGCTCATCCCGGAGTTCATCGGCCGGTTGCCGGTCATCGTCACGCTGTCGGCGCTGACCGCCGAGGACCTTGTCCGCGTCCTGACCGAGCCCAAGAATGCCGTCACGAAGCAGTTCGAGAAGTTCCTGTCCCTCGACAAGGTGGAGCTGGCTTTCACGCCGGGCGCGCTGCAGGCCGCCGCCGAGGTCGCCATCGACCGCAAGACGGGCGCCCGCGCGCTTCGCTCGATCGTCGAGGAGTCGCTGCTCGAGGTCATGTACGACATCCCGGATCGGACCGACATCCGCAAGTGCATCATCACCGAGGAGACGATCCGCTCAGGCCGGCTGCCGCTGCTGCTGACCAAGACCGACGTCGACAAGGGTGTCGACGAGACCAACTACGAGGAGTGGCTCGCCGAACGCGGCGCCAGCGCGTAGCGGGTATCTCGGGGGGGCCGTGGGGCGGGGTTGGCCGCCGCACCGGGGAGCCTGGAGCGGCCCAACGCGGGGCCAGCGCCGCACCGAGGCGCCCGCACGAGGCGCCCGCCCCGAGGCGCCCGCCCCGAGGCGCCCGCCCCGAGCGCCCGCCCCCGAGCGCCCGCCCCGAGCGCCCGCCCCGAGCGCCCGGACGTAGTACGTCCCACGGGTGCCGCTCGCCTCATGTTCCTGGCGACTCATCACTCTCTTCATCCTCCTCGATCTGGAGGCGACGGCGGCCCAATTCATTCGCTAACCCTAGCGTGAATGTGCCGATCACCGTCGAGAGCTCGCGCGCGAGCTCTTCGAGCGATCTTGCCGCCACGCTGCTTGCCGAGCCGGCGCTTGGTGCGTTCGTACCTGCGTGAAGCGCTCGTCGCGCGACGCATTGTGGCCGCTTCGATGAGCGCCCAGCGCAGTATGGTAGGTCTTGGTGAGCGCGCCGCGACGATCGGTCTCGCCCGACTGGTTCACCCGCGGCACAACCCGGTGTACCCCGCCAGCGCTTGGGACTGCGAAGCGGCCGATGTCGCCGATCTCGGACGCGATCGTGTACGCGAGACCCAGCTGATCCCTGCAGCGTGACGAGCAGCGGCACGTACGGTGATCGGCGCCCGCTACCCGCAGCTCGCGCTCGCAGCCCGCGATCCGGCGATCGAGTCGTCGACGATCTCTAGCTGCGGCTGAGCGTGTGTCGGGCTCCGGCAGCTCGAGCCGGCCAGCAGCTCGCGTCCCGCGACCCCGAACAGTCACTCACGGACCGCTGACCGAATGATCACTCCGTATTGCCAGGGCTTCGAGCATCCCAAGACAGCACCGCCCTAACATCACCGGGCCGATGACGGCAAAGGTGCACATGACGTGACCATTGGCCTCCCTACGGCTGGTCCCGGCGAGGTCGGGCAGGCAACATCGTGGAGATAAGCCGTCGTGAAGCCCTGCCGATGAACATGTAGCGGTCATGCCCGGTGTCAGGCGATCCGAACTTTCGATCCAGGCCACTCAGCGGAGCCGCGATCAACGCATCCGCGTCGGTGGCGAGATCCGAGCGATGCGCGAGCGACGGGGCTGGTCTCGGACCGAGCTCGCGCGCAGGGCAGGCATCGGCCGGATGGTCGAAAGCAGGATCGAGCGGGGCGAGACCAACCTGGACATCGACGCCTTGCATCGCATCGGACTCGCGATGGATCGGCCGCTGCTCGTGACGTTCGGCCGCGACATGCTGGACGGGCCGGCCGACGCCGGGCATCTGGGGATGCAGGAGCTGGTGCTCCGGCTCGGTCGACCAGCCGGCTTCGTCGGATCGTTCGAGCTCCCGACGCGTTCGAACGAACCGTGGCGTTCGGTCGATGTCGGGCTTATCGACGAGGCTGGGGCGGCGGATCATCCTCGTCGAGTGCTGGAACACGTTCGGGGACGTCGGAGCCGGGGCGCGATCGACCAATCGAAAGCGGTCGGAGCTCGAAGCGATGAGCGCGGGCCGCTGGGGACTTGGCACCGACGGCGCCGGCGGGGCGAGAGGCGCGGGAGCCGCGGGAGGGGCGGAGCCGCGGTCGGCTCGGTCTGGGTCGTTCGCGCGACGGCCCGGAACCGGGCACTGATCCAGCGCTATCCCGGAGATCTTCGCATCAAGGTTCCCCGGCTCGTCCCGGGCATGGGTCGAGGTCTTGACCCGCGGGGCGGCGATCCCGGGCGAGCCGGGTCTCGTGTGGTGCGATGTCGGCGCGACCCGGATCTTCGAGTGGCGCCGGCACTGAGCCCGAGCCTCAGGCGAGAAGGCCAGCCACAGACACCGTGCTACACTCGCCGCCTCACGGCAACGACCGAGAGGAGTAACGCCGGGACGGCCCGGAGCGAGCGCGGGATGGTGTGAGCCGCGTGGACCGTTGGCGCGAACGTCGCTTGCGAGCCGTGGCGGGTGACGCCCGATAGCGCGTCGAGAGGGCGCTTGGAGCACGCCCGCCACGATGAATGGCGAGTCCCGACGCCGAACCAGCAGGTGGTACCACGACCCGTTCGTCCGCTGGACGAGCGGGCGTTTTGGTTTCCGGCCAGACGAGGCGATGGCAGCGACGATGACGGAATTGGACAAGACCTACCGACCGAACGAGGTCGAGGGCGCGATCTACGAGCGCTGGCTCGCGGCCGATGTTTTCGCGCCCGACGGCGCCGGCTCGACCGCCGACCCGGGCCTGCCGCCGTTCACGATCATCCAGCCGCCCCCGAACGTCACGGGTTCGCTCCACCTGGGGCACGCCCAGCGCACGGCGGTCGAGGACCTGATGATCCGCCACGCCCGGATGCGCGGGCACCCGACGCTCTTCCTTCCCGGCCTCGACCACGCTTCGATCGCGGCGCAGTTCGTCCTCGACGGCATCCTGGCGAAGGAAGGCGAGAGCCGCCAGAGCCTCGGACGTGAGCGTTATCTCGATCGCATGCGGGCCTTCGTCGCGACGACACGCGAGGTGATGCTGGGCCAGCAACGCCGGGTCGGCGGGTCGTTCGACTGGAGCCGTCTCCGGTACACCATGGACGACCGCTCGGCCTACTCCGTGAGGGTCGCCTTCGAGCGGCTTTACCGGGCGGATCTCGCCTACCGCACCGAAGCGCTCGTCAACTGGTGCCCGGGTTGCCGGACGAGCGTCAGCGACCTCGAGGTCGTCTCGACGCCCGAGACCGGCCGGCTTTGGTCCGTCCGCTACCACCTGATCGACGAGGCGACCGGCGAGCCTGATCCGGAGGCGACGATCACCGTCGCCACCACTCGCCCCGAGACGATCCTCGGCGACACAGCGGTGGCCGTCCACCCCGACGATCCGCGCTATACGTACCTCGTCGGTCGCCTCGCTCGCATCCCCTTCGTCGAGCGCGACGTGCCGGTCATCGCCGACGAGATCGTCGAGCGCGGGTTCGGGACGGGAGCGGTGAAGATCACTCCGGCCCACGACCACGACGACCATGAGACCGGCCTTCGACACGGCCTGCCGGCACCCA
Organism: uncultured Chloroflexia bacterium; assembly: GCA_963772995.1. Lineage (GTDB taxonomy): Bacteria > Chloroflexota > Limnocylindria > Limnocylindrales > CSP1-4 > SPCO01. Next base: position 121,822 of record CAVYZQ010000007.1, on the reverse strand, counting down.
CCATCCTTGCCGACGACGCGACGATCGCGAACACCGGCACCCGATACGACGGCATGGATCGCTACGCCGCCCGGGACGCGATCGTCGCCGACCTTGCGGCGCGCGGGGACCTCGTGTCCGAGACGCCACACGAGATGGTCATCGGTCGATGCCAGCGCAGCGGCGACGTCGTCGAGCCACGGCTCAAGACCCAGTGGTTCGTGCGGACGGGGCCACTCGCCGCGCGTGCCCTCGAAGCGACGCGCTCGGGACGGACCCGGATCCTGCCCGAGCGGTTCGAGAAGACCTGGGAGCACTGGCTCACCAACATCCGGGACTGGAACGTCTCGCGCCAGCTGTGGTGGGGCCACCGGATCCCGGCCTGGTACTGCCCGGACGGGCACGTGACGGTCTCGTCGGCGGAGGCCGGCCCGGACGCCTGCGCGGTGTGCGGCCGGCCTGCATCGGCCCTCCAGCAGGACCCCGACATCTTCGATACCTGGTTCAGCTCGGGCCTGTGGCCCTTCTCGACCCTCGGCTGGCCCGACGAAACGCCCGATCTCGCGACGTACTACCCGACGTCGGTCATGGAGACCGGCTACGACATCATCTTCTTCTGGGTCGCCCGGATGATGATGCTGGGCCTCGAGCTGACCGAACAGGAGCCTTTCCACACGGTCTACCTGTCCGGGCTGATCCGCGACCCGGAAGGCCAGAAGATGTCGAAGACGAAAGGCAACGTCGTCGACCCGCTCGGCGTCATCGACGAGACCGGTGCCGACGCCCTTCGATTCGCCGTCATCCACGGGGCCACGCCCGGCAACGACCAGCGGTTCGGGGAGGCGCGGCTCGAGCACGCGAGGAATTTCGCCAACAAGCTCTGGAACGCGACACGTTTCGTGCTGGGCGCCAGGCCCTCGACGATCGCAGCCGACGCCGAACGCCGCCTGCCGGACCCGACCTACCTCGGACCCGCCGAGCGGTGGCTCCTTTCGCGAGCCACAGCGGCGACAGCGGCCGTGGACGAGGCGATGGCCGGCTATGCGTTCGGCGAGGTGACTCGCATCGTCTACGAGGCGATCTGGAATGAGTACTGCGACTGGGGCCTCGAGTTCGCCAAGGTCCGCCTCGCCGACGACCGCCTGGCGCCGCAGGTCCACGAGGCGACCTGGTGGACTCTCGTGGAGGTCCTCGACACGTACCTGCGCCTGCTCCACCCGGTGATGCCGTTCGTCACCGAAGCGCTGTGGGGCGCCGTGCCGCATCGGGCCAGCGATCCGGGTCTCCTGATCGTCGCGCGCTGGCCCGGGGTGGGGGAGCGCGACGAGGCGGCCGAGCGAGAGGTCGGAACGCTCATCGATCTCATCACCGAGATCCGAAACGCGCGCAGCGCGGCCCGCATCGTGGCCGGCGACTGGCTCGAGACACTCGTCTATGTTCCGATGTCGATGAGCGCTACCTTTGAGGCCCTCCGCCACGGGATCGAGCGTCTCGCGCGTGCCCGCCCCCTGCGGCGCGAGCTGACACCCGAGGCGCTCGAGGCGGCCGCCTCACCGGGCGACCTCACGGTCATCGTCGCGGGCGGCGACGTGGAGGCGGCCGTGCGTGTGGCATCGGTCCACCATGACGCCGATCTGGAGCGCGAGCGCCTCGAGCGGGAGCTCGCCGAGGCAGAGGGCTGGCTGATCGCCGCCCAGGAACGCCTCGCGAATGACGCGTTCATCAGCCGCGCGCCGGCCGCCGTGGTCGAGGGCGCCCGGGCGCGCGAGGCGGAGCTCGCCGACCAGGTCGACCGGCTGCGCGCGCGCATCGCGCGCTGAAAAGCGCGCGCATACCATCAACGGGTGAGTACAACGCCCGCGTTCGACACCGACCCAGCCGGGCTCGCCCAGGCCTTCCCGGCCGACTTCACCTGGGGCTTCGCCGCCTCCGCCTACCAGATCGAGGGAGCAGCGGCCGAAGACGGTCGAGGAGCCTCGATCTGGGACATCTTTGCGGGCCAGCCGGGCGCCATCGCCGACGGCAGCACGGGCGAGGTCGCCTGCGACCACTACCACCGCTACCCGGAAGACGTCCGGCTGATGGCCGATCTCGGGGCGCGCGCCTATCGCTTCAGCATCAGCTGGCCGCGCATCCTGCCCACCGGGACCGGCGCCGTCAACCAGCGCGGCCTCGACTTCTACGATCGCCTCGTCGACGCCTTGCTCGGAGCAGGCGTCCAGCCGCTGATCAACTTGTTCCACTGGGACCTGCCACAGGCGTTGCAGGACCGCGGAGGCTTCGCCAACCCGGAGGTCGTGGGCTGGTTCACCGACTACGCCTCCCTGCTCGCGTCGAACCTGGGCGACCGAGTCAAGGATTGGATGACGTTCAACGAACCGGCCGTCTTTGCCTTCCTCGGCCATGCCGACGGCATCCACGCGCCGGGGCTGCGTCACTGGCCGACGGCGATCCGGGTGGCCGACAACGAACTGCGCGCTCACGCCGCCGCCGCGCAGGCGATCCGCGCTCAGGTCGAAAACGCGAAGATCGGCGTGGCGATCGATGTCAACCAGGTCGCGCCGGCGACCGATTTGGAACGGGATCGAGTCGCTGCCGACCAGTGGAGCTCCGCCCGCGACACGTGGTTCCTCGATCCGCTCTTCGGCCGTGGTTACCCGGCGTTGGGACTCGAAGCTCACCGCCAGGCGGGTCACCTCGAAGGCATCGACCTCGCCGAGCCGCCGGCCGGCGATCTCGATTACCTGGGTCTGAACTACTACCGGCGCGACTCGGTCCGCGCCAGGTCAGACCGCGCATTCGACTGGGAGATCGGCGCAGTCCAGGGTTCGGAGCAGACGCAGATGGGCTGGCACGTCGCGCCCGACGGTCTGCGCGACACATTGCTCGAGCTCAACCAGACCTACGCTCCGCCCGAGATCGTCATCACCGAGAATGGCGCCGCCTACCCCGACACCGTCGACCAGGATGGCCGGGTGCGCGACGAGGCCCGGCTCGCCTACCTGGCACGCCACGTCGCCGCGGCTTCCGAGGCGCTTGGCGCAGGAGTGCCCCTGACCGGCTACTACGTCTGGTCCCTGCTCGACAACTATGAATGGAGCCTTGGCTACAGCCGGCGTTTCGGCATTGTCCGCGTCGACTACGACACCCAGCGCCGTACGCCGAAGGACAGCGCGCGCTGGTATCAGCGGCTCATCGCCCGCGAGTAGGTTCCTTCGCGGTCGGCCTCCGCGGTCGGTCGGCTCCGGCGACGTCGCTTGCTAGCGCGTCTCGGTGACCTTGCGGATCGTGCGCGGATGCTCGGGGTCGAGGCCGCGCGCGACGGTCAGGTGATAGGCGTACAGCTGGGCAGGCACGATCTCGACGATCGGCGCCAGCCAGGGCGGGATGCCGTTCGGCAACGCCAGCCCCTCATCGATCTCACGCGCTGCCGGCGCGTCGGAGATCACCAGGAGGCGAGCACCGTGGTCCTCCTTCAGACGGGTCAATAGCGCCACCTGGGCCTCCAGCTCGGCGCCGCTCGGTGCCACGGCGAGTATCGGCAGATCGGGTTCAGCCAGGGCCAGCGGCCCGTGCTCGAAGTCGGCCGCCGAGTACGGCATGGCAGCCACAAGCGCCATCTCCTGCAGCTTGAGCGCCCACTCGCGGGCGCTCGCGTAGCTGTAGCCGCGGCCGAGCACGACGGCACGCTGGCGTTCGGCATGCGCGGCCGCCATGTCGCGCGCAGCGGGCTCTGCCGTCAGCGCGGCCGAGATCAGGGAGGGGATGCCACCCAGGTCAGCCGTCTCCCGCGACGTGGGCGGGTCGAGTGCCGTCGACAGCAGGGCCACGGCGAGCAGCTCGGCCGTGTAGGTCTTGGTGGCGGCCGTCGCCCGCTCCGGTCCGGCGCGAAGGTCGACCACGTGGTCGGCCGTCTCGGCCAGGGGAGAATCCGCGTCGTTGGTGAGTGCGACGGTCAGCGCACCCTGCCTCCGCGCCTCTTCGACCACCGCGACGATGTCCGGTGAGCGGCCCGACTGCGAGATGCCGACGACCAGCGCATCGGCCATGTTCGGGCGCGCTCCGTAGAGGGTGATCGTCGAGGGGGCCGCGAGGCCGACGATCAAACCGTTTCGGATCGCCAGCAGGTACTGCGCGTAGATGCCGGCGTTGTCGGAGGTGCCGCGCGCGGCGATGACCGCGAACCGCGGCCGGCGCGACGCCATCGCGGCGGCGATGGGGCCGAACGCCGCCGGCGCAGAGTCGAGCAGCCGCCGGGCGGCAGCCGGTTGCTCCAGGACCTCGTCTCTCAGCCCCATGCCATGAGTCCGTGACCCCGCGGATGCAGGCCGGCGATGTCGACCGGCAATCGGCCGGCGAATTCGACCTCGCCCAGCAGCGCGGCCGCCAGCGCCTCCATGGTCGGCGGCAGGATCCCGTAGGTGCAGACGTGGGTTCGGGAGGACGGGTAGGCGAGCAGGTCCCACGGCGTGCGCAGGGCGACCGTGACGGTGGGCTTGCCGGATGCCAGGACCCGAGCGGCCAGGGCCGCCTGCGCGGGCTGGAGGTGCGCGGAGAACGTCCCGACCACGACGAGGTCGAACGCCGCCAGCCGGTCGCCGAGACCTGCCGATGTCGGCCTCGCCGGGCGCGGCCGGCAGGAGGATCTCCTCCACGCCCGCGAGCCGGCGGCGGAGCGCCGCGGCCAGCGTCGGCGGCACCGTCGACGACGTGTCGGCGGGAGTCAGGTCGGCGGGCATCGACTGGACGACCGCGATCCGCGCGCCGGCGGCGGGCCTCAACGGCAGCAACCGGTCGTCGTTGCGAACAAGCGTGATCGAACGTTGGGCCAGCTCGGCGGCCAGTGCCCGATGATCGGCACACCCGACGACGTCGAGCGGCGGCGGCGCGGAGCCTCCGACCCAGCGGCGCAGCTCGTCCAGCCGGCGCCTCGCCGCCGTGTCGTCGCCGGCATCGATGAGGCCTCGCCGCTGCGCCTGCGGCAGTCCCTCCTCGAGCCGTTCCTGCGCGCCTTCGTCCGGAGTCCCGAGGAGCACGTCCTCGCCGGCACGGAGCGCGGCCACGGCGTCGACGATCTGCGCCGCTCCCTGCGCGAGCGCCCGCATGTCCAGGGCATCGGTGACGGTCACGCCGTCGAACCCGAGCTGCCCCCGCAGCAGGTCGCGCAGCACCGCGGCGGACAGGCTGGTCGGGAGGTCGTCGTCCTGGCCGGGCAACGCGAAGTGGCCGGTCATCACCATCCGCACGCCGGCGTCCAGGGCCGCTCGAAACGGGACCAGCTCCCGCGCGGCCAGCTCGTCGTTCGTCCGCGGCACGAGGGGAAGTTCGTGGTGTGGATCGGCCGCGGTGTCGCCGGCGCCCGGGAAGTGCTTGGCCGTCGCCGCCACGCCCTCGTCCTGGAGGCCGCGGATGGTCGCCGCCGCGAGCCTCCCGACCGCCTCGGGATCGTCGCCGAAGCTGCGGATCCCGAGGGCGGGATTGGCCGGATTGTTGGCCACGTCGCACACCGGTGCGTAGTTCACGTTCACGCCGAGCGCACGGAGCTCGCGCGCCGTCGCGCCCGCGACGCGCTCGGCCAGCGCTTCGTCGCCGGTCGCGCCGAGCGCCATGGCGCCCGCGAACGGCGTCGTCCCATCGCCCAGCGCGATCAGCTGGCCGCCCTCCTGATCGGCGGCGACCAGCAACGGCGGTGCACCGGCCGGCCGGGCCGCCTGGATGGCGGCGGTCAGTTCGCGGATCCGTGGCGGATCGCCGATGTTGTCGTGAGCTCTGAACAGCGTCACGCCGGCGACGCCACATTCCCCGATCCGCCTCGCGGCCGATGCCGGCAGCTCCTGACCGACGAAGGCGATCATGAGCCGCCCCAGGGTCATGACTTGACGGAGCCGGCCAGGATCCCTCTCACGAATGCGCGCTGGAGCAGCAGGAAGACGAGCAGCGGCACGACCATGGTGATGAACGCGCCGGCGGTCAGGAGATGCCACGAGCCGCCGCGGCTCCCGATCAGGTTGTAGAGGGCCGTCGGCAGGACTCGAACATCGGCACCGGGCCCCAGGAAGACGAGTGCCACCAGCAGGTCATTCCAGACCCACAGGAACTGGAAGATGGCGATCGCACCAAGGGCCGGGATCGACAGCGGCAGGACGAGCCGGATGAACGTGTCGAGAGCCGAGGCGCCATCGATCGCCGCGGACTCGAACAGGTCACGCGGCAGCTGCGACATGAAGTTGTAGAGCAGGAAGATCGCCAGCGGCAGGCCGAAGCCCGTGTGCGCCAGCCAGATACCCAGGAACGAGCCGTACAGGTTCCCGGCGCTGTAGATCTGCAGGATCGGGATCAGCGACATCTGGATCGGCACGACCAGCAGGGCCACCACGATCGTGAACAGGATGCCGCGGCCGCGGAAGGGGACCCACGCGAACGCATACGCGGCGAATGCCGCGATCGTGATCGGGATGGCCACCGACGGGATGGTCACGATCAGGCTGTTGACGAACGCGTTCCCCATGCCGTCGCTCGAGAGGACGGTCTGGTAGTTCGACAGCGTCCACTGGTTGGCTTCGAACGGGTGCAGCAATGCCGTCCACCAACCGGATGTCGTGATGAAGATCGGATCGCGGACCGAGGTGACGAGCAGACCGAGCGTCGGCACCGTCCACAGGAAGCAGATGATGAGGACCGACAGCCGGAGCGGCAGGCTCCGGATGAATGCCGGCCGCCACGCGGCAACGCGGACGTTCGGCTTCTCGATGGGCTGAGCTGGCGCCGTCATCCTTCCACCTGCTGTCGCTTGAAGTTGCGCAAGTTGATGTACATCACCGGCAGGACCGCGATGAAGAGCAGGGTCGCGAGCGCCGCGCCATGACCGTCATCGAAGAACTGGAAGATCTCGTGGAACATGCGGTTGGCCACGACGTCGTCGCCGAACCGTCCGCCGTTCGTCACGTAGACGATGTCGAAGATCTTGAGCGTCACGATGGCGATGGTCGTCGATACCGTGATGATCGAGCCGCGGATCATCGGCACGATCGATCTGCAGGAAGAGCTGGCGCTCGTTCGCGCCATCGAGGCGGGCCGCTTCGAGGACCTCACCCGACACGCCCTTGATCGAAGCCGAGAAGACCACCATCGCGAAACCGGTCTGGAGCCAGACCAGGATCAGGATCTCGCAGAAGATGTTGACCGGATTGGTCGTCAGCCACGGGATGGGCTCGCCACCGAAGCCGACCACGATCGCGTTCAACAATCCGATCTGGGGCTGGCCGGCGGGCTGCCAGGCGTAGACGAAGCCCCAGATCACCGATGCGCCGACCAGCGAGATCGCCAGCGGCAGGAAGACGATCGTCTTCGCCAACGACTCGCGCCGGACGCGATCGAAGAGTCCGGCGATGATGAGCCCCAGCACCACGCTGGCACCGGTCCCGAGGATCAGCCAGATGACGTTGTTGCGCAGGATCGCGGTGAATTCGGGCTCGAGCATGACCGCGAAGTTGTCGAGCGTGAACTGGCCCTTGTTGTCCTGGAAGCTGCGGAGGATCGTTCCCGCCGCGGGGTAGACCAGGAAGACCGACAACAGCGCCAGGGCCGGGCCGGCGAAGACCCACGGCAGGATCCGGTCGCGCCACTGTGGCTGCAGCATGCTGACCAGCCCCGGCGACACCGATGAACAGCAGCCAGATGCCGCCGACGCCCACCGCCAGCGCGATCACCGCCAGCAGGAGCTTGGCGATCACTTGATCGCCCTGGCCGTTCCGCAGGTCGGTCGCGCCCGAGGCGTTGCCGATCGTGTCGTAGATGGAGGCCAGGAGGTTCGGCCCGCCCTGCGGGTCGTACAGGACGAGGATGCCGCCGATGCACAGGCCGAGGCCGATCAGCCCGGCGATCGGTAGGAAGAAGCGGGATAGTCCGGGACTCTCAGCTCGAGCTACGGCCATCTATCCCTCCTCGCAGGAATAGTAGCGGGGCGCGCAACCATGAGGTTGCGCGCCCCGCGAGCCATCAGGTCGTCAGCTGGCGGGCCAGCTGTCGTCGATCGCCTTCAGAGTGGCATCGGTATTGGTGCCACCCTGGTTGGCCCAATCGTCCATCTTGGTCCAGAAGGTTCCTGCACCGACCTTGCCGGGCATGAGGTCGGAAGCGTCGAAGCCGATACCCTTCGCCTTGCTCGCGATCTCGGCAGCGACCTTGAGCTTGTAGGAGCCGGCATACCAGTCGGCAGGGGTGGTGTTATTGGTCGAGATGGCGCTGCCGGCGCGGATCCAGTTCTGGATGCCTTCCGGCGTGGCGAGGTACTCGGCAAAGGCGCGAACTTCGGGCCTGTCGACGAGCACCATGAGGGTGTCGGCCGAGCCCTCGGCATACGTCTGGGCCGGGTCGATCGTCGGGAACGCGAAGATCCCGACGTCAGTACCGATGCCGTACTTCGACGGGGTTCCGTTGGCTCGCTGATCCGGGAAGAAGTCCGGCCCATACCAGGTCGGGATCTTCTGCATCCAGCACTTCGGATTCTTCAGATCGTCGGTGAACATCGGATCCATGACCGTCTTCTGGTCCTGCGGCACGATCGCCGTGTTGGTGCCGAAGACGTACTTGGGGGTGAAGAGGATCTTGCCGACGTACTTGTCGAGCGCGTCCTTGATGCCCGGGTCCTCGAACTTGACCTTGTGGCTGATCCAGTCGTTGTAGTAGTCGGGGCCCTTGGTCTTGAGGACGACTTCCTCGACCCAGTCGGTGAGCTGCCAGCCGGTCGCGTCGCCCGGGCCACCGGCGCTGACGCACCAGGGGTTGGAGCCATCGGCGACGATCTTGTCGGACAGCGCGATCAGTTCGTCCCACGTCGTGGGGACCTTGTAACCCTTGGCCTCGAAGGCCTTGATCGGGTACCAGATGGTCGACTTGACGTCGGCCTTGTAGGGGATGCCCCAGATCTTGTTGTCCTGGGTCACCAGGCCGATGGTGTTCGCATGCTCCGTGCTGAGCTTCTTGGCATCCATGAACGTCGCCACGTCGATGACCTTGCCTGCGGCGGCGTAGGTCAGGACAGGCGTCGGCTGGGCGAGCATCGCCAGGTCAGGCGGCTTTCCGCCCTCGATGCGCGTCTTGAGCACCGTCTCGTGGCTCGAGCCGATGCTGTCGACCTGGATCTTGATGCCCGTCGCCGTCGCGAAGTCGGCGACCGCGGAAGCGAAGTTGGTGCCTTCGCCACCGATCCACTGGGTCTGGATCGAAACCGTCTTGCCGTTGAACGGCAACTTGCCGTCGGCGCCCTTCGTCAACGCCTGGTCCAGCTCGGTGTAGCCGGTCGGGACCTTCGGCACGGCTGCCGCCGGCTTGGCCGTGGCCGCCGCGGACGCGGCCGCAGCGGCGGACGCGCCTGGCGTCGGCGACGTGGTGCTGCCCGTGCATGCGACGGCCAGCAGCGCGACGACGACCGCCAGGACTGATATCGACCATAGTCTCTTGACCATGAATTCCTCCTCTGCGAAGCCGCGACTGTAGGTGACGACCAGCTCCGCTGCCTCCAAGTTATCCGAGTCCCGCAATACACGCTTTCTTGTTATCGCCCGCCCACCCCCTCTCGCTCAGGCAAGCCGATGGAATGGCGAGCGATCGCCGCCGCCCCGCGCGCTCCGGGCGCTTCGGATGGCGACAACAGCTCGACGGTCGCATCGCCCAGGGCGGCCTCGACGAGTGGCGAGGCCGCGCGTTCGCGGGCGATGCGTGCCTGGATAGGTTCGAGAAGCGCAGGATCCGGCGGCCGCTACGCCGCCGCCGATGACGACTCGCTTGACGCCGAGGGTCAAGGCGAGCGATCGGATCGCTCTTGCCAGGTGGTCGGCGACTCGGTCGGTGATCTCGATCGCGACCTCGTCGCCCGCAGAAGCGGCCCGGAAGACGTCAGCCGCACTCGAATGTGGCGACAGGACCGTGTCCCTGCCGGCGGCGATCGCTTCGTTCGCCTGGCGGGCGATCGCCGGACCAGCGGCGATGGTCTCGAGGCAGCCGCGCAGACCACACGCGCAGACGGCTCCATCCGGATCGGCGACGACGTGGCCGACTTCGCCGGCAAAGCCGTTGTCGCCGCGGAGCATCGCCCCGTCGAGAACGATGCCGGCCGAGATGCCGGTCCCGATCGCAAGGAAGGCGACGCTCGCCGGCATCCGAGCCGACCCGTCTGCCGCCTGCTGGCTCAGCCACAGCGCGCCCGCGCGAGCGTCGTGCTCGAGGAACGTCGGTACTCCGAGGACCCTCTGCAGCAACGGCCCCAGCGGCACGGGATCGGTGATGCCGAGGTTGACGGCCATGCTGACCGAGCCGTCCTGCGGATCGACATGGCCGGGAATGGCGATGCCGACCGCGGCGATGTCCTGCCCCAGCTCTTGCCGGGCGCCGTCGACGAGACCGGCGATCTGGCCGACCAGCGATGACGGGTCCGTCGGCATGACATGCTCGTAGACGATGCGGTCCCGATCGTCGGTGACGACGATCGATGACTTTGTGCCGCCGACGTCGACACCCGCGACCAGCGGCCCTTCGAGCCGCGGCTCATGCGTCCCGATCACCGCGCCAACCCCAGGCCGAGCTGCTGCTCCATGAGCAGGGCCGACGCGCCCAGCACGACCACGTCGTCGTGGACGTGGCCGAAGTCGATCTGCGTGTCGGGCGCCAGCAGTTCCATGACGCCCGAGCGCGCCGAGCGCCGGACCTCGGCCAGCCAGTCCTCGCCGAGCGCCGCGACCGGCCCGACCAGCAGGACGTGGCGAACGTTGAGCACGCCGATCAGCCAGCCGACGGCCAGCCCGAACTCGCACGCGGCATCGAGCACGATCCGCCGAACGCCGGCAACGCCGGCCTTGAAGGCAGCCGCCAGGCCGATCTCGTCGGTGATCGTCGGTTCGACTGCCCTGGCGGCATCGACCATCGCATCGCATGCTGGTGCGCGTTTCGAGACAGCCCTCCAGACCGCACCGGCAGCGCACCCCGTCGTGACCCAGAGAGACATGGCCGAACTCGCCGGCCGCGTGACCGTCGCCCTGGAACAGCTGACCGTTGATGATGATTCCTGCGCCGATGCCCCGCCCGACCTTGATGACGATCAGGTTGTTGGGCCGTGGCCGCCGATAGAAGGTCAGCTCGGCAAGCGCGGCCGCGTGGCTGTCGTTCGCGACGACCACCGGCACCCCGTAGCGGCTCTCCACGAGCGGCCCGAGGTGCAGGTCGGCCCAGTCGAGGTTGACCGACCAGCGGACGGTGCCCGAGCCCGTGTCGATGACGCCAGGCGCGCCGATGCCGATCCCGAGAAGGGGAGACAGGTCATCCGGCGCGCAGTGCGTCGACCAGTCGGAAGACGAGCTCGATGGCAGCTTCGCCGTCGTGCCCTTCGAGGGGAAGTTGGCAAGAGCGCAGGATGTCGCCGCGCAGGTTGATGACCGCGCCGCTGAACTGCGCCTCGCCGAGATCGAGGCCGATCAGATGACGGCCTTCCGGCGCGACGCGGAGCAGGATCGGTGACTTCCCGCCACTGGATCGACCGCGGCCGACCTCCTCGATCAGACCGTCGCGGATGAGTCTGCCGACGAGGTCACCGACGGACGTTCGCGTCAGGCCGGTCAATCGGGCAAGGTCGGCACGCGACAGGGGGCTGTCGTCGTGAAGGGCGCGCAGCACCAGCTGCTGGTTGAACGTTCGCATCTGCTGGTGCGTGGCCCTCTCAGGCAACACCGTCGCGCTGGCGTTCATCGCGGGCGGACACTCCTCGTGACCGGGACCCACCCTGCTCTTGCCGCGTGGCTTTGGCAAGAACCTTGACAAAGTCAGATGGTGTGCCAGTGCGAGGGTTTTGTCAAGATGGTGGACAAACAAAGTGTCCGAGGCCCCGGCCGCACGGCGATCGCAAGGCTCCTGTCGCCCGCGCGGCCGCCCGCTGGTCGAGGGATGGCACCCGTTGCAAGAACCCGACCAGGCCTTGCGTCGAACGCCCGGACCGTCGGCGAAGTCGGCCCTGGCGGCACTTCAGACGCAAGATTCGCGCCCAGACCGGCCCAGAGGGCCTGGTCGGCGACGGTCGCTTGCGCCAGACGACACGATCCAGCACGAGAGTCGTCTTGGAGGATCCTCCGGCGACGATGGTCTCGTCTGGCGCAATCGGCAGCTGGACCCGCGGCCGGCCGGATCCGGCGGGCGAGCAAGACCGGCGGCCCGAGCAGGACCAGCGAGGCCGCAGCGCGGTCAGCGCCTGGTGCATGGAGGCCAGAGCGGCTGACGATCGTCGCGAGCAGGGTCGGCGCCCGCGCGCCCCGGATTCAGTCGCCTTTCCCGGTGGCGTCCTCGACCGACCGCGACTCCCCGTCGTCCACCGGCTCGTCGTGGGACGCGATGGCCCGGAGGCCCACGGCGAGGACGCGTCGCCCGATCGCGGCCGCTTCCGCGGGCGGTCCCCAGCTGCTGTCCTGCTCCACCATCAGCCAGCCGTCATAGCGCAGCGCCGCGAGCGACCGGAGCACTTCGAGCAGGTCCAGGCGGCCCGCGCCGAGCTCGGTGAAGAGTCGTTCGCGGATCGCGGCGTTGAAGCCCGCGACGCGACCGCCGGCCAGCCGTTCGAGTACGGCAGGGTCCACGTCCTTGAGATGGACATGGGTGACCCGGCCGCCGTACCGCTCGAGTGCTGCGACCGGGTCTCCGCCGCCCACGAGGTAGTGGCCGACGTCGAGGCACAGGCCGACGGTCGCCGGCTCGGTCATCTCGACGAGGCGGTCCACCTCGGCCGGCGTTTCGACGTAGGTGCCGGCGTGCGGATGGAACGCGAATCGGTGGCCGGCCCGCACCGTCTCGTCCGCGAGGGTGTGCAGCACGCCCGACAGCCGGTCCCATCCCGCATCGGTCAGGACCGGCGTGGACGGATCGTTGGCGCGCCCGGCTGTGGCATCACGGTCGGGAGAGACGTCGAAGGCGACGCACAGGACCTCGCCGCCGCCGTCGTGAAGCAGCCGCAGGCGCTCCCGCCCGATGGCGAGGGCATCCGCGACGGGTCCTTCGGGCGTCGCCGGCAGCGCCGCATAGACCTCGGCCAGGCGGAGGCGGCGCAGCGGCGAGCATGGACTGGAGCTCGCCGCCCTCGGGGAAGCCCAGTCCGAGCTGCGTCCCCTCGTAGCCGGTCCGCGCGATCTCGTCGAGGATCTCGGAGGCGTCCGTACCCAGGCGCAGGTCCTCGAGGTCCGCGTTGTTCCAGAGGATCGGAACCGTCCCGATGGACGCGTCCGGCAAAGCGTCGCCCGGACGGCGCAGCGTCTCACGAAGGTCGGGCGCCGCGGCGCCTGCCCGGCCCATCACCGTTGCTGCTCCTCGGCGACGCCCTCCTTCCAGCGGGCATGCCGTTCGGGGTCGTACGCCGGGCTTGGTGCATCCCACCAGCCGGTCTTCTCCGGTCCGGCGACCGCCAGGTCGCGTTCGACCGGCAGATGGACGAGCGAGGGCCCGCCCGACGCAAGGGCTCGCCGCACGGCGGCTTCCACGTCCTCCGGATCATCCACGCGCTCGGCGTGGATCCCGAAACCCCGGCCGATCGCCGCAAAGTCCGGGGAGTACACCGAGCCGTCGGGCGTCACGAAGTCGGTCGACGCCGATCGGCCGAAGTACGCCTGCTGGCCGGCCTTGATGCTGATCCAGCCCGAGTTGTCGAGGACGATGGCGCACACCGGCGTGCCGGCGAGGACGGCCGTCTGGAGCTCCTGCATCGACTGCAGGAAGTCGCCGTCGCCGCAGATCGCGAGGACCTGGCGGTCGGGTAGCGCCAGCTGCGCGCCGATGGCGGCCGGCAGCGTGAAGCCCATGGTCGAGAAGCCGCCCGAGGTGATGTGCGTCCGCGGATGGCGGGTCACCCAGCGCTGCTTGACCATGCCCTGCGGCAGGCCGGCGCCGGTGACGACGACGGCGTCTTCGGAGGTGGCACGCTGGATCTCCCGGACGGCACGGGCCATCGTCATGGGTCGCGCCGCCGAGCCCGAGAGCTTCTCGACCCGCTCGAGCCACGCCCTCCGGCGCCGGTCGATCTCCTGGACGTAGGGCCCTCCGGGCCCGGTCGCCCGTCGCGGCCCGAGCGCCGCGAGGAGATCGATCAGCGTCGCCCTGGCGTCGCCGACGAGGGCCACCTCCACCGGGTAGTTCTTGCCGATCTCGCGCGGATCGATGTCGCACTGGATGAGGCGGCTGGGCGGGATGGAGAACGTCACGCCGCGCCGCCAGGAGGACGCCGACCAATCGGTGAAGCGGTTGCCGACCGAGAGGAGGACGTCGGCACTCGCGGCGAGCTCGTTCCCCGACGTGGACGCCGTGTCGCCGATCGTGAGCGCGGCGAGCGGGTGCAGCTCGTCGATCGCGCCCTTGCCGTTCCAGGTCGTGACGACGGCGGCCCCGAGCCGTTCCGCGAGCGCAGTCAGCTCGGCGCTCGCGCTCGGCCGAGATCACGCCGCCTCCGGCGACGATCACCGGGCGGCTCGCGCCGGCCAGGAGCGCAGCGGCCCGCTCGATATCGTCTGCGGCGGGCCGGACGCGGCCACGCGCCTCCCGCTCCACGGGGTCCGGCATCACGACGTCCGCCGCCTCGGCCTGGACGTCCATCGCGAGGTCCAGCAGGACCGGGCCCGGGCGGCCCGACACCATCGCGTTCCACGCGCGGTGGAGCACGAACGGGAGCTCGTCCACGCGCGACGGTTGCCACCACTCCTTGACGACCGGTTCGAAGATGCGCGGGTTGTCGGCGGCGTGGCGGCGCTCCAGCTCCTGGAGAAGCCCGTGTCCGCGCAGGTACGTGTGCGCCGAGCCTGTCATGAGCGCGACCGCCGTCGAATTGACATAGGCGGTGCCCATCCCGACGACGGCATTGGCGGCACCCGGCCCGATGCTCGTGAACGCGAGGATGGGGCGCCCGGTCGCGCGGTAGTACCCGTCGGCGAGGTGCACGGCCGACTGCTCGTGCATCACCTGGACGGTCCGGATGGCATCGCGCCGGTCGTGGAGGACGTCGGTGAGCGCCCAGCTGCCGTGGCCGGGGATGCCCGCCACGAGTGGCACGCCCTGGCGGATCAGATACTCGACGACGATTTGCGCGCCTGTCAGCCGGCGCGGCTCGAGCGCTTCCATCGGCCTCCACGAGATGGTCGTTGCGATGCTTGGGTCCCGTGCGCGGGTACCATGGTGGATGGTATTGCCGATCCCGTCACGGCGAGCGGCGTCGACGGCATTCTTGCTGAGGCTGATCACAGGAGGCACCCGCGTGCGCTCATCGGAGGTCGTCGCACGACTGCCGCTCGCAGACAGCCCGCTCGGGCGGACGATCGCGACCACCCAGACGGACATCTGGAACGATTCCTGCGCGGTCGAAGATCTCGAGTACGCCATCAGCTTCGGGGCGACCGGTGCGACCGCCAACCCGACCATCGTCACCGACGTCTGGCGGGGCTCGCCCGACGTCTGGCGCGGTCGCGTGCTGGAGCTGGCGCATCGCCATCCCGAATGGAGCGAGGTCGAGCTTGCCTGGGCGGTCGTCGGCGAGATGTCCGTCCGGGGTGCGCGCCTGCTCGAGCCGGTCTTCGAGGCTGCCGCCGGGCGCAAGGGCCGGCTCTCCGATGCAGACCGATCCCACGCACTTCGGTTCTGCCGAGAGGATGCTCAGCCAGGCGACCGGGTTCGTGTCGCTGGCACCCAACATCATCGTGAAGTTCCCGGCGACGACGGCCGGGCTCGTCGGCATCGAGGCTGCGACCACACGGGGCATCAGCGTCAACGTGACCGTCTGCTTCACCGTGGCGCAGGCACTCGCCGCCGCCGATGCGATCGAACGCGGCCTCACGGCGCGTGAGGCGGCCGGCGAGCCCATCGACCGGATGGGTCCGGTCGTGACCCTGATGATGGGCCGCCTGGAGGACTGGCTCCACGTCCTCGCTGAGCGGGACGGGATCATCGCCGATCCGACGGCCGTCCCATGGGCGGGCGTGGCGGTGTTCAAACAGGCATACGGGATCTTCCGAGCCCGAGGCTACCGATCGAGGCTGCTCGGGGCGGCCATCCGCCATCACTACCACTGGTCGCAGCTCATCGGCGGGGACGTCGTCATCACGCTGCCAGCGGTCTGGCAGCGCCGGTTCAACGGCTCGGCCGTGCCGGTTCGTCCCGCCATCGACGATCCGGTCCCGCCCGCAGCCGTCGACGAGCTCCTGGCGCGATTCCCGGATTTCCGCCGCGCGTACGAGCCCGACGGCCTGACACCCGCGGAGTTCGACACGTACGGGCCGACGGTGCGAACACTGCGGACCTTCATCGCGTCGTACCACGACCTGCTGCGGATGGTGCGGGATGCGGCCCTGCCCGACCCGGATCTGCGGAGGAGCTGAGCGATCGCCACGACCGAGCTGCCCGTCCATCCGTCCGCACTCCCGAACGACGCCGCGCCCGACCGTCTGCGCCTCCGGCCGGAACCGGACGGCAGCGTCTCGGTCGACCCGGAGCGTGCCGGCTGGCGCTACCTCTCGTTCCGCGTGGAGCGCCTCGGCGCCGGGTCGGAGATGCGCGTCGGGCGGCCGGGCCACGAGTCGGTCGTCGTCAATCTCCTGGGTTCCGCCCTGGGTCTCAGCGTCGACGACGGTCCGTCCTCGATGCTCGCCGGGCGGGGGTCCGTGTTCGACGGGCCTCCGTGGCTCGCCTACCTGCCCGCAGACCGGCCGGCCACCGTGCGATCGCTCGCCGACACCGGCGCGTCGACCCTCGTGGCGATCGCGGAAGCCCCCGGCCGGCCCGGCGTCTCGGCGGAACTTCGGCCGCTCGTCGTCGATCCGGCGTCCATCCGGCTCGAGGTCCGTGGCTCGGGGCACGCCACACGGCATATCCGCCACCTCGTCGCACCCGAGTTCCCGGCGGACCGGTTGCTGCTCGTCGAGGTGGTCACCCCGGCCGGCAACTGGTCGAGCTGGCCGCCGCACAAGCACGACCAGGACGCGATGCCCGGCGAGGCGGTCCTCGAGGAGATCTACCACTACCGGTTCCGCCGGCCCGAGGCCTGGGCGATCCAGCGCCTCTATCGGCGGCCGGAACGCGGGTGGCCTGCCCGGGATGCGCTGTGGGCCGTGCGGGACGGCGAGGTCGTCCTGGTGCCGGATGGCTACCACCCGTTCTCGGCGACCACCGCCGACGACGCGTTCTATCTCAATGCGCTCGCGGGCGACCGGCGGACGATGGCCTGCTCCTACGACCCGGACATGATCTAAGCAGAAGCGCGATCTCCCGGCCCGGCCACGACCGCATCCTCTTCCGTGGTGATGGGCACACCGACCTGGGCCGCGAGCCGCCCGATGATCCGCTGGGACGTCACGATGTCCGTGCGGCCCTCGACGACGCCTGCCCGCGGCGCGGTCCCATCCACCACGAGCGCGTGGAACGCGAGCAGCTCGCGCTCGAAGGCTTCCCGCACGGAGCGGAAGACCGTGTCGGAGCGATCGTCGCCGTCGAGCCTGGAGACCCGGAGCAGGGTTGGGGCGTTCATCAGATACGGCGACGGGAACTCGAGCTCGATCGCCGCATTCTCGGTCACGACCCGCACCTCCTCCCGGTAGGCGGGGTGGTCCGGCAGGTAATGCCACCGGATGGTGAACCGGGCCTGGTCGTCGAGCCGTCCGTCGATGGAGACCGAGGGGGGCCAGGTATCCGACGGCCAGGCGTCGACGGCGTCGATGGCCACGGGATCGCCCGCCAGAGCCCGCATGACGGCGAGCTCGTGGACGATGCTCCCGAGCACGACATCGGCGTACAACCTCCCGAACGAGCCGGCGCCCGGCCCGAGGGCGATCGCGTGAAGCCGTTCGTCCTCGGCATGGAACCCCGCCAGGGTCTCGAGCGGGATGTCGGTCGGTGGCGGCAACAGGTGCGCGTGGGCGAGCTGCCGCTCGCTGCTCGGGTGAAGGACCCTGACTTCGATCGATCGGATCGCCCCGACCCGGTCCCGATCGGCCAGCGCCGCCGCGGCCTGCTCGACCGCAGGGTCGTACAGCTTCATGTAGCCGACCTGCAGCCGGGCGCGCCGGTCGCCGGCCAGCCGTGCCGCGATGGCGTCGGCCTCGGCCAGCGTCCAGGCGAGCGGCTTTTCGACGAACACGGCGAGTCCAGCCTCGAGACCCGCGCAGGATCGCCTCCCCGTGCGAGCCCGAGGTCAGGATCATCGAGCGCGTCCAGCTCCGCGCCGTCGACCATGGCGTTCAGCGACAGGAAGCGGCCCTTGGCCGGCACGCGGTGGCGCTCGCCGATCGCCTCGGTCAGGAGCGGTGAGACATCGGCCACGGCGGCGATCCGGAAGAGGTCACCGAGCCGCTCCAGGAGCGGGATGTGGACGGCCTGGGCGACCGCGCCGAGCCCCGCGATGCCGAGTCGGATGGGATCAGCCATGGGCACCGGCCAAGCCCGGTCTGCCCTCCGAATGGGCTGCGCTGGTCATCGCCGACGAGTATAGACACGGTCCCGCGGATATAGACACGGTCCCGCGGAGCGCGGGATCCCAGGCGCCGGCGACGGCCCGGCGGCGGCGGACGGCACGAACGCAGCCGAGACGCGGCCAACCCGCACGATGTCGTAGGCTGGGCCGTCCGACGCGGTCGCCTGGCCGCGCCCAACCCCATGACAAGGACGGTGCCCAGCATGCCCGAGGCGCGCGCCGATTCGGCGAACCAGGAAGGAGTCCCCGGGCGCCAATCCGGTGCCTGCGGTGGAGGGTGCCGCGTTCGGTGCTGACTGGTGGCAGCGCGGAGTGGTCTATCAGGTCTATCCGCGCTCGTTCGCCGATTCGAATGGCGATGGAGTCGGCGACCTGGCCGGCATCATCGAGCATCTCGACTACCTCAACGACGGCACCGAGCGATCGCTCGGCGTCGACGCGATCTGGCTTTCGCCCATCTACCCGTCGCCCGGCTTCGACGTCGGCTACGACGTGTCCGATTACGACGAGGTCGACCCGATCCTCGGCACCCTCGACGACTTCGATCGGCTGGTCGCAGAGGCTCACCGCCGGGGCATCCGCGTGATGCTCGACCTCGTCATGAACCACACCAGCTCCGCCCACCGCTGGTTCGAGGAGTCCCGGCGCCACCCGGACGGTCCGTACGGCGACTGGTACCTGTGGCGGGATGGCCGGCCCGGCCCTGGCGGGCGCGTGCAGAAGCCGAACAACTGGGCGTCGTTCTTCGGCGGCTCGGCGTGGACGTGGGACGCCGAGCGCAAGCAGTTCTACATGCACACGTTCCTGCCCGAGCAGCCCGATCTCAATTGGCGCAATCCCGCCGTCCGGACCGAGATGCTGGAGATGGTCAGACGATGGCTCGACCGCGGCGTCGACGGGTTCCGGCTCGACGTCTTCAACGCGTTCTTCAAGCACGCCGACCTGCTGTCCAACCCGCGGAACCTCCGGGGTCGACGCCCGTACGACCGCCAGGTCCACCTGTACGACAAGGATCGTCCGGAGCTCCGGGACTTCCTGGCGGAGTTCCGCGCGCTCGTCGATTCGTATCCGGAACGGATGACCGTCGGGGAGCTGTTCTCGGGCGATCGCGCATACGCCGCGGAGCTGACCGAGCCGCGGCACCTCGTGTTCGACTTCGCGCTCCTCCACACGCCCTGGTCGGCGGCCGCTTTCGCAGACGGGAGCGAGATGCACGAGCAGCTGTTCACGGGCGACCGCTGGCCGTCGATCGTGCTCGGAAACCACGACAACTCGCGTCCGGCGTCCCGGCTGGCGCCACGCGCGGACGCAGCCACGAGCGACGAGGTCGCCAAGGCCACTGCGGTGCTCGAGCTCACGCTGCGCGGGACGCCATTCCTGTACTACGGCGACGAGATCGGGGCGCGCGACGTGCCGGTCCCGTGGGACGAGATCGTCGACCCGCCGGCGAAACGCGGCGGGCGCCTCGTGCGCCGGCTCGTCCCGTGGTGGAACCGCGACCAGGCTCGATCGCCGATGCCCTGGGGCGACGGCCCCGACGGCGGCTTCTCGGCCGGCCGCCCGTGGCTCCGCATGGCCCCGGATGTCGCGACCCGGACGGTCGCCGTCCAGGAGCAGGATCCGTCGTCCGTGCTGGCCACGTACCGCCGCGTCCTGTGGCTGCGACGGAGGCACCCGGCCCTCCAGACCGGGACGTACCGGCGCCTGGCATTCGCATCGCCGGACATCTACGCCTTCGAGCGGGAGGGCGAGGGGGAGTCGATCGTCGTGGCCGTCAACTTCGGACGGCGCCCGGTCACGTTCCGGATCGGGACCCGGCGGCTCTGGACCCGGATCTTCGATACCCACCAGCCGGCCGGGTCCGACGTCGTTGGGAACGAGGTGTCCGGCGACGATCAGGTGACGCTCGCTCCCCGGCAGGCGATCATCCTGCGAGCCGAGTGAGCGGGCCCTCCGATCCGATACCGGAGGGAGCCCTCCGGCGCCCTGCTACGATTGCACGACGAGCCGCAACCTTTCTGAGCCAGTCCGGGAGCCGTACGTGCCGCTTGATTTCCTGAAGCGCAAGTCGAGCGCCGACACGCCCTCGCCACCTCCGCCGGCACTGTCGGTCGCGATGCCCGAGGAGGTCGTCGCGCAGGAGCATCAGCTCAAGCTCTACTACGCGGGCAAGAGCAGCGAAGGCGTCCGGATGAAGGCGGGCCGGGCGACGGTCTCCGAGCTGCCCCCGATGCTTGCCGGGCTCGCCCTCTCCGAGGTCGAGGTCGTCGAGCCGCTGCCGATCGAGTTCAGCCAGGCGGCACCGACGATCGTCACGCCCTCGCAGGCGATGCAATGGCTCAACGTCCACCACATCCTGTCGCCCATAACCCGACACGCGCTGGTGGTCCTCGAATCGATCGACGCGGTCGACCTGGCCTTCGACACCTTCGCCTGCGCCCTCCTCGACGGCGAGGTCGACACCTCGGGCTACCCCGAATACAACGCGGTCGTCGGCGGCGTGGCAGCGCACTGGGACGAGGCGACGGGCGACATGATCTGCCGGGCGGTGGTCGGCTGGGGCGGGAAGGGGGTCCGCGGCGACACCGATCGGATCGGGAGCCGGCTCCTCGGCGGCATCCTGAGCAACATCCTCGCGAGCCAGTTCGCGCTCGGGCTGACGAACACCGAGCGACCGGTTCCGGCGGCAGGCCGGGGCGGCCTTGTCTGCGCCCACTGCGGCTTCGCCTCGGCGCATGAGCGGGCGTTCTACTGCCCGAAGTGCGGCATGCGCCTCCTTCGCGGCTGAGGCTCCCGGAAGCGATGCCCGTCTACGACTACGACTGCGCCGCATGCGGGCGGCGCTTCGAGGTCATCCACGGGGTCCATGCCGAGGGCCCGACGTCCTGCCCGTTGTGCGGCGAGGGACCGGTCCGCAAGGCGGTCACCGCGGCGGCCGTCCACTACCGCGGGTCCGGCTGGGCGAAGAAGGAGCGCCGGTCCGCCGCGGCCAAGACGTCTGCGACGGACGCCTCCACGGCCGACGCCACCGCGTCCGACGGCGCGAGCGGGGACGGCGGGGGCACGGATGCGCACGCAGGCGCCGATGACAAGCCGGCGCGCGAGGCCGACGCACCCCCGAAGAAGACCGAATCGCCGGGAGCGTCGCCGGATGCCGCGCCCAAGCGGAAGTCTGACGCGCCCGCGACGGCATCCAGCAAGCGGACCGACTGACCCGGGATGGCCGCGCCGTCCGACTGGATAACACTCGCGGAGGCGGCCGAGATCCTGGCCGCGTCGAACATACATTTCACGCCGGCGACGATCGGCGGCTGGGCGCGGTCAGGGCGCCTGCAGAGCATCAAGCTCGGCGGACGACGGTTCGTCCGGCGCGGTGAGGTTCGCTCGCTCGTCGTCCCGCCGCGTCGGGTCCGTGCGGAGGACATCCAGCCCGTCCTGTTCGACGACCTCGGTGCCTGAGCGGCCAAGGATCGACCCGGAGGCGATCCTCAGTCGCGTGCTCGCGCAACGTCAGGTTGCGCGGATCATGGCGGTACTCGATATCTACGGGCGTGCGGCCGGCGGCTTGCTCGCCAATGGGCTGGCTTTCTCGGCGCTGTTCGCGGCGATCCCCACGACGCTGCTCGTCCTCGGGTTGACCGGCCTCATCGTTGACGACCCGACGGTCCGCATCCGGGTCTCGCTCGCGCTGGTCAGGGCGTTCCCGCCCCTGGCCGACCTGATCGAGAGCGCCATCGACGCACTGACGAACGGTGCGGGGCTCACCTCGCTGGTGGCGACGGTCGGTGTCATCTGGACGGTCAGCCAGTTCTATGGGGCGGTCGACGTTGCCTTCGCCCGCATCTTCTCGGACGCGCCGGAGCGGGACATCGTGCGGCGGACGGCGCGGGGGTTCATCGTGGTCGTGCTCATCGGGGCGCTCATCGTCGCGTTCCTCGTCGTCGCAGGGGTCGCGTCCGCTCTCGACGCACTCGCCGCCGAGCAGGTCCCGTTCGCCGCGCTTCTCGCACGGTTGCTCGGTTCGATCTGGTTCCTGATCGCGCTGGCCGTCATCGCCGTCTTGCTCGTCTACCGGTTGCTGCCACCGAAGGCGCCACGGTGGCGCTCGGCGGCGATCCCCGCGGTCGTCGTGGGCCTGGCGGTCGTGGTCCTCAGCCAGGTCTTCATGTTCCTGGTTCCGCGCCTGGTCGGCGTTGCCGCTCTCGCTGGCACGATCGCCTCGGCGTTCATCGCGCTCGCGTGGCTGTCGTTCACCTTCCAGGCGCTGTTGTATGGGGCTGCCTGGGTGAGGGTCCGCGATCGATCGGCGGATCCGGTCGGCTCGTCAGCCCTGGGCAGCACCGCAGCGCCGGCAGAACCTGGCGGTCGCGGACAGTGACAGTCCGCAGCTGACGCACGGCTGGACGGCGTTCGCCGGCTTGCCCGGGACACGCGGAGTGGTGATGACCTCACGTGCCGATGCCGCCCAGATCCCATCGAACCCGCTGTCGGGAACTGCGGGCCGGCCGAGGAATGGAAGGCCGGTCGACCGCGTGCCGGTGGGCCATTCCGGTTTGGCCGGCCACTTCGGCGACTCGCTGTCGTCGGCCGAGGCCGCTGCTGGCATCGATGGCGTGACGGGCGGCTGCTCCTGGCCGGTGTCGGGGGCGACTCGCTGCCAGGTCGGCTGGACGACGAGGTCCTCGACCTTGGGCGGGGGAGCGGCGTTTCGGCTTCGGGGTGGCGGGCGGGGGGTGGGGACGGTCGGTGCAGTGGCGGCAAATGCCGGCGTGGCGGCGGCGGCGGGCATCGTCGGGATGCTTCGTTCCGGAGTCGCCGTCGTTGCAGCGGCGTCCGGCGCGGCGGGCGGCTTCGTCGGTGCGGTCGACTCGGGAACCTGAGCTTCCGCAGCGGTCGGGACCGCGGCCGACGGTTCCGACTCCGCAGGGCCCGCACCGCCGACGCCATCGAAGCCGCAGCCAGGGCAGCGGCACGCTCACGTTCGTATGCCTCGAGTTCAGCGTCGATGTTCTGGCCCGGCCTGAATCGTCGCAGCAGGTCGGTCGTCTGGCTGGCCGTTCGCTTGCCCACCTCGGCGGTCTTGCGCGAGAGGACGACCGCACCGGCCGTCAGGGCTGAGGCCGCTGCCGCGATCCGCTCGGCGTTTGCGGTCGGCGATCGGCCGTATCGCCGCCGGCTCTGCGGCCACGGGGGCTCAGGTCGCGCGGCGACTCGCCTGCCGGCTCTGCCGCCACCCCGGCGAGTTCGACGACCTCGGCCGCGAGCTCGAGACCCGCCGGCGAGCTCGAGTGTCAGCGAGGGCCCCGCGGCTCCGCGTCGGCGTGCGCGACCTGGATCGCGGTCGTCGGGCTCGGCACCGCTGGCCCCGCCATCGGCATCGGCCTGGCCGACCGCATCGCCTCGACGCGTCGCCGCGCTCCGCGACGACGACCGCATCGGCTGCTGCATCGTGTCCGTTCGAGCCATTCGTCGACTGGACCGGGTCGGTTGCGCCACGTCCAGTGCGGCCAACACCGCAGCCGCCGGCCGCCCGCCGGGACGGCCTCGGCGCGACCAGCGGGGCGCACGACAGGCATCGGGCCTCGGCCGTGTTCCAGCAATTCGAGCACGTGTACTGGCGGCACGACATGCAGAAGGTGAACGTCTGATGGAAGGCGTCCAGCTGGTTCGTGGTGACCTCGCGGTCGGTCTCAGCGCGCGCGGAGGCCATGGCCTCGTCTATCGACGTGCTGTCCGACAGGACGAAGTTCTTGACTCCTTTGGTCAGGACCTTGACGCGCTTGAGTCGGACGCGCTGCCGCGCGCTCTCGAACGTGTAGCGCGTTCCGCACCGTTCACAGAACGATTCGGTCAGGATCTCTGGCATCGGGTCCCCGAAAGCCGAGCGGAATGAACCCACGACGGCCGGCACCGTCGGGCGAGGGGCGAGAGTATAGCGCACGCTTTTGCGCGCTCCTATACCTCTTCTTTCGCCTCCCGACCGCAGACGGTTTCGAGGCTGACCGGGCCGTGCGGAACGGCCTGAACAGGCCTCGAACGGCCTCGAGAGCCCCTCTGCTAGACTCCGGCACCGACCATGCCGCCGCTGACCGCCGTCGAACGGTTCTTCGAACGATTCCTGGAGCGTCCTTCGGCTCGGCTGTTCCGGGCGCGCCTGCAGCCCGTCCAACTCCAGAGGCGGATCGAACGAGCGATGGAAGGCGAACGTCTGACGACCTCCGATCGCACCCTCGTCCCGAACCGCTTCGTCGTTCACCTGAACCCGGACGACCTCGCGGGCTTCGGCGACATGACGGGCACCCTCGCCTCCGAGCTTGCCGATGCGGCACTGTCGTTCGCCAAGGCGCACCGCTACACGGTCGTTGATCGACCGCAGGTCGACCTTCTTTCCGATCCCGCCATCGAGCGGACCGACATGCGGGTCGAAGCCAGGTTCGCCGACCCGATCGGGGGCCGGACCGGGCGCGTCGTGGCGCCGGGCGATCCCGAGGACGCCCAGCTGGTCGAGGCCACCCACACACGGGTCTTCCACATCCCGCGCCCGGAGGCACCGCGCGCCAGCCTGCGAATCACCGATCCCGACGGCAGGACCCGTGAGGTCCCCATCGAACCGACCGGACTGACGATCGGGCGGGCGGCCGACAACGACCTCGTCGCACTCGACCCCCGGGTGTCGCGCCACCATGGCCGGATCACGGGCCGGCGCGGCACGCTCGTCTATGCCGACCTCGGGAGCACGAACGGGTCGCGCGTCAACGGGACGCCCGTGTCGGAGGTGGTCCTGGGCATCGGCGATCGGCTGGAGGTGGGGGACACCGTCCTTGTGGTCGAGGTCCCAAGGTCGTTCGATTGATGGACGGCTTCCTGCTCGTCCTGTGGGCCGTTCGGATCCTCTTCCTCGCCCTCATCTATCTGTTCCTCGCTCGAGTCATCCGCGCTCTCCTGCGTGACGTGCGCGCCGCGGCGCGCGAACCCGATGCCCGGCCGGGCCGGCTGGTCATCCTGGCGTCGCCCAGTGGCGAACCGCCGGCCGGCCACTCGTTCGCGCTCGACGTGGTCACCCCGATCGGTCGCGACGTCAACAACGCGATCGTCGTCGAGGATCCCTTCGCCTCGGCCGACCATGCGGTCCTGACGTTCCGCGGTCGCAGCTGGTATCTCGAGGACCTCGGGAGCACGAACGGGACGTACATCAACGGTCGCCCCGTGGCCGGCGTCGCGCCCATCGGGTTCGGTGACGAGCTCCAGATCGGCGAGGTGCGGATGCGCCTCGAGCGATCCCTCGCATGAGCATCCAGGCGCCCGCGACCGCGGCCCCCGGCCTGCCGCGCGTCCTCGGCCCCATCCGACCGCGTCCTCGGTGGCTCGAGCTGCGCCTCCTGGGCCTGGTCGCGCTCGCGCTCGTCGTCGGCAGTCTTTCGCTCGGCACGACCGTCAACGGCCGGCTGTCGCTGGCCGACCCGCAGGGCCTGGTCGTCTACCTGGCAGGGCTGCTCGCCGCGCATGCGGCACAGGTCCTGGCCGGACGCCGCACCGATGAGGTCCTGCTGCCGGCCGTCGCGATGCTCGGTGGCATCTCGCTGCTCCTCATGGAACGGCTTCCGCAGGACCTCGTGACCCAGCACTTCTTCGGGACGGAGCTCGGGCTTGCCGAGGTGCAGCTGATCTGGCTGTTGTTGGGACTGGCCGTTGCGACGACGCTCGGGATCGTGGTCCGCTCGGACAGCTGGCTGCGGCGATACAAGTACACGTGGGCCGCTGCCGGCGTCGCGCTGCTGCTCCTCACTTTCGTGCTCGGTACCGAGATCAACGGCCAGCGGCTGACCCTCGTGCTCGGGCCGGTCAGCGGACAGCCGTCCGAGTTGCTGAAGGTCATCCTGGTCATCTTCCTCGCCGGCTATCTCTCGGAGAACCGCTCGCTCCTGGTCGAGCAGGACACCCGGGTCGGGCCGTTGCGCCTGCCCCCGCTTCCATATCTCGCACCGATGGTCGCGATGTGGGCCATCGCCCTCGCCATCGTCGTCGTCCAGCGCGATCTCGGCGCCGCGCTTCTCCTCTTCGGTGTCTTCCTCGCGATGCTGTACGTGGCGACAGGCCGGATCAGCCTCGTGCTCATCGGCCTCGTCCTGTTCGTGTTCGGCAGCATCCTGATGGCCCAGGTGTTCTCCAACATCCGGGCGCGCTTCGACATCTGGCTCGATCCCTTCGCCGACCCTCTTGGTGCCGGCTACCAGGTCGTCCAGGCGCTCCACGCGTTCGCTCGCGGCGGACTGCTCGGGGTCGGGCTCGGGAACGGCCTTCCCGAGATCGGCGGGCGGCCGCCGATCCCCGAGGTCCATACCGACTTCCCGCTGGCGGCGCTCGGAGAGGAGCTGGGGATCGTCGGTGTCATCGCGATCCTCGGCCCTGTTCCTGGTCGTCGTCGAGCGAGGCATGCGCATCGGCGCGGCGGCCGCCGACGACTTCCGATCTCTCCTCGCCGTGGGCCTTTCCCTCGTCATCGGGATCCAGGCGTTCATCATCGCGGCCGGCAATCTCAAGGTCCTGCCGCTGACCGGCGTGACCCTGCCGTACATCAGCTACGGAGGTTCGTCGATCCTGGCAAACGCGCTGGTCATCGGGCTGCTGCTCGCGCTGTCCGACAAGGGCGTGGAACCTCCACCACCGCCGCGCGTTGGCTCACGCTGGCGTCGAGTCCGCCGAGGACGGGCGACGTGATGCTCGGCGACGTCGGCAGTCGACGACCGCTCGGCAGGACCACGGTCCACGTCGCGATCGTGCTGTCGGCCGCTTTCGCGCTCCTTGCCGGTGCGGTCGGCTACTGGGGCGTGGTCCAGGCTCCGGAGCTCGTGCGTTCCCCGAACGACGCGGCGGTCATCGCGGCCGCCCGGACGGTCCCCCGAGGCCGGATCCTCGATCGCGACGGCAAGGTCCTGGCCCGCAACGCGACCGATTCGAACGGCGAGTTCTATCGCGTGTATGCGACCACCGCGACGAGCCAGGTCGTCGGCTATGCCTCCGCGCGATACGGGCGGGCGGGTCTCGAGCGCGCATACGACGCCGAGCTGTCGGGCCTCGTGTCCGATCCGGTGAGCGACGCGCTCGCGAAGTTCGGTGCCGATCGATACGACCCGCAGGACCTGACCCTGTCGCTCTCGTCCGATCTGCAGCGGGCGGCCGTCAAGGCGCTCGGCAGCCGTCGCGGCGCCGTCGTGATGCTCGATCCGAAGACCGGCGAGGTGCTCGCCCTCGCGTCCACCCCGACCTACGACGCGTCGGCGGTCGCCGAATCCCGACACCTCCGAGGCGACGTTCAACGCGCTGCGCGACGACAAGAGCCAGCCCCTCCTGCCGCGGGCGACCCTCGGCCGCTACGTGCCGGGATCCGTGTTCAAGATCGTGACGGCCGTCGCCGGGCTCGGCTCGGGCGCGATCGAGCCGACGACGACCTACAAGGACCAGCCGGCGGCCGAGAAGACGGGGCTCCTGGTGAGCGGCTACAGGGTGAAGGACGGCCACCATCCGGCGACCGGCTCGACCGCGCTCGACCTCGTCGGAGCGACGGAGGTCTCGTGCAACATCTGGTATGCGGAGACGGGCCTCAAGACCGGCGGCAAGGCTCTCGTCGACTTCGCGGGCAAGATGGGCTTCGGGGCACCGCTCCCCTTCGACCTCCCGACCGCCCCGTCCCAGGTGACCAACGGCGACGGATCGGCGCCCGGTGGGTTCAAGGACGACGTCGAGCTCGCGAACGCGTCCTACGGCCAGGCGGAGACGTTCGTGACTCCGCTGCAGATGGCCCTGGTTGCGGCCACCGTGGCGAACGACGGCGAGCTGATGAAGCCGCGCCTGGTCACGTCGATGACCGGCAAGCGGAGCGGGACGCGGACGATCGGGCCGTCCGTGATGGGTCAGGTCATCTCCGCCGGCGACGCCAAGTCGATCAACACGGCGATGGTCCAGGCGGTCGAGGGGGACCTCGGAAAGAAGTTCACCGCGGGCGCGGCCGTGCCGGGCGTGACGACCGCGGGCAAGTCGGGCACGGCCGAGCTGGGAGGCACCGGCGAGCCGCATTCGTGGTTCATCGGTTTCGCCCCCGCCGAGGACCCGAAGGTCGCGATCGCGGTCATCGTCGAGCAGGCCGGACGCGGCGGCGAGGTCGCAGCGCCGATCGCGGGTGACTTGATGACGGCGTACCTCAACGGGCTTCAGTGACCGACGAGCCCGACCCCGCTGACGATGCGGCCATCGGCCGTGCGCCCGAACCTGCCCGTGAGCCACGTCCGTGGATCGAGCGGATCGGCCTGGCATGCATCGCGGCGCTGCTGGCGTTCCTTTTCGGCGGCGTGTCCGCCGCCTCGTGGATCGGCGGCGAGCCGTTCCTCTCGATCATGGCGGGGATCGGATGCCTCATGACCGTGTGGGTCGGAGTACTGACCCTAGTCCGAGGGTAGGCACGGCCCGGAGGCGGCGAACCTTCAGGCCAGCGCGCTCGGCTCGATCGGCTGGCCGAGGACGATGACGTTGTCCCCCTGCTCGGTGGTCGTGATGGCCCGTAGCGCGGCGACCACCCCAGCGAGCGGCGCGGTCAACACCTCGGGGGGCCGGTCCGGCCGTTCCATGAAGTGGATCGCTCCGATCGGCTGGTCGGCCGCAACCGCCTCACCGGCGTCGACGAACGATTCGAACAGCCCGGCCTCGGGCGCGGAAACGTAGTTTCGCGGGTCGCGGCCGTCGAGGATGACGGCGGGCGGCAGCCCCCGCGAGGCACGCGTGGCGACCTCGCCCTGCAGCGCGCCCAGGTGCCGAAGCACGTTGACCAGACCCTCCCGGGCGAGCCGGTGGATGCTGCCCGGGATCACGGTCCCGCCCCCGAGCTCGGTCGTGACGACGATCTTGCCCTGTCGCTCGGCCTCGACCGGGAGCAGGCCACTCCCGGCGATGTCGATGTACAGGAAGTGGTGATCGGAGTTCCATGCGAGCATGCCGGCCAGCATCGCCTGCCTCTGAGCCGGGTCGTCCACGACGTGCATGTGCGAGCACGGGATGAAGTAGGCCGAGTTGCCGCCCGTGTGGATATCGATGACGGCGTCGGCCATCGGGAACAGCACACGCGTCAGGTAGTCGGCCAGCTGCTCGTTCGCCGGGCCGGACGGCGACCCCGGGAAGGAGCGGTTGAAGTTCGCGCCCGACGGCCACAGCCGCTTCCCGGCCTTCGACGCGGCCGGCGACAGGCACGGGATGACGATGACCCGCCCGCTGACCTCCCCCGGGCGCAGCTCCCTCGCGAGTCGGAGCGCAGCGATCTGCCCGGCGTACTCGTCGCCGTGGTTGCCCGCGAGAACCAGCGCCGTCGGCCCGGGCCCGTTGACCACGCAGGCGATCGGGATCCAGGTCGACGCCCAGCCCGCGGTGTTCGAGGAGCGCGGCAGGACGAGCCGGCCGAGCCGGCGTCCGGGCGCCTCGAGATCGATCGTGCACGTGACGGGCGAGTCGACCGCCGCCATCACGCGTCCACGCGAAGCATCTCGACGACGTCCTCGTCGAGATCGACACCGAGGCCCGGCGCCGAGGGCACCGCGACACAGCCGTCGGGGCCCACCGGCAGCCGCTGCACCGTGAGCCGCGTGTTGATCGGTGTCTCCGCAACGCAATACTCCTGGAAGATACCGTCGGGCAGGACCGCGTTCACGTGCAGCGAGGCTGCCTTGATGATCCCGCTCTTCCAGGCGTGGGGCACGGTGGCCACTCCGCGCTCGCGGGCGAGCGCCGCGATCCGCAGCGTCTCGGTGATGCCGCCGGCGCGCGTCACGTCCGGCTGGACGACGTCAACGCGGCCTCGCTCGATGAGCTCGCGGAAGCCCCAGCGGGTCGCGTCCTGCTCGCCGGCGGCGATCGGCAGCTCCACGCGGTCGGCGAGCTCCGCGTAGGCCTCGTACTCGTCGGGTTCGAAGGGCTCCTCGAGCCAGCCGACGCCCAGCTCCTCGTACGCGCGCGCCACGCGGACGGCCGTCTCGACGTCCGCGACGTAACCGAGCCCCGCGTCGATCATGACCGCGAACCCGGGGCCGCCCGCGGCCACGGCCGCCTCGGCGAGCGCGATGTCGTGGTCGGGGTCCTGCCCGAGCGGACCCCAGCCGAGCTTCGCCGCCGTGAAGCCCGACTCGCGCAGCGCACGCACCGCCTCGGCGACGTCACCCACCGTGTCCGGCATCAAGCGCGATGCGTACGCCCGGACGCGGTCGCGAACCGGCGTCCCGATGAGCGCGGACACGGGCATCCCGAGAGCCTTGCCCTTCAGGTCCCACAGTGCGATGTCGATCCCGCTGATCGCGTGGATGGCGATGCCACGCCGACCCACGTAGATGAGGCCGCGGTACATCCGGTCCCACAAACGCTCCACGTCGAGCGGATCTTCACCGACGAGGATGTCGCGAAGGCCGCCGGCCACCGCGTGCGAGCCGCGCGCACGAACGACGGCCGCCACGAGCTCCGGGGAAGAGTCGACCTCACCGATGCCGGTCAGCCCGACGTCCGTGTGGACGCGCACGACCAGGTCGTCCTGGCTGCCATCGGCGATGCCCTCGTCGACCACGGGCTGGCGCAGGACGATGGCTTCGACCTCGGTGATCTTCACGGCCCCTCCGATGCTCAGGTCGGTCGGCGGGGCCGCCCGGATCCCTCGGGGAACCATTCTGACGCTCCCGGCGTACTATCTGCCAACCACCCAGCACGAACACCGGGTTGTCACGAGGGGCGACCCACCGCGACCCGGCGCCTCATCGAGGCGCCCGGGCCCCATGAGGGAGGCCGATGAGCAAGATCCAGGAGACCGGCGACAAGGTCCTCGCCAACGTCGAGCGCGTCATCGTCGGCAAGCACCAGGAGGTCCGCCTGGCCCTGGTGGCGCTGCTGTGCCGGGGTCATCTCCTGATCGAGGACGTGCCCGGGACGGGCAAGACCATGCTTGCCAAGGCCATCGCCCGCAGCCTCGGCGGATCCTTCCGTCGCATCCAGTTCACACCCGACCTGCTTCCATCGGACGTCTCGGGGCTGTCGATCTACAACCAGAAGACGCAGGAGTTCGAATTCCGGCCTGGACCGATCTTCAGCCAGGTCGTCCTCGCCGACGAGATCAACCGGGCGACGCCGAAGACCCAGTCCGCGCTCCTCGAATGCATGGAGGAGCGCCAGGCGACGATCGACGGGACGACCTACCCGATGCCGGACCCGTTCCTCGTCATCGCGACCCAGAACCCGATCGAGTACGAAGGCACCTTCGCGCTGCCCGAGGCGCAGCTCGACCGGTTCATGCTCCGGCTCAGTCTCGGCTATCCGCAGCCGATCGAGGAGATCGTCATCCTCGACGAGCAGAAGCGAACGCATCCGCTCGAAGATCTCGAGGAGGTCCTGACCATCGAGGACCTGCGCGAGATGCAGGCCGCGATTCGCGAGACCTACGTGGACTCGACGGTGGCGGACTACATCGTCCGCCTCGTCGGCGGCACCCGAAACCACCCCGACGTCTACCTCGGCGCGTCGCCTCGTGGCTCCATCGCGCTCTACCGCGCCGGGCAGGCGCTGGCGGGCCTGCTCGGCCGCGACTACGTCATCCCTGACGACGTCAAGACGCTGGCCGAGCCCGCCCTCGCCCATCGGCTGATCATCAAGACGAGCTCGTCGATCCACGACGTGCAGGCCGGGCAGGTCGTTCGCGAACTCCTCGAGTCGACCGCGATCGACGGGATCCGTCCCACCGGCGGCGGACCGACCGAGCTGCGCGCGGCGGGCCGCGGTCCGGCGACCGCGAGCGCGTCCGGCGGTTGAATCGAGAGATCGCAGTGAGGGGTCCCGCGCGGTGATCAGACGGCTCGAGCTGCTCATCGTGGCCACGTTCCTCGTGGTCGCCGCGTTCTCGACCGGGCTGCCGTTCCTCTTCTACCTGCTCTACCTCGCGATCCTCGTGATCGGCGGCTCGTACGTCCTCGTCCGCCTCGGCCTGACCGACCTCGAGGCCGGATATGCGGTGAGCCAGCTGCACGGCCACGTCGGCGACCGCCTGCGCGTCACGTACACCCTGCGCAACGCAAGCCGTCTGCCGAAGCTGTGGCTCGAGGTCCACAATCCGACGACACTCCCGGGCGGGCTCCCCGGCCGGGCGATCAGCCTCGGCAGCAGGCAGGAACGCTCGTGGTTGATCCGGGCACCGCTGGCCCGGCGCGGCCACTTCCGGATCGAGCCTCTGCACATCCGGACGGGCGACCCGTTCGGCTTCTTCGAGGCATCGGCGACGGTCGGTCAGGGGGTGTCGGTGGTCGTCTACCCGAGGCTTGAGCCGCTGCCCCGCTGGCGCCTGCCGGCCGCCCAGATCGAGGGCTCTCATGTGTCGCCGGTCCGAACCCTGCAGACCACGCCCCTCGTCTCGACTGTGCGTCCGTACGCACCCGGTGACAGCATGAATCGCATCCACTGGAAGAGCACAGCCCGCCACGGCGAGATCCAGGTCAAGGAGTTCGACCTCGAGCAGACCGCCGACGCCTGGATCATCCTCGACCTCCAGCGCGGGATCCAGGGCGGCCGCGGCGACGAATCCACCACGGAGGCGTCGATCCGAGCCGCCGCGGCCATCGCCGACCGTGCGCTGCAGGAGAACCGGGCGGTCGGGATGACCGTCAACGTGGGGCGGACGGCGTTCCTTCCGCCCGACCGCGGCGGTCGCCAGCACCTCAAGATCATGCAGCTCCTCGCTGCCGTGGAGGCCGACGGCAATGCGCCGCTGGTCGAGACCCTGATCGGGACGGTCGGGCCGCCTGCGGCGCGGGATGACCGCGGTCATCATCACGCCCTCGCTGGATCCCTCGTGGGTGCGCCCGTTGGCCTCGCTGCGCGTTCGCGGCGTCGCGTGTGCGGTCGTGACGCTCGACGCGGCCGCCTACGAGCGGCACGCGGCCGAGGCCCGGGCCCATCAGACCGGCGAGCCGGTCGTGCCCGATCCGGCGGCCGAGGAGCAGGTCGCGAAGCGGACGCGTGCGCTCCGCCACGCGTTGGCCGAGTACGAGCTGCCGTCGTTCCACATCACCCCGGCGCGGCCGCTCGGCGAGATCCTCGCTCGATGAACCGGAAGATCCCGCTCGCGCCGGTCGAAGGGTGGGTCACCCTGGGTCTCGTCATCCTCATCTGCCTGACGATGGCCTGGGCGATCGACGACGCGGCCTGGGTCCTCGGTCGGCCGAAGTACCTCGACTTCCTGCCGTTGGCCGCCGTCGGTGGCGTGCTCTCCGCGTTCATCGGAGCCAAGGTCGGGTGGGGACGCTGGCTGACCTATCTGATCGGGTCGATCTTCGCGGCGCTCCTGCTGCCCCTCGCGGTGGCGCTCCTCGTCTATCCCGACGGCGCCTCGATCCACGACCTCTTCCAGGCCACCTCGAACGCGGTGGTGCGGGCCTGGACCGACCTTGCCATCAAGGGTCAGGGCTCGACCATCCAGTTCCTCCATCACGTGCTGATCTTCGGGCTCCTCGTGTGGGGGACCTCGATGTTCGCCTCGTACGCGACGTTCGGGCATCGGCGGCCGCTGAACGGGGTCATCGCCGTCGGGATCGTGCTCGTTGCCAACATGTCGGTCACCTTCAACGACGAGTTGATCTTCCTCGTGCTGTTCAGCCTCGCCTCCCTGTTCCTGCTGATCCGCGGGCACGTCTTCGACGAACAGTCCGAGTGGATCCGACGGCGGATCGGCGACCCCGCATCGATCTCGTCGGTGTACCTGCGCGGCGGGACCATCTTCATCGGCGTCGCCGTCGCCGGGTCCTTCCTGCTGACCCAGACGGCGTCATCCAAGCCGCTCGCCGGCGCGTGGGGCGACTTCGGCAACAACCTCGTCGGCTTGTCGCGGTCGTTCCAGAGGTTCCTCCCGACCGGCGGCTCGAACCGCGCGCTGGGCCTCACGTTCGGCCCCGATGCGGTCGTCCAGCAGCAGTGGCAGAACAACAATGACGTGGCATTCACGGTCCAGCGGCCGCCCAAGGACGACGGCGTCTACTACTGGCGGGCGTGGGTCTACGACCGGCTCGACCTGAACTCCTGGAGCGTGACGGAGCCCACGACGATCGACCGCGCCCCCGACTCCCTCGTCCTCAAGGACCTCGCCGACGACGTGCCCTTCGAGGGGCGCCACCAGATCAGTTTCGAGATCACTCCGGACACGTACCACGATCAGACCGTGCTTTCGCCCCAGACGCCGGAGAAGGTCAACGTGGCGACGAACCTCACCGTCGTCGGGACCAGCGGATACTTCGCGACCCTGGAACGCGACAGCGGGGGAGCCTACACGGTCCAGGCGCTCACGCCT
The DNA here is from genome assembly GCA_963772995.1 of uncultured Chloroflexia bacterium. Taxonomy (GTDB): domain Bacteria; phylum Chloroflexota; class Limnocylindria; order Limnocylindrales; family CSP1-4; genus SPCO01. The sequence continues at coordinate 87,017 of CAVYZQ010000007.1, read as the reverse complement.
GTCTACGGAGACGGTGTCGGTGAGTTGACCCAGGAGGCCCTTCGCTCGGCCTCGACCGTCTATCCGGACGAGATCAGGCAGCTGTACCTCGGCGTGACCGCGGGTCAGCTCGGGCTCGAGGGCACTGCTCTCCGCGCCAAGATCATGGCCGAGGCGAAGTCGCAGGCCCCGTTCGACCTCGCGGTGCAGATCGACAAGGAGCTCAAGTCAAGCACGTTCCACTACCAGGCGGACCTGCGCGAGTTCGACTGCGCCGGGCTGTCCACGGTCGAGTGCTTCGCGGAGAAGAAGCATGGGTTCTGCCAGCAGTACGCCGCGACGATGGCCATCCTGCTGCGGTCGATGGGCGTGCCGACTCGCATCGCCGTCGGGTTCCTGCCGGGGAGCGTGGATCTGCTGACCGGTGTCGAGACGGTCCGCAACAGCAGCGCCCACGCGTGGGTCGAGGTCTACTTCCCGGGCTACGGCTGGGTGACGTTCGATCCGACGGGCGGCAACATCTCGCAGCTCACACCGCTCCCGTCAGGCAAGCCGACGGGGAGCCGCGCCCCGATCCCGTCGGGCCTGGGCACGTTCCAGATCCCGGGCGCCGGCCAGCTCAACGACCCCGAGGACCGGCCCGGCACCTTCAACCCGGTGACCCGCCTGTCGCCCGCTCCGCTCATCGCCGTCGGCATCCTGCTCCTGCTCGTCGTCGCCGGCATCGCCTTCATCGCCTGGCAGCGCGGACCCCGCGGACCGGCCAGCCCCGACGGCGCTTATGGGACTGTCGTCCGCATCGCCACGCGTCTGGGATTCGGGCCGCGACCGACCCAGACCGTCTACGAGTACACCGGGTCGCTGGGCGATGTCCTGCCGACATCCCGACCCGAGCTGGAGCTCGTTGCCAACGCGAAGGTCGAATCTGTCTACGGCCGGGTCATCCTCGGCGACGACCGGTTGGCCGCCCTGAACGCCGCACAGCGACGACTGCGGATCGGCCTGCTCCGACTCGTCCTTCGGCGGCGTTACCGGCCGCGACGACTCCGCCGGATCGACTCACCCTGACGAGTCGCGATCGGCCGCCCCGCAGACCGGGATCTCACCGTCGGGCGCCTCGGGCCGCTTGGGCAGGTCGTGCTGAGCTGGCGGGTCCCGCGTCGGGGGCAACTTTGGGACAAATGCACGTGACACGAGCAATGGGCGAGGAGTCTCCGACGATCGCACGTAGGGCGTGCATCTGGCTCAAGTCAACCTCCGGACCACTCGGGCTCACGCTCAGGAACGTCGGCTTCAGAGGGCCGATGCTGGAAAGGCCCTGACGTTTGCTCGCGTGAGGAGCATCTGGCAAGGACACGATCCCTGCTGGCCCCGAGACACCAGCAACCTACAGCGCGCCCGATCGGCGCCGCGCCTCTGCCTCGGCCTCTGCGGAGACCCCGGTCGCGCCGCCGGCCGCTTCGCTCGCGAGCGACGCAAGGTGCGCCGTCGAGTTGTACAGGCGGAGGACCGGGCGCCCGGCCCGCAGCTCGACGACGGTGATGCCGCACAGGTCCATCGTCCACATCCAGAAGCGCTCGATCGGCAGGTCGAACAGGGTCAGAAGCGCGATCTTGAAGACCCCGTCGTGTGCCACGACGACCGACCAGGGGTGTTCCGGGGGCGGTTCCGCGCGGCCGGCCACTTGCGAGCGGTCGTGCGTTCCGGGCGCGCGGCCGTCCGCGAGCCGCTCGAGGATGGCAGCCAGCGCCGGCCGCACCCGCGTGACGATGTCGCCGAGTGATTCGCCGCCCGGCGCCCAGTACTCGAGCGGCGCCCGTCGCCAGCCGGCGAGGATCTCCGCGTAGCGCGCGCTGATCTCGGTCCGATGGAGGCCCTGCCACTCGCCCTGGCCGATCTCGAGAAAACCTCGATCGGCGCGCCGGGAGACGGTGGCCCCCTCGGCGAGCAGAGCGGTCTCCACCGCCGCGGCGGTCTCGGCCGCCCGGCCAAGCGGCGAATGGACGATCTCGATCGGCGGCTCGACCGGCACGGGCAGTGGCGGGGGAGCGTGCGGCGTCGCGAGCCGGGACCCGGCGAGAGCCGCCTGGCGCCGGCCGAACGCAGTCAGCGGCGTCTCGGCCTGGCCCTGGAAGCGGCCCTCCGCGAGGAACGTCGACTCCCCGTGGCGAAGCAGCACGAGCGTGGCGTCAAGGCCGTCCGGGATCAGGCGTCCGGTCCCGTCGGACACTTCGCTCAGTGTCCGCTCCCGAGCCGGATCGTCCACAGGTCGCGGACGGCCTCCTGCGCGCGGATCGCCTCCGACACGGATTCGGGCACGTCGTCGTCGAGGGCCAGGATCATCAGGGCGTCCTCGCGCGGCCGCGACCGGCCGAGATGCATCGCGCTGATGTTGATGTCGGCCTCGCCGAGCATGATCCCGACCCGCCCGACCGTCCCCGGGCGGTCCATGTGCCGGGTGATCAGCATGACGTCCGCCGGCGCCATATCGAGGTGGTAGTCGTCGAGACGGGTGATCCGCGGCTCGCCCGCGGCGACTGTTCCGGCGACCGTCGCGATCCGGCCGTCGGCTCCGCCGGACAGCGTCAGGAGCGCCGCGAAAGCGCCGGCGTCGGGGGTCTTGCGTTCGACCACGGTGATGCCGCGAGCCTTGGCCAGGGCGCCCGCGTTGACCAGGTTGACCCGCTCGGTCGTCGAGGTCTCCAGCAGGCCGCGCAGCACGGCGGCCGTCAGTGGCGTCCCGTCGTGTTCGGCGAGCTCGCCCGCGATCTCGAGCGTGAGGGTCTTGACGCCGCCCCGCGAGAACTGCGCGAAGAACCGGCCGAGGACCTCGGCCAGCGGCAGGTACGGAGCGATCGCGCGCGCCGTCTCGGGCGTGAGCAGCGGCGCGTTCACCGCGTACCGCGCGCTCCGACCCGCGAGCACGTCGAGGACCTGCGCCGCGACCTCCTCGGCGACGAGGACCTGGGCCTCCGCGGTCGACGCCCCGAGGTGTGGCGTGAGCAGGGTGTTCGGCGCGTCGAGCAGCGGTGAACCGGTCGGCGGCTCGTGCTCGAAGACGTCGATCCCCGCGCCGCCGAGCTGCCCCGACCGGAGCGCCTCCGCCACGGCCTCCTCGTCGACCACGCCGCCGCGGGCCACGTTGAGCACGATCGACCCGGGCTTGAGCTTGCCGATCGCCTCGCGACCGATGAGTCCGCGGGTCGCGCGCGTGAGCGGGACGTGGACCGTGACGACATCGGCGCGTTCCAGCAGCGTCTCGATTCCGACCAGCTCCACCCCATGGTTGGCCGCCTGTTCGGCGGTCACGTACGGGTCAACCCCGATGACCGTCATCTCCATCGCCCGCGCCCGGTCGGCGATCGCCTGGCCGATCTTGCCCAGGCCCACGATCCCGAGTGTCCGGCCGCGGAGCTCGAGGCCGGTGAACTGGCTCCGCTTCCACTCGCCTCGCCTGACCGATGCGTCGGCGGGGGCCGTCCGCCGGGCGAGGCCGTAGAGGAGGGCGAGGGTGTGCTCGGCGGCCGCGATGGTGTTGCCCGTCGGGGCGTTCACGACCGTGATCCCGGCCCGCGTCGCGGCGTCCAGATCGACGTTGTCCACGCCGACCCCGGCCCGGCCGATGACGATCAGCCGCGTGGCGGCGCCGATCAGCTCCGCGTCGACCTGGACCTGGCTGCGGACGACGAGGGCATCGTAGTCGGGCAAGGTCGCGCATAGCTCGGAGCGCGAAAGGCCCGGCCGCTCGTCGACCTCGTGGTGGGCGCGAAGGAGATCCACTCCCTCCCGAGCGACCGGCTCGGCGACGAGGATCCTCACGCCCCGGCGCCTGCGCCCGCGACCGTGGGTGCGACGACGCCGAAGGACTCGAGCGCGGCGACCTGGGCCGCAGCGACGGCCGCACCCGGCCGGATGTCGCGCCCGAAGGCGATCGAGACGAACTCGAGGACGCTCATCGCGCCGAGGATCTCCTCGATCGTCACCGAGCCGAGGTGACCGAGGCGGAAGATCTTGCCGGTCAGCTTGCCCTGCCCGCCGGCGAGGACGAGGCCCCGCCGCTTGAGCTCCGTGTTGAATGCCTTCCAGTCGAGGTCGTCGGGCACATACGCCCCGGTGACGGTGCGCGACGCGAACCGCGGGTCGGCCAGGAGCTCGAACCCGAGCGCGGTCAGGCCCGCACGCGTCGCAGCCGCGCACGCCTCGTGGCGGGCGAAGACGTGGTCGGCGCCTTCCTGGCTCATCAGTCGGATCCCCTCGTCGACCTGGTAGAGCACCGCGAGCGCCGGCGTCCACGGTGTCTGGCCGTTCGCATGAGCGTCGCGATGCGCCCGCAGGTCGAGGTAGAAGCGGGGAGAGGTCGCGGTCTCCATCGCGGCCCACGCGCGCGGCGAGGCGGCGATCATCGCCAGCCCCGGTGCCGACATCCACGCCTTCTGCGACCCGGTCACGACGACGTCCACGCCCCAGGCGTCCATCTCGAACGGCACAGCCCCTAGGCCGGACACGCTGTCGACCAGGGTGAGCGCGCCCGGGGCGAGCTCGCGAACGACCGCGACGAGCTCGGGGATCGGATTCATCACCGAGGTCGAGGTCTCGTTGTGGGTCATCAGGACCGCGTGGTAGTGGCCGTCGCGCTCGAGCTCGGCACGCACTGCCGCCGGGTCCGCGGCCTGGCCCCATTCGACCTCGATCTTGGTGACATCGGCGCCGTACGTCCTGGCGATCTTGGCGAACCGGTCGCCGAACGACCCGATCGACACGGCGAGGACGCGGTCGCCGGGCGAGATGGTGTTGACGACCGCCGCCTCGAGTCCGCCTGTCCCCGCGGCCGAGACGATGGCGATGTCACTGGTCGTCCCGAAGTAGGGCCGCATGCCGGAGAGGACCCGGTCGAGCATCGCCGCGAACTCCGGCCCGCGGTGGTTGATCATCTGGCGTGCGCCCGCCTCGCGGACGCTGGGCGGCAGGCCGGTCGGGCCGGGGATGCGCAGGTTCGGTTCGAAGCGGTCCACGGGAGCCTCCAGGAATGACGTCCGGACGGGACGTCCGCGGATGGTCGCATGCCTTGACGCTCCGGCGCCACCGTGTCATATATGTCCGCATATGACCACGCGACGGACGACGATCCTGGCCGACGCCGACCTGCTCGAGCGACTCGATCGGTTCGCCGACCGTGGCCGCACGACCAAGACCGCGGTCATCGTCGCTGCCCTGGAGGCGTATCTCGCGGAGCACGACGACACACCCGGCCTTCCGTTCGTCGCGATCGGGCAGAGCGCGCACGGCCGGCTGTCGCTCGACGGGCGGTCGATCGCCCGGCGCGAGGCCGGACGCCGCGGTCCGCCCGACCGCTGACCGCCGGCGGCGCATCGGTGGCGATCTTCCTCGACTCGAGCGTTGTCCTGGCCGCCGCGGACCGGGCCGACCTGAACCATGCCGCGGCGGTCGCCTGGTTCGGCAGGGCGCGCGAGCCTCTGTTCCTCAGCGCGCTCAGCCTGGCCGAGCTCGACACGCTCTTCCAGCGGGAGCTCGGCCCCGAGGCCACGCCGGCCCTCGTGCAGTCGATCACCAGCGGCGCCATCCGCCTGGTCGCCCCGACGGACGCCGACCTCCTGCGAGCCCTGACCCTCCTCGACGCCGCCCGCGAGCACCGGCCCCGCCTCGTCGATGCGGCGTTGGTCGCGATGGCCGAGCGACTCGGTGTCCGGCGCATCGCCACCTTCGATCGCCGACCCATCGCCGTCTTCCGACCGCGCCATCTGCGCGCTTTCGACCTGGAGCCGTAGGCTTAGCGCGATCGCTCGGCCCGTCGCATTCCGTGGGGGCCGTTCGTCCAGTCGTTCCGCCACCTCGAGAGGATTCGTCCGACCATGACCCCGAAGCCGAACCGCCGCCGGTCCCGCCGTGGACTCGTGCTGGCGCTGGCCGGGGTGATCGCGTTGGGCGGCATCGCGGCGGCGGGGGCGATCGCGAGCGATACCCTGGGCGCCGGTCACCTGTACGAGCGGGCGGTCGCCAAGGTGGATCGGTTCCTGGCAGGGCCGGTGCCGGTCCGCTCGACGCCTCCGACGGTCAGGGTGACCGATGCGCCCGAGGCCGCCGATGCGTCCGAGTCGACGGCCACGGCGACGCCGGCGGCTTCACCCACGCCGGTCGCGACGCCCAGGCGAACCGCCGGTCACGCCTCGGCGATCCCGACCGCGACGCCCACCCCCGAGCCGACTCCCACGCCCACCCCGAGGCCGGCGCGCAAGCCGGTCGACGTGAAGCTCGCGGTCGACCCGGACGCTATCTTCGCCCACGAGAAGGACGACACGTGGTGCGCGGCGGCCGGGGTCCAGATCGTGCTGACCTACTTCGGCAAGGGGAACACGTCAAACCGCTTCCAGGCGGAGATCATGGGCCGGGTCCGCGAATGGGAAAGCTACGAGGACAGCCACAACGGCGACTGGGGACCGTCCGCGATGTCGCTCGCCCTCGCGGCCTACGGCGTTCCCGGCTACGAGGTGCGCGCCTACGACACGCGAGCCCAGGCGCTGCGCGATGCGGCCCGGGCGATCGAGCAGATGAACGCCCCCGTCCTGCTGCTGGCCTGGCGAGGAGCGCACACCTGGGTCATGAACGGCTTCAAGGCCGACGCAGACCCTCTCCTGTTCTCGAATGCCACCGTCAGCGGCACGTACATCCTCGACCCGTGGTACCCGGACGTGTCGAGCATCTGGGGGCCGTCCGATCCGCCGGGGGCGTTCCAGGACACCTCCGAGATGATCCGCAACTACCTCGCCTGGAAGCGCCCGGAAGGTCACTACAAGGATCGCGACGGCCTGTTCGTCGCGGTCGTGCCGACCATCCCGTTCAAGCCGGCGGGCTGACCCCGATCCGCCCGACGCCGCGGGCCAGGAAGAGCGCGAGAAGCGCATCCTTCGCTGCGATCCCCGAGGCATAACCGAGGGGGATCGCCAGCATGCCGACTCCTGGCACGAGGGCCGTCGTGACCGCGACGACGACGCCCAGGCCGGCGAACGAGGCGATGACCTGTCTCAGCGTGTCGTGGGTCGCGAACAGGCCGCGCGAGAGTGGGTAGGAGAGGGCGTCGAACGGGATCGACAGCGCGAACGCGGCCACGATGGCCGATGTCGCGGCGACGTCCTCCGGACCGAACTGGCCACCGCCGAGCAGCACCTCGACCAGCGGTCCGGCGAGCACGAACAGCCCGACCGCCGCGCCCGAGGTCAGGAGCGCGATGGTCACGAGGTTCCGAAACAGCACGCGCCGAAAGAGCGGTCGGTCGGCGTCGGCGAAGGCCTGGCTGAGGACCGGGAAGACCGCCAGCGAGAACGACACGCCGATGAGGCTCACGGGCAGCACCTGGTAGTCGAGGGCGAAATTGAGAGAGCTCACGCTGCCGGCGCCGAGGCCCGCAGCGACGACCGTGAAGTAGGTGAAGGTCAGCGGCTCGATCGGGACGGACGCCATCCTCGGCAGCATCAGGCGCACGAACTCGCGGACCGCCGCGGTGTGGACCGCGAACGAGAAACGGATGCGGAACGTGGTCCGCGAGGTGCCGATCGCCCGGACCGCGAGATGCGCGGCGGCCCCGGCGACCGCGCCCCACGCCGAGGCGACGACGCCGTAACGGCCGGCGAACAGGACGGTCCCCACGATGATGCCGGTCGTGTACAGCACCGGGGCCAGCGCATAGAACGCGAACCGCTTGTGCGCGACGAGGATCTCGCCGAGAGCCATCGAGGCCGCGAACAGGATCTGGGCGACGCAGTCGATGCGCACGAGCTGGATGTACAGCTCGCGCGTCTGTTCATCGAAGCCGGCCCCGATCGTCGTCGCCAGCCAGGGCGCCGCCAGGAAGATGGCGGCGCTCGCGAGGGCCATGACCCCGACGACGCCGGTGAGCACCGTTCGCCCGAAGTCGTTCGCCGGGGCGTCCCCATCGCGTTCGCGCAGGCTCGTGTAGATCGGCACGAACGGCGCCGTCAATCCCGCCGCCACGAGCACGTCGAGCGCGATCTCGGGGATCCGGAACGCGGCATTGTAGGCATCGAGCTCCGCGCCCGCCCCGTACGTGTTGGCGAAGACCCGGTTGCGCACGACGCCCATCGCGAAGTAGACGAACGACAGGGTGGTCAGGACGATCGCGCCGCGCGGGAAGACGCGCTCGAGCAGCGTGCGCGTGGCGCGGATCGTGGTGACTGCCGCCGTCACGGGCGATTCCTCGCGCTGATGCCGGAGATGTCGGCTGTCGGGCCTATGAGCCGATGAGTCCTGCCAGGGCCGGGCTCAGCGGTGACACCCATGGGAGCCCAGGGATCGACCCGAATGCGGTGTCGGCCGAGACGAGAGCCTGGGCCTGGCGATTCATGGCGACCGCCGCAAGGACCGCGTCGAATGCGCCAAGCGAGGCGTGCTGCTCGAGGAGGGCGAGACCCTGGTCCAGATCCTCGGGCGTTGTGATCAACAGATCGAAGGCGGCCGCGTAACGACGGGCGACCTCGATGGCGTCAGACCTGGTTCGACGGCGGGCTCGGATGTGGGCCAGCTCCTGGATGACTTCTACCGTCGTCGTCGCTTCGACTCGCTCGTCGGCGTGGGCTTCCAACAGGCGCCGACATGGGTCGCGGAGGGCGTGTTCGTCCCCGATGGCATAGGCAAGGACCGTCGTGTCCAGGACGATCATGCCGACGGCCCACGCGCGACGTCCAGCTCGCGCCGAAGGTCGCCCGCGTCGGCCGGCAGGGGCATCGGATCGGCGGCGAGGATATCTCTGATGGCCGCGCGCCGGCGGTCCGACCCTTCGGGCAAGCGATCGATGGCCTCGCGGATGACGGATGCGACCGATATGTGGCGCCGCTCAGCCTCATCGGTCAGCTTCCGATGGCGCGGCTCATCGAGGAGCAGGTGCACGCGGCGGTCAAGTTTGCGCATGTGCATACGCTAGCACACCAGTAGCCCGGCGGCCACCGAGTCCCACGGTTCCCTTCGCGTCCTAGCCGTCCACCGACGCGCCGGCGAGTCGCGAGTCCCAGAAATCGAGAAACCCGAGCGTCGCCGGGGTATTGCCGGTCCGCCGCAACAGGACGGTCGCGTCCTCGCACTCCTCGATCCCGTGGAGCGCCATGTGCAGGAGGTACGCCCAGAGTGGATAGCCGGCGCGGTCCTCGACCAGGCAGTCGGCCTCGAGCTGTTCGTCGGTCAGGTTCGAGAGCCACCTGCGCGTGTCCGCCGCGTCACGGCGCCAGTGCGTCCCGACAGCGTCGACGGTCGGGTAGGTGAGCGGGTCGAGCTCGGGTGGGTGCGCTGCCGAGTCCGACGATCCCGCCATGAGCCGCGCACGCCAGGATGCCTCGACATCGATGATGTGGACGAGAGTCGCCCGAAGGTCCCGTGCCGTGACCGTCTCCGCCGAGACGAACTCGTCCGTGGGCAGCTCGGCCGCGGCGGCCAGGATCCGCTCGCGAAGCCAGGCGAGATAGTCGAACATCGTCAGCAGTTCCGTCGCGCGCATGGTCACCTCGATGACAGCCTGGCGGCCGTGCCGGGACTGGACCGGAAGAAGCCAGCGGCGAGCCTCAGGGGACGATCCCGGCGTGCTCGGCGACGTACGCGGCCTCGAACCGGTTGCCAACGCCGAGCTTTCCGAGGATGTTCGACACGTGGAGACCGGCCGTCTTCTCGGTGATGAACAGCTCCTGGGCGATCTGGCGGTTGGTCCGCCCGGCCGAGACCAGCTGAAGGACCTCCAGCTCACGGCGGGTCAGGCCGAAGGGCCGCTCCCGTTCCGGCGCCACCACCTCGACGGTCTCGAGTGGCAGCCGCGCTCGCTGGGCCAGCTGTTCGATGAGGTCGCGGAGCGGCTGTGCGCCGAGGCGCACCGCCAGATCGCGTGCGTGGTGAAGGCTCGCCGCGGCATCCGACCGACTCCCCACACCGAGCGTCGCGGCCGCCTGGCGCCACCGCGCGTACGCGACCGCGTAGGGTGCGTGCAGGGCGTCCCACGCCGTGGCGACGTCCTCCCATCGCGAGGGATCGGACGCATCCTCCAGCCGCGACAGTTCGGCGCGCGCCCCCGCGAGCTCGGCAAGCATCGAAGGCGTCGGCGATCGCCCTGCCGCCCGCATCTCGTCGAGGAGGATCTCGAGTCGACCGACCATGTCCGGGCCCGCGCGACGCGCCGCCGCGAGCTCGAGGTCGAGCCGTGCCGCGCGCGCGTGCTCGGCGCGGTCCGCCTCCGCGCGAACCCCGAGGGCGAGCAGGGGAGCCAGGAGCAGAGCCTCCTCGGTTGCGGCGGCGCGGTTCAGCCCATCGGCGACGGCGATGCGGGCGGCTTGGTGGTCACCCTGCCAGAGTGCCGACTCGGCCAGCGCCGCGGCCAACGCCAGAAGGCTGTCCGCCCGATGTGACCGGACCGCGACCTTCGTTGCCTCTGCGAGGTCGATGCTCGCCGCCTCGAACCGGCCCTGCGAAGCCGCGATCCGGCCGCGGTCACGGTGGAGGCTGAGAGTCGCGTCGCTGGTCGGATCCAGGGCCAGCCCCTCCGTCAGCAGCCGCTCCGCCTCGTCCCAGCGGCCAAGGCGGACGAGTGCGTAGGCGGTCGTGCTCCGCAGGCGCGAACCCTCCAGTCGGGCCAGCCCGGCACGATCGGCCACCCCGATGCCCTCGAGGCCGATCGCCGCCGCCTCCGAGTAGCGATCGGCCCGGCTGAGCATGAACGAGAGGTTGTTGTATGCCTCGACCAGGTCCTCGTCGGGCCCGTCGAGATGGCCGAGCCTGACCGCCTCGCGGAGGTGGTCGAGACCTTCTTCCAGCTCACCGAGAGCAACGAGGTCGACGCCCAGGAAGTTGTGGACCTGGACCTCGAGCGAAACCGCCCCGACCGCGCGAGCCACCTCGAGTGCCTGCTGGCATAGGCGCAGCGATTCGCGGTATCGGCCCATCAACATGAGCGTCGCCGACCGGGTGGTCAGGATCCTGGCACGCTCGACGGTCGGCCCGCTGGGCAGCGTGCTCTCTGCCTCGCGCAAGGCGTCGATCGCCCCTTCGTCATCCCCGGTCGCCGACAGGTACGAGGCAAGTCGTTGCAGCCGAGCCGTGCGCCGCGTCGGGTCGTCGGGCGGCGTGGCCGAGATCGCACCGTGCAGGTGGCTGATTGCGACGGCGAGATCGCCGGCGAGCCAGGCGGTCCGGGCCGCAGTGGCGAGCAGCTCGTCCCGATCGATTCCCAGCGTGTCCGCCGCGTCGGGGGTCTCGTCCCACAGCGCGATCGCCCGTTCGGTGTGGCGCAGGGCCTCGGCGTAGGCGAGGCGGTCGCGCGCGGCATGTGCCGCCTCCACCCACGCGAGGAGCGCCGCACGGCTCTCGCCCGCAGCGTCCCAGTGGTGGGCGATCTCCGCCGCCCGCACCGGATCACCTGGCGGACCAGGCGTCTCGACGAGGGCAGCGGCGACGCGGCCATGCAGCCGGCGTCGCTGGCGCGGTAGAAGCTCGTCGTACACCGCCTCGGCAAGGAGCGCGTGCCGGAACCGATAGGCGTCTCCCTCGACCTCGAGCACACCCAGGTCGATCGCCTCTCGGAGCACCTTCTCGAGCTGCTCATCGTCGAGGCCCGCCACGCGCGAAAGCAGGTCGTCGGTGATGCGGCGGCCCGCCACAGCCAAGATGCTCGACACGAGGCGCCCCCCGTCGGACAGCTCGCGCGAACGGCCGATGAGCGCGTCCCGCAGCGACGCGGGGAGATGGCCTTCGTCTCCGCTCGCGACGAGTTCCTCGGCGAAGAGTGGATTGCCCTCCGCGCGCCTGACGACGCGGTCCGCGAGCTGGGCTGCGATGGCGCCTCCCGTGATCGCCGCGATCTGTGTCCTGATCTCCGACTCGTCGAGCGCCGACACGGTCATCGAACGGACCGAGCTGCGACGCTCGAGCGCCACGAGCAGGGCGTTCAACGGATCACTGCCACGGACCGGCGCGTCGCGGTAGGTGCCCACCACGAGGAGAGGCTGTCGCCGGGCGTGGCTCGCGACGAAGGCAAACAGGTCGATCGTGCTCCGGTCGGCCCAATGGAGGTCCTCGAGCACGACCACGACGGGCTGGATCGTGCTGAGTTCGCCCAGGGTGTCAAGCACGGCCTCGAAGAGCAGGGCCTGTGTCCCGCGGTCGCGGTCCGTTTCCCGCGCGCCACCCCGGCGAGCGGTGGCCGCAACCTGTGCGAAGAAGTCGCGGGAGGTCATGCTGCCGGTCGGGCTGACGGCCTCGCCGATATCGCGAAACGCGTCCGCCCAGGCGCCAAGGGGCAGCGCACCGTCGCCAAGATCGATGGAGCTCCCGAGGAGGACGCGCGCGCCGCGATCAGCCGCCTGGCGTGTGAACTCGTGGACGAGCCGCGACTTGCCGATGCCCGGCGCTCCGCCGATGAGGACGATCGACGCCTGTCCGGACATGGCCCCGGCCAGCGCATCGAGCAGAGTCCGCAGCTCCGATTGGCGCCCGACCAGGATGGGACTGCTGACGCGCGTTCCCATGGCCGCATTGTGCGCGGCCATGGGCGCGTCCGTGCGGACGGATCACGGCACGACCGTCAGGGGTCGGAGGCGGCGGACGACGTGGCGCCCAGCTCTCGCAGGCGCGCCCGGCCGCGACACAGCAGTGTGCGTGTGGCCCCATCGGACCGGCCGACACGTCGCGCGATGGCCGCGCGCGGCATGCCGGAGGCCGCCAACAGCATCACCAGGCGGGTCGTCGGGGCGATCGCGGCAAGGGCCTCCGCGCAATCCTCCGCCCATTCCCGGTCGAGGACCCGTTGTTCCGGCGACGAACCGTCGTTGTGGCTCGCGGCGAGCAGTCGCGGCTGGATCCGTCGCAGCGTGCTGGCCTTTCGTGCCTGGCTGATCGCCAGGTTCATGGCGACCCGGTACAGCCACGCGCCAGGTCGTTTCGGCATCCGACCGGCGCGTGCCTCGCGGACGAGCCGGATGAATGCTTCCTGGATCAGATCCTCGGCCGTCCCCGGGTCGCGCGTCGAGTTGACCAGGGCGACCGTCAACGGCGTGCGCAGGCTCGCGTACAGGGCGGGGATCGCGGCGACCGCTTCGTCGATCGACCATGTCGATTTGGTCTCACCGTCTGCGTGCTCGGTCGCGGCCGGGACATCCATGGAACCTACCTCCTCGGTGGCTCGGCGCATCTGCGGCCGATGAGCCAAACCTAGGCGGAGGCCATGCCGATGCCATCAGGAGCAGATACATAGGTCTCGGGCGAGCACCACCCTAGATTCGCAGTGTTCGATCGCTGCCGGTTCAGGCGCCTGCCCGGCGCCCGGTGCACGAGCAACAGCCGCTGCGTCTCCGATCGTCGCCGGCGGTTGTCTCGACCACGCCGGTGAACGTCTCGACAGCGCAGGACGGCATGTCCGCGTCCGCTGGCGCCGTGCCGCGGTCCCCCGGCGGAGGTCGGCCCCGGCCTGGGGGTTCGAGGCGCCGTCCACTCGCGACCTATGGACCGCCTGGATCACTCCTAGGGATGGGAGTCGCGCGGTTCGCGGACCCGCCGGGCGGCAAGACCGGGGCCGTTGCCAGATGGCGCGGGGGAGTCCCGAACCGACGCTTCGGTCCATGGATACGAACCTCCGACCAAGCACCCGAAGCGATGGTTCACTCCGTCATGCGACGCGCGCCGGCTGCGCCATCCTCCTGTTCGCGGTGATCGCGGGAGCCGCGGCAACCGCGCCAGTGACGACCGATGTCAGCGCCGTGGGTCCAGGCGTCGGTGGGCAGAGCGTCGCACCACGCCAGGATCCTCTTGGCCCTGTGACGGACCGCAGGTCGCCGCAGCGAGTAACGACCCCTGTGTCGCCCCACGCGCGCTCGGCATCGGTGGGCGCCGGCGCTCGCGTCCTGAGCAGCTGGGACATCGCGTCTCGGACCCCGGCGACGCATTCGGAAAACCTCTACGACCCGACGGCGGTCAGATATCAGGATCCCGACAAGACGGCGTGCACTGCGGCCTCGACGCTCATGATGCTCAACCTGATCGACCTCGAGGGCGCTGGAGGTCCGGACTGGCGGTGGACGCGAACCCTCGACCGTGCGGTCCAGGACGCCATCCTGTCGTTCGAGCACGACAATGACACCCTGTCACCGTCCGGCAAGGGATCCGACGCGCACGGCTGGCGGAATGCCCTGAACCAGATGGGCTGGGGTGATGAGGCCATGCGTGACCGGCGCTACTACGACGACCTGTCGTTCGCCAGCTTCGATGACGCGGTCAGGGCTGCAGTCCGGTCGATCGCGCGGACCCACAAGCCGGTCGGGATCAGCGGCTGGGCCGGCGGCCACGCGCAGATCCTGCACGGCTACGAGGTGACCGGCGAGGACCCCGCGACGTCGGATGCCTTTGACGTGAGGTTCGTGTACCTCACCGACCCGCTGAAGAAGGATGGCCTTCGCGATGCGAGGATCTCCGCGGAAGATCTCCGCTCGGGCCCGATGACCTACCGCTTCCGGCCCTACGCCTGGAAGGACAGCCCGTTCGACGACCCGTACACTCCGGGGACGAGAACGTCATGGCGCGAGTGGTACGGCCGCTGGGTGATCGTCGCGGCGGTCCGCTGAGGCCGAAGCGCGGCGCGACGACTCTGTTGCGCCCGCGCGTCACGCCCTCGTCGTCAGGGGAGGTGACGTCGTACCCGGGACCGCCTATGTTGGAGGCGATCACCGTGGTCCTCCGTAGCGCGGGAGAGCTGAGATGTTGAGACGACGTGCGATGAGGCGGATGATCCGGCGTCGGCGACGACGGCGGCTGATCATCGGCGGCATGCTGGTCGTTGGGACCGCCAACGCCATGCGCAAGATGACCCAGCAGGACGCGGACAAGATCCAGCAGACGACGGGCAAATCGCCCGAGGAGATGGAGCCGGAGGAGCTCGATCAGGCGATGGCCCAGGCCGGCATCCAGCCACAGCCTGTGACGGCCGAGGATCAGCAGGCCATGGCAGCGGCCGAAGCCAACGATCCGAACCCCGACGAAGAGGTCGAAGCCCCCGAGTAGGGACGCGCGTGCTTCGCGGATCCAGGCGCCCGCGTAGCGCTTCTCGGTCTCGGCCAGCTTCTTGCGGTTCGCCTCGCGAGTCTTCTGGATGCCGTCGCCGGCCCTCACGTCGATGCCGACGAGGTTCGGCCGGAACGTCCGGTCTCGGGGCGCGTCCCGCCGCGCGGAACCCCCTTGGTGTGGGTCTTGGCGACGGGGTTAATTGACCTTCCGGCGCTTCATGCGACCACTTCGTTGCCGTCGCGACCCTTGCCCAGCGAACCACCGAGGGCCGCTGCGCCATTGACGGCGGACCAGGCGGTCACCGCGACGGCGAGTGCCGGCGAACCGGGCCGGACCGCGAGCCGGTCATCTTGGCCACGGATGCCGGGGCCGAGCTCCGCGAGACGGCCGCGGTAGGCCGGCTTGTCTCCGTTCGACCGCGCGGTCGTCGGGTAGACGTCGAAATAGCCGTCGCTGCTGACGACGATGTGCGTTTCGGGCGCAGAAAAGGACGTTCGAGACAAGGTGAGGTTCCGATCCATCGCGCGCTGCGGACCAACGGAATGCATGTCCGGCGCCAGCGATTGCCACCCCACCATCGGGCAGCGGCGCGTTTTCGTCAAACGTGGGGGCCTGGCGAAGGGTGTGGGAGGACCGGGATCACAGCGACTTGCCAAGCTGCCGCGTGTCACGGAGTTCGGACCCGAGGGCGCGCCAGAACTCGAAGGCAGGCGCGTTCGAGGCCTCGACGATGACGAGGACCCGCTGGGCGCCGAGGGCCCGCAGCGCGGCCTCGGCGCGCTCGACGAGTTCGCGACCGAGTCCAGTTCGGCGGTGGTCGGCCGCGGTCGCCACGTGATACAGCCAGCCGCGACGGCCGTCCCAGGCCGCCACAGTCGTCCGAGCGGGGGCGCGGGTGTCGGTGGCGGTCGCTGCTGGGCTGTCGTCGGCCAGTCCCGGGTGCCGCAACACGCTGACGTCAGTCGAAGCCGACGCCAGCGACGGACCCACGATCGGTACGAAGAGCACGAGTGCCGCGACAAGCGCGGCGGTCTTGCCGGCGACTCGGCGACGCATCGCGAACCTCACTTGGCATGCGGCTCGTAGACCCCCATGAACGCCCGTGCACTGGGAGGCACCGATGCGTCCGCCGGACAGGGAACGATGATAGGCAAGCGGCGATAGGAAAGCGTGCCCAATGGCAATCGCTGAAGCGGACTTGACGTAAAGAGGTGCCCCGAGGCACGACCTATGAGAGTTTGACCGGCCTGGCGTCTCGACTCAGGTCTCGGCGTCGCGCTTCTCGGTCTCGGCGAGCTTCTTCCGGTTCGCCTCGCGGGTCCTCTGGAGGCCGTCGCCGGCCCGGTGGTTCGCCTCTGGAGCGGCGAACGGCATCGGCGGTGTGCGGCCGGCCGCCTTGGCCGCCTCGCGGGCCTCGGCGCGGGCCGTCATCCGGGCGGCGATCGTGGCCTCGTAGCCCTGGTCGGTAGGGAGGTAGTAGCGACGGTCCCTGACCGCGTCGGGCAGGTACTGCTGTTCGACGTCGGCGCCTTCGAAATCGTGCGGATACCGGTAGCCGACCCCGATCCCGTGCTGCTTCATGCCGCGGTGCGCGGCGTTGCGCAGGTGGAGCGGCACCGGCAGCGCGCCGTTCGCCTCGACGTCGGACACGGCTGCCCAGTACGCCGAGCCCGAACGGTTCGACTTGGGCGCGGTGGCGATGTAGGTCGCGGCCTGCGCCAGCGCGTACTGTGCCTCCGGCAACCCGATCCAGTCGAGCGCCTGGGCCGCGGCCACCGCCACACTGAGCGCCCGCGGATCGGCGTTGCCGACGTCCTCCGACGCGCTGATGATCAGTCGGCGGGCGACGAACCGGGGGTCCTCGCCGGCGGCGATCATCGCGGCCAGCCAGTAGAGCGCGGCGTCCGGGTCGTTGCCCCGGAGACTCTTGATGAACGCCGACACCGTGTCGTAGTGGCCATCGCCGGCGCGGTCGTAGGCGAGGACACGCTGC
Source organism: uncultured Chloroflexia bacterium (assembly GCA_963772995.1). Classification (GTDB taxonomy): domain Bacteria; phylum Chloroflexota; class Limnocylindria; order Limnocylindrales; family CSP1-4; genus SPCO01. The sequence continues at coordinate 69,988 of CAVYZQ010000007.1, read as the reverse complement.
TGGGCGGCGGTCTCGACGTCCTCGAGCCGCGGGCTGACGTGGCCTTGGGCGTCGCGCACCTCCTCCGCCTCGGCGAGCGCGGTCGCGCCTTCCAGGACGTTGAGAGCGGCCCGGGCGTCCCCGCCCGCGAGGGAGACGAGATGCTCGAAGGCGTCGTCGGAAAGGGCGACGCCGCCCCGCGGGCCGAGCTGGCCGGCCAGCCCGCGCTCCTCGTCGGCCAGGGCACGCCGGACGACGCTCGCGACCTCCTCGTCGGTGAGCGCTTCGAGCCGCCACACGCGCATGCGCGACAGGAGGGCCGAGTTCACCTCGAAATAGGGGTTCTCCGTGGTCGCTCCGATCAGGGTGACCGTCCCATCCTCGACGTGCGGCAGGAGGGCGTCCTGCTGGGCCTTGTTGAATCGGTGGATCTCGTCGAGGAACAGGACGGTCCGCGTGCCGTGGAGCGTGAGGAGCTCCTGTGCCTCCGCGATGGCGGAGCGGACTTCGGCGACACCCGCCATGACCGCAGACAGCGTCGTGAACTGGGCACCGATCGCCGCCGCCAGCAGCCGGGCGAGGCTCGTCTTGCCGGTCCCCGGCGGTCCCCACAACAGGAGAGAGCTGAGGTGACCGCGGGCGACGCTCCGCCGCAACGGACCTCGCTCACCGACGAGATGGGTCTGGCCGACGAACTCGGCCAGGTCGCGCGGGCGCATCCGTGCCGCGAGTGGCTGACGCTCGGGTGGTGGATGGAACAGGGCTTCGGGCTTGGCGCCCCTCGGCGATCGGCTCGGCATCGGGCCAGTCTACGAGCGATCGAAGCTCGGGTTGCCTTGCGGGAACCTCCTGCTGATCGTCGCCGTGTACCAAGGGTCGCGCTGCCTCGATCCGCCGCTGTCAGCCGACCGCTGACTTCGCTCCTCGATTCGCGGTCAGAACGGGCCCAGGTGCGCGACGTGCGCGATGACCCACATCGCCAGGAGCAGCACGATGAGCGATCCGCCGACGAGGACGATGCGGCGCACGTCGCGCGCGACATACGCGTATTCGTTGGCTGCGGATATGGCGAGGTTCGAGGCGGGTCGGACGTCGTCGTCGGTCGCTCGCGCGCGTGCGCGCCGCTTCGCCTCGTCCGCACGTCGTTCGTCGGCCACGATCGCGGCTTCGAGCTCGGCGGCTCGCGCCTCTTCGGCGTCGGTCAGCGTGGCGGGCGGCGGCGCGAGCGGGACCGCGGGCGCGACCGTCGCACTTGGGCGAGTCGTCGATCCGCCAGGGCGGATGGTCGATCGCTGAAGGGGTGGGCGCTGTCCCGGCCGGCTGGTGGTGCTGCCTCTGGCGCGTTTGGCCATGGTCTGTGAAGGGCCTCCATCGGACAAGGGTCGAGTGCGGGCGTCGTCCGATGCGTTCGGGTCCGCCTGCCGACGGGAGAGGATAGCACCCCGCAGTGACTCGCCCCGAGTTCCATGGTGTCGCGCGGCACCGGTTTGCCGCCTGACAGCGAATATCCGCGGGTAAGAGGGGCACCGCTAGACTGGGGATGCCCGCGCGTCTGGAGGAGCCTGGGATGGTCCTCAACGCCCTCATCGATCCGTCTCTCGGTTCTGCCGTCACTCCCGCGCGAGCTTTCGGACGCCCATGCCCGCGACGCCAGGACCGTCGTGATGACGCCGATCGCGGTCTGACAGGCAAGCTGTCACGGCGGCCGTCGATGCTTCCGACATGGCCCCCATCACAACGACCCAGCAAACCCATCCGTCCGTGACCAGGACGCGCGTCCGCGGCCGCCGCGAGCCGCATCCCCTCGACCAGCTGCCAGCGTGGCGCGAGCTCGTTCCGGTCATGGACCCGACCGTCATGCCGGCCGCCCCGGAGGGCCTCGAGGCGCTCCTCGGTGGCCTGAACCCGGACCAGCTTCGCGCGGTGACCCACGAGGCAGGTCCACTGCTCGTGATCGCGGGCGCCGGCACCGGCAAGACCCAGGTCATCACCAGGCGGATCGCATGGCTGATCGCGACCCGTCGAGCGCGTCCGTCGGAGATCCTCGCGTTGACGTTCACGGACAAGGCCGCCCAGGAGATGGCCATCCGCGTCGACCAGCTCGTGCCGTACGGCTACACGGACAGCGCGATCTCCACGTTCCATGCATTCGGCGACAGCCTCATCCGCGAGTACGCCCTTGAGCTGGGGCTCCCGACGGACCTGCGGGTCCTGTCCCGACCGGAGGTGGTGATCTTCCTCCGCGAGCACCTGTTCGAGTTCGAGCTCGACCGCTACAGGCCACTCGGCGATCCGACTCGGTTCCTCGCGGCGCTGGCGACCCTGTTCAGCCGCTGCAAGGACGAGGATGTCGCGCCGGCCGACTACCTGGCCCATGCCGGCCGACTCGCTGATGAGGCCGCAGCGGTCGCCGAAGCTGCCGGGAGCCCAGGTGCCGGCGACGGCGACCGTTTGGCCGCCAACGCCGCCGCCGAGCAGGCAGCCCGCCAGGCAGAGCTCGCTCGCGCCTACGCGACGTATCAGACCCTGATGGCGGCCAACGGCTGCATCGACTTCGGCGACCAGGTCGCGCTCGCGCTTCGTCTCGTCCGGACGTCGGCGGCGGCGCGCGCCGAGATCGCCGCACGGTTCCGATACATCCTCGTCGATGAGTTCCAGGACACCAACCGAGCCCAATCCGAGCTGGTCGCGGCCCTCGCCGAGGCCCACCGGAACGTCACGGTCGTCGGTGATGACGACCAGGCCATCTACGCGTTCCGGGGCGCCGCCATCGACAATATCCTCGGCTTTCGCGACCGCTACGCAGGGGCACGAACGATCGTCCTGCGGCGGAACTACCGGTCGCTGGCGCCGATCCTGGACGCCTCACACCGGCTTATCCGATTCAACGATCCGGAGCGCCTCGAGGTCCGAGCCGGCGTCAGCAAGAGGCTGCGCGCTCACCGGGTCAGCCCGACGCCGGCGCCGGTACGCATCGAGGCGTTCGCATCCGGCTCCGAGGAGGCGGACTGGATCGCCGCCGAGATCGGCCGGCGGATCGAGGCCGGGGCGGCAGCGCGGGACCACGCGGTCCTCGTGCGGGCCAATGCGCAGGCCGACCCCATCCTGCGAGCGCTCAACATGGCGGGTATCCCGTGGCGGTTCTCGGGTGCCTCGGGCCTGTACGCCCGACCCGAGGTCCGAATGCTCCTCGCGTTCCTGCGGGTCGTCGCCGACCTCGAATCCAGCGTCGACCTGTACGCCCTGGCGGCCTCCGAGGTGTATGGGCTCGGGGGCGAGGACCTGACGGCGATCATCAACATGGCCCGCCGGCGGAACCGCTCCGTGTGGGCCGTCCTCGAAGAACTCGACAAGCAGCCCGGGATCCTGCGGGTCGGTCCCGCGACGCGCGCTGCCGTCCATCGCCTGCTGGAGGACCTGCGCCGGTACGCTGCGGCCGCCCACGAGCGACCGGCCGGCGAGGTGCTCTACCGGTTCCTCCGCGAGAGCGGGATGCTCGGCCGCCTCGTGGCGACCGACTCGATCGCGGCAGAGGAGGCGCTCCAGAACATCGCACGGTTCTTCGAGATCATCCGGGCACAATCGGCGCTCCTGGCCGACGACCGGGCGGTGTTCGTCGCCGGGCACCTGGCGACGCTCATCGAGGCCGGCGACGACCCGGCGACGGCCGAGCTCGACGGCGAGGTCGACGCGGTCGCAGTGCTGACGGTGCACAAGGCGAAGGGCCTCGAGTTCCCGGTCGTCTTCCTGCCCGGGATGGTCGCCGGTCGCTTCCCGTCGAACGGCCGCGGCGACCCGCTGGCCCTGCCGGCCGGGCTGGGGCGGGGAGCCTCTGACGGCGCGGAGTCGTCCCTCGCCGAGGAACGACGACTGTGCTACGTGGCGATGACCCGCGCCCGCGACGAGCTGATCCTGTCGCATGCGGCCGACTACGGAGGCGCGCGGGCGCGGCGCGTCTCGCCATTCGTCCTCGAAGCTCTCGACCTGCCCTCTGCCGCCGGAGTCCCCGGCGCCGGGGCGCGCATCTCGACCCCTGAAGGAGCGCCTCGCCGCGTTCGCCGAGACGGCGCCGTCCACGCCCACCCCGGAAGGCCCGATCACCGAGCCGCTGTCGCTCAGCTACTACCAGATCGACGACTACCTGACCTGCCCACTCAAGTTCAAGTTCGCCCATGTGCTGCGGGTCCCCCTCGCTCCTCATCACGCGATCGTCTACGGCGCGGCTCTCCACAAGGCCGTCCAGCTGTTCCACATGCGCCATGCGAAGGGATATGTGATGAGCGAGACCGAGCTCGACGAGGTCTTCGAGTCGGCCTGGTCGAACGAGGGATTCGTGAGCCGCGACCACGAGGAGGCGCGGCTGGTGGCAGGCCGAGCCGCCCTCCGGCGGTTCCGTGCCGCGCAGCTCCAGCCGGATGCCGTGATCCCGACCTATGTCGAGCGCGAGTTCAGCTTCACCCTCGGAGGTGACAGGATCCGGGGCCGCTGGGACAGGGTGGACGTGGTCCCGGCCGGGGAGGGGAGTGGGTCGGCGGTGGCGTCGGGTGCCGAGGCGGCTTCCGTCATGTCCGGTGGGACCGCCGTCACGCCCAGCGCGGACGTCGTGTCACCGACCCTCGGCATCCTGGGGCCGGAGCGGGTGACGGTCACTGACTACAAGTCGTCGGACGTGCGTGACCCGGCCAAAGCACGTGAGCGTGCGCGCGAGTCGCTCCAGCTCCAGATCTACGCGATGGGCTACGAGGCGATGACGGGGCGCCTGCCGGACGCGGTCGCCCTGCACTTCCTCGAGTCCGGGCTGGTCGGGCGGGTCGACGTGGATCCCAAGAGGCTGGCGAAGGCCCGCGAGCGGATCGCCGCGGCCGCGGCGGGCATACGCGCTCGCGACTACACGCCGAAGCCGGACTACCTGGCATGCACCTACTGCGCGTTCCGCGATATCTGCCCGTCGAGCGTCGCGCGCTGACGGGAAGGCCCGTGGGGGCCACCGCGGTCCGCACCACTGGCGGCGGAGTGACCAGCCAAGGGTCGCAGCGCCTAGACTCCGTCGTCATGGAACGGCGCGATCGCATCCTCAACCTCGCCTTCCTGGGCGCGGCTGCGGTCGTGTGGGTGCTCGTCGGCGTGGTCGTGACCACCCGCGACCCGGTCGTCCAGCCGGAGGCAGGCTTCCTTGGCGCGGCCCTGATGGGTCTCGCCGTGGCGCTCACCCTCACGCCGCTCATGTGGCTGACGGTGTTCGGTCGCCATCGTCGGATCGCCTATCGGGGGGACTGGATCCGCGCCATCCGCCGTTCCGCGTGGGCGGGCATCATCGTGATGGTCTTCGTCGTGCTGCGGCTCCAGGGCCTGCTCGTCCTGCCGATCGCGCTGTTCATGATCGCGCTCGTCGTGGTCGCGGAGGCCACGCTTTCCACCGAACGCTGAGGGCGCCGACCGTCCCTGGGCAACGGACCTCCGTCTCGGACGACGAGCTCCGACGCAGGTGCCCATTGCGGTACAGCGCCGACACGGTGCTACCATCGCGCGACGCGCCCCGCTGGACGAAGGTTCGAAACCGGCGGCGTCCCGAACGAGACGGACTCGCCCGACCTTTTTCGTCGAGCCGTGCCGTCCGGGAGGATCTCGTGGCTGAGCGCACCCCCGGCACAGACGGCGTATCCCGAGGCGCCTTCGCCCGGGCGAACGGCTGGGACCGGCCGTACGACACATTTGCGGACTTCGACCTGCCGACCTACGTCGGCCCCGTGTCGTTCATGAAGCTCCCGTGGGTGACCGATCCCGAAGAGCTCCGTCGCCGCGAGGTCGACGTCGCGATCATCGGGGCACCGTTCGACGACGCCGTCTCCACCGCTCCGGAGCCCGGTTCGGTCCTCGCGCGATCCGGCAGGCGCAGTACACGACGGGGTCGATCAACTCGCTCCAGCTCGGCGTCGAACCGTTCGAGATCCTGCGCGTGGTCGACGCCGGCGACGCAAACATCATCCCGGCGTGGATCGAGCGGGCGCACGCCCTGATCTACCGGAAGGTCTTCGAGGTCGCGGCTACCGGCGCGATCCCCATCGTCCTCGGCGGCGACCATTCGATCACCTGGCCGAGCGCGACTGCGGTCGCCGAGGTCAGGCGACCGGGCAGCATCGGGATCGTCCACTTCGACGCCCACGCCGATACGGCCGCCGACGACTGGGGCGTGCTGGCAGGCCACGGCACGCCGATGCGCCGGCTCATCGAATCGGGGGCCGTCGAGGGCAGGAACTTCGTCCAGGTCGGTCTTCGCGGCTACTGGCCACCCGTCGAGACCTTCGAGTGGATGCGCGCGCATGGCATGCGCTATCACTTCATGCGTGAGATCGAGGAACGCGGCGCGGACGCCGTCGTCGCGCAGGCGATCGACGAGGCGCTCGACGGCCCCGACCACGTATACCTGAGCCTCGACATCGACGTCGTCGATCCGGGGATGGCACCCGGCACGGGGACTCCGGAACCGGGTGGGATGCTCAGTCGGGAAGTGCTGCGGGCCATCCGCCAGATCGTTGCGGCGGTGGACCTCGCGGGGATGGACATCGTCGAGGTCTCGCCGCCCTACGACCACGCCGAGACGACCGCGATGATCGCCAACCGGGCCGCACTCGAGGCGATCAGCGCGCTTGCCGTTCGACGGGCCGCCGGCAAGCCTGTTCGCTGGACGGGGGTCGACCTGCCGGCCCGTCCCGTCGCGCCGGGCCCCGCCGAATCGGCCGAGCCCGTCCCGCCCGGCCAGCACGCGGAGCCTGTGCGCGCGGTGGACTCGGCCGAGCCTCTCGAGCCGGCCAGGTCCGCCGAGTCGCCCAGGCCATCCGAGTCGGCCAGGTCCGCCGAGTCGGCAAGCTCCGTCGACTCGGCCGAGCTCTTCGAGCCCGCCCGGCCCGTCGACTCGCCCGAGGTCTTCGAACGCGCCGAGCCCGCCGAAGCCCACGAGCCCGTCGAGCCCGTCGGCCGCCCGGGCTGACCGGTCCGACCTGCGCCGCCGCGTGCTCGACCGCCCGGACCCCGCGACCGCACAGTCGCTGGCGCGCCTCTACGACCTCGATCTCAGCGACGACCCGGGTGACCTCGATCTCTACCTGGCGCTGGCGACGCGAACCGGCGGACCGATCCTGGAGCTCGCCGTCGGGAGCGGCCGGCTGGCCGTTCCCCTGGCCGAGGCGGGTCACGACGTCACCGGGGTCGACATCGACGCGGCGATGCTCGCCCGCGCGCGCGATCGCGCCGACGCCTCCTCGGTGTCCGCGCGCCTGACCCTCGTCGAGGCGGATCTCGTCGACCTGGCGCTCCCCGATGCCGGTCGCTTCAAGCTCGCACTCCTCGCGCTCAACTCGCTCCTCGTCCTGCCGACCCGGTCGGCCCAGCGAGCGGCGCTCCGGACCCTCGCCCGACATCTCGCGCCGGGCGGCGTGGCCGTCGTCGACATCTGGCTCCCGGACGCGGACGATCTCGCCCGCTACGACGGGCGGATCATCCTGGAGTGGCCGCGCCTTGACCCCGAGACCGGTGGCATCGTGACCAAGTCGGGGTCGGCGCAGCACGATGCGGCAAGCGCGACGATCACGGTCACGACGATCTTCGAGGAGGGTCGCCAGGGCGAGCCGACCCGCCGTTGGGTCCGCCGGGACCGGATGCGCCTCGTCTCGGCCGACGATCTGCGCGAGTTCGCCGAGGATGCCGGGCTGGTCGTGGAGATGGTTGCGGGCGACTACGAGCTGGGCCACGCAGGTCCGGGCAGCGAACGCGCCATCCTCGTCGCCGTCCGCCCCTGACCCCGGACCCCGAGAGCCGCCCACGGGACCCCAGAGCCGCCCGGAATCCCGGCGCGGTCCTGGCATGGTTCGTCGGGACCACCCTGACGCCCGGACCACCGGGTCGGCCCGTGTTCGGAGCCTCGTGGTATCGTCGCCAGGATGCCACCGAGCGACCAGACGCGGCTGCTGATCGTCGAGGACGTCCCGCAGGTCGCGCAATACATCCGCGGCCTGCTGAACGCCCAGTCACGGGTCAAGCTGCTCGAAGTCGTGGCCGAGGGCGCGAAGGCCGTCGCGACGATCCAGGAACTGCGCCCCGACGTCGTCCTCGTGGACGCGCTGCTTCAGGGTCGGGTGAAGGGCCCCAAGCTCATCGAGCACATCCGCGACTCGGGGCTCCGGGTCCCGGTCATCGTCCTGACTGTACCGCAGAACCCCGTCGAGACCGACCCGGAGGCGGGTGTCCATGGTGTCCTCGCGATGCCGTTCTCGGGCTTCGACCTGATGATGCGGATCGACGCCGTCCGGAAGGACTTCGAGGCGGCGCAGGAGATCGCGACGCCGCGGGTCATGTCAGTGTTCGCCCCGAAAGGCGGCGTCGGCAAGACGACGATCGCGTTCAACCTGGCCGTGGCCATCGCCCAGCTGGACCAGCGGACCGTCCTGATCGACGGGAGCCTGCAGTTCGGCGACCTGCGCTCCTTGCTGAAGGTCCCGACCGACGCCCCATCCATCCTCGACCTGCCGACCGATCGGATCTCGGAGTCCGACCTGGCGGACGTGCTGTGGCGCGACCCGTCGGGCATCGACATCCTGCTCGCCCCGCCGCGGATCGAGATGGCCGAGATGCTCACGGCGCGCGACATCGACAAGGTCCTGTCGCTGCTCCGCCGCGTCTACCCCGTGATCGTCATCGACATGTCGAGCCACCTCAACGACATCAACCTGGCCTTCCTCGACGATAGCGACATGATCATCGAGATCGTGACCTACGACTCCACGACGATCCACAACACGATCGCGATGGCCGAGACGTTCCGGTCGATCGGCTACCCCGCGTCCAAGGTCCGCTACCTCGTCAACCGCGCCGATTCCCCGGGCGGCATCGAGCCGACCGACGTCGAGCAAGCGCTCGGTCGTGTGCCGGAGCATCGTGTCGTCTCCGACGGGCGGCTCGTCACCCAGTCGAACAACGAGGGCGTGCCGTTCGTCCTTGCGAGTCCCAAGGCGCAGGTGAGCATGGACATCCTGCGGGTCGCCCTCGAGATCCTCGGGACGCCGCAGGCGCCCCTCGTGACCGGGCGAGCCTGACCCGCGATGTCGGACCCGCGTCCCATCGGCGTCTTCGACTCCGGGATCGGCGGCCTGACGGTCCTGCGCGAGATCATCCGCCGGTCGCCGGCGGAATCGACGATCTATCTCGGGGACAACGCCCGTGCCCCCTATGGCACCCGGTCCGACGCCGAGGTCCTGGACTTCAGCACGCAGTCGCTCGACCTCCTCGCGGAGCGGGACGTCAAGGCGATCGTCGTGGCCTGCAACACCTCGACCGCTGTCGCGCTCGGGTCCCTCCGCCGGCGCTACGACCTGCCGATCCTGGGCGTCATCCGGCCGGGCGCGTCCGCGGCCGCGCTCGCGACCCGCAACCGGCGGGTCGGCGTCATCGCGACGCCTGCGACCATCCGGTCGCACGCCTACTTCGCGGCCATCAAGGACGAGAACCCGGCCGTCGAGGTGTACGAGCACGCCACGCCGGCCCTGGTCCCGCTGGTCGAGGCCGGTGAGCTGTCAGGCGCGATCGCAGAGTCGGCCGTCGCCGACGCCCTGGGGCCGCTCATCGGCGAGCGCGACGCCGCCGGCGAGTCCATCTTCCCAAGACCGGCCGGGGCCACGATCGACACCCTGCTCCTCGGCTGCACGCACTACCCGCTCCTCCGCGCCCTGATCGCCGCCCAGGCAGGTGACCGCGTCGCGATCGTCGACTCGGCGACCGCGAGCGCCTCGGCCCTCGCCGAGCTGCTCAGCGTCAACGGCCTCGAAGCCCCGGGAACGACCCGTGGCACCGCCGCCGACGCGGGCATGGCCGGGCACTCGCGGCCGGACGAGAGGCCCACCGAGGCGGTCCACCTCCAGCTGACCACGGGCGACGCGGACTCGTTCCATGCCCTCGCGAGCCGGCTGTTCGGATCGGCCTTTCCGGACGTCCAGCAGGTCGACCTGGCCGTGGCCGCACGATGAGCGGGCGACCCGACCGGCCGCAGCGCGACCAGTCGTGGCGCGACGACCGGATCTGGCAGGTCGGCTTCCTCCTCGGCTCTGCCCTGGGTGCCGCAGCGACGGTCGTCGGCCAGCGGGCGGAGCGCTCGGCACGGCGAGGTCTCGTCGACTGGCCGGCGGTCGAGCGGATCGCGGTCGGGCGGCTCCACTCCGCTCCCGGCCGGCTGACCGCCGCGGAGCTGCAGGCGAGCGAGCCGGCCTACGCCGACGCGATGGCGCGGATCGTTCCCGCCCTGTCGTCCGCGCTCGGTGCGGAGCTGCCGGGGGTGGTCGAGCGATCCGGCGTGGTCGACCGTGCCGGCTGGGTGCGGGCCAACACGGGGGCGTTCGCGTCGCTGATCGGCAAGCTCGAGACGGACCTCCTCGACCAGGTCATCCCGCCCGGCAGCGGTCTCGGCAAGGCGACCATGGCACTCGCCAACCGGTGGGTCACGACCCGGCAGCTCGGCTTCCTGCTCGGGTTCATGGGGACCAAGGTGCTCGGCCAGTACGACCTGGCACTCCTCTCGACCGAGCAGGCCCCGGGCCGCCTCCTGTTCGTCGAGGAGAACGTTCGCGCCACCGCCCGCTCACTCGGGGTTGCGCTGGTCCCGTTCCGGACGTGGATCGCGCTCCATGAGACCACCCACGCGTTCGAGTTCGAGGCCCATCCCTGGCTCCGGCCGTACCTGGCCGATCGCCTGGAGCGCCAGCTCACGCTGTTCGGCCGCGATGCGCGCGGGATCGGTCGCGAGGCGGTCCGCGGGCTGGGCCGGGCGATGCGCGGTGAATCGGCCGGTGAGCACTGGATGGAGTCGCTGATGGGGCCGGAGCAGCGGGCGCTCTTCCGCGAGACCCAGGCGGTCATGAGCCTGCTCGAGGGGTTCAGCGATTACGTGATGGATGAGGTCGGGCGCGATCTCGTCCCGGGCGTCGAGACCATCAGCGCGAAGTTCCACGAGCGGAGGACGAAGCGGACCCCCTTTGAGAGATCGGTCCTGCGCCTGACCGGGATGGACCTCAAGATGGAGCAGTACCGCAAGGGGGAGGCGTTCGTCCGGGCCATCGCCGGGCGGCGCGGTCCCACCGCCCTGACCCGACTGTGGGAGGGTCCGGAGACGCTGCCGCGCGACGGGGAGATCGACGAACCCGAGCGCTGGATCCGCCGCGTCCTCGACGGGCCTCGTGCATGACCGATGAGCTGGTGCGGCGCGCGGGCCCTGGCCGCGGACCCGGAGGTGCGCCGACCGCCATCGCGCTGAGTCCGATCCTGTCCGCCCGGTACCGCTCCCGTGACCTCGAGCGCATCCGGGCGGCCGCGCCCGGCACGCGGATCGTCATGGTGTCGGTCGAGGGGTTGGCAGACGGTCCCGTCGACGACGTCGAGGTCATGCTCCGCGGCTGGCTGAGCTCGGACGCGTTCGACCGGCTCCTGGCACGCGCGCCGCATCTCTCGTGGGTCCACTCGGCGACGTCGGGCGTGGAGCGCGCACTCACCCCGGCCGCCCGCGACCGCGGTGTGGTCGTGACCAACGCCCGCGGCGTCTTCTCCCGGCCGATCGCCGAGTACGTCCTGATGATGATCCTCGCCGTCAGCCGGCGGCTGCCGCAGCTGCTCGAGCTCCAGCGCGAACGCACGTGGCAGCCGCTGGAGGGAGCCGAGCTGCGCGACGTGACCGTCGGGATCGTCGGCCTGGGCTCGATCGGGCGGGCTGTCGGTGCGCTCGCGACGGCATTCGGCTGCCGGGTCGTCGCGGTGCGGCGGTCGGGGAGCACGGGGCCGGCGGGTCGCGGCCGACGCCGGCGCGACCGCCACCGATGACCGGGAGCCGTCATTCGGCGAGATCATGCTGGACCGGGTGGGGGGTCCGGAGTCGCTCCCCGAACTCCTGGCCGAGTCCGATTTCATCGTGCTCGCCGCGCCCCTGACGCCCGAGACCGAGGAGATGATCAACGCCGAGACGCTGACGATGGTGAAGCCGGGAGCCTGGCTCATCAACGTCGCGCGGGGCAAGCTCATCGACGAGCGGGCTCTCATCAGGGCGCTCCAGGACGGGCCTCTGGGCGGTGCGGTCCTCGACACGTTCCGCGACGAGCCCCTGCCGCCGATGTCCTCGTTCTACGACCTGCCGAACGTCATCGTCACGCCCCACACGTCGTGGTCGAGCGGGCGTGTCCTCGACCGAAGCGTCGAGCTCTTCTGCGACAACCTGCGTCGGTTCGCCGGGGGCGAGCCGCTCCTCAACGTCGTCGATCCCGACGCCGGGTACTGATCGGCGCGACGGCCGCCGTCCTGCGGCCGTAGGCTTGGGCCATGCAGATCGCCATCGTCGGGCTTGCCGGCTCGGGCAAGACGACCGTCTTCAACACGCTCACCCGGGGCCACGCCGAGACCGGCGGCTACGGCGGCGTCACCCTGAACGTGGGAGTCGTCAAAGTCCCCGACGACCGGCTCGACCGCCTCGCCGAGATCTTCAAGCCGAAGAAGATCGTCCATGCCGATGTCACCTACGCCGACCTGCCGGCCCCGCCGCCCTCGTCGGAGGGCCACATCGGGACCGAGGAACTGCCAGCGGACCACCTCGCCCGCCTGCGTGACTCCGACGCGCTCCTGCACGTCGTCCGTGCCTTCGAGGACGCCTCCAACCCCCATCCCGACGGGAGCGTCGATCCCGCGCGAGACCTCGAACGGCTCGACCTCGAGTTCCTGCTCGCCGACCTGTCGATGGCCGAGCGCCGGCTCGAGCGCCTCAAGACGAGCGGGCGGCACGGGACGCCGGCTGAGCGCGAGGCCGCCGAGCGCGAGGAGGTCGTCCTCCAGCGGCTCCACGCAGGCCTCCAGGCGGGGTCGCCGATCCGCGACCTCGACCTCGACCCCGACGAGGAGAAGGCGATCCGTGGCTTCCGCTTCCTCACCCAGAAGCCGGTCCTGGTGCTGCTCAACGTCGGCGAGGGCGACCTGCCGAAGGCGCCCGATCTCGTGGCGGGCGTGGCGGCCGGCTACGACCATCGCCATGCCCTCGTCGATTCCCTCTCGGCCAAGATCGAGATGGAGCTCGAGGAGCTCGAGCCCGACGAGGCGGCGGTCTTCATGGAGGAGCTCGGGATCGCCGAATCGGGCCTCGACCGGGTCATTGCGCTGTCGTACCGGTTGCTTGGCCTGGTCTCCTTCCTGACCGCCGGCCCGGACGAGGTCCGCGCATGGCCGATCCCGGATGGGTCCACCGCGGTGGACGCCGCCGGCGCGATCCACACTGACCTCGCTCGCGGGTTCATCCGCGCCGAGACCGTGCCATACGAGGATCTGGTCGCCCTCGGCTCGATGGCCGAGGCGCGCAAGCACGGCAAGCTGCGCTCCGAGGGGAAGACCTATCGGGTGCGCGACGGCGACGTCGTCGAGATCCTGTTCAGTCGCTGACGGGGCCGATCGGGGCTCGGTCAGTTGAGCCGGCCGCCCCCGAGGTCGAAGTCGGCGAGGATCGCGCGATAGTCGACGGCCTCGGTGTCGTCGTCATCATCGTTGTCCTCCTCGGCGTCGGCGAGGTCGACCTCGAGGTCCGCGAGGAAATTGCCGTCTTCTTCGGTGGAGACGTTCACGGCGGCGGCCAGCCGGTCGTCGCTGACGAAGATGAAGCCGTGGTCGCGTTCGAGCTCGACGGCGATGGCCTCGGCGAGGGTATCGTGGATGTAGCCGTCCTGGATGCGTCGGCGGATCGATTGGACGAGCTCGAAGAACTCCTGCGGCTCCCATTCGGACTCGCTGACGACGAGCACGTCCGAGTAGACCTCGTTGTCGCCCTCGTGCAGCTCGTAGAAGAACACATCGACTCCCAGGTGCGATCGGATGGGGTCGCCAAGTATACGACCGGTCCCCATGTGGGCCGGATCGAGGAGGGCATGGCGAGCGCCGGCATCGAGATCGTCCACGTCGGTTCGGCCAGTCGGGACCTGACGCCCGAGGATCCCCGTGGCTGGAGGCTGGGCGGCGGCGCGACGTACGCGGCGCTGACGACCGCCCGGCTGGGACTCCGGACGGCGGCGGTCCTCGGGGTCGATCCGGCGGCGTCCACGGCTCGCGAGCTCGACCTCCTGCGCGCTGCCGGCGTCGACCTGATGCTGGTTCGCTTGCCGGAGGGCCCGGTCTTCGAGAACCGCGAGACGCCCGAGGGACGGGCACAGGTCTGCCATGCGACGGGGGTGCCGCTCGAGATCCCGGCCCTGCCCGAGCGGTGGCTGGCCTCGCGAGCGTGGTCGCTCGTGCCGGTGGCCGACGAGGTCCCCGACCCCTGGGCCTCGCTCGTGCCCGATGGCGCCTATCTCGTCGTCGGCTGGCAGGGCATGCTGCGCGAGCTGTCTGCGGGTCGGCCGGTGACCCGGCGCGCGCCAAGACCGTCGGCCCTGCTGAAGCGGGCCGATCTGGTCGGCGTGAGCCATCACGACGTTGCGGCAGGGACCAGCCTCACCACGCTGGCCGGGTTCCTCCATCCGGGCGCGGCCATGATCGTGACGCAGGGCCGGGCGGGCGGCCTGTACGTCGAGATCGGCGACAAGGGTCCGACCCAGGTCTGGCACTACCGGCCCACCACGGTCGAGCGCGAGGAGGATCCGACCGGCGCGGGCGATACGTTCCTCGCCGCGCTCGAGGCCTCGGTGCTCCGGCCGGCGATCGTCGGGCGGAACCGGGCGCGGCGGACCCCCGATCTGCGGTTCGCGGCGGCAGCCGGGTCGCTCGTCGTGGAAGGACCGGGGCTCGAGGCGGTGCCGGATCGGGCGGCGGTCCTGGTCAGGCGAGCGCGGGAGCGCGTCCGTCGCGCAGTGGTCCCGAGCGAGGCGAGCCAGGTGTCCGTGGTGGGTGCGACTCCGGGCGAGGCGGCACGTGTGCCGCTGGATCCGGACGACGGGCGGGCTCGTGCCGGTGCCGGGCGGGCCGGGGCGAACGCCGGCGGCGACGAGGGGGCAGAAGCGAGGGTTGACGGCCGTTAGTGTGAGTCGGCGGTCACGTCGCCCCCGGGTGGTCGGGCGCAACGATGGCCGACGGCAAGCCGCGCCAGCGTCACACGAAACCGAACAGCCGCACGCCGAACGATGGCCGAACCTGGCCGCGACAGCCTCACACGATGGTCGAACCTGGCCGCGACAGCCCGAACGATGGCCGACCGCAAGCCGAGACGGCGTCACACGATGACCGAACTCGATCCGCGACGGCCTCAACGATCGCCGACCCGAAGCCGCGACGGTCCCCACAAGCGATCATCTACCCGCGCGTCCGCCCCCGCTGCTGCGACGTTTCAGGCGAGCCCATCGGCGACGAAGGTCCGCCTCGAGGCGAGGCTCGGGTCGCCCGACCCGGCGCCGCCGCTCGACGAGGTCGAGCCCGTGCGTCGTCGCCGCGAGTGCCGCAGTCCGGTCGCGCAGCCGGTGTTCGTTGAGCTTCGCGAGTTCGATCGCGGCGACGATCGCCAGCCGGCTCGGGCCGGCCGCGAGCGCCGACCACGCCTCCGCCGCGTCCGCATAGCGCCCGAGCCGGCGCAGCAGATGGGCGCGCTCCGCGGCGATCCGCTCGGCGGTCCACGGGGCGTCGAATGCCTCGGAGTGCGGGGATACCATGGGCGCCGCGGCGGCCGGTCCCCGCGGCCGTCCTCCGAAATCCGGAGCCCGGTTCGGGGACCACCACGGGTCGTCGCCGCCCTCGGCCGGGATCGGTGCCGAGGCGGGCCTGCCGCTGCCCCACCAGGTTTCCCCGGGGGCGAGCCGAGATCCTCCAGGCACCGGCGCGCGTGCCATAGGCGACCAGGCGTCGGCGGACATCCGTCGGTCGGCGGCCGATCCACCATGGCGCGGCCAGGTCGCCTGCCAGGGCGTTGGCTGCTCGTGTCGCGAGCCAGTCATGGGCGCCGCCCACGGCTCGATCGGCCACTCGTCGACCTGCTCGGTCGCCTCCGACTCGAACGCGAAGCCGGACGATGTCGCCGGGCCGGCTCGAGGCGCCGCCGACCGAGAACCCGCCGAGCCAGACGCCGACGCCGCCAAACCTGCCGCCCATCGTTCGGCCGAAGCCCACCGTTCCGGACCCGGCCTTTCGTCGTACATGCCCCCGGCGTCGGGCACATTCGAGCCATCCACCCGTCCCTTCGAATGTTCGCTTCGTGCCGAGGCAAGCTCGAGACAGGCCAGCGCCTCGCCGAGCCGGTGCTCGCGGGCGAACGCGCGCGCGAGCCCGCCCAGGTCGCCGACCGGCGCCGCCGCGCGCTCCGTCGCGTCCCCGAGCGCCGCCTCCAGGTGCCCGAGCAGGCGCGCGAGGGACCGGACGTCCTGATCGTTGTGGCGCACGACCGCGACCAGGTTCTCTGCAGGCCCGCCTCGCAGGAACCCGAAGTACCGTTCCGGGATCTCGCCGCCATCAACGTCGCCGTAGCGATGGAGACCGAGCAGCTCCGCCTCGGCGGTCCGCAGCCGGGCGTTCGGCATCCGGTGACGGAAGAGCCGGCGGACGACCGGCAGGAGATCGAGGTGGCCGGCATGGGCCGGCGCCGCCCGCCCCGCCAGCCGGTATCGGGCGACCAGGAGCGGCCAGTCAAAGCCGCGCCCGTTGTAGGTCACCAACCACGCGTCGTGAGGGATCGCCGCGGCGAGCGCGGTGAGCAGCGCGCGCTCCTCGGCATGCTCGGGGAGGACGAGCTGAACCTGGCGGAAGCGCTCCTGCTCCCACCACCCGAGCCCGATGAGGAATGCCACGGTGCCGGCGGCTGTCGCGAGACCGGTGGTCTCCGTGTCGAGGCAGACGAGCGGCACATCCGCCGGCGGTTGTCCGGGCAAGGCCGCGAGCCGGACGCGATCGACCGGCAGCGCGCGCGATTCGGGCTCGGCCCGGACGACGACTCCCTCCGGGGTGCGCACGACCTCCGCGTCGATGGCCTGCGCGAGCCGGGTCGCGAGCTCGATCGCTCCCGGGCTCGCCCGGGCGGCCGGCGGGCTGGCGGTCCCGCGGGTCGCTGCCCGATAGCGCGCGAGCCGGCGATCGAGCGCCGCGGACGCGACGGCCATCGGAGATCAGCGGGCCGCGGCGGCAGGAACGGGAGGCGCCGGTGAGATGTCGTGAAGGAGGCGCAGCGCCAGGGCGCGGCCGTCGACGTCGGGCTCGAGCCGGGGACCTGTGCAGGCCGGACACCCCGCCGCGCACTCGCACGACGCGACGAGGTCGGCCGCCGCGGCGACCAGCTCGTCGTGACGTTCCCACAGCCGCTCCGACAGGCCGATCCCTCCCGGCACCGCCTCGTACAGGTAGATGGTCGGCTCCTCGGCATGCGGCGAGCGGACCTGCGTGACGAGGCCCAGGTCCCGCGGGTCGACCATCAGCAGGATCGAGGCCACGGTCTGGAGCGCCCGACCGACGCCAAGCAGCGCGACATCGAGCTCGTCGTGTTTCCAACGTTCGCGCGAACCTTCGACCGTGAGCCAGTAGGCCGTGGTCTGGAGCTCCAGCTCGGGCAGGTCGATCGGCCCCCAGCCGACGTTCTCGTCGGTCAGGAACTTGAGCTTCTTGAACAGGGTCACGAGGCTCGCGACCATGACCTCGCCATGGATCCGGCGCCCACCGTGAGCCTGCGCCTCGGCGAACTTCTCGAGCGGCTTCAGCGTCACCGCCCGGTTGGCGTACGTGTAGTGGTCCACGTCGATCTTGTGGACGTACGCCTTCCGCTCGCCCCATTCGAGCCGGTCGACGTAGTACTGGACCGATTCGTGGATGTAGATGGCCCTCTCGTGGACCAGGACCTGGGCGCTGAAGAGGTCGACCTCGCCCAGGACGCGCGGACGGTCGGGCGACGTGTCGATGATGACCACGTTCTCGGGCGCGGCGGTCCGGAGCGAGATCTCGGACGCCGGGAAGTTCTCGCTCGACCAGTACCAGCGCCCGTCGCCCGCCTGGCGCACGTGGCCCTCCTCGGCCAGGAACGCGAGCAGGTCGTCCACCGGGCGCAGGCCCGAATACCTCGCCGGGATCGAATGGCAGCTCGAACGTAGCCGCCCGGAGGTGGGCCAGCAGCACGTGGAGGTTGTCCGGATCGCAGCGGGCCTCCTCGGGCGTCCCCTCGAGCAGGAATTCGGGATGGTGGATGACGTACTGGTCGACCGGTGCGCCCGACGCGACCAGGACGGCCACGCTCGTCTCCTGGCGGCGACCGGCGCGCCCGAACTGTTGCCATGTCGCGGCGACCGAGCCCGGATAGCCTGCGAGGATCGATGCATCGAGCCTGCCGATGTCGACTCCCAGCTCGAGCGCGTTGGTCGCGACCACGCCGAGGATCTCGCCGTCGCGGAGGCCGCGCTCGATCGCCCGCCTCTCCGTCGGCAGGTAGCCGCCGCGGTAGCCGCGGACCCGGGTGCGCGGGCCGCGACTCTCGCGCAGCAATTCGCGCAGGCCGGTCAGAAGCAGCTCCACCGCGACGCGCGAGCGCCCGAACACGATCGTCTGGCGACCTGCCCGCAGGAATGGCAGGGCCCATCGCTGGGCGAGGTTCACCGCCGAGCTGCGCGCCCCGCTCTCCGGGTGAAGGATCGGCGGATCGACGAGCAGGACGTGCCGTTGCCCGGAGGGCGCACCGGTCCGGTCGATGACCCGGCTGGGCCGGCCGGTGAGCATCGCGGCGAGCTCGCCCGGGTTCCCGATCGTCGCCGAGCAGCAGACGATGACCGGCGAGCTGCCGTAATGCGCGCAGATCCGCAACAGCCGGCGGAGCACGTTGGCGACGTGGCTCCCGAAAACGCCCCGGTACGTATGGAGCTCGTCGACGACGATGATGCGGAGCTGCTCGAACAGCTGGAACCACTTGGTGTGATGCGGCAGGATCGCCGAGTGGAGCATGTCCGGGTTGGTCACGACCACCTGCCCGGCGGCCCGGATCGCCGACCGGATCGGAGCCGGCGTGTCACCGTCGTAGGTCGAGGTCGAGATCGACAGGCTCGCGGCCGCGGCAAGCTCGCCGAACTCGGTCACCTGGTCCTGTCCGAGCGCCTTGGTCGGGAACAGGAGCAGGGCCCGTGCCGCCGGGTCCTCGGCGATCGACTGGAGGATCGGCAGGGCGTAGCACAGCGTCTTGCCTGATGCCGTCGGGGTCACGACCACCACGTCCTCGCGGGCATGGACGGCCTCGATCGCCTCGGCCTGGTGGGAGTACGGCCTCTCGATGCCACGCGCCGCCAGCCCCGCCACGATCCGCGGATCCAGCCAGGGCGGGAAGTCGGCGTAGGTCGCCTCGCGTGCCGGCAGCACGGCGTGGTGGACCACACCGCGCGCGAGCGACGGTTCGGCGAGGAGGCCCTCGAGGACCGTGCTCGCGCTGGCGGGGGCATAGGTGCGCATCGACCGGCTCCGCAAGAACGAACGAACGTTCGAAATCGACCTGAGTCTAGCAGCACCATCCGAGCCCGATGTGACAGCTTGGCTGTCACGATCGAACGGCGAATCACGTTCGCGCGCAGCCCGGCATCGATTTGACAGCGCCCGGCTCGCTCAGCTACGCTCGCCCGGATGGTTCGCCGGAACGACGCGACGCCGACCGACGGCGCCCCTGACACGCCAGGTCAGGGCGGCTCGCCCGGCACCCGGGCCACGACCCCCACCGCTCCATCGGCAGAAGCCCCTGAGGGTCCCAACCTCGCTGGCTTCGCGGTCGTCGGCCTGACCCGCCGGCGGACGGCAGCCATCCTCGGGACGATCCTTGCGGTCTGGATCGTCATCGTCTTCGCCCGTCAGGTCAGCGAGGCGTCGGCCGCCTCGGGCCGGGCCAGCGAGATGATCGCGGCCAACGACGCCAGGAAGTCGGACATCGCCGACCTCCAGGGCGAGCTCGACCTATCCAGAAGCGCGTACATCGCCCAGCAGGCGCGCGGCTACGGCCTCGGCGGCCAGAAGGAGATCCCGTTCAGCCTCGATCCGGAGGCGCCCCGCTCGGGCCCGTGACCGGTTCCGAGGCGCTCCGCGTCGGCGCCGTGCTGCCGTCGGCTGGTGCGCTGCCTTCGGCCCCGGAGCCTGACGCGCAGCGCCGACTGGCGCTACCCGTCTTCTGGCACCGCTGCTGAGCGCTCGATCGGCTTCCGCCCGATGCATCCCGGCCGTCACGGGCGCGTCACGGACCTCTCGACGACGCGAACGCGGACGTAACCCGCGGACCGCCGCCGACCCTCGACCACGCCCTGTCCGGCCGCCAGTCCGCTGTCCTGTTCCCGCGCTCAGGACCGTTAGGAGGGAGGCAGCGGGTCCTTCGATGATCGACGTGCCAGTCGAGGATTTCATCTTCGTCGTCTGCGCGCTGATCGGCGGCGGCCTGCTGCTCATCACGGTCCTGCTCGACGACATCCTGGGCGCCGTCTTCAACTTCGACGTCGGTGGCGTGTCGCTCATGCCGCTCCTGCTGTCGTTCATCTCGATGTTCGGTGTCGGCGGCCTGTTCGCGACCCAGGTCCTCGACATCCACGGTGGGCAGGCGGCGGTGGTGGGGACCGCCTTCGGCCTCGCCGGGATGGGCATCGCCTACGGCCTGTTCAGCATCCTGCAGCGGGCCGAGGCGCCGGAGCCCTTCTCCATGAGAGACCTCGTCGGCGATACCGCGTTCGTGTCGGTCGGCATCCCCGCCGGCCACTACGGCAGCGTGCTCGTCAAGAAGGAGGGCCAGACCCACGAGTACAGCGCGACGGCGGCGACCGACGTTCCGGTCGGGACGACCGTCCGGGTGACCGGTGTCGCCGGCAACGGACTCATCGTGGCCACGATCACGGAGGGAGCGATCGACCGTGCCTGACATCATCGACTGGGTCGGCAGCGGGGTGATCCCGATCTTCCTGGTCATCATCGTCATCGTCCTGATCGTTTCGTACATCGGGAGTCGCTACAAGGTCGCCGGTGCCGAACGAGGCGCTGATCGTCAGCGGCCAGCGCGACCAAGACCGCCGACGGGCGCAAGACGCTCAAGGTCGTCCGCGGCGGCGGCGTCATCGTCCATGCCGCTCCTCAACAAGGTCGGCAAGCTGAAGCTCACCGCCCGACAGATCAACGTCGCGCTGTCGGACGCGGTGACGCGGCAGGGAATCAAGGTCGCCGTGCAGGGCGTCGCCACCTTCAAGGTCGGAGCCGACGACGAGTCGATCCGCAACGCCGCCGAACGCTTCCTCGAGGCGACGAACGACGAAGTCGATTCGATCGTCAAGAACGTCCTCGAAGGCTCGCTGCGCTCGATCGTCGGGACGCTGACCGTCGAGGAGCTCAACCTCGACCGCCAGAAGTTCCAGCAGGCCGTCCAGGACGCCGCCCGTGGCGACCTCGCGACGTCCGGGTCTCCAGATCGATTCGTTCACCATCCAGGCCATCCGCGACGAGTCGGGCTACATGGAGCTGATCGGCCAGCAGGAGACCGCCCGTCGCGAACGGGACGCGCGCATGGCGAAGGCCTCCGCCGACCAGGAAGCCGCCGTCCGCGAAGCCGAGGCCGAGCAGATCAAGATCAACGCCGCGCGCGACGTCTCCCTGCGGCGTGCCGAGACCGAGACCCAGACGGCGGCCGCCCAGGCGCGGGCCGCCCAGTCGGGACCGCTCGCCGAGGCCGAAGCCACCCAGGAGGTGGTCCGCAAGCAGACCGAGCTGGCCGAGCTCGAGGCGGCACGCAAGCAGAAGGAGCTCCTGACCAGCACCGTTCGCCCGGCCGAGGCGGAGGCGGAGGCCCAGATCCGCCGCGCCGAAGGCGAGAAGGGCGCCCGGATCGCCCAGGCCCAGGCCGAGGCGGAGCGGGTGAAGCTGGCCGGCACCGCCGAGGCAGCCGTGACGGTCACCAAGGGCGAGGCACAGGCCAAGGTCATCTCGATCAACGCCGAGGCCGAGGCGCACCGGACCGAGGTCGAGGGAAATGCCGAGGCCGGCATCACGTTCACCAAGGGCGAGGCCGAGGCCAAGGCCCTTGCGCTGCGCGCCGAGGCGTATCGCCAGTTCAACGAGGCGGCCATCATCCAGACCGTCCTCTCGATGCTGCCCGAGATCGTCCGTGCGGCCGCCGAGCCGCTGTCGAACATCCAGACGATGACCGTCCTCTCGAACGACGGGGCGTCGGACGTCGTGCGCAACGTGACGCGGACCGTCAGCGAGGCCAACGCCACGGTCAAGGGCCTGACCGGCATCGATATCCCGGCGCTCATCAACGACGCCGTCGGCGGGTCGAGCGCCGGCAGGTTTCTCGCACGGGCGGCCGCGGCGGCCGAGGAGGGGAAGGCTCCGATCGCACCGGCGCCGGCGGGCCGCGCGCAGGCAGGGCCGCGGAGCCCGGGACGGGCGCCGGCATCGCGGGACAGACTTCCGCCGAAGCCTCCACGGGCGGCGCGACGGCGGGCGCGGGCACCTCGGCGGCGTCCGGGTCCGGCGCAAGCCCGGCCCCGATGGAACCGGCCTGGGGTGCGACACCAGCCGCCGCTTCCGGGCCTGCCACGTCCTCCGGCGCCGGCGACCGGACCGAAGGTCGAGACCCCGGCCGCCGTCGACGCGGCGATGGCCGGTGCCGACCGGGCCATCCGCGCAGCGACGACTTCGACGCCGGCCGGGCTCCGCCCAGGACCGACACTGCCGTCGGGCCCCCTCGACCGGCCGTCACGGGACGTCCCGCCAGCGCGGACATCACGAGCGGCACCACGGTCGACGAGGCGGCCGTGAAGCTCGCATCGGACCTGCGCGCCGTCCCTGGCATCGAGCGTTTCGCCACCGTCCGCCTGGCCGATCTCGACACGGGCGGGCCACGGCCGCTCCGCACGATGTGGCGCGTCGCGCGGGACTACCTCGACGCAAGCTACGGCCATCTGACGATCGGTGAGCTCATCGACCGGTACGGCGGCGGCTTCGGCCCGCACGCGTAGAGCGCGCATACGAGTGTGAGCGAGCGAAGCGAGTACGAGCGCCTGCTCGCCGAAAACGAGCGCTACACCGAGACCTTCGACCGCTCGGCGCTCACGGCCGCCCCGCTGTCCGGCATCGCGATCGTCGCCTGCATGGACGCCCGCCTCGACGTCGAGGAGGCCCTCGGCCTGCGAACCGGCGATGCGCACATCATCCGCAACGCGGGCGGCCTCGTGACCGACGACGTCATCCGCTCGCTGATCGTGAGCCAGCAGCTGCTCGGCACGCATGAGATCGTCGTCATCGAGCACACGAAGTGTGGGCTCCACGGAGCCGACGAGGACGCCCTTCGGGCGATGATCCCAGGCCCGCCCGATGAATCGCCAGTGATCGAGTTCGGGGCGTTCGAGGACCTCGAGGCCAACCTGCGAGCCCAGCTGGCCCTGCTTCGCGGCCATCCATGGCTCAAGCCGGTGCCGGTCCGCGGCCTGATCTTCGACGTGCAGACAGGGCGCCTGCATCCCGTGGAGTGAGGCAGACCGGCCCAGTGCATCGGACGGCTTGACCGCTATCATGGGGGACTGACCAAGCCGCTGAGGGAGGTACTGCCGTGTCGATCGGACCGGTCGAATACATCGCGATCGCGTTCCCGGGCAACAAGTTCTCGGGCGAGATCATCCCCGCGCTCCAGGCGCTCGTGGATAACGGGACCATCAGGATCCTGGACCTGGTGCTCATCCGCAAGGACGCCGGCGGCAGCGTCGAAGCCGTCGAGCTGTCCGACGCCAGCCCCGAGGAGAAGGCGGCGCTCGGCGCTCTCGGGGTGGCCGGTCATCACCTGCTCGGCCAGGAGGACTTCGAGGACATCGGTGGCGCGCTCGACCCGAACAGCTCTGCCGCGCTGATGATCTGGGAGAACACCTGGGCGGCCGCCTTCGCGGAGTCGCTGCGCAACGCCGATGGCATCCTCATCGCGAACGGCCGGATCCCCGTGCCGGTCATCGAGGAGCTGATGGCCGCAGGCGCCGGCGCCTGATCACCGAAGCCCACAGACGAGAAGCGAGGGAACACGACATGATGCGACGCCGAGGCGGCATCGTTCGCATGGCAGCGACCACCGCCGTGGTGGCCGGGACTGCCGGCGCGGTCAGCCACCATCAGCAGCAGAAGTACCAGCAGCAGGCCGAGGCGCAGGCCTACGAGCAGCAGCAGCAGGTTGAAGCGGCGGCCGCCCCGCCCCCGCCCCAGTACGCGCCGGCCCCCGCGCCCGAGGTCGACCCGCAGATGGCCCAGCTCCAGAACCTGGCCAACCTGCACGCCCAGGGCATCCTGAGCGACGAGGAGTTCGCGGCAGCAAAGGCGAAGGCGCTCGGCATCTGATTCCGAGGGCGCCGCGCAGGCGCCAGGCGATATATCGATCGAGGCCCTCGTGTCCGTCCAGGACCGGGGGCCTTCTCACGCCCAGGATCACGCCCAGGCGAGGGATGGTCGCGCTCGCGCCGGAGGCTCCTTGCGGCTGATCCGCGCCCGCCGCGCAGCTGACCGTGCAGGGGTCCCATAGCCTCGGCCGTCGTGACGCCCGGCCCTTGCCGCTCGTCCTGGAGACGTCCCACGCTCGCGGAGGCTGGAACCACCGCTGCGTCCCGATCGGAGCCTCCACCCCATGGGTACGTACACCCTCGCGCAAGCCAGTCCGTCGGCCATCCCCAGGCCGAAGCTTGGCTGGGCGGGAAGGATCACCGTCCTCTTCCTCGTCATCCTGGGCCTTGGGGCCCTGGCCGGCGGTATGGCCCTCGTCTCACAGCCGGACGGCAGTGTCATGCAGTTCGACGCGTCGATCCTGGCGGGCAGCCCGTTCAACGACTTCCTCATCCCGGGTCTGATCCTCGGCGGGCTGTTCGGCGTCGGTTCCCTGGTCGTGGCTGCGATGGGCCTGCGCCACTCGCGGCTGGCACCGTTCCTGGCGTTCGGCATCGGCTGCGCCCAGATGATCTGGATCGTGGTCGAGTTGGCGATCATCAGGGACCTGAGCTTCCTCCATCCCACCTTCTTCGCCGTCGGGCTCGTCATCGCGGTCGCCTCGGTCTTCTGGGGGTGGCCGACGTTCCAGGGCTGGCGTGCGTCGCGGTGAGACCGTCCCAAACCGATGCCGTCTGGCCGTCCCCTCGGGGCGAAATGGCACTCGACCGCGTGACACGCTGACCCGACGCTAGTCGATGGGCAGCCCCCGCCCGTGCGAACTCAACCCGAGCACGAGGTCGTTCGTCATGACCATCGCCTCGCGTCCGGAGGCCTCGCCTCGCCAGCCATCGGCCCTGCCCGCGCCCCCGCCGGCGCTGGACGAGGAGGGAACGCTCGGACCGCCCGAACCCATGCCACAGGCGCGACAGGCGGACGCGCCCGCCGCAGCCACGCGCGCCGGACGCGGTCCTCCGCTGCAGCGGCCTGCGCAAGCGCTTCGGTGACCGCCAGGCCGTCGACGGCATCGCCTTCGAGATCGATCGGGGCGAGACCTACGGCCTGCTCGGTCCCAACGGCGCCGGCAAGACCACGACCATCTCGATGGTCTGCGGCATCCTCGGACGCGACGAGGGCGAGATCTTCATCGAAGGCCAGCCGCTGGATCCGAGCCGGACCACTCTCAAGGGCGCGATCGGGTACGTGCCTCAGGATCTGGCCATCTATCCGGATCTCTCCGCCCGCGAGAACCTGACGTTCTTCGGCCGGCTGTACGGGATGGGGGGCTCGTCGCTGCGCAGCCGCGTGGATGAGCTGCTCCGCATCGTCGACCTCGCGGACCGGGCCCGCGAGCGAACCGAGCCAGTACTCCGGCGGGATGAAGCGACGGCTGAACATCGCCATCGGCCTGCTCCACCGGCCGCGCCTGCTCATCCTCGACGAGCCCACGGTCGGGGTGGACCCGCAGAGCCGGAACGCGATCCTGGCCAGCGTCGAGGCCCTCGCGGCCGAAGGGATGGCCATCCTCTATACGACCCACTACATGGAGGAGGCGGAGCGGCTGTGCGACCGCGTCGGGATCGTCGACGAGGGCCGGATCATCGCCGAGGGCACCCGGCGCGAGCTCGTCGCCCTGGTCGGTGGGCTCGATCGGGTCGGCCTGGTCGCGACGGGTGACCTGACGGCCGCCGCAGCCGCCGCCCGGGCGCTGCCCGGCGTTCGCGACGCGACCCCCACCGACGGCCGGCTCGACCTGCTGGTCGTGGAAGCACGACGCCTCCTGCCACGGCTGCTCGAGGCGGTCTCGAACGACGGCGTGACGGTCCGTTCGGTCGAGGTCGTCGAGCCCGACCTCGAGAGCGTCTTCCTGCACCTCACGGGCAAGGCGCTGCGGGACTGAGGCGAGCGACGACGATGCGAGCCGCCCTGGTGATCGCCGGCCGGATCCTGCGGCAGCGGCTCCGCGACCGGTCGGCCATCCTGTTCGCGGTCCTGACGCCGCTGGGCCTCGCCATCGCCTTCGCGGCGATCATCCCCGACTTCAGCCCGAACTTCCACACGCGGATCCTGCTGGTCGACCAGGACCGCGGTCATGTCGTCGACGTCCTGCGCGACCAGGTGCTGGCAGGCGTCGCCGCCTCGGGCATCGCGGACATCGGAGCGCGCGGCCGACGAGGCCGCCGCCACCGCAGAGATCGACGCCGACCGGGCCGGTGCGGCGATCGTCGTCCCGGCCGGCTTCACGGACGCGGTCACGCGAGGGGAGGGGACCGAGATCCGCGTCCTGTCGGGTGCCAGCCCCACGGCCCGGGAGGTGACCAGGGCGATCGTCACGCGGTTCGCGCAGGACATCGGTGCGGTCCAGCTTGCCGTCCGGACTGTGGGCGCGACCGGCGGCCAGGTCGACCAGGCCGCCGATCGAGTCGGCGACCGCGGCGATCGAGGCGCCCAGCCCGATCGCGGTCACCGAACTGGCCGCCGACAAGCGGCAGGCCGGCCTGTCCACCTTCTACGCGGCGGCGATGGCGATCATGTTCGTCTTCTTCGCCACCCAGTACGGCGCGCTCGCCCTGCTCGGCGAGCGGCGCGACGGCACGCTGAACCGCCTGCTCGCGGCACCGGTCGCGCCGGCATCGATCGTGCTCGGCGGCTCGCTGGCCGGGATGGTGCTCGGTCTCGTGGCGATGACCACGATGGTCGTCGCGACGACGCTGCTCGTCCATGCGAGCTGGGGCCCGCCTGCGCTCCTCGCCATCCTGCTGCTCGCGGCGGTGGTCGCCGCGACGGGCATCTCCACGCTCGTCTCGACGCTCGCGAAGACCGTGGAGCAGGCCGGCGGCCTCAACGCCATCATCGCCCTCAGCATGGCCGCCATCGGCGGCGTGTTCATCCCGCTCAGCCAGGCGCCCGAGCTCCTTTCGCGGATCGCGCTCATCACGCCGCACGCCTGGTTCCTGCGCGCCATCGACACGATGTCGGTGCAGGGGGTGGCCCTTGCCGAGATCCTCCCGTCGGTCGTGGTCCTCGTCGCCATGGGCCTCGTGACGGGCGCGATCGGCCTCGCCCGCGCCCGCCGCACGCTGGTGCCGGCATGAACGGGCGACTGTCGATCACCAAGGCGTTCGTCATCGCGCGGACCCAGATGCTCCGCTCGGTCCGCGACCGGATGAGCCTCTTCTTCGTCCTCGTCCTGCCGATGATCCTCATCGTCGTGCTGGGCATGACCTACGGCGGCATGAGCACCGCGCGCGTCGGCCTGGCCGACGAGGACGGCGGGCCGCTCGCAGCCGACCTCGCGACCGGCATCGGGCAAGCCGGGATCCCCG
Organism: uncultured Chloroflexia bacterium; assembly: GCA_963772995.1. Lineage (GTDB taxonomy): Bacteria > Chloroflexota > Limnocylindria > Limnocylindrales > CSP1-4 > SPCO01. Next base: position 42,320 of record CAVYZQ010000007.1, on the reverse strand, counting down.
TCGACCTGCGGCGATTCGCGACCGCCGGGGAGCTCCGCGACGCCGTCGAGCGCGGCAGTGTCGAGGTCGGTCTTGTCATCCGCCCTGGCTACGACGCCGCCCTCCGGTCGGGCGGGACCGGAAGCGTCGAATACGTCGCGCAGCCGAAGAGCTATGCGACCGCGATCCGGACGGCCCTGGATGCGCAGATCGCCCGCCAGGCCGCGCTCGTCCGGGCTGCTCGTTTCGCCGCCTCGACCAACGGTGTCAGCTTCGACGACGCGATGACGGCGGCCCGCGCCGGGGCGGACCAGCTGGGCAGGATCGACGTCCCGGTCACGGCCGTCGGCGAGGTCACCGAGAACCCGAACGGTTACGCGGTCGGTGCCGAGAGCCAGGTCATCCTGTTCATGTTCCTGACCTCGATGACCGGGGCCGTGGCGCTGGTCACGACGCGGCTCCTGGGCATCTCGCGCCGTGAGTATTCGACACCGACGAGCGCGGGCACGATCGTGCTGGGTGAGACCCTCGGGCGGTTCGCCTTCGCCATCTTCCAGGGCCTCTTCATCGTCGTCGCCTCCTGGTTCCTGTTCGGCGTCGACTGGCTCGATCCGCTGGCGACGGGCGCCATCATCCTGCTCTTCGGGCTGGCTGCCTCGGGTGCCGCGATGCTCCTCGCCACGTTCGTCTCGAACGAGCACCAGCTGAGCGCCCTCGGACCGGCCATCGGGATGACGTTGGCGCTCCTCGGCGGCGCGATGGTCCCCATCGAGGTCTTCCCGCCGGTCATGCGAACGCTGTCGATGGCGACGCCCCACGCGTGGGCCATCGACGCGTTCCACAAGCTCCTGCTCGACGGCGGCGGGGTCGTGGCCGTCCTGCCCCAGCTCGGCGCGCTCCTCGCGTTCGGCGTGGGGCTGCTCGTCCTGGCATCGTTCCGTTTCCGGCGCCAGATCACCGCCGGCGGCTGACCAGGGGGTCCTCGCGGCCGGCCCGGGCAAGGAAAGGGGCCGGCTGCTGCCGGCCCCGCGCATCCTGGGAAGTGACCGGTCTCAGGGGTTGTCGGCTTCGACCGTCCCGAACGCACCTGCGCTCTCGTCGTCGGGTCCGGCCGTGAAGAACAGCTGGTTGTGGTGGCCGTTATTGGTCGTATCGCCACCGAAGGCGATGGCCCACAGGCCGTCGATCCAGACCGGCTTGCCGGCGCTGTCCTTGAGCTGGCCGTCCTTGTGCCAATGCTTGCCGTCCCAGCGATAAGCGGTGATCCGGCCGTCGCCGAAGTTGCCGACGAGCAGGTCGTTGCTGAACCGGCCGAAGTCGGCCGGGGCCCACGCGAGACCCCACGGCGCGTTCAACGACCCATGGGACGCGACGCGCCCGAGGAACGTCCCATCGGTCGCGAACGCGTCGACGAATCCGCGGCCGTGCCCTGCGCGCTCGTCATCGCTGCCCTTCTGGGTCTGGGCGTACGTCACGAACACCATGCCGTTGAGGGTCTGGATGCCGAACGGCGCATATTTCTTGGGGAGCTTCGGGTCGACGAATGCCCCGGCCCACGTCTGGTCGGCGAAGGTCTTGTCGAAGACGTCGATCTTGCCGTTGTGGAAGTCGGTCGCGTAGATGTACTGCTGGGGTCCGCTTCCGACATCGGCCGTTCCGATGGCCAGGCCCTTGTAGACCGCGCCGTCCCACGAATGGTCGTTGCCGACCTCGGCGGTCGTCCCGAGAGCCCCGCGCCAGCCAGCTGATGATGCCGGCCTCGCTGCTGAACAGGAACAGCGTCGCCGTGGAAATCGCCGGCGGCCGCACTCGCATTCGAGACCGCGCCGGTCGGGGCGCCGCCGGGGATCGAGACGCGAGGTGCCGCGCGCTTCGACCCGTCGCCGTTGTACAGCGTCGACAGGTCCGTCCCGTTGTCGGCGACCCACCAGGGACTCCCGGCCAGGCGGGTGAGACCCCAGGCATTGACGAGATCCGCGTCGGGCGACGGGCCGGTCACGAGTGTGTTGACGGTGTACCCGTCCGGGTTCGGATCGTGGGCGGCGACGGGGGCCGCCGTCGCGACCAGGAGGCCGAGCGCGGCCCCCGCTACGATGAGCCGACGGATGACCATGCGGCACCTCTTCCGTGCGGGCGAATGTGGCCGGCACACGCCGACCTTGGGGTCGCGCCACTGGTCCCTACGCCGCCCATCCGCTGTCGGATCTCGGGCTCTTGCCCGCACCGGGCAGGCGCAGACTGGCGAGTGTCGACGAACGTCGGCATGGGTCGAGATCGGAGGTTGTCATGCGCTCTGACATCGCGATCACCCAATTCGTGCCCACCGAGGACCAATACGCCTGGACGTTCGGCGGCTGCCCGCCGGTCATGCGCATCCGGCCCGGGGACGTCCTCGATCTGTTCACCGAGGATGCCTTCGCGGGACACATCCGTTCGTCAACGGACCTCCCGAGCCGGACGATCACCTACCCGTTCATCAATCCGCAGACGGGCCCGTTCCACGTCGAGGGCGCCGAACCCGGCGACACGCTGGCGATCCACCTGATCGACGTCCAGCCGGCGCGGGACTGGGCCGTCTCGACCACTGTGCCGCTCTTCGGCGCGCTGACCGGCACCAAGTACACCGCGACCTTGCAGCCCGCCCTCCCCGAGCGAACGTGGGTGTACGACGTCGATCGTGCCGCCGGAAAGGTCATCTTCCGGGCGCTCGATTCGGACGTGTCGGTCGCCCTTCCCCTCGAGCCGTTCCTGGGCACGATCGGGGTGGCGCCGGCGGCCAACGAGGCGCGCAACGTGCTGGTCCCGGAGGCGTTCGGCGGGAACATGGACACGCCCGAGGCACGGGCCGGAACCACGATCTATCTCGGCGTGAACGTCGAGGGTGCCCTGTTCTCGATCGGCGATGGGCACTACGTGATGGGCGAAGGCGAGGTCTGCGGGGTGGCGGTCGAAGGTGCCATGGACACGGTGCTCACGGTGGACCTGATCAAGGGCGTCCACTGCGCCTGGCCGCGGCTCGAGGACGACGACTGGATCATGGTCGCGGGTTCGTATCGTCCGCTCGAGGATGCCTTCCGGATCGCGCACACCCAGCTCATCGGCTGGATCTGCGAGGCGACCGGCCTGTCCGTGATGGACGCCTACCAGCTCGTGACCCAGGCCTCGAGGTCGCCGATCGCGAATGTCTGCGACGCCAATTACACGATCGTGGCCAAGATGCCCAAGCGGCATCTGCCCGCCGCGGACTGGATGGGTGGCATCCATCCGCGGTTGAGAGACATCGGAGACGCGGTGCGTGCCGGTCGGCAGGCGTAACCGGCCCGGAGGGCCCGTCAAGTTGTCGTTGTAGCGGACGAGGAAGCGGCGCAGGAAGTCGTTGTCGTCGTCGATCGTCGTGATCGTCTCCAGCCGCAGTTCGACCACGAGTCGATCCTCTAGCGTGCCCCAGTTCCGTTCTACCCTTCCCTTCTCTCTCGCCGAGTACTCGCCTATCCAACCTATCCCATCCTCGTCGAATTCCCTCCCTACCTGCGTCAGCGAGCGTTTGCCCGTGCGCTGCTCCGCGAGCGTCGGAGCCCCGTTCTTCTCCGCGATGAAGATCCCATATCGATCCGAGTAGACCGACCCCCACAATCCATCACCCTCAGTCTTCTGCGCGAACGCCGTGAAGTGACCAGCCTCGTCCTCTGCCATAAAAAACGTCTCGCCCGTCAGCTTACTATTCTCGTCGTCTACTACCCCCATGAGCGTCTCATACAACTCTTCCTTACCGAACCACTGATAGTAACTGCCGTCCGTCTGTACCATCTGTCCCTCGCGGGCCATCCGCTCGCGGTGTGGGGGCCTGACTTGACGTTCCGGGCGCCGTAGATTATCAAGAGCGCGGGCGTGGTCCGATCCATAAATCGCGGCGCCCCAACGTGACAAACGAGCGCCGCCGAGCCGCTCCACGCCGTTTCGCGCGCCTGAGCCTTGCGCCGGGCGAACGTTCCTGACCCCGGGGAGGGGGTCATGACGATCGGGAGTATGAGCAGGAGGAGCTATGAGCTCGGTCCCTAGACCAATCAGCCGGTCGATCCTCGCGGCGTCCATGGTCGTTGTCCTGGCCGCATGCAGCTCGACCACCTCGAGTCCGGCGGCGTCGGGCGCCCCGGCATCGGCCGCAGCATCCGTTGCGGCCCCATCCGCCGCCGCATCCGCAGCCCCGTCGGCTGCGGCATCCGCGAGTGCGGCAGCATCGGCATCGGCATCCGCAGCCGCCGGCGCCAGCGTCGAACCGAGTCCGGTCACCGGCGCGAACTGCGCGGCGAGCGCCACCGTCGTCAAGTTCTGGACGAGCCACACGCCGCCAGACACCGATGCCCTTGGGCATATCGTTGATGCCTTCAACGCGGCGAACCCGGACATCTGCGTGAAGATGACCATCGTTCCGGGCGCCGAGACGAATGTTGCCAAGCTGCTCACGGCCATCCGTGGCGGCGTGGCGCCGGACGTCTACGAGGCAGACCGATTCACGGTCCCGCAGCGCGCGGCCGAGGGCGTGCTCGCCGAGCTGCCGGCCGGTGTGGCCAACCCTTCCGACTACCTGCCGTTCGCGTGGGCAGAGACCCAGTTCCAGGGCAAGACCTACGCGCTCCCGTTCGATACCGACGCGCGGGCCCTCTGGTACAACAAGGATCTGATCACGGCCGCCGGTGAGGATCCCGCGAAGCTCGACATGTCCAAGGGCGCACCGACGATCGCCGATGTGACCGCGATCGCCGACAAGATCAACAAGAAGGACGGCAGCGGCGCCTACGACATCATGGGCTGGATGCCGGGTGGTCCTGGTGCCGGTGGCAACGCCGGGGCCTTCGATCAGGGCTGGCACTACACGTGGGGCTTCGATTACGGCGGGAAGTTCGCGGACCTGCAGCAGTGCAAGGTCACCCCGACCGATCCGGGAGTCGTGGCCGGCTACCAGTTCATGTATGACTGGTCCAAGGCCCACGATCCTCAGGCTGTCAGCCGCTGGGTCACGACGAATCAGCCCCCGAACAACCCTGCCGCCCAGAACCCGTTCTGGACCGGCAAGCTGGCGATGACGATCAGCGGTGACTGGCGGATCGCAGAGCAGGCCAAGTACGCGCCGAATGGCCATTACGGCTTCACGTTCATCCCCGTGCCGAAGGCCGGCGATCCGACATCGACATGGGCAGGTGGCTGGTCGATGGCACTGATCCCGGACTCCAAGGTCGCCGATCAGGCCGTCAAGTTCATCAAGTACATCACCGGCCCCGACGGCCAGAAGGTGTACACCAAGGAGACGACGCACCTGCCGACCCTGAACGCTCTGCTCGCGGACGCGTCACTGTACGACCCGGCGCACAAGCAGTTCCTCGACCTGCTGCCGACGGCCAAGAGCCGGCCGCCGCTGGCGGTGGGTGCCGCTTACTGGGATGCCCTCACGACCGCCATGGGTTCGGTCGAGCTCAACACCAAGACCCCGACGGACGCCCTCAAGGAGGTCGAAACCGCGGTGCAACCGCAGCTCGACGCCGTCGGCTGCTAGTCACCGGATGACCAAGCTCGCGGGGACCGGCTTCCGGTCCCCGCGAACGTCCATCGATCACGATTAGCGAGGCGTTGCCATGGCCGTAGCCGCCGCCGACATCAAACGGACCCGGACCGGCCGCCGCAGACTCACAAAGCTCCAGCGCCACAACCTGCGCTGGGGCCTGCTATTCATCAGCCCCTGGCTCTTCGGATTCATCTTTCTCGGGGTCTTCCCGATCCTCTACACGTTCTACCTGAGCCTGACCCGATACTCCGGGATCAAGGCCCCGGTCTTCATCGGGCTCCAGAACTACCAGCGCGATCGCCGGCCGATCCGCTCTTCCTCAAATCCGCCTACAACACGCTCTATTACACGCTGCTGGCCGTGCCCGATCGGCGTCGTCATGGCGATGGTCCTGGCGTTGGCGATGAACCGGAAGGTTCGCGAGGTCAACGTCTACCGGGCGGTGTACTACCTCCCGTCGATCCTGCCGCTGTTCGTGATCTCGCTGGTCTTCGTGGTGTTCCTGAATCCGGGTTACGGGCTGGTCAACTGGCTGCTCTCAGCGCTCGGGCTGCCGTCCCCGAACTGGCTCGGCGATCCTGCGTTCACGAAGGTATCCCTCGTCCTGATCGCCCAGCTTGGAGCGGGTCAGTTCGCGCTCGTGTTCCTCGCCGGGCTCCGCGGCGTCCCGATGGAGCTGTATGAGTCGGCAAGGATCGATGGCGCCGGCGGCTGGCAGACGTTCCGCAACATCACGCTCCCGCTGATGACGCCGATCATCCTCTATGACCTGATCATCGGCCTCAGCTTCGGCCTGCAGGTGTTCACGTCCGCCTACATCCTGACCGGTGGCGGCACGACCGCCGCGGGCGCGGACAACTCCCTGCTGACTTACGTCTTCTACCTCTACAAGCAGGCGTTCCAGTTCGGCCAGATGGGCTATGCGGCCGCGATGTCGGTCGATCATGTTCGTGGTCAGCATCGGGCTCGCGTTCGCGGTGTTCCGCTGGGCGCGTGGCTGGGTCTTCTACGCCGGCGAGGAGGCTTAGATGGCCACCACCGATCTGACCGAGTCGGGGCGCCCGGTCGCCGAGGCGATCCCCAAGCCGCGCCGCCGGCCCGGACACATCCTCACCCACTCCGTGATCCCGCGGATCATCCTGATCGCGGCGGCATTCCTGTTCATCGTGCCGTTCTACTGGATGCTCATCAGCGCGGTGAAGTCGCCCCAGGAGCTGACGCACTTCCCGCCGACCCTGTTTCCGGCCCAGTGGGTCTGGCAGAACTTCGTCGACGCCGTCAACTACATCCCGTTCGGTCTCTACGCCCTGAACTCGACGATCATCACCGTCGGGATCACGATCGGTTCGATCCTGTCGAACACGGTCGTCGCATACGGCTTCTCGAGGATCCAGTGGCCGGGCCGCAACGCCCTGTTCTATGTCTGCATCGCCACCTTGTTCCTGCCGTACCCGGTCATCCTGGTGGCTCTGTTCGATATCTTCGGGAAGCTGCCGTCGTTCGGGCTCCAGGGAGCCAACTCCTGGGTGGATACGTTCCTCCCGCTGATCGTGCCGGCGTTCTTCGCCAACCCCTTCTACATCTTCCTGATGCGCCAGTTCATGCTGGGCATCCCCAAGGAGCTGTCAGATGCCGCCCGTGTCGACGGCGCCAACGAGTTCCAGACCTTCTGGAGGGTGATCCTTCCCCTCACGAAGCCGGCCGTCGTCGTCGTGGCGATCTTTGCCGCTGTCGGCGCCTGGAACGAGTTCCTCCTGCCTCTGCTCTACCTGCAGGACAACTCGAAGTACCCGCTCGCGGTCGGCCTCGCCTTCTTCACAAGCGAGCATGACGTCGCCTACAACCTCCTGATGGCCGCGTCCGTGCTCGTCGTCCTCCCGGTCGTGCTCCTGTTCATCCTCGGTCAACGGTATTTCGTCGAGGGCATCACGGTCGGCGGGGTCAAGGGCTGATCGTGACCGACCTGCGCGTCGCCACGGTCGGCGGGCGGCCGATCACGCTCTCGACACGTCGAAGATCGACTCGAAGACTGGCGACGGGGGCCGCGTGGCCGCGTCATCGGACCGAGCGGCGGGGCGGGTTCGCCGGACCTGCGTCGCTGGGTCGTCCAGGAGCTCGTCAGCGAGGCGGTCCTCGCACACGAGGTTCGGGCGGCGGGGATCGAGGCGGCCGACGAGGCCGACGGTTCAGTGTTCGCCGGCACGCCGCCGACTCCGCGACGCAGTCGCCCGGCTCGTGGAGCAGGCGACCGGCATCCGTCACGCGTCAGCACGCGGGACGTGCGGTCCTACTACGTCCGGAACCGCGACCGCTATCGCACGCCGGAGACGCGACGCGTCCGGCACGTCCTGGTGCACGACGAGGCCTCGGCACGAGCAGTCGTTCAGCGCCTCGCCGCCGGCGACGACATGGCGGCGCTCGCGGAGGCCGTCTCCATCGATCCGGGGAGCCGGAGCCGGGGCGGACTGCTCGGCGAGGTCCGTCGAGGCGAATTCGCCGGTCCGCTCGAGGATGGGATCTTCGGCGCCGAGGTCGGCGAGGTGGTCGGCCCGATCCCGACCGAGCACGGCTGGCACGTGGTGCGGGTGGACGCCGTGACACCGGCGTCGTGCGTGCCGTTCCGTGTCGCACGCCCGGCGATCGAGGCCGATCTTCTCGCCGCCCGGCGCACGATCGCGTTCTCCACATGGCTCGACGGGCGGCGCGCGGCAGCTCGCGGTCATCGAGCCCGGATACGAGCACCCGGCGGAGCCAGGACACGGATTCCAGAGCCACAGGCATTGAGGAGACGACATTGAGCGAGACCCGGGCCACCGGCGGAAACGGCCGGCGACGATGACTGTCGAGATCCTCGCCGCCGAGGCGACCAACCTCTTCATCGGGAGCGATGACGCGCCGCGCCAGGTCGTCCGCGTCGCCCTTCGCGGCACCGCCGGCACCGTCCCGGGATCCGCCGAAGCCGCCCGGGTGACGGTCGAGGTTCGCGGCTCGAGCCGGGCGAACCGGTCACCGTGGGCCCGCTCGGCCCGGGCGAAGGCGGCCCAGCTCGAGGTCGGCGTCGCCGTGGCCGAGGGAGCCGCCCCGGGCGAGATCCTCGAGGCCGAGGTCGTCGTCGCGGGCGGGGGCGGCGACGCGCGCCATCCGTTCGAGATCGTCGTGGCGGAGCCCGGCTGGCGGATGTTCATGATCCCGCACTTCCACTACGACCCGGTCTGGTGGAACACCCAGGCGGCCTACACCGAGACCTGGGGAGCGGCATCCAATACCGGTCGCCGTTCCAGGAGCCCGGCCTGGCGCTCGTCGCGTCGCACCTCGAGATGGCGCGTCGCGACCCCGACTACAAGTTCGTGCTCGCCGAGCTCGACTACCTCAAGCCCTACTGGGACGCATATCCCGAGGATCGCGAGTACGTGCGCGAGCTCCTCGGCAGCGGCCGGCTCGAGTTCGTCGGCGGGACATACAACGAGCCGAACACGAACCTGACCAGCGCCGAATCGACCATCCGCAACGCGATCTACGGCATCGGCTACCAGCGCGACGTCCTCGGCGGAGCGCCGGCGACGGCCTGGCAGCTCGACGCCTTCGGTCACGACCCGCAGTTCCCCGGGATCATGGCCGACGCCGGTGTCACCTCGAGCTCCTGGGCGCGCGGGCCGTTCCACGAGTGGGGACCGAACTGGGTCCGCGGCCCCGGCCGCGTCCCGTTCGCCGAGCTGGCGGCCAGTCCACGGCCGAACATGCAGTTCCCGATGGAGTTCGACTGGATCGCACCGAGCGGTCGGGCGCTGCTGACGAGCTTCATGGCCGACCACTACTCGGCCGGCTGGTGGATGGATGCCGCCCTGACGCTCGAGGCGGCCGAGGCGGAGGTCCACCGGCTCTTCACGGAGCTCTCCGCGCTGGCGGCCACCAAGAACGTCCTGCTGCCGGTGGGCACGGACTACACGCCGCCCAACAAATGGGTGACCGCGATCCAGCGCGACTGGAACAGCCGGTACGTCTGGCCGAAGTTCGTGACCGCCATCCCGCGCGAGTTCTTCGACGCGGTGCGCGCCGAGAAGTCGGCCGAGCGGCCGTCCGTTCTCGCCCCAGACCCGGGACATGAACCCGATCTACACGGGCAAGGACGTCTCGTTCATCGACACCAAGCAGGCCCAGCGGGTGGCCGAGAACACCCTCCTCGCAGCGGAGAAGTTCGGGACGCTCGCGAGCCTGCTCGGGGCGCGGTTCCCGACGGAGGCGGTCGACAAGGCCTGGCGGCAGCTCCTGTTCGGCGCCCATCACGACGGCATCACGGGCTCCGAATCGGACCAGGTCTACCTCGACCTCCTGGGCGGCTGGCGCGAGGCGGTCGAGCTCGGTCAGAGCGCCCTCGACGGCGCGCTGCGCTACCTCGGTTCGGCGATCGACACGTCCGGTCGAGGGAGTCGCGGTCACCGTCTTCAATGCCCTGTCCTGGCCCCGCACCGATCTCGCGCGGATCGAGATCGAGCTCCCGGATGGGTCGCCAGGCATCGAGCTTCGAAGCGAGGATGGCGGGATCGTCCCGTTCGTCCTCGAATTCGACCGACGACGGGGAGGATGAGGCCCTCCCGGGCCACGATCGCGTTCGTGGCTCGCGACGTCCCGGCGCTCGGCTATCGAACGTTCCGGATGCTCCCCGCCGATGCGCCGATCGCCGACGCGGCCTGGCGCCCACTTGACGCGTCGGCCATCGAGAACGACGCATACCGCGTCTCGATCGATGCGGCCCGAGGCGGCGCGATCGCCAGCATCGTCGACAAGCGCACCGGGGCCGAGGTTCTCCGGCCGGGCGAGGTCGGGAACGAGCTGCGCGCATACCACGAGTACCCGAACCATCCCTTGTTCCAGGAAGGTCCGTGGCACCTCACGCCCGACGGCAGGTTCACGTCGGCGATCGACTTTCCGACGGAGGTCGTCGTCGAGATCTCGGCGATCGGTCAGCGCGTGCGCGTCGAGGGGCCATTCGAGCATTCCCGCCGAACCCAGGAGATCACCCTGCTGGGCGGCGTCGAGCGCGTCGAACTGGCGACCGAGCTCCACGACTTCCGCTCGCATGACCGCCTCTTCCGGGTCCGCTTCCCGGTTTCGAGCGAGGGCGGTCGACCGGTCTCCGAGGTGGGCAACGGCGTCATCGGCCGGCCGTTCGGCCGACCGAACGTCGACGTCGCGGTGGTCCCGTTCACCCTCGACCATCCGGCCTACAACTGGTTCGGCCTCGGGGCGACCGCGCGCGTCGCGCTCGGTGAGTCCGGCTCGGCGCCATCGGAGGCGCGAGCGTCGCGGGCCATCGGCATCGCCGAGGTCGTGACCCCCGACGATCCGGGCCTGGACGCAGAGGTCCGCCGGCTGGTGGTCGCGCTCGTCGGCCAGGGCGTCACCTCGACCGTCTCGCTCGACGACGGGCATCGCTACGGCGTCCTGCATATCGACTCGAACCTGCCCGACGTCAGGATCGCGATCGGCGGCCCCACCGAGAACACGTTCGTGGCCGCCGTGCTCGATGCGGCGATGCGGGCTATCGCGCCGAGCTCGAGCGCCAGCTGGGCGCTCAGGGCTGGGCGCGGCTGTGGGTCCCCGAGTCCGGCGACGCGGAACGCCGCGGGGAACCGATCACGGACCTGCGCGGCCCGCGCGACCTGCCGGTCCTCATCGTGGCCGGGTCGGGCGTCGAGGCAACCCAGGCCGCCATCGATGCAGTCACTGCCGATCTCGACGACAGCGTGATCTCCGTGGCACAGCCGGCGGACCTGGACGGGGCGACCGGCAAGGTCGCCGACCGGACGGTGGCGATCCTCAACCGCGGCATGCCGAGCTTCAACGTGGAAGCCGACGGAAGCCTCTACCTCTCGATCATGCGGTCGTGCAGCGGGTGGCCGTCGGGCGTGTGGATCGACCCGCCCCGGCGGTCGACCCCGGACGGTGCGAACTTCCAGTTCCAGCACTGGAGCCATCGCTTCGAGTACGCGCTCGTCGCCTCGGCGGGCGACTGGCGAGAGGCCGGGATCGTGCGCCTCGGCCACGAGTACAACAACCCGTTGACGACGCGTGTTCTCGAGGGCCATCCGGGTGCCCTGCCCGCGACCGCGCCCCTGGTCGTCGTCGAGCCCGCGTCGGCCGTCATGACGGTCCTGAAGCCGGCCGGCGTCGCCGCATCGCGCATGGCGGCGATCGAGAACGGGTGCGACCGGTGGCGTCGCCATGCGCCTGTACGAGTCGTCGGGCCGCCCGACGCGGGCGACGATCCGCCCGGGGTGGCAGGTCCGCTCGGCCGGCCAGCACGAACGCGCTCGAACAGGAAGAGGCTCGGCCGCTGGAGACGACCGGCTCGTCGATCGAGGTGCACCTGGACCCGTACGAGATCGCGACGGTGTCCGCGACGCTCGAGCTCGAGGACGTGGGACCCGCCGCCGGTTCCGATCTTGGCGAGCGGGCCGAGGCCGCGCAGCCGGTGTTCTCCGACTACTGGCTGCACAACAAGGGCGCAGCCCCGATGGGCTACCAGCCGGTCACGGTCCAGATCAGGCCGTCATACCTCGACGGCGACGGGCCTTTCGCGCTGCCCGTGGTCGTCGCCTCGGAACGGATCGATGAGGCTGTCGCCGGGTCGGTCGCGCTGATCGTCCCGCCGGGCTGGGAGGCCGTCGCCGAGCGAGCGGATCTACCGGCTCGCTCCGGGTGCGCACCTCGCCCTCGACGTGGTCGTTCGACCGCCGGCAGGGGCGGCCGCCGGGCGGTACTTCGTGGCTGCCCGTATCACCGACGACGCGGGTCAGTCCCACGAGGATGTCGTGACCATCGACTATCGCCCGAGCGGCGACGGCGTCGCCCCGCGGACGGACCCTGGCGTGCGCTCTTCGGCTCTGGCCTGGGCGGTCGAGCGGGCCCTGACGACCGCGGGGATCGGCTCCGATGGTCCGTCCACCAACGTCGGGGCGGTCCACGACCGCGGCGGTGAGCTCGAGGTGGAGGTGCTGACCGACGGACTGTCGGTCACCCCCGGCGACCCGGCCACGCTCCGGGTCCGGCTGACCAACACCGCAGCAAGCGAGATCCGGGGCGAGGCGCAGGTCCTGAGTCCGCACGAGACGTGGTCGACGATCTCCCCGTGGACCCAGGGGTTCGCAGTCGAGCCGGGCGGCGAGACCATCGTCGCCTTCGATGTCGCGCCACCCCGGGGCGCGGTGGCCGGCACCTACTGGGCGCTGGTCAAGATCATGTATTTCGGGCGCATGTATTACACGGAATGCGTCCCGGTCACGATCGGGGCGGCGACGCCTGCTCGCGTCCTGGAGGCTGTCAGGCCCTAGTCGCCGGAAGGCGGGTCGCCGTCGCGGCGCGGGACGGTCGCGGCGAGGTCCCGCGCGGCAGCGGCGATTCTGCGGGACCCATCGATCGGAGGCACGGATGGAGCGCGCGATCAAGGTCGGGGTGCTGCCCTGGGGGCAGCGGACGGATTGGCCGTCCCTCCAGGATGTCGGGCGGCGTGGCGACGAGCTCGGGTACGACTCGCTCTGGACGTGGGACCACCTCTACCCGATCCAGGGAGACTGGCGTGGCCCCATCTTCGAGGGCTACCTGACGCTCGCTGGCTGGGCCTGCGTGACGTCGCGGGCCACGCTCGGCCTGATGGTCGGCGCGAACCCGTTCCGGAACCCGGCCCTGACCGCGAAGATGGTGACGACGCTCGATCACATGAGCAACGGCCGGGCGGTCCTCGGCATCGGCGGCGCGTGGTTCGAGCGTGAACACGAGGCGTTCGGCCTCGACTTCGGGTCGGGGTTCGGTCAGCGGCTCGACTGGCTCGACGAGGCGGTCGAGCTGATGCGGACCATGCTTCACGGGAAGCCGCCACCGCACGCGGCCTGCACTACACCGCCAGGGAGGTGCGCAACGATCCGCCGCCGATCCAGGCCCGCCTGCCGATCCTGATCGGTGGCAATGGCGAGCGAAAGACGCTGGCGACCGTCGCCCGCTATGCCGACGCCTGGAACACCGGCGGCGACATCGAGTTCGTGCGCCACAAGGACGAGGTCCTGCGTCGCTGGTGCCGGGAGATCGGCCGGGACGAAGCGGAGATCGAGCGCACGCTGGGGCTGGGTCTGGTGATCATCCGCGACGACCCCGCCGAGGCCAGCCGGATGACGGAATCTTCGCGGCCAGCACCCTGGCCTCCGCGGCCAACCGAAGACGGGCACCGCCGAGCAGATCGCCGACTCGTTGCGGCCCTACGTCGAGCTCGGTTTCCGCCACATCTTCTACGACGCTCCGGCGCCGTTCGACGACGAGACGCTGAGTCGGTTCGTCGGCGAGGTGAAGCCGATGCTGGAGGATCGGCCGTCCGGCTGAAATGGGTTCGCGCCGGCCCCGCCGCGACGCTTTGGTAGAATGGCCAACCATGGCGGAGTAGCTCAGTGGTAGAGCAGGGGACTCATAAGTCACTTCTTCGATGCGCTGTGCTTTCCCGAGTGGGACCCACGCACGAATCGGGTGACTTATAGGCTCTATCGGCGGTCGAGCCAAGAGCACATAACTCGGAATAAAGCGCATACCTCAATTACGCCGTTCAGAACCCGTCCCGAGGTGCGGGACACAGGGGCGATCATGTGATCCTCGGCGGGGGCACGCCAATCTTCCCGGACCGCGAGCGTCCCGGTCAGCTGGCTGCTGGAGAAGTCCCAAATCTTCTCGTCGGGCGACATCTACTTCGGGTTCGCGGCCCGCTGATCGGCGATGATCGCGGCGTGCAGCGTCCGACGAGACCCTGACCGGCCCCGAAAAATGGCGTTGGCGCGCGCCCGACAGGAGTCGCATGTTCGCGTACCCACACTAACTTGAAGCTCATCCCGATCGACGGGGCCGCTGAATGGGAGGAGGCAGGACTGCAGAGCGCGTAGCTTTGGAGGCGTCGGTATGGGCGCTCGGTGCATCCAGCTTTTTTAAGGCAAAAGTATAGCAAAATCGACTATTTGATTGCTGATAGCGTGCCTAGTAATTCATTTTAAATCGGCACTGCCCTCTTCGCGCTGAAACATGGTACAAATCTGTTTACGGCGAGATACCCGTGATCTTGATTTACGCCTCCCAATCGCAAACAAATTCAATCACGCCCGATAAAAAATGAACGCCAAACCGAGCTCAATTTTAAAGCTTGGCGCACTCAATCGGAAACCATCAGAGCTTGAAGCTCATGCGCGCAAAAAAAGCGGCCCCAAACATGCGCCGCTAGAAAGAACGAGCGATTAAGCGCCGCTCCTCGCTGTCGGTTAGTCGGCGGAACACAGCAATCGGAAAAATCCGCTCGCCATCCATATCGCTGATGCGAGCCCCCACCAAACGACGCCGACCGCTGCCCACGATGTTCGCCAAAAGTGCCGGAGTCGGTCAGCGCTTGTTACGATCTGATCGAGACCAGAATGCTAAAAGGCCCATGGGTTATGGGTGACACCTATACGATCGCCGCTCGGCCTCTCTGACACTGGTTTTTACATCCCCGCCGAGAAGCTAGACCGGCTCGCTGAAACCCAGATTGATCCTACAACCGGCAAGAGGTGGCCAACGTTCGACGTTACCAACCGGCCGAATTGGCTAGCCGGGGGATCAGGGATGGTCTCGACGGCTTCGGACTACCGTGCGATTTGCTCAGATGTTACTGAACGGTGGCGAGCTTGATCAGGTGCGCCTGTTGTCCCCGAGAACTGTTTCGTTCATGACATCCGATAATTGTCGCCCGGCGTCGCGTTTAGTCCTGTTCTTAAATCTTTTTGAGCCTCTTGGGATCGCGCGGACGCCGGAGGTAGGCCAGGGTTTTGGACTTGGGTTTGTTGTCCGTACGCAAGAGGGCGCAACCCGATGCCGGGATCTCTGGGAGAATACTTCTGGGCTGGCATATGGGGCACCGCGTTTTGGGTTGATCCCAAGGAAAAGTTGATAACCGTATTGATGATGCAAGCGGCGCCACTTCAAGCCCGCTACTATCGTTCCTTAATCCGCAATCTCACGTCGCAGGCGCTCATCGAATGATCGCGTTCGCACCGTGTCGGCCGCTATTTCCGAACCGGCCCCCCGCATCTTGCGAGCTCCTCAGCGATATGGATATGTCCTCGTTTCGAGAGGCAAATCGGAGGTATCGCGTGACTGATTAAGCCGCACGTTACTAACTTGAAGTCCAGGCCAACCGCTCAAGTTAGAACGACGGTGGCGACTGCGGTTTAGCGGGCCTCACACGCCGAATTGAAGTGTGCTAATTTTGCTGAAAGTGGGAGACCACGCAGGTGCAGTTTGCGGTCGGTTTTAAAATTCAGGGGAAAACGGGACACGTTGTCGTTGACGCGGAAGACGCGCTGATCGCCGCCCTCAAAGTCAAAATGCAGCGTCCGGAGGCGTTGATTGCCTATGTCCGCCAGCAAAATAAACGTGGCGACACCCGTCACCCCATGCGCCGACTTAGCAGCGAGAACGCCTAGTGCGGACACGCAGACCACCTACCGCCGCGTGACCCGGCCCCACGGCACTGCCTGCTAATCGCGTGGCGTTGCACAAGTCACGAACGAACTGGCAATCGGGCGGTAGAGAAAGACAGCCACAGGAATGTTAATGGCGCACCCAGCGAACGCGGCCGTTCGAGTCCGCCACTGAGACGCCTGCCCATCCGGGAGGATGCTCAAATGACCTATGTAGTCAATGAGAGTTGCATCAAATGTAAGTTGATGGATTGTGTAGAAGTCTGCCCCGTGGATTGCTTCTACGAGGGCGAGAACATGCTGGTTATCCATCCCGACGAATGTATCGATTGCGGGGTTTGCGAGCCAGAATGTCCCGTCGATGCGATCAAGCCGGACACCGAGCCGGGCCTCGAGAAGTGGCTGAGCATCAACACGGAATACGCCAAGCTATGGCCTAATATTACGCTCAAGAAGGAACCTCCGGCCGATGCCAAAGAGTGGGAGGGGGTGCCAGACAAGGAACAATATTTCTCACCAAATCCTGGCGACGGCACCTGATCAAAGCCGGGACGCGCATACGATAACAATTGGCGCGTTTGAAGCGTTCGTCACCTTTGCCAGGTTGCACGGTGTCACGCTGCGTATGGACGGGGAGCGGGCAAAATGGCGAAGACGAAGAAGACTGCGCGAGAACTTGCGGCCATGGTCATGCGGGAGGTAAGGGCGAGCGGGAAGTGCAGCGACCTTCAAAGCGTCGTCGTGCATCCAACTGGTCGTAATTACCCCACGTGGGAGTGCGCCACGCAGGTGAACAAGCCGGACAATCCCAATTACCAACTATCGGCCGCTTGCAGGCACACGCTCGACCTGATCGTCGGTCGTCTTCAATCGATCTATGATCTAGCAGGGTGATCTATTCGACTGATCGGCAGGCACCCGACGCCGCCCTTCAGCCGGCTTCGCCGAATGACCGTAACGGCGGCAAAGAGTAAGAGCCCAGAAGGCTTATAGAAAATATAAGTAAAACCGTTGTTTCGTCAGAATCTAGTGTGAATTGTAGGCTCAAATTTCGGCCAGCACCTGCGCGCGTCTGCGGGTTCGTCCCGAACTTCGATCATACCGACACCCAACGGGCGGCAGAGTTGAACGGCCATCGTGGAGTCGCCGGCGCACGGCGCTTACAAATTCAAGCGCCAGCCGACTGGCGATGTGCTGGCGATATTGATCGCATCAAGGAAATTCACGCTCACCGCATTCTCCGGATCTCGCACAGTGAGGATCGCAAGCCGGTAGATCCGCTGATTGGATCGGCACTGTCGTCGGGTATCAGACGATTGTAGTTTGCGCCGGTATCGGCAAAGGCATCGAAACCTGACAGTCCCAAGTTCTCGTTATCCTGCCACCAGCCATATTGGGCACAGACGACCCGCGGATGCAGAGCGGCGTCAAATTTCGCCCGCATCTGCACCTTTGCCTTTGGCGTTCGTATCTCAACCCAATCGCTTTCCTGTATTCCGCGCTCGCTTGCCGTTTCAGGATGTAGGCTCACCTCCGGATAAGCTGCACGGCGTCGCAACGAAGGAACGCTGCGATGTTGTCCGTGACAATAGTGGACAAGCTTGGCGGACGTAAGCACCAATGGAAACTCGTCGCTGCTCGTATTGTAGGGAGACATCGCCGGTTCGACGAAAGCCGGTAAAGGATGTTCGCCCGCGTTCCGAAATACTTCCGAAAATATTTCAATCTTGCCAGTGTGCGTTTTAAAAATCCGTCCTGGCGATATCGGAAATAGTGCGGCTCGCCGGGAATGCTTATACCGCCAGGCTGCGCCCGCAGGTCCTCGAGTGTCAGATTGAGCGGCGCCAACATGTAATTAATCCCGGCGTCTACGTCGCCATCCCAGAAAAGGTCACCGAAGCCAAGCCGCTTGGCGAGCTGAAAGACGATAAAAGCGTCGATCGCGATTCTCCTGCAGATTCCGTAACAGCTTGGCGAAATTGAACGAGGTTGGCAGCCGCCTGACTGCCTTCGAAGCCTACGCGCAAAGCTTCCCGTTCCCACGGCGTGTTGATCGGCAGAAATATGTCGGCCAGCGATGCCGTCGGAGTCATCATGACGTCGCAATGGACAAAAATTCCAGATTGGACAGTGCCCGGGCGCCGCGTTCGCTGTCTGCATGGTTGACCAGAAAATTGCGCCGATAACAGAGTCCACGGATTGGATATGGGTTGCCATACAAGATTGCATCATAAAGAGCATCTGACCCGACCCAGCCATTGATTCCCGGTCCCAAAGGCGAACGTTTCAGCTCAATGCATTTTGCGCGTTGCTCGGCCGACAAAAGTTCTGCGCCTTTGACGTCTCGGACGGAGGGGCGCGCAAACTCGACATTGCCCCCGGGTGCGTCAAAGCTGCCGGTTAATGTCATAAGAAGCGATATTGCCCTGTCGGTTTGCGTAGCATTGGTGTGCTGGCCGACGCCCGACCATGCATAATAGCTGACTGGACGGGATGCATAGAGCAGCCGGGCTGTTTCGGTAACTTGACGAGCGTCGACCCACGTCAGCTGCTCGACCCTGTCGCACGGATAAGCGTCGCAAAGATCGCGATAGAGACCAAAAGCGGAGCGGCAACAAATCTTATCGCCCGTAGCCGAGACTAGTTCGAGAAATGCATCCAGTTCCTTTTTGCAACTTCGTGCATAGGTCCGCCGTGCAATCGAATACGCCACAAGGTCGCTTTGAGCGGCGTCCCAGGCAAGCAGATCCTCGGCCTGCGCGCCGATCGGCGGAGTAGCGAGTTCGCCTGCACGCAAGAACCGCTGGGTGTCCGTGCGCACCAGCAAGGGTCCATTGGTCCAATCGTGCACGAACTCGGCATCAAACCAATTGTTGCGGATCATTTCGCCAGCTATGCCCAGCGCTAGTGCGCCGTCGCTACCGGGTCGTACCCGCAGCCATTGATCGGCGCGGGCAGCAAAGCCGGCGCGCCGCGGATCGACGACAATGATGCGCGCACCGTGGCGGCGGGCAGCGGTTGTGGCCGTGGCGTGATCCAGCCAAGTGGCGCTCGGATTGTGACCCCAAAGCACGACGCAGCCGGTATTGTCGAAATCTGGCGAGGCGATCGAACGTCCGAAGGTATAAGCGTGCGCGTGATCTTTGTGCCAATTGCAGATTTCAGTTCCGTACGCGAGGTTCGGACTGCCGAATGCATTCACAAAGCGATCGATCCAATCAATGTTATCCGAGATTGGCGTGCCGCTCGGCGTTGTTAAACCGAAGGCGATGGCTTCGGGTCCTGCTTCCGCGCAAATGCGCTTGAGCTCCGATGCGGCTTGCTCGAATGCTTCGTCCCAAGAAATCCGGTGCCAGCCGGGGTCGTCCGCGCCTTTTGGGTTCGTGCGCCGCAATGGATAGAGCTGGCGCTGAGGATTGTAGACGATTTCAGCGGCAGCCCGCCCTTTAACGCAAAGCGATTGGCCGGTTGGATGTTCCGGGTTCGGCTCCTGACCGACGAAGCGGCCATCGCGCACGACCAGGATTGATCCGCAACGCGATTTGCAGAGCGCACAAAATCCTGGGGTTCTAGTTTCCGACATCGTTTCTAAAAGACACCCAGCGATACATATATATGTAATGTACTCCGTCGCGAGGCGCCGGTCTAACCGCTTTAACATCCGGCTGGGAGACTGGGCGCTATTTGTCGGAATAATGTACACGCGCGAAGGCAGCCAAGGCTGCTTGCGCAACTGGCGATACTCGGCGCGTGCGACGCATATGACCGGCGGTTGTGCCTCCGCAACGATCAATCCCACCGAGGGTTCTCCTTGCAAAATGAGCCGTTAGAACGTCTTTCTCCCGACCCTTGATCTCGAAAGAATTTGGTTCGACACTCGCGAGCTCGCGCTAACCCTCAGCAAAACTCGACTGCGGGAGCGAGGCGTTGCATGATTCGCAACTGACCAGGGAGGATTCTGTGCAAGCTAGAACACTTTTTTGGCACCGCAGAAGCCACGATCCGAAATTCGGCACCGGAGGGAATGTTATGAAGCTAAAGACGAATTTGGTAATCTCGTATGCGCTGTCATTGTTTCTAGCAGGAATGATGGCGGTGCCATACGCCGAAAGCGTTGAGGCTGCATCGTCGTCAGCAGCGAAGGCGGTACTTGAGTTCGACAAGTCCGGCACAAAGCCCACTAAAAAATATCGTATCGCATACGTTACTGAATGCGTACAAAATCCGTATTGTCAGGCACGTCTTCAAGGATTGAAGGACGCGGCTGCAAAATATGGATTTGACTTCAAAATATTTGACGCCAACTTCAACCCGGCGGAGCAACTGAAACAGGCACAGAACGCAGTCGCCGAAGGCTTCGATGGTTATCTCTTTGCACCTGCCGCATCTGCCCCGGGTTGCAGCACGTGGAAGCAGTTTTTAGTTCCAACGGGCAAGCCTGTAGTGTCACTGGACCTCCCGATGTGCGGAGATGCAGATTATACTGCGGGACTAGCAGCAACAGTAACAATGCAAAGTCAATCGTACTTTGACGCTCACCTCGAAAATGCTTTTGCATCTTGCTCCGGGCCATGCAAAGCGGCGGCGATTGGTGGGTTTGTCGGATCAGACCTTTTCAATTTCTGGGAAGCAGCAATCAAGAAAGCCGCCGACAAGCACAAGAACGTGACCGTTGTTGTGGACCAGCCCGGGAACTTCGATCCGGCAACTGCCTTGCGCGTGATGCAAGATGGGCTGCGTGCCCACCCCGATATCCAAGTGGCTGTGTCCCCTTGGGACGACGAAACTCGCGGGATTGCGCAGGCCATCGACAACGCTGGGAAAAAAGCGGGTACGGATGTACGGATATATTCAATCGGAGCAACTAAGGACGGCGTCGAAAAGGTCAAGCAAGGTACCTACACCGGCGTGACGGTACTCTTGCCATGGGAAGAGTCCTATTACGCTGCCGTTGCCTTGGTCATGGCTTTGGAGGGTCATCCCGTGAACGGATATGTTAATGAAGCCGACCTACCGCGAGTAACTGATGGCCCGGGGACCGTCTTCATCACGAAAGCTAACGCCGATAAGTTCTCGCCGAACTATTGAGGCGGGCATTGGCAAATGCAAAAGGCAGCCGAAAGTAGCACCGGCAGGGAAATTGCACTTTCGGTCAGCCGGTTGTCCAAACGTTTCCCCGGCGTGCAGGCACTTACAGACGTAAGCCTAGACCTGCATGTCGGGGAGGCTTTAGGTTTGGTCGGGGAGAACGGGGCCGGAAAGTCGACGCTTATCAAAATCATCGCCGGAGTTGAATCCGCTGAATTCAGGGGTCATCACTCTGGCCAACTTAACTTCTCCCAATTCATCCGTTGGAATTGCCGTGATCTACCAGGAGCTCACGATTGTTCCGGGCATGTCCGCCCTGTCGAATGTATTTCTTGGCGATCCACCCCGCAAAGGACTTTGGCTGGATCGTGGTTTGATGGAACGTCGATTTCGCGACCTTAAAAGCCTTCTTGGCGCGTCAATCAGTCCGCGGGCGCGTGCAGGATCATTGTCCGTTGCTCAACAACAAATGCTCGAAATCATGCGTGCGCTCGTCGCGCAGCACCGCATCCTCATTATGGACGAGCCCACTGCGTCACTCGGCGCGGACGAACGTCGACATCTCTACAAAATAGTCGGAGAGTTACGTAAGCAGGGTACTAGCATAATCTATATATCGCACGACTTGGATGAAGTCCTATCGCTCTGCGACCGAATTGCGGTCATGCGCGACGGACACTTAATTCGTTGCGAGCCCGCTATCGCATGGACAAAGGAAACGCTCGTTACGGCGATGGTCGGACATCATCCGGTTGGTGGATCCAGAGTGCGGAAATTTCAATCGGAAGAAATAGCACTCGACGTCCGCGACCTCCGCCTTACGAGAGACTCACCTCCGCTTTCATTTTCGCTGCACAAAGGTGAAATTCTTGGAGTAGCGGGACTTGTTGGATCCGGTCGGACAGAGCTGCTTCGTGCGCTCTTCGGTGCAAACGCTCACGCGTCTGGCGAACTAACACTTCAGGAAGCCATCAAGCCGATTCCGAAAACAGTCCGCGAGGCAATCGCCGCCGGAATCGCCTTGGTTCCTGAAGACCGTAAGGGACAAGGTTTGGTGCTGAACCTGCCCGGCGCGGAAAATATCACGCTCGCAGACTTAAGTGGCGTAGCCCGAATGGGGATTGTTTCCCAGCGCCTGCAGATGAAGGTGGCCGCACAGATCGCCGATATGATTGGCCTACGCTCGGACCGCCTCTGGAATGCTGCACGAACCTTATCGGGCGGCAATCAGCAAAAGCTGGTCATTGGCAAATGGCTCCACAGGCGGCCGACAATTCTTCTCTTGGACGAGCCAACGCGCGGAATCGACATAGGCGCAAAAGCGGAGGTTTTCGCCACTGTATCTAAACTTGCTGATCAAGGAATGAGCGTCATCGTGGTGTCATCGGAGCTAGAGGAATTGCTCGCTAACTGCGACCGTATTCTGGTGATGGCGCGCAATCAGATACTGGGAGAAATGCGAGCGAGCGAGTCCTCAGTAGAGCGCATCCTGGCGATGATTTTTGAGGTCGAGAGGGTCGCGGCGTAATGGTGGAAACCTTGCTGTCCGATACGGCTGCGCCGGAACCATCGGCAACTCCGCGTGGAACGACACGTTCGCGCTGGGCCGAAAGCCTGCAAGACTACGGAGTTGCTTTGGCCGCGCTCCTACTCGTCGTTATCGTAGCGACTGGCAATCCAGCTTTTTTGTCGCCCGCAAACATAAACAATATGCTTTCGCAATGGTCACCGGCAGGCATCATGGCTATCGGCATGACCCTAGTCATTTTGGCCGGCGGATTTGATCTTTCGATCAGTTCGGGGTTTGCATTTTGTGCCGTGATCGCGGCTATCATCGGCCAGCAAACATCTCCGATACTTGCTCTCTTGGGCTCCATAGCCGCTGGCACGGTAATCGGGTCGATAAACGCGACGTTGGTGAGCGTTTTTAAGATCAATCCCTTTATCACAACTGTCGGAACTGGTTTTGTAATCAACGGATTATCCCTCGTCGTTACGCGGAACGCAGCTTTTATAGTTTCTAATCCGGCGTTTGGGATCCTGGGTGCTGGTCGGTGGCATGGAATTCCTTACTCCGGGATGCTTTTGATAGTCCTTTTCCCGATCGCTGGATTGGTATTGTCGCGCTCCGTATACGGACACATGATCTATGCCGTTGGCGGAAACGCGGAGGCAAGTAAGCTTTCGGGAATCCGTGCCGACCTTATCGTTGCTAGCACCTATATTTTTCTTGGCGCTGGAGTGGGGCTGGCTGGGTTTATTTCAGCATCGCAACTAAATTCAGCGCAAGCAAATCTCGATCCGCGAATTTTGTTCGACGTTTTAACCATTGTAATTGTCGGAGGCACGTCGCTTGGTGGGGGGGTTGGATCGATTTGGCGAACTGTAGTTGGCCTCGTAATCATCGCGACCATAACAAATGGATTTGTGCTGCTGGACATCAGCCCATTCTATCAAGACGTCATCAAGGGGCTGATCATCGTAGGTGCCCTTATTCTAGATTCCATGCTGCGGAGAATAGGCGTGAAGACTTAGTCTTGTACAGCTAACCTAACACTGAAGCCAAAGGGGAGGAACATGACGAACACGCACTTTGAAGTCGAAGAAGCGACAATAGCCGACATTCATAAAGCCTTTTCCGACGGTTCCTTGACGTGCCGTCAGCTCGTCGAGGCCTATCTTGACCGCATCGAGAAGTACGACCGCAACGGACCGAAACTCAATTCGATTATAACCGTTAACCCGGCGGCGCTTTCAGAGGCCGATCGTCTCGACGCTCAGTACTCGAAAACCAAAAAACTGATAGGTCCACTGCATGGCATTCCTGTAGTCGTCAAAGATCAGGCCGAAACCAGAGGGATAATGACAACGTTCGGCTCAATCGCAATGGACGGATATATGCCGGAACGCGATGCGACCGCCGTAAAGAAACTGAAGGATGCCGGCGCGATCATACTGGCAAAGGCAACATTGCCGGATTGGGCAACATCTTGGTTTGGATTCTCATCCAAAAGCGGCGAAACCAAAAATCCCTATGCGCTTGATCGCGATCCGGGCGGATCAAGCAGCGGAACGGCAGCTGCAGTTGCTGCGAACCTCTGCACGGTGGGCATCGGTGAAGATACCGGAGGATCGATTCGCCTTCCAGCTAGCTTTACGAACCTGGTAGGTGTCCGAGTTACTCCCGGACTGATCAGTCGAGACGGGATGTCTCCTCTTGTGGTGTTTCAAGACACTGCGGGTCCGATGACCCGCACTGTTACGGATGCTGCGATTCTACTTGACGCCCTTGTTGGCTATGATGAACGTGATCCATACACCGCGGCCTATGCAATCGCTGGACACAAGGGAAGCTACACTCAATTCCTCAATAAGGATGGACTGAAAGGCATCCGCCTAGGGGTCCTTAAGGAGGCGTTTGGAGACGATAGCGATTTAGAATTGAAGGAGGTGAACAAGCTCATTAGGTCTGCCCTCAAAGATATAGAGAAAGCCGGGGCGACCTTAGTGGAAATCAGTATACCAAATTTGCTTGATCACATCGTCGAGACCTCTCTTTATCAGCACCATTCCAGACACGACATAAACAACTTTTTAGCGAAACGAGCGAGCATAAAATATAAGA
Source organism: uncultured Chloroflexia bacterium (assembly GCA_963772995.1). GTDB lineage: Bacteria > Chloroflexota > Limnocylindria > Limnocylindrales > CSP1-4 > SPCO01. Next base: position 17,584 of record CAVYZQ010000007.1, on the reverse strand, counting down.
CAGTGGGCGAAATTCATGCGGCGAAGAAGTTCCATCCTGTGCTGGACCTCTTCGAACTTTTGGTGACTGGGCCGGAGAAGCCGTCGGACGAGGCCGATTACTATAGGAAGCTTGCTTCGCGAGAGGCTTTTCAGCGTGAAGCAGTCAACTTGCTGGCAAAGTACGGGCTTTCGGCGATGTGCTTTCCTTGTGTCAAAGTCTATCCTCCAACCAAAGAACTTGTCCGTGCTGGTAAAACAAACACCCTTACCTTTCCCACCAATACGCTGATCGCCGCTCAGACGTGGATGCCATCTATTTGCGTCCCGACCGGGTTTACGCCAGAGGGAATACCGGTAGGCATGGAGATAGTCGTCTATCCATACCATGAGCCGGACTTATTCACCTTTGGGTTCGCCTATGAGCAGGCAACCCATCACCGGAAGGCCCCGAAGAGCACTGCCAAGGCGTAATGCCTCTCTTGCCCCTCTCGCGCGCTGGGGGTGTTTGCCCTCAGCGTTTTCCTGGGATAGCGCAGTTTAGCAGTTCCCGGCAAATTCGGCCCCGCAGTGTTCTGATATGAGTCGGGAACTTGCTTGCTGGGCGTTCCTGCGCAGTCTGTGAGAGCGACCTGTTTGCGCGGGTGTTCAAGCGCGTTTTTGATCACTTCGTCGGGGCAGACTGGTTCGAGTTCGTCCGCACATAAAGTCCGCTAAAACTCACATCCACGCCGCCGCACCGTCCGTTATCCTCGACTAACAGGTATCGACCATATCGAGTTTCGCGGCACAGACGTCCGACGCTGCATCATCCGCTGGAGGAAATTCTGATCGGTCGGGGTCATAACCAATGGCAAGCACCCGACCCCGCGGTTTGAAGGTACCTTGCAGTTCACCCGCGTTTACTGTGCCCCGTTTGACGCGCTGCGGATCACTGCCGCCCCAGGTCGCGATACTCGAGACCCTCACTTCGTCGCCACCGGACTTGAGGACGATCTCAGCCTCTGAGTCGCGCCGCCACGTGCCATCCCATTTTTGAATAGCTGGATGCTCCGAGGAAACGATCTCCAGCGCCGCGCGGGGCAAATAGCCGATCGTCTCGATGAAGCTGCTGACGTCGCTATGGACGGAAACGAATCGAATGAAAGGGGGGGCATATTTACCATAACGAATTCCTTTCGTGATCGCACTGCCCCATAAGTTACCGCGACCCGCGCAGATCCAAATCCCTGCACCAATTGAACCTTACTTAAGCGTCAACGGCAAACCTCGATCCGTCATATGGGCCATATTGCGCATCCGGCGCGGCGCCCGGAACGGGGAAAGGCGGAAAGTCGTGGCAGTGAACGGGTTTGAAGTCTTCCGACTTAAAGCTTGCCAGCTAATCAAGGCGACAGATCTCTACGCGCCAGTTCGCTCCCCTACCTTGCCGGGAGCTCGGAGGCTAACGACAGGCACAAGTTACCCAGCGGAGCATCCACATGAGGGCGAGCCCGTTATCGAATCTAGTGTGATTTCTCATTACGTCGAAGACGTCTGGAGTGTTTCCCAATGCGCGCTGTGTCTGCCAAGGATCGCGCGCGAATGCGCGTGGCCATTGTTGCCAATGTAACCAAGGCCGCAGCACCTCAATGATCGCGTTGTCCGCTCGTGACGTCCAATGGTAAGGTAAATTTCGACTTCCAGAAAAGTACAGGGAGGAGAGTTCATGACCGAGAAATCGAACCAGGAAGATGGAGTATCGCGGCGTGAGTTCATGGTCGCGGCAGGGACTGCCGCCATGGTAAGTGGCGCGTTTGCTGCAACTGGAACGCCGGCTTCGGCTGCCACGTCGGCAAACGAAATCTGCCGCATGGATGCGGTGACGCTCGCCGAGAAAATCCGCACCAAGCAACTCTCGCCGACCGAGGTCACGGAGGCGGTTCTAACGCGGATGGACAGGGTCAATCCCGTGATTGGCGCCTTCTGCACGCCCGCGCCTGACGTCGCGCGCGCTCAGGCAAAGGCGGTCGAAGCTGACATCATGGCTGGAAAGTCAGCGGGGCCGCTCGCCGGCGTGCCGATCGGCATCAAGGATTTGGTCTACACCAAAGGCATCAAGACCACGTCCGGATCGATCGTCTACAAGGACTACGTCCCGACCGAGGACGACGTTGTTGTCGAACGCCTGAAGGCGGCCGGCGCCGTTATCCTAGGCAAGACCAACGTGCCAGAGTTCGGCTACAGTGGAGCGAGTTACAACCTGATATTCCCCCCACCAACAATCCGTGGAACACTGAACGCACCGCCGGCGGATCGAGCGCCGGCTCGGGTGCGGCGGTGGCCGCCGGTCTCGGCCCGATGGCCATCGGTAGCGATGGAGGCGGATCTGTTCGAATCCCGGCTTCGATCAACGGGCTCGTCGGCCTAAAGGGTTCCATGGGTCGAGTCCCGCTTTATCCAGGAACGAAAGATGAGACGGCGCCCGGAGCATCAGGATGGGAATCGCTGGAGCACATTGGGCCACTCACCCGCACCGTAGCCGATGGCGCATTGATGATGAGTGTTATCGCGTCAGGTCCGGACGATCGGGACCGCCGAACTATCCCCAACGACATTAAGTGGACGGATGCTGTTAAAGGCGACATCAAGGGCCTACGGGTGGCTTGGACGCCAGACTGGGGGTACGCGCAGGTCGATCCCGAAGTCCGTGAAGTTTGCGCCCAGGCTGCTAAGGTGTTCGCCGATCAACTTGGCTGCAAGCTTGAGGAAGCATCGCCGTGGAAGGACGACTATTTTGGACAATTCTTCACCATCGTGCTCGCGGAGACCGACCTCAAGGGGATGCGGGAGTTCGTGGCAAAATACGGCGATCACATGCAGCCGCATTTAGTTGATGCGATCAAAGGGACGATGACCGACGTCCAGATTACGGACGCCCTCATGGCGCGCAAGAAGTGCGCGAACCAAGCATGGCGGTTCTTCCGCACCTACGATTTGCTGCTGACGCCGACGATCGCGTGCACGCCGTTCAAGCAGGGCATCCAGGGTCCGGAAACGATCGAGGGCAAGAAGGCCGGCCCGTTCCAATGGATCTCCTTCACCTATCAATTCAACTTGACCGGTCAGCCTGCCGCCAGCGTTCCCGCCGGGTTTACCAAGGATGGACTCCCGATCGGCCTGCAGATTGTTGGTCGGCAGCGCGACGACGCTACCGTACTGCGCGCGGCGGCCGCTTACGAGGCCGCAGCGCCGTGGAAGGACAAGTGGCCACCCATGCTGGCACAGATGGGGCTGTAGTCGAGCAATACAACAGATCGCGGCGCGGGAATGGCCTCGCGCCGCGCGTGCGCATCAGGCTATGAGGCAGACCCCCGCAACGGCCTTGCGGTGTGCTTCACGTCACATCCGGTCGGCTGGTGGACCGATTACGCTCTCGACTTCTTCATGTCATGGCCGAGCGGGAGGAAGCATCATGAGAAGGCGCGCCGATATCTGTCGGCAGAAGGCGAAAGAATGCGAGCGTGCGGCGATGAGAGTGACGGATCCGCAGGTTCAGTCCACCTATCGCCAAATGTCCCGACAGTGGCATGAAATGGCTGAGCGGCAGCAGGCGAAAGATCAGCTTCGTCCAGCGGGGCGGATCGACATGACCCGCTCGGGGCTTGAGGGGTTCGGCCGCAGCTTAAGCAAACAAGACGAGGTCTGCCGACAAGACCGCGACGATTGCTAACGAGACCCTTGAGAAAAGCAAAGCTGCAGTAGAGCAAACGGCGCGGTCGGTTCAACAAGGCTATGCGGCCACGGTCGCCTTCGCCACCTGGATAGACCAAAGGACGGTTCGGCAGTAGGCTGTTGCTGAAGCCACCACTTCGCGGCACTATAGGGAGAGCGACAATGTGGCGCCGATTGCAAGAATTGGTTTCCCGCTGGCGTGGCTCTGAGGTCGCGATCGGGCCAAGACCTACGACCAGAGCAATAACTAGAATAGCCGGTCTATGCACTGGCGAAGCGCTCGTTGGCGAAGGCAATGAGATTGCTCACATCGATCTCATTATGGGGCCGCGTGGCAGTGCCGCTGAGAAAGCATTCGCCAACAGTTTGACAAACAACAAGGACGGCTTCACGTCTCTACTGGCGGTGATAGCCCCGAACCTGATGGTCAAGCCGGCAACCGTAATGTTCAATAAAGTGACGATTAAAGACGCTAAACAGGCGGTGCAAATGTTCGGCCCAGCTCAGCATGCCGTCGCTAAGGCGGTCGCCGACAGCGTGGCAGAGGGTGTCATTCCTCGGGATCAGGCCGACGACCTCTTCATCTGTGTCGGCGTCTTCATTCATTGGGATGCAGCCGACAACAAAAAGATTTAAGATTACAATTATCGCGCCACCAAGGAAGCGATTGCACGCGCTATCGGTGGCGACCCAAAGGCTGCCGAGGTCATCGCGAAACGCAATCTAGTCAAACATCCATTTGCTGCTTTAGAATCAAGGCCGCCCAACATTTCAAACGCCTGAATTGGAGCAAGCCGATGGCCGACAACAATCTCCGCTCCGACCGCGGGCGCGATCAGCTTGCAGCGCTCGCCCGGCTGATCGCTCAAGGTGATCCTTACGCCGAGAGCGCGTCTGGCGACGCTCATGTCGATTGGGCGGCGCAAGAAATTTGCAGCTCGCGCGACAACCAAGTGAATGAGCGCCATTCGCACGCGGGTGAGCGATATACGCCGTCGCCTCCATCAGCTCCGTCCTACTCTCACCCGGCGCAAGAACGCGGCTACGAAAAAGAGTTTGCCGGCAGCCCGTATTTTTCCGGGCCCGCGGCGCAATTCAACGGCTCCCGCGAGGAGCCTACGCCGAATCAGCGTGATGAAGCGGCTCAGCCTCCGCCTGGGCATCAGCTATCGACCGACGCGACTGCGCCCGCCTATGAGACCGCGCCCGAGCGCGGCTATGAGACTGCTGATGAGCATCGTTACCACGACAAGGCGTACGCCGCAGACGACAAGGCATGCGCTGCAGACGAGGACTATGCCGAGGCCCAGAGCACGCGCCGGCGCAGCAGCCTCGTCCTGGTCATGGCGATATTTGGTCTGGCGGTCGTCGGTACCGCCGGCGCATTCGGCTATCGCGCCACATTCGGGGGCCCGGTTCTGCCGACGCTTCCGCCCATCAGCAAGGCGAACAAGATCGCGCCCGCCGTGTCCGCTGTGTTGGAGGCGAAGAACGCGACCAACACGAATTAAGCCGGCGCAACGACCACTGGCTCGACCGAAAACCTGGTCTCGCGGGAAGAGCAGTCAGTCAAACCGGACCCGCGCGTGATCTCCACGATTCCGATCATGCCGGGCCAAGGCTGGCTCCCCGGTGTGGCCACGCTGGCCGTGCCTACCCCGCCGGCTGCCGTTCAGATGGCGCCGAACCAGGCGATGCCGGGCCGCGTCGTGTCGGTCTGGCCTCCTCCTCCTGCCATGGCTGCTCCGACGGCTCCGGCAACTGCCGCGCCGATACCGGCGCCGCCGCCTCAGGTTTTGTCCGAGCCGAAGAAGATCCACACGGTTACGAACCGCGCTGATCAGTCGGGTGCAGCGGACGCCAAGCCTGAGCCGACCCCTCCTGCCGCTCCCACCGCACTTGGCAATGCCAATAGCACTGCGGCAGTAGCTCCTTCTGTTTCAGGCGGCGGCTATGCGGTTCAGGTTACGTCGGAGCGCAGCGAAAGTAATGCTCAAGCCGCGCTCCAGGCGCTGCAAGCGAAATACCCCAACCAGCTTAGCGGCCGCCAACCGATCATTCGCCGCGCGGATCTCGGCTCAAAGGGCACCTACTATCGGGTTCTTGTCGGTCCCTTTGCGTCGGCGGAGGAGGCGGCAGGGTTGTGCAGCAGATTAAAAGCTGCCGGCGGCAATTGCATCGTCCAAAGAAATTGACGCTCGCGCGCTTGAAGTACGCTTCCGCTTTCGCAGCATCCGGCTCAGGTGACATGAGCGTCGCTTCCCCCGCGCGCTGTTTCGGTCGGTGCTCCGGTATCCGGGTTAGCATTGCAGGCGGCCACCCCGTTTTTCTATTGCTGTTCTGATCGGTGTTTGCGCTACGCTTGCGTGGCAGTCTTACGGTGACGAAGCACGGGAGATGCTGAGCACTGGGGTTTCGTCGCTACGCTGGTTATCGGTCACAACGACGACATCGACCTCCGGTGGCCTGGGGTCAGCGCAAGATGCGACACTTCCGCAATCGGCGCTTGTTTCTCAGAGATCAGCACCCGCCGCTGCTACAACTTCTCCTGAGTTGGCACAGCTTGAGCCTATGGCGCGCGATCTCACCGCGATGCGGCGCAGCTTCGAGCAGCTCGCAGCCAAGCAAGAGCAGATGGCCCAGACCATCACGACGCTGCAAGCGGTTGAGCAGGACATCAAACAAAGATGTCGTCCCCACCCATCTTATTGTCTTGTTGAGGGCACGCTCGAGCGCCGCTTTCAAATCTGGTGCCACTGACGGCGGCTTGCGTTTGGCGCCCTTCGGGTTGCCACTCTGCCCCGGTTTAAACTGGTGCTCGCGGGGCGGACGACCTGGACCGACCTTGTATGCCGCGTCGGAGCCGAAGACAGATCTGCATGAGGTCACTGATTATCAGCGCTCTAGCCGCGAAGGGTGCACATGGACTGCTCCGCAGAAGGCGCAGCAGGCGTCGTTGATGGGCCACAGTGCCGCTGGCACGCCGAATTCAAACACTGTAGCCATCGATGCGAAGACAGGGCACCTTCGACACCGGAGGAAGACTACCAGCGACGCCAAAATTGCGAAGCCCAACATGGCGCCCAAGATCATTGCAGTCAATGTCGCATCCGTCGGCCCGGGCCGCTGCGATCGTGTCTCCGTTGACCTCGGCAGAAAGCGACGCGCTAGCACCACGGCACCGAATGGACCATAAGCGAAGGTGGTCGCCAATGGGAACTTTAGGGCAATGTTAATCTGTTCACCGCTCGGACATATAACAAAACGGTGACGCCCATCACATCAGGTCGCTTCCAATAGTCGCACGTTTGGCGTGGGAAGTGCCATGCCAACGTACAAAGATTTAGTGGAGCTAGCGAACATTTGCGCTCGACATGCGCGGGATGCAACGAACAAAGACGTGGCCGCCGTCCTTTGGAAGATGGCTGAAGACTATCAGTCGGAGGCTATGAAACTCGACCGTGGCAAGTCGCCCGATATTGGTGAGCCGCCTGCCCGTTTTTAAGGGCGTTCTATTGGCATTGGCTCAATAACCACGTACCAATTCAGCCAAGCTCGGGGCTTTCATCCGCTCGTTGCTGCTGCGGGGATTTGGCATGGCGACTGTCTTGATTGTCGAGGATCAAGAACAAATTCTGATGCTGGTTAAGTCATTTCTTGAGGAACAGGGACACAAGACGCTTTCAGCAGCCACCGCCGATGAGGCTCTCGCCATTCTCACTGGATCGGAAGCCGTTGACGCCCTTTTCGTTGACATCATTCTGAACGGGGACATGCAGGCCGGTATTGAATTGGCGAAACGAGCCGTTGAACTGAAGCCCCGCCTTAAGGTGGTGTACTCCACCGGACTTTCCGTGACAGATGGCATGAAGGCATTGTTCGTTCCAGGGTCCGCCGTTCTTGAGAAGCCTTACACGGTGGATCAGCTCCTAACGAGCTTGTCAGTGCGGCTGCTGCCAGAAGTGCTGCCTTCGTCCGAGTGCTGATCATTGCCTTCTTTCTCCGCGAGCGCAGCGAACAGGTGGAGGATGAACGGGTCAACGTCCCGGCCGGTGTGCCAGAGGGCGAGGCGCGGATTGACGCAGATCAAAGCCCCGTCAGCGCGTATAGCGTTCATGGCAACATTTTTATCTATCGCTGCCCAAACACGGGCCTCCGTATTCAGGCTTTAGCCGCCGAAGAGATTACGGAGGGCGAGGATACGTATGAGGCCGTGACCTGCATTATGTGTCGGCAGCTTGAGCCAGCTGAACATGCTAGAGAGGGCGGCAAGGAGCGCCCGCCCACGGCTGTCAGATATGTCGCGATTGCGCGCCGTGATGCCGGGTATAGCGACCCGCCGAGCCTCGTCGATGGTGCTCCAGATATCGTGGCCGTCGATGGCTGCGACCGGCCGGTCTGCCGAGCGCTGCGCCGGGCCGCCCTTCGCCTCTTCGGGTTCATCATCACCGCGGTAGCGCAGACCCAAGAGCCTACGAATTTGGGGGTCGGGAGTTCGAATTTCTCCAGGCGCGCCAAATGGATCAACAACTTACGTCAATTTTCAGTTTAGGCAAGACGAGCTAAATTCTCATTCGGGCGCACAACTGGGCGCACATGATGAGCGTTTGGCGCCGGCGAGGTGCCCACGCACTAGCGGCGACCCGGCATTTGGGCGACAATGCTCGGCACGGCTTGTGCGGGCCCGCCGGCGCAGGGGACTTGCACCCACTGGAAAGCGCCGCCTTGTCACGGCGCACACCCAACGCTGACATCGAACGCCGCAAGTGAGCGACCGCAGACCGCGTCACGTTGCACTGCTTGGTCGCGCGACCTCCGGATAGTATTGCGGCGCTTCCCGCCGATCGAACATCCCATAGTCACGCACGATTTGGACGCGGCGGAGCCTCGCGTTCTCTGACAAATTGAGCCTGTTCTCGAATGCTTCCGCGTCAGTCCTCGTCTGCCAGGACGTGAGAAGGATGAGATCGCCCGGCGTCAAAACCGCATCGAAAACATCCCATGCGACCAATCCGCCTGCATTGGGATTAAGGCCAAGGTACTTGGAGCAGTCTCCAGCGTTCGGCGTTTCAGACCATTGAGCGGGCTGCTTTGCGTCTATCAGGGTTACCGTCCCTTCGCCGACTTCGGTTTCATCGAGCCTCTGCTCTTGGAGCGTGTACCCTTCAGGAATGCGGGTATCCTGCGTGATCTGACCGACGCGCAGATGATAGTCGCGCAGGATTTCGGAACGTCCCTTTTCCTGCGCCATATGGTGCCTCATGGTTGTGCGCCACCGGACTACGGCCTTCTCGTCACGCCAACCGGACAGTGAGAGAATCCATCCCTCGCGCGTCAGGCTCTTGTAACGGATGTTATCAACGAACCCCGCGACTTTCATTAACTCCGGCCGCAGCATCTTAGCGTTGTCGAGATAGGCGTCCCATTGGCCCGGTTTTGGATGCACTTCGAAGATGACTGAAAACACCGTTCGCTTGCCCCTTGCTGTATTCGTGGGATCGCTGACTATACCGTTGCGATGCAGTCGCTTTTGATGTCGAAACGGCTGGGCCAGGTCGGAACATTCACGAAGATTTCGGACCGGCGGATCATTTCCACACCATAAGGGCGCCGGGAAGAGCCAGCCATCAGACCGCCGTCAGTCATTTGGTATCTCTTCACCAGTGAAAAAGGCGTGCGATCCCCGGTGCGCCGGGACGACACCGCCCGGCACGACAGCGGGCGCAGGAAGGCCCTCCGCATGTTCGGCCAACGTCTTCGCCAGCAGATAGGCGTGCCGGGCCATGAAATTCGGCCGGCAAACCAAAACGTGACTCCCGAACGAGACGATGATCCTTAACGGTGCTTCCGGGATGTCCGCGAAGGGCGGCCTCGCCAGAAAGAGCGCCTCAGCGCTCTCGGCCTGCATGATGGCGACGTCTTGCTGATCGGTGGCGATGAGCACGCCGATGCGCCGCGCGTCCGCCGCACTGACGAGCTGGGGGCGAGAAGCGGGCAGATGACGCGACAACACCTCGACCACCGCCGCGGTAAGCGCACCGCTTCGCTCATCGTCGCGTTGCCCAACGATCAAAAGATGATAGCGCCGGTAAACCGGCCACATGCGATCGGGATTGAGGTCGGCAAGTATGGGCTGCTGTGCTGCCAGCACAGATGCCGCTCCCACACCCCACGTCAGCAACGCACGCCGATTTATATGCACCAGGGATCAGGCGCGGCGGCGATCGTCGCCGCGCCCTGCGCGCCTTTTCGTCAGGGCTTGAAGATGTCGCGGTTGAGGATCGCCGTGACACCCAGGTTCGGCACATCGACCAGTTGCGCGATATTGAGATCGACGGCCACGCTTACCACCGTATAGGCCTGTTCGCGTGTCAGCCCCTTCTCCTTGACCAAAAAGTCGATCATGTTGAGCGTAGCGTTGCGCGCGGCGAGGCTCACGTCCTCGGAGAGGTTGGCGAGCGGCGCGATCTTTTGACTGCCGAGATATGTGTCAAACACCGGCACTTCGCCTTCCGGCTTAAGCGGCAGACCCGAGACCGCATAGAAGCTCCCCGGCGCAAGTTGCTTGAGCTGGGCGCCTCCCTCGAAGTGCATGGTCGATAACAGTGAAGCCCTGGCCGGCATTATCGTGGCGCGCATCGTTACCTTGGCGCCCATTTCGATGGCGGTGCCGCAGACCTCACCGCCGCCCTGCGCGACGTGCTCGGGTCGCGTTCGAGCTTGCGCCGCAGGCGAAGAATTTGCACGTCGATGCTGCGATCGCCCACGCCATAGCGAATGGCCTGTCCGGCGTTGTGGATGAAGTACCTTTGCGGCGGTGTTCACGTTAGATTCCACTATAACAATCAAATAGAACGCAGATTACAACTAATGTTTGTTAATTGAGTTTTGCTCTACCAAAGATATGAGTTCGCTTTGAGCTGCTGCTCCTCATTCGTACGGGCCATTTTGGAGAGGAAAGTTGTTGAAATCGCCAGCGCGGAGAGGGGTCGAGTGGCCGGCGCGATTTGATGCTCGACGACTTTGTATTCGGCGTCGGGGATCTTATCCATCAGCCGCCCCTTAAATGGCGAGACCCCCCGTGTATCCCGCTGAAAGTCCGCGGCCGGGATGATGTGATGGCCGTCGCCGCCTAGCAAACTTCGTCGCCTCCTCCGATTGATTAATGCGCATACGCGCGCCGTTCAACGGCCAAAAGCGACGCGCAAAGTGGCGATAATTCCGACTACAGCGAGGCCGTAGCAGCCGAGCCGGACGGCGATCACCGCTGCGAATTTGAAGCCGGAGTGGACGTCGCCATGCAATCGGCATCTCTGCCACGCGCCCCGCTTCCTCCGTAAGGGGTGGGGGATCATGGGATTTTTGAAAAACAACCCCATGCAAAGTAGCCGAGCTTATCCTATTTTAAGTGACGCTTCGGGTTTTCCCGGTAGCAAGATCGGGGACACTTTCGACAGTTGCAACATCGCTCACGGCCCACTGAAGCGCTGCGGATCGAGCGCGGTGCACCCTTTGGCTCTGGATCTGCGCAATGTCTTCAGGCAATCGCGCGAGCTCCTGCAAAGGATGAAGTAAGTGATGCTCCACGACCCCGTTCTCCAACAGCCGCAAGGCGCGGACCAAAAAGTTGTTGCGTCAAGGTTGTGCGCCTTAAGGGCAAGTACGTCCGCAGTCCGGCAAGCAGACCGCCTTCGCGCTGCGGCCCATCCAGTGGTAACATCCGAACATCCGAACATCACATCCCGTCGCGCCCGCGCTTGAGTGTTCGGATGTTCGGCTCGTTGGGCAAGAAACGCGCAAACGCGTCGTTGAAGTGCGCTGCCCTGTAACCGTGCCGCGAGAAATCAGCTCGCTTAGTCGGATGGGAGGCCTTCAGACGGCTCATTGAACTGGGGCTTTCGACAAAGAACACGGGCGCTAACTAAGGCGAAAACCTAAGTTGCCCTGCGCGCGCATTGCCGAGCAAGTTGTCGGTCGTGCTGAGTGCCCACGACGTCGTGCGCCTTGTCGTGGTAGACCGTGGTCAGCGCGATGCGGCTTTTGAGGCGCGGGATTGCCTCCAGGAAGCGCCGCTAAGGTCTTAATCCTTCTTTCGCTCGCGTGGCGGATCGTAGATAACCAAAATGGGCTATCGTCATCAAGATTACGCGGCGAGTGTTTCTCGCCTGCGCGTACTTGACAGGCGGCGCCGCTCCGGATTGGAGAGGTGCTGCCGTCGATTGTGATGTCACCGGTGCTTTGCAGCCATCCATTGTCTTCCCGGACATATTGCCCGGGTTGCTTAGGATGTAGAGCAGGTGGCTCCCCGGCTCGATTTGTGGCACGGAGTGGTCGCTAGGCTCCAGGCGAACAAGCTCGCAGCTATACGCCTTGTGGTATAGGCGTCGTTCGTAACCGCTTTGAACTCGAAACCACGCGCGCCTGGTAAACCTTTGAGGTCGGCCCAGGGCATGTCGTCGCCCGAAAACAAAACAAGCTCCTGGCTCAACATTCGCGCCTCTCATTATGTGCGCCCAGATGTGCGCCCCAGTGAGCATAAGCTGTCGGCGCCTAACTCACGAAATTGACGTAAGTCTTTGATCCTATTGGCGCGCCCGGAGAGATTTCGAACTCCCGACCCCCAGATTCGTAGTCTGGTGCTCTATCCAGCTGAGCTACGGGCGCTTTGCGCGTCGGCCGGGCAATATACCGGCATTTGGCGCGGGCCTTAGCTATAGGCTTCAGGGGATATTGGCAAGCGCCGGCGCGCCTGGCGCCGGGCTGGCGAACCGCGCTCCTGGTCGGCATATGCTATGGGAGAACCGAGCGAATGGGGCCGGAGAACGTGGAGTAAGGCTCAGTGTGGCGACCAGCGGAGCGTCTGCGATTTACGGCTTCGGCCGGTCGGGTGCCGACGGCCGCCGAGGCGGCCGCCTCCCGGCTGTTTTCGCCCGTCGAGGTCGGCCCGGTCTCGCTGCACCAGCGCACCTGGGTTCCCGCCATGGTGCCGTGGCGGGCGACCGAGGATGGCTACGTCACCGAGGACGTGATCGCCTGGTATGAGCGTTTTGCCCAAGGCATGCCGGGCGCCATCGTGGTCGAGGCGACCGGCATCCGCGACGTGCCGAGCGGGCCCCTCTTGAGGATCGGTCACGATCGCTTCTTGCCGGGACTTACGCGCCTAGTGGAAACGGTGCGCCGTGCGAGCGAAGGGCGCACGCGCCTCTTCATCCAGCTCATCGATTTTCTCGCCATCCGCCGCCGGCCCGATCCGAAGAAATTCTTCGAACGGTTTCTTGTCGTTACCGACCGGCATCGCGCCGTGCTGCCCGGCCTTTCGGATGCCGATATCCGCAGTCGCTTGGCGGCTATGAGCGGAGACGAGCTAGCCGGTGTGCTAACCGAGCACGAACTGGAAGCGCTGCAATTCGGATATCGCGAGCGCGTCACCGACATGCAGCATGCGCATGTTCGCGAATTGCCGCAGGTGCTGCCGGGTTTGTTCGCCGATGCCGCAGTGCGTGCCGAGCAGGCCGGCTTTGATGGCGTCGAACTCCACTACGCGCACGCCTACACGATGGCGTCGTTTCTCTCGCGCACCAACACCCGCGATGATGGCTATGGCGGCGCGTGCGAAAATAGGCTGCGGCTGCCGCTCGAAGTGTTCGCCGAAGTTCGTCGCCGCGTCAGCCCGCGCCTTGCCGTCGGCTGCCGCTTTCTCGCCGACGAATGCATAGCGGGCGGCAGCGACGTAAGCGATGCGGTCGTCTTCGGTGCCGCCTTCGCGCGCGCCGGCATGGACTTTCTGTCGACCTCGCGCGGCGGCAAATTCGATGACGCCAAGCAGCCGCCGGTCGGCGCCGCCGCCTATCCTTACACCGGGCCGAGCGGCTACGAATGCATGCCGCAATATATTTCCGACGAGCGCGGTCCGTTCGGCCGCAACGCCGAGCCGACCGCGATGGTTCGCAAGGCCGTGCGCGACGCCGGCAAGAGCGTGCCGGTTGTTTGCACCGGCGGCATCCACAATTTCGAGATGGCCGAAGACTATTTGGCGCGCGGCATCTGCGACATCGTAGGCGCGGCGCGCCAGTCGCTCGCCGATCCGGATTGGTTCCGCAAAACGCGCTTGGGATACGGCGCCGAGGTTCGGGTGTGCGAGTACACCAATTATTGCGAGGGGCTCGACCAGAAGCATAAGCCGGTCACGTGCCAGCTCTGGGATAAGCTGCGTTCCGCTCAAAGCGAACGGCGCACGTCCGACGGCAAGCGTCGGCTTACCGCGCCGCTTTGGCAGCCGCCGGGTTGAACGCGTCGGCCGTCCAGTACGCTTGTGATAAAATTGATACGACAAACATTTTTGAGCCGATAAGGCCGCTGTTCTTGGGCAGAGGCATTGATCTGCGGGCGATTTAAATAGTACCTTCGCCTACCAGAGATTGGGGGCGATCTCAGTGGTATATCAGTGGGTCGATTGCGACCGTTATACCGTTAGCCGACGGTATGACCGGCTCGCGACGTATATTCCGCTTTTTGACCGGATCCTCTTTCTGCCGAAGGATTTGCGGAGGAAGGCGGTTGATCGTCTTGGCTTGAGAGCCGGCGATCGAGTGCTCGACGTCGGCTGCGGCACCGGCAGAAGCCTCGGCTATCTGCACAAAGCGGTAGGGCCGACCGGGCGCGTTTACGGCATCGATATTTCTGCCGGCATGTTGCGCAAGGCGCAAAAATCCTGCGACGCCAATGGCTGGGACAATGTCGAGCTGATGCAATGCGATGCTGCGGCGTTCACGGCGCCAATGCCGCTTGACGGCGTGCTGTTTAGCCTTTCGTACAACACGATGCCTGATCATCGCGCCGTGCTGCGGCGCGCCTGGGACCAGCTTGTGCCGGGTGGCCGCTTGGTGATCATGGATGGGAAGGTTCCTCCCGGTCCGGGCGGCAAATTCGTGTTGCCGTTCAGTCTTTGGTTGATGAAGCACACGATGCTCGGCAATCCGCTGATCCATCCGTGGGAGGAGCTCGCCTCGCTGACCGAGCATTGGGATATGAGCCAGCAGCGCTTCAGTTCCTATTATGTTTGCTGCGGGATCAAACGCGGCGCTCAGATGAGCCGCGCCGCGGAGATCGACATGAGCGACGCCGCCTATCTGATTGCGGCGGGATAAACGTACACGACCGTCCGCTAATCATTGGCTTCGCGAAAACCCGCACGCCAACCGACGCGGTCAGCTAATTCGCCGCCAGATAGGCGCGCGCTTTCGTGAGCGCCGGACGATCGCTGCCGAAGTCGGTCATCTCCACGACACGGCCGAAATAATAGCGCGCCTTGTCGCGATTGCCGGCCGCTGCCGCGGCTTGCGCGGCGCCGTAGAAGCTGCGGAAGCGTTTTGGTCATTGACCAGAGTCGCTTCGTAAGCGGCAAGCGCTTCGTCGAAGCGGCCGCTTTCGAACTGCATGTCGCCCAGAAGCTCGCGCGCCGGCAGATCCGACCGGGCGAAATTCCGCTCTTCTCGCTCGCGTCCTCAAGATCGGCTGCAGCCCGCATGAGACCGAGCGCTTCATCGCGCTTGCCGCCTGTAAAGACGATCCATGCGGCTGCGCCGCGACGCTGCGCTTCCACTTCCGTTGCCCAATAACCGTTGTTTGCCGCCTTTAACGCATCGGCAACGGCGGCAAGCCGCGCGACATCCTTCTCGGCGGCGCCCGGATCGCCGCTGCGCGCCGCGCCGACAGCGCGCGCAAACAGCGTCATCGCCTCGATATAGGGAAATTTGCTGGCGGCTGGGTCAGGCAGCGCGGCGGCCTCGCGCCATTGCTCGCGTTCCACAGCATAGCGCGCCGGGATCGCAGCCCGCGCGTAGGCGGCGGCGATGTCGGGGCTGGAGAGGCCGAGCGCATCCTTGACCACGGCGAGCGCGTCAGCGTCGCGCGCCAATTGCAGATCCGCATACACCATGTAGTCCATGGCATGCAGCGCCTGGCCGATACTGTTTTCCGCTTTCGCGGCCGCGGCCGAGCGCGCGTTCGTCGCCCGCATTTTTTCCATAAGCCGACGCGCGTGAAGATGTGCGAAGGCATATGCAGCGCATGCGCGGCGCCGGGCGCGATATCGGCGTAACGAGACGCTGCCGGCAGCCCTTTCTGCGCGATCGGCGGAAAATCGTAGGCGTGTATGAGATAATGAGCGACGCCCGGATGATCGGGATGCTTGGCGAATTTGGCATCGAGGATTGGGGCCGCTTTCAGCGCCCGCGCATAGGTCTTATCGCCCAACGGCTGGCTTGCGGTGAGATAGAGCGCGCTGAAATCTGTGTCTCGTCGTCGTCCTTGTAGCGGGCGGCCAAGGCTCGACGCGTCCGAGAGCGAGCGCATGCGCGCCGCCTGCGGCCGCTCAAGGAAGCGATCGTAAAACGCGGCGATTGCTTCGATATAGTCGCGTTCGCGTTGCGACTTGGCGCCGATCGCGCGCCCGCGCTCGATGGCTGCAGCGGCGCGCTTGGCGCTCTCGGGCGACGGCCCGAGGGCAAACGTATTGTCGATCAGGATCGTCGCGATCCCCCACGTGGCGATGGCGCAGGCCGGGTCGCGGTCGAGCGCTTCGCGGAACGCTTTTTCGCCGGCCGCAAAGGCGAAGGAATGGAGGAGCGCAATGCCGCGCTCGAAACTCTCCTGCGCTTCCGGCGCGCAGGAATTTGCAAAGGCGACTGTGCCGAGTTTTCGCTCGCAGGACCGGCCATAGGTGCCGCGACGGCCTGGCTTGCGGCCAGCACGCCAAATGGGGACAAAGACAAGCATCACGAAAGAACCGTGCGCCGCGCATCGCTAGCCTCCGTTCGCCGTTGGTCGATATTAGCAAGTCGTGCCTTTGCCGTCTTTGAGGCGCGGCGGTTCCCCCGAGCGCATCGCCGCCATCGCAGCAACCAAGGCATCGGCGATCTGTTGAGCGTCGGCATTGCCCGCGAGTGCCCTCACAAATCTGCCGTCCGGATCGACCAGATAACAGAGCGTCGTGTGATCATAGACGTAACCGCCGTCGTCCGTATCACGCCGCTCGTAGAACACATTGGCAAACTCTTGGCGGCCACCGCAATCTGCGCCGGCACGCCCGTAAGGCCGATGATGCGCGGATCGAATGATTTAATGTATGCGCTCAAAATCTCAGGCGTGTCGCGTCTTCGCATTGATGGTGACAAAGAGGCCTCGCACCATGTCGGCGCGCGGGCCGGAGCTTCTCAAGCGTGCCGGCGATCTCCATCAGTGTCGTCGGGCAAACGTCCGGACAGAATGTGTAGCCGAAATAAACGACCAGCCATTTGCCGCGATACGTTCGCTCGGTGACCGCGCTTCCGTCGGCCGCCGTGAGCGCGAAGCTGATTGCCGATCCTTCAGGCGGCGTTGCCGTTTGCGCGCCGGCATGCGTCGCTGTCACCAGCACAGACAGAGCCATCATCGCGGCGATTGGCAATGGCGGGCCAGCCGCGATGACGCGACGTATCAAACGGACCATTCCGACATTCTGCCGAAACCATGGTGGTCCCGCCACCGTGTTAAGTTCACCGCAGACGTCAAGCCGCCAGCAGCCGCTTCACGTCCGGCCAGCTTCGGGTGCCGAAAGTCTTCAGATCGTTGGTCAGATCAGGCGGCACACATATCGAGCAACGACGGTTTGAAGCTCGGCCGCGATTTCATCCGCTCGAACCATTCCGTGAAGTCCTGGGCGGCTGCCGACCCACATTTCCGGCATACCGAGCATGTCGAGCCGGTCGACATAGGGCGCCATGGCGATGTCGGTGAGCGACAATGTATCGCCGGCGAGCCATGCCTGTTCTGCCAGCGTGTCTTCCATCTTCTGCAGATAACTGTCGTAGAGCTGGAAGGTCCAGTGCCATTGACGCGCGGGGCGGCCATGC
>CAVYZQ010000006.1:0-133865 GCA_963772995.1 uncultured Chloroflexia bacterium | reverse complement strand
ACCGCTTTCGATACGTCCACGGGGAGGCTCAGGTGCACGGCGTGGTGTGGACGGCCGCGCGCATCGCGCAGGGCCTGTTCTATCAGCGTGCGCGCGTTGGCGGGGTTGGTGACGACGGCGGAGTAGTCGCTCGCGGCGGCGTAGATCTCGTCGATATTGAGCCGGCCGTCGATCCCGGCCTGCAGGTAGCCCTTTCCGGCGAACGCCTCTCCGACCTCGCCTGTGATGGTCAGGAGCGGCGTGCCGTCTGCCTCGGCGTTGGTCGTGCCGGTGAGTGCCGCTGCCGCGCCCGGGCCCGATGTCGCCAGAACCACGCCGAGCCCACCTGTCGCACGGGCGTACGCATCGGCCATGTAGACGGCGCCCGACTCCTGCCGGCAGACGACGTAGTCGACGGTGTCACGCCGCTTGTGCAGCTGGTACTGGACGTCCATGGTCGCCGACGCCCGGGACGCCAAAGACCTTGCGGACGCCTTCCAGCTCCAGGTAATGGAGAAGGACTTGCGACACGCTGACATTCAAGAGCGTCCGCAACCGTGCGGATGACGCCACCATGCCTCCGCCCCCCCTCTCAATTCATTGGCCCCTGTGGGGCATGACGGACGCTGCTCGACAGGCGCACGTTACACCGGATGCGGGTTGGTTCGGGACTCGACTCTGCGCGGCTGCGCGACGATCGGGACCGCGCCGCGGGAGTAACTCATTTGGCAGAGAGTGTCTCCTTCCTGAGTCTGCACGCCCGATCCGCCGGCCGCCGAACCGTTGCATGATGGCGTTCACCTGAGCGTGCCGGCGTTGTACCCTCCGAGCACGCGTGCGTCCGAGTCGAGCGACGACGTCTCGGTAGCGCGACGTGTTCAGGTGTTTGCGGATGACCGGTTCGATCGGACTCCAGTCGCACGGGAGGCAGGGCCCAGCAGTGTCGTATTTCCCTCTGATCGCGCTCGAGGGAGTCCGGTCTTCACGACTGGAACCTGGCTCGCGGAGGCAGGCGCGCGGACGATGAGATCGACGGCCAGGGTAGCAGTGATCGAGATCGACACGCCGGTTCGTTCTCCTTCATGGGCGCTGCTCGAACGGCAGCTGCTGGACGCGCAGGCCGAGGCGTGTGCCGAGTTCTTCGCGCGCTATTTCGATGACCGGGGCTACCTGCTGTGCGTGCCCCGGTGGTCGGGCGACGACGGCCCGGACGACGCGCTCGAGAACCTGCTGAACTGGACGATGCTCCACGCCCTGGGCGCCGACGACCGCGTCCTGGAGCTCTACAGGAAGGGCATGGAGGGCCACCTGCGCCAGTACACCGAGGCGAAGACGACGCGAGGTGCCGCTCGGCCGAGATGGGATGTACTACAAGGAGTTCCACGTCCTGCTTCGACTGGATCCACCACGGCGAGGCCTGGTCGCCGTCTTCCTCCAGGGCCTTTCCGACCCGGGCGACCGCGCACTGGTCCGTCGCTGCGGCCGCTGGTCGCCGGGTATGTACATGGACGAGGACCCGCAGGCCGCCCAACTACGACCCGCAAGCACCGCGTCATCCGCAGCTTCTTCAACGGGTCGCGCGGGCCCCTGCTGCGCAAGGCGACCGCGCTCGATTGGGCGGGCGACCCCATCGAGGTGGGGCCGCTTCCGCACCCGCACGGCGAGACCACTACGACGAGATGCTCGAGCACTTCCGGACTACAACGACGTCGTCGGCGACAACCCGATGAACCTGGGCGCGACGACGCTGCGTTCACCGCCTACGCCCTCACCGGCGAGGCGAAGTACCGCGACTGGGTTCTGGAGTACGTCGACGCCTGGGTCGAGCGCACCGAGCCAACAACGGCCTGCTCCCGACAGCGTCGGGCCCGACGGCAAGATCGACAGCGGTTACGGCTGGTACGGCGGCGTCTACGGCTGGGGATCCCGGTACTCCAGATCCCCTGGCGGGGCGAGGTGGCCCACCGCAACACGGTCTTCGAGCGCGCCGTGCTACGGCTTCGGCAGCGCGCTGCTGCTCACCGGCGACCGGCGCTACGTCGACCTTTGGCGGCGGATGCTCGACCTGGTGAACGCCAACGCAAGACGCAGGACGGCGAGGTCGCTTACCCGCACATGTACGGGCGGCTCGACCGTTGGATCGATTGCAGGAGGGCGGCACGATCGACGACCTGCCGGCCCAGGGGCCCGAGGGCTGGTACGACTTCCGGCCCGAGAAGTTCGCCCCCGGGGCGCTCGAGTCGTACTACTGGACGCTCGACCGTTCGGCGCTCGACCTCCTGCCCGAGACGCCGGCCTGGGTCCGGTATCTCGATGGCGGGGACGAGTCCTACCCGAGCAGGCACTCCAGGCGGACCTCGACGACCTCCGGAGCAAGGTCGAACAGATGCGCGCGGACGTTCGGACGCCCGACACCACGTTGTCGGACGACCCCAACACGATCAACCCAGCGACCACGGACGCCCTGGTCCGGCTCATGCTGGGGCGGCCTCCCGGTCGGACGGACCGGCTATCCGCTCCATTGCCAGCTGCGCTACTTCGACCCGGCGCGGCGCCGGGCGGGGCTACCGGACCAGGTGGGCGCGCTGGTCGAGCGGATCACGGCGGACGGGGTGACCGTGCAGCTCGTGAACCTCGATCCGGTCACCGAGCGGACGGTGATCGTCCAGGGCGGGGCCTACGCCGAACACCAGATCACCACCGTGCGCCAGGAAGGTCGCGAGGGCATCCGACGGCGGTCGACATCCGCACTTCGCGGTCCGGCTCTCGCCGCGCGCCGGGGCACGCCTCGTGGTGGGGATGCGGCGCTACGCCAACCAGCCGACCCTCGGCCTTCCCTGGACGTAGCCGTGGCCGGGATCATCGATACACACGTCCACGTATGGTGCCGTGGAACGGGACCGGAATGTCGCCCCGCGGCGACCGCGAGATCCCGATCCCGAGCGAGTCGGCCCCCGTCGAGTGGCTGATCGACGACATGGAACGGATCGGGATCTCGTACGCGGTCCTCGTCCAAAGCAGCGCCTTCGGCTCGAACAATCGGTATATCGTGGCCTGCGTCGATCGCTTTCCCGGAAATTCCGCGCCATCGGACTGTCCATCCCCTCGACAGTCGGGCTCCAGGGCGGCTGAGGAGTGGGCATCGCGAGGTGTTTCAGGGTTCCGGTTCCATCCCATCTTCTTCGAGGACGCATCCTGGCTCGATGCACCGTCCAGCGACACGATCTGGGACGCGGCTGAAGACACGAACTCGATCCTCCAGTTCCACCTGCGACCAGGGCACGCCGGGTGGCGCCGCGATCGCGTCTCGGCATCCCGAGGTCAGGGTGATCGTCGACCATCTCGGCAAGCCCGACCTGTCAACGCCAGGCAGCGATCTCCCGACACTCGCCCTTGCCGACAGGCCGAACACCTGGATGAAGATCGGCGACTACCAGATCACTTCGCAGCTGGACTACCCGTGGCCCGATCTCAAGCCGCTCGTGGGCCGACTCCGCGAGAGCTTTGGCACGGAACGCATCATCTGGGGCACCGGTTTCCCCGGCCGGGCGCGGCTCGTGCCCCTGGAACAGGCGATCGATCTGGTCAGGGCCCACCTCGACCTGTCTCCAGCCGCCATCGAGGTCATCCTCTGGCGGACGCCTCGCGCTCTGTTCGGGTTCGGCGAGGCGCTGACGAGCCGTCCTGGGTCTGATGGAGACTCGATGCAATCAGCCTGAGGATGCCCGCTCGCGTCGCTTGAGGCGCCGACTTTGGCCGCCGACGTGATCGCTCACCCGATCAATTCGGGCCTCAGGCCCTAAGAGAGCCAGCCGCCGTGATCCTTGGATCCCGCGACCGGTAGTCTGTGTCTGATGGCAGGGCACGCCCTTCCGACTGGCACGGTCACCTTGGTTGTGACCGACGTTGAGGGTTCGACTCGCCTCCTGCTGGCGCTCGGCGAGAAGGCCTATGGATCGGCGCTGGCCGACCACCGGCGCGTGATCCGGGAGGCATGCGGGCGCAACGGCGGCGTCGAGGTCGACACGCAGGGTGACGCATTCCTCTTGGCCTTTTCAAGCGCCCGCGGAGCCCTTGCGGCCGCGCGCGAGACGATCGATGGCTTGGCGCAGGACATTCCACGTTCGCATCGGCATCCATACCGGGGCTCCGATCCTGACCGACGAGGTATACATCGGCGCGGACCTGCATCGCGTGGCGCGGATCGCGGGGGCGGGGCACGGCGGTCAGGTGCTGGTATCGGCCTCGACGCGTGCGCTGATGGACGACGACGACCTCCAGGATCTTGGCCAGCATCGCCTCAAGGATCTCGCGGCTCCGGAGCGCATCTATCAGTTCGGCGACAAGATGTTCCCGCCTCTTCGATCGCTTCATCGTTCGAACCTGCCGATCGTCGCGACGGCGTTCGTCGGCCGGGTCGAGGAGCTGGCCGCCGTCACGGAGCTGATCCTTCGCGCGGACTCGCGGCTCCTGACGCTGACCGGACCGGGCGGTGCCGGAAAGACGCGTCTGGCGTTGCAGGCCGCCACGGACGCCTCGGCCTCGTTCCCCGACGGAACGTACTGGGTGCCGCTGGCGGCCGTCCGCGCGGCGGGCCTCGTCCTCTCGACGATCGCGGCGACCGCTCGGCGTCAAGGCAGTCCGAGGACGGCGACCTCGAGGGCGCCCTGCTGGGGCACCTGCGCGGTCAAGCGGAAGCCCTGCTGCTCTGACAACGTGGAACACCTTCCTCCCGGACGTCGCCGAAACGGTGAACTCGATCGTCGCGATCGAGGGGCCGACTGTGCTGCTCGCCGAGTTCGGGAGCGGCTGCGGCTCGCTTCGGAGCGGGTCTGGCCGGTCCCGCCTCTCTCCGAGGAGGATGGCACGGCGTTATTCCTCGAACGGGCCGGCCGCATCGGCCGCCCATCACGGATTACCCGGCCCTCAGGAGCTGTGCGCGCGCTGGACGGACTGCCTCTCGCGATCGAACTCGCGGCCGCACGGACGACCCTCTTCACACCCGGACAGCTCCTCGAGCCGTCTCGGGGGGCGCCTCGATCTGCTCAAGGCACCGCGCGGCACCGATCCACGCCAGCAGACGCTGCGGGCGACGATCGCCTGGTCGTACGACCTCCTCGATGAGGCCGAGCGCCGGTTGTTCGAGCGCCTGTCGGTCTTCGTCGGCGGCGCGACGTACGAAGCGGCAGCGGAGGTGGCCGGGGCGACGCCGGACGTGCTCCAGGCGCTCATCGACAAGAGCCTGGTGCGGCGGCGCGAGGCGCCCGAGCGGTCCGCGCTACGCGATGCTTGCCACGATCCGTGAGTTCGCGGCCGAACGGCTCGAGGAAGATGGGGTCGCGGCGGAGACACGCGCGACACACGCCCGCTGGTTTGCCGAGCTGGGCGCGAGAGGCGCCGGCCGGGCTCGAAGTCGCTCGGCCCGAGTGGCTCCTGGTCCTCGATGAGAACTCGCCAACATGCGAGCCGGGTTGGCCGAGTCGTTGTCGTCGCGCGACGCCGCCACGCCGCAGTCTACCTCTTCGCGCTCTGCTCTTTCTGGCTCGAGCGTGGTTTCGGGCACGAGGCCCAGACGGCGGCAGAGGCATGGCTGGCGATGGACCGCGATAGCCTCGACCCGATGACGCGATACGCCGGGGTCTTTGGCGCCGGTGAGATCCTGCTGTACACCGGCGACGCGGACGCGGCTCGAGCGGTCAAGGTCGAAGCGGCGGAGATCGCGCGGGCACATCCTGACGCGTCGCTTCATGGATGGCGTAACTTCCTCCCGAACACGCTGGCGAGCCTCAGCGAGCTGAATCTCCGCGATGGCCGACTGGACGAGGCGCAGGCTCAGGCAACAGAGGCGCTGGCGCTGCGAAAGGTTCTTGGCCCGGACACCGGCCTCGCGGGGGCTGAGGCCCGGGTCGCAGCAGTCCTCTAGCTCGAGGCGAATACTCGGGCAGCCTCGAGCTGTGGGACTCGGCGGCGCGACGCCTGCGAGGAGCAGGCGATGCCGAGCGCGATGTGCAGAAGCTCGAGCTCGGCGCCGCGGCATGTGAGATCGGTCTTGGCAGGCTCGCCGATGCCCGGGCGCGGCTTGGAGCGATCGGCGACGAAGCGCGCCAGTCTCGGAACCCAGAGTTGTTCGTCGCCTACATCCGAGTCGCAGCCCTGCTTGCGGCAGGGGCGGGCTATGCCGAACCGGCATCGCATCTGTTCGCCGCCGTGGATCGAGTGGTCCGGGAGGCCGGTTTTGCGGACCTGGCGCTCCCGCCGGATCGCGCGGCACTCGATGCGTTCGGACCAATCTCGGAGAGGAGGCATTCGAAAGGTCACAGCGCCGCGGGGCGAGCCTCACCGATGCTGAGGTCCTCGCTCTTGCCGCGAGCATCATCGAGGAGGCTCGGTAGCGCATCGGCTGGATCCGGATCATCCGACGGCGGGAGACGAGGGCCGACTTGCGCATCCGACAACGCCCGGGCAGTGAACTGCGGTCGCGGCGACATGCCCGACACAATGCGGTCGACCCGGAGCATCCGGACGGGATCTGTCCTGGGCCGATGTCAGGCAACGAGATGCCCGAGCTGGCCCCGGTTCCGCGACGGTCAGCGCCTGACTCCGTGTGACGCGGTCCCGGGGTCTGGAGGTCGAGTTGGATCCGTCGGCCCGCGCGATCTCGGCTCGACGGAGTAGCCCCGCCCGGCGTAGTCGAACCCTTCGAGCTCGAGACGCTGCAGGTCGCGCGCCTGAGGTGAGGCGTAGTAGGCCCGGATCTCGCTGATCAGGCCGTGTCGACGGGTCGAACTCGTACCATTCGTCGCCGCGGAGGACCGTGCCCTCTTCGAGTCTTGTGTGATCGTCCACTCCGCGACGGCGGAGTTCGTGTCGACGTCGATGGCGATGTGCTCAAGCGCCCGCTGCGACCCGAGGTCTCTGACGGCAGCCGACCATCTTTCGCCGATCGTCCTTGCCACCGTCGAACGTGCCCCCGTACATTCCCGGTGGAAAGTAGTGGACCGCGTCGGGCAGAAAACACGAAGCGATCTTGTCGACGTCCCCTTCATTGCATCCTTCGAAATAGCGACGGAGGACGGACTCCATCTCTTCTCGCTTCGGCACGGCAGCTACTCTCCCTGCTTGGCTCGCCATTCCGCGTATTGGGCGACGGTCGCCTCGTTCGGCGGGTAGAGGCCGGCGATCGGCTCGCCCGCGTTCACCCGACCGTAGATCCAGGCCTCGAGCCCTTCGCGCTCGGACGCCGCGATCGACACCTCGAGCGCGAGATGGCGGGGGACGACCACCACCGATTCGCGGTCTCCGACGAGGATGTCTCCCGGATAGACCGCAACACCTCCGCAGCCGATCGGCACGTTCAGGTCCGCGACATGGAATTTCGACAGCCTGGTCGCCGCGCATTGACCTCGAGCGTAAATGGGAATGCCGATCCCATCCAGTTCGGGAGTGTCTCGAAACGCGCCGTCGGTGATCGCGGCGACCGCTCCTCGGCGTGCCAGGCGCGTCATGAGCATCAGACCGCCCGAGCCGGCGCTCGTGTCTCCGCGGCTGTCGATGATGAGCGCCTGGCCAGGCTCGATCAGCTCGACAGCGTCCCACTGCAGATTGCCGGGCAGCCTGATCGACTCGAGGTGTCGAGATCTTCCCGCGCCGGGATGTTCCGCATCGTGAAGGCGGGGGCCGCAAACCGACCGTTGTCGTTATGGGCCGGACGTCGACGAGCACCTGGTTGCGGAGCCCGTGCTTGAAGAGCTCCGTCGCGATCGATGCGGTCGAGGCGCGTCGGAAGCGCTCGAGGATCGACGACAGTTCAGCGGGCTGCTGATCATCCATGGCCTCTGCCTCCTCACGCAATGCCCTGAGGGTGGAGATGCGGCGCTGATCTGGGTCAGAGGTTTCTGTCCCAACGGGCCAGGATCGACGCGACCTCGCCGCGCTCTGAGGCATCCAGTGCCTCGAGTGGTGGACGCACCGCGTCGGTCACACAGCCCCAGCTGGGCGAGCGCCTCCTTGACGACCGGCACGTTGTTGGCGCTGTTGCGCCGTGCCCGCAGATCCTCGAACGGCTTCACCGATCGCCACACGCCCATCGCCCCGTCGTAGTCGCCGTCGCGGAGGCAGCGAAGCATCTCGAGCGACAGGGCCGGATCGACGTTCGCAAGACCCGAGGTGAAGCCGGTGGCGCCGGCCACCCAGAAGAACGGGGCCCAGGGCTCGGCGAGCCCGCAGACCCATGCGACGTCGCCGGCCCGGAACGTCTCGACGAGGGCAGCAAACCGAACCACATCGCCGACGGCGTACTTGACGCCGACGACGTTCGGGCGCAGAGCACCAGCTCGTGCAGCATCGGTGGACCCACCATCGGATCCTTGATGTACAGGACGATCGGCATGTCGGCGAGGGCCAACGCGATCGCGCGGTGGTAGGCGACCCAGCCGCTCGCTGACTGGTACGGGTGCAGCGGTTGGTGGATCATCACCCCGTCGGCGCCGGCTGCGGTCGCCGAGCGACCCATCGCGACGGCGGTCGTCGTGTCGAATCCGATCCCCGGGATCACCATCCCCCGCCCCGCCAGGGTCTCGACCGTGACCCGGATGGCGGGGACGTATTCCTCCGGGGCCAGCGCGTAGAACTCCCCGGTGTTTCCGTTGGGGGTCATCACCTCGACGCCCGCGTCGGCCATCCGCCCGATGATCCGCGACAGGGCCGAGGTGTCGATCCGGCCGTCCTCGGCGAACGGTGCGACCGGGATCGCGACGACCGACCGGAAGCGCCTCCCGCGCCGCATCGAGAGTTATGGTCATCGTGTCTCAAGCATGCCGGGCGGCACCCATGGCCGTGTCAGCTCTGCCGGCACGGTTCGGGGCACGCCCGGCTCGTAGCCGCCCTCGCGCAGGCGCTCATCGAGAAAGAGCTGCGCTCGTTCGTAGTGCCCCCCAAGGAGCAGTGCCCGGAGCTCTGGGAGATGCCGGGATACGTCAGGGAGGCTTGGCCGCGGTCGCCTCCGCCAGAGCGCCTCGTGGTTCAACAGAACGACGTCATGAGCGATCGCACCGTAGACCATCGCCCCGACTTGCCCGTTGCCGGTCGGAAGACCATCCTCCCAGCGAGTCGCCGGCTGGATGAGCCTGATCGTTCGATTCGCCGGCGTGGAGGCGCTACGCATCGACGTCCCCATCAGACCCACCTGCGCCACCGACCGTCGTGGGCACTGCGCCGGCGGCCGCGGCGACGAGCGCCTCGATCTCGGGCTCCGGAACAAGGCCCATCACGGCCAGTTTGACCAGCGGGAAGTCGTCCACGTCGCCGAGGATGGCGACATCCGGACGGAGGATCAGCGGCTCGACGAGGGCCCTGCCCCGCGGATGGGCCAGCCACTCCGCAAACGTCGACTCCCGGCTGAGGCGCGGCGGGTCACCCGCCGTTCCGACGAGATCGACGGCGACCGTCAGGCGGAGATCGCGGGAGGACGCGCCGGCATACAGGTCATACACGCCGGGGCGGGCGACCCAGACGCCCGCCTCCGGGTCGAAGGCCGCGAAATCGCTCAGCCCCATCTGAAGGGTCACGGTCCCCGCTTCGCCCGCCGCCAGGGCGATCTTGGCGAATGCCTTGAGCTCGCGCACCGGTCGAGCCTGGGGCGGCTCGCGCTCATGCAAGTAGAGCTGGATCACCTCGCTGCCGGGCCGCTGTCCCGTGTTGCGGACCGTCACCGAGATCGCCAGATTTCCGCCTGGTCCCAGCGTGGCCGCGTCGATGGTCATCGCCTCGTACGCGAACGTCGTGTAGGACAGTCCGTGGCCAAAGGGGAACAGGGGTTCGATCCCGCGCGCGTCATGCCAGCGATACCCGGTGAACAGTCCCTCAGTGAAGGGCGCCCGCCGCTGGCCGCCGGTCGGGAACGAGAGGTAGGACGCGGTGTCAGCCAGGCGTACCGGGTAACTCTCGGCGAGCCGGCCGCCCGGATCGACCCGGCCGAGGAGGACGTCGGCGATGGCCCCGCCGCCCGCTTCCCCGCCAAGCCACGCCTGAACGATGGCGGGCGTCCGTCCCGCCCACGGCATGGTCACCGGCGCACCGCTGCAGATCACCACGGCGACGTTCGGCTGGACCTCCAGCACGGCCTCGACGAGCGCGTCATGGGCAGCCGGGAGATCGAGATCGGCACGGTCGCCACCCTCGGTCTCGAGACCCTCGGGGAGGCCTACAAGCACGACGGCCACGCGGGCCGCGCGGGCGACCCGAGCCGCTTCGGCCAGCAGCGCGTCACTCGTCCTGTCATCCGCTCCGTAGCCGGGCGCGTACGTCAGCGACGACGGGTCTGCGACGGCGGCGAGGAGCTCGTCCCAGGCGGTCTCGACGGTCAGCGGATTCACCTGGGCGCTGCCGCGCCCCTGGAAGCGTGGTGTCCTCGCGATGCTGCCGATGACCGCCACGGACTCGTCTGCGGCTACCGGCAGGTGTCCATCGTCGTTCTTCAGCAGGACCATGCCCGCCGCCGCCGCGCGCCGCGCCAGCGCGTGGTGCCGCTGGGCGTCGAGCACCGTGCCCTCCTCGCGCGTCGCGTCGGCCTTGAGGGCGAGCGACAGCAGGTCTCGCACCAGCGCGTCGAGGTCGCTCTCGGCGAGCCGGCCGTCACGCACCGCGGCGACGACCGCCGGGGCGGACGGTCCGTGGGGCATCTGAAGATGCAGCCCGGCCTGCAGGGACAAGACTCGGTCGTCCACGCCGTACCAGTCCGACACGGTCACGCCGCGAAAGCCCCACTCGCCCTTGAGGACCGTCGAGAGGAGCCACGGGTTCTCGGCGCAGTGGACGCCGTTTAGGCGGTTGAAGGCCGCCATCACCATCCACGGAGCCGCCTCCGTGACGCACAGCTCGAACGATCGCAGGTACAGCTCGCGAAGGGTCTGCTCATCCACGATCGAGTCCGTGGTGTACCGGACCCGCTCGTTCTCGTTGGCGACGAAGTGCTTCGGGCAGGCGCCCACGCCCTGGCCCTGCACACCCTCGACGAAGGCCGCGCCGAGGCGGCCGCTCAGGAGTGGGTCCTCAGAGTAGTACTCGAAGTCGCGGCCGCACAGCGGCGAGCGCTTGAGGTTGAGCCCGGGGGCGAGAACGACTCCGACCCCCAGCGCCTGCGCCTCCTCGCCGATCGCGGCGCCGACCTCGCGCACGAGCGCTGCGTCCCAGCTGGCGCCGAGCGCCGACCCCGACGGGAAACACGTGGCGGGCACGCTTGTCAGGGCCGGTTCGGCTGCCGCGTTCTTGCGCAGCCCGTTCGGTCCGTCGGCGAGCCAGACGGCCGCGATGCCCAGGCGCGGGATGTCCTGGGTGTTGAAGAAGTCACGGCCGATGGTGAGCGACGCCTTCTCTTCGAGGGTCAGGGCCGTCAACAGGGCATCGACGGTCGCCGGATCCGGCGATCCGTCCGGTGCCTCGGAACCGACGCCTTCGACGTTCGTCACGAGGAACCACCAGGGATCGAGAAGTCGGGCACCCTATCGACCGGTCGTTCGGTCCAGCGCGCCGATCAGGTCGGATCCGAACGTGGAATGGCCGTCGGAACGCAGGAGGTCCAGTCGCTCGGGGAGGACCACGGGACCCAGACCCGGCCCGTCCGGCACGCACAGATCGCCATCGACGTATTCGACCCCACCGCTGACGACGTCATCGACGTATAGCCGGGGGCCAGCGTTGTCAGCTGGATACGGCAGGGTCGGCAAGACCGCCCCAAGGTGGGCGACCGCTGCCGTGCCAAGGTTCAGCTCCTGCGTCGTTCCGATCAGCACGTCCGCCCCCGCCGCTTCGGCCATCGCGGCCGTGCGGCATCGTCGCCCGCAGGCCGCCGAGCACGTACGGTGAGATGTTGAGGATGTCGACACAGCCGCGGTGCAGCAGCTCCCAAGCGTGGCGCGCCCCGTGGACGTGCTCGGAGACCGGCAGCCGGCCCCGCTGGCGGTACTCCCGAAGCCCCTCGAGGTCGCCCCGCAGGGCGACGCTTTCGACCAGCATCACCTCGGCGATGGCGGTGTATCGCTCGGTGAGGCGGAGCGCGTCCCGCCAACCGACGAGGTTCGAGAAATCCAGCGACTTGATCCTGATCCGACCCGCGAAGCGATCCGCGAACCCGACCAGGAACGCTTCGTCGGCCGCCGGCTCACTGCCGACATAGACGCGGATGGTGGCAAATCCCTGCTCCAGCTTCGCCTGGACCCGGTCGAGGGCCGCTTCGACCTGTCCTGTCGAGCGCAGGCGGAAGACGGGATAGCAGACGGGGACACGGTCGCGGATCGCCCCGCCGAGCAGCCGGTGGACGGGCACGCCATCGATCCGGCCGAGGAGGTCGTGCAGTGCGAGGTCCACTCCCTGGCGAACGAGGCCGGAGCGGCTGTACATGTGGCCCTCGTCGGGGTAGAAGGCGAGGAGCCGCCGCTCAATGACATTCAGATCGCGTGGATCGAGCCCGAGGAGGACCTCGCGCAACGAGACCGCGAGCTGTTCCAGGTCGAAGCGATACATCGGGAGATGCGACAGGTCGCTCATCTCGCCCCATCCCACCGCCGCATGGTCCGTCTCGAGACGGACGATGACGTGCTCGTTGGCGAATTCGGTCTCTCGCGCAACGATGATGGGATGGAGGTCGAGCCGGCTCAGTCGCATCGGTCCTCCGTTGATGGATCAGATCGCAGGCTGGACGGCCGGGCCGACCGAGCGACAGCGGTAGCCCTCGGAACGGACGGTCATGACGCGGCGGCGACGCCGAAGATGCCCTTCCGACGGACCGGGCTCCAGTCGGGCAGCTCGAGCTCGCGCAGGCCGATCGCGCCACGCTGGAAGAGAGGGTCGCCGGGCTCGAGGGGCAGACCGACGGTGCGGCCGAGGGCGGCCGACTCATAGGCGGCCATCACGGCTTCGAGGTTGCGCTGGCCGTCCTCGCCGGATGCAGCGGGGGGTTGGCCGGCAGCGACCGCAGCGGCGAATGCCCGGACGGCGAGCGGCACCGTGCCCTGCGGGGCTTTCTCGGTCGTCTCGACGACGCGCGTGCCCGCGTGATCCGTGAGCCGAAGCTCCCGGAAGGGCGCGAACGTGCCGCCGTCCTCATAGGCGATCGCGAGGCGGCCGTGCGTGCCGCTGACCTCGATGCCACCGGGCCCGTCGATCCCGTGCGCACCGAAGCTCCAGCCGACATTGATCAGCGCGGCGCTGTCGGGCGTCTCGAAGCGGCCTGCGACCACGTCCTCCACCCCGGCGCCCATCGTGCGGGCATTGGCGTAGGCCGAGACACGCTCGACGCGCCGGTCGAGCAACGCCTCAGCGAGGTAGACCAGGTGGATGATGTCGATGAAGATGCCGCCGCCCGACCGGGGCAGGTCGTGCCGCCAGGTCGGATCGTATGCGGCATTTCCGGGAATGTCCTCGACGCCGAGGTAGTTCAGGATGACGACCTCCACCTGGCCCAGCGCGCCGGATCTGATCAGCTCTCGGGCGAGGATGATCTCTGGCTGGAACAGGTAGTTGTGGACCAGCCCAAGGGTGACTCCGGCCTTCCGGGCCTCCTCGACCATGACGGCAGCGTCGGCCGGCACTGTCGCCAATGGCTTCTCCGAGAGGATGTGCTTGCCGGCCCGGGCCGCGGCGACAACGATCTCACGGCGGACATGGGGCGGGACGCAGACATCGACGACGCCGACATCGTCTCGGGCGATCAGGTCGCGGTAGTCAGCGTGCGCGTCGCTCGGTTCCAGGCCCGCCGTCAATCGTCCGAGCTCCAGTCGTTCGGGCGTCGGATCGGCGACCGCCACGGGGGCGAACCCGGCGGGATGCGCAGACCAACCGGCGAGATGCCCCATCGCGATGTTGCCGCATCCGATGAGGCCGACGCCCGTGGCGGGCGAGGCGCAGCCGTCATGCGCACGGCCGCGGCGGCCAGGATGGGCCGCATGAATGCCGCCGCCTCGCGGACGCCCTCTTCCCCTTCCATGTAGGGATCCTCGTTCTCGATGCTCAGCACACCTTCGAAGCCGACCGCCTGCAGGGACTCGACGAACTCCGTCCACCATGCCCGGTCATGACCGATCCCAGCGTCCTGAAGTTCCACGCGCGCTCTGGAGCCGACGGGCTGAGCTTCTGGTCGAGCACGCCGGCGATCGCCAGGCGCTGCGGCTCGGACTTGGTGTCCTTGAGGTGGACGTGGAAGACCGCGTCGCCCAGCACGCGGATGACGGCCAGCGGATCCATCTGCTGCCAGAAGAGGTGCGATGGGTCCAGGTTGGCCCCGATGACCGGACCCACCGCGTCGCGCATCCGCTGAAGGGTCGGCACGTTGTAGACGAGCTGCAGCGGGTGCAGCTCGAAGGCGATCTGCTCGACGCCGTGGTCCTTCGCGTGCGCGACCAGCAAATGCCAGAGCGGGATCGCCTCGTCCCATTGCCGCTGGAGCAGATCGATCTGGTCCTCGGGCCAGGTCGACCAGACCCAGTTGAGCGTCGTGCCTCCCGGCCCGTCGCCAGGGCAGCCGGACATCGACACGATCCTGTGAACGCCGAGCCGGCCAGCAAGTTCGATGGTCTTCCGGATGGTCTCCACATGGGCCGGTCCCACGACCGGGTGCAGCGGCCACGCCGAGCAGTTGAGGGCGGCGATCGTCAACCCCCGTGACGCCAGCGCCTCCCGGAAACGATCGAAGCTCGCAGGATCGCCGAGAAGCTCATCGATCTTCAGGTGCGGCGCGGTCGACTGGCCTCCGGTCGGGATCTCGAAATTCCTGATGCCGAGCTCCACGCACAGGTCGAGCATCTGCTCGAACGGCAGCTCGTCGAACGGAATCGGTCTGCAGCGCGAGTTCCACGGAGCCCCTCCCAGTGGAATCGTCGGTGGTCTGCGGCGCTGCAGCTTCAGTCGCGCCCGCGGTCCCGCTCGACGACCTCGACGATCCGCTCGACGTCGTCACCCATGAGGCCGTCGGCGCCCGCGGCGACGCTGCTGACGATGTCTGCTTCCGCGGTCGTCGGCCAGGACCAGACCGCGACGCCGGCCTCGTGGAACGCGTCCATGAGCTCCGCCGTCAGCAACCGGTGGTGGTTCTGGATGACGGGCGCGCCGAGCGCCCGCGCCTGCGCGATGGCGACGGCCGGGTCGAGGGGCACGTCGTCGGGCAGCCGTTCGGGCGCCAGCACCAGATCGGGGGCATGCCGCTTCGCGATCGCCAGACACCCGTGGTTGTACCCGGACATGGCGCGAAACCGAGCGCGTCTCGATCCACCAGCAGCCTGACCAGGGCGTTCGCGATGTCGCTCCGATTCAGAAGGGGTACCGCCCTTCACCTCGAAGCACATCCAGATGCCCGGCGGCGCGCGCAGCTCGATGGTGTCCTCGGTCGTGGGGATGCGCAGACCCGTGAACTCCTCGCCGATCCAGGAACCCGCATCCAGGGCAGCCAGCTCATTCCAGGTCAGCCCGCTGACCGGCCCGTGACCGCTCGTTGTCCGGTCGAGCGTGGAGTCGTGCATCATCACGAGCCGTCCGTCGCGGCTGATGTGGACGTCGCACTCGATCATCTCGACGCCGAGCTCGATCGCCCGGCGATACGCCTCGGTGGTGTTCTCGGGCACCTCGAGAGAGTGCCCGCGGTGCGCGATGATCAGGGGCCGCTCCGGCCGCAGCCAGGGGTTCGCGGCGCCGCCGATCATCAAGCCGGTCGTGCCGAGTCCGGGATCAGGACCAGCTCGCTGGTGCCGATCGTGACCGTCTCGGGCGCGTCCTGCATCAGCGAGAACCGTGCTCGTCCCGCGGCGTTGACTCGCAGCACCTCGTCGGCGACGGCGACCTCCATCTGGAGGATCCCGCCGATGAAGACGACGTTCTGCGACGCGACCTTCGAAGACGTAGCGGAAGCCCGAGCGATCCGGTCCCTCGATGACCTCGAGGTCATCGGGTCGGATACTGAGCAGGACCGAATCACCTGGCCCGAGCCCATCCTGTCGGCGGACCTCCAGCTCCTGTCCGAGCGCACTGACCGTCAGGTTCTGGTCCGGTTGGACTGCCGCGACGGTGCCCCTCACGAGGTTCGTGTTGCCCACGAAACTTGCCACGAACGCTGTCGCGGGATGCCGGTAGACGTCAGCCGGGGACCCCATCTGGGCGATGTGGCCCAGGTCCATGACGATCACCGAATTCGGCCAGGGAGAGCGCCTCGCGCTGGTCGTGCGTCACCATCATCATCGTCTTCTGGGTGCGCTTCTGAACATCCGCGATCACATCCTTCAGCTCGTCGCGCAACTTGGCATCGAGCGCGCTGAGGGGCTCGTCGAGCAGGAGGATCGGGGGATCGGGCGCCAGGGCTCGGGCGATCACGACGCGCTGCGCCTGGCCGCCGGACAGCTGGGTCGCGTAACGATCGTCAAGGCCGCTCAGGTGGACGAGTTCGATCATCTCCGAGACACGCCGTTCGACCTCGGCCTTCGGCACCTTGCGCAGCTTGAGACCCCAGGCGATGTTCTCTCGCACGGTGTAATGCGGGAACATCGATGCCCGCTGGAAGACGTACCCCAGGCCCCGCTTGTGGGCTGGCGTCCGGGTCGTGTCGTGGTCCCCGAACCACACCCGGCCACTGTCCGGGATCTCGAGGCCCGCCACCATCCGCAGGATCGTCGTCTTTCCCGACCCAGACGGTCCAAGCAGGACCACGAACTGGCCGGCAGCGACTTCGAAGCTGACCTCGTCGACGGCCACGACCGACCCGAAGCGCTTGGTCAGGTGGTCGATCCGGAGGCTGGCGCCGGGCACGACAGCGCTCAAACGATCAGGCCCCGGAAGCGCTTGCGGGCCATGATGTAGGCGGCCATCACGAACGTCATGACCAGAAGCTCCACGACGAGGGCTTCCGCCGCGATCCTCGGGATCAGGCTGTAGCGGCTGAGTTCGTTGAAGATCCCCACGGTGCTCGTGAGCGCGGTCGTCCGTCCCAGGAAGAATGGGGCGGTGAACGCCGTGGCGGAGTTGGCGAACGTGACCATCGAGCCGACGGCGATCCCGGGCGCGATGGCCGGCAACGTGACGCTGAAGAAGGCACGGACCCGGCTCGCCCCGAGCATGAGCGCGGCGTCCTCATAGGCGGGATCGACGACCGACAGCGAGCTCTGGATCGCCCTGACCATCCAGACGAGGTTGCCCACCACGACCGGAAGCAGGATGCCCCAGAACGAACCGATCAGGTCCGGAAAGATCAGGATATAGGCCGTTCCGAGGGCGACGATATACCCGACTCCGGGGACGATGACCGGCAGGAAGACCGCCGCCTCGGCCAGCGCCCGTCCGCGGAAGTTCATCCGCTGGGTGGCGTAACACATCGGGATGGCAAGGGCCAGGAGCACTGCGGTCGTCGCCAGTCCCAGGGCGACGCTGAACGGCATCCACTCGAGCAGCGCGGGGAGGTTGTCCGGGTTGAAGGCGTCGAGCGAGAAATACCGGGGCGGAAAGACGATGTCGTCACTCGCCGCGACGATGAACAGCTGGACCGTCGGATACGCCAGCAGCACGGCGGCCGCGATCGCATAGGCCTGGAGAAGACGCCGCCCGATCCGGACGGTCCAGCGGCTATCCCACATATTGCTGGACGTCCGCGCGCCTCGACGTGAGGCGGATGTAGATGTAGACCACGAGGGCCGTGATGAGCGTGAGCACGATGCTCAGCGACGAGGCCGTCGTGACGTTGTTGCCGGTGAACAGGGCCCTCAGCTGCGTGCTGATCCAGTCGTTGTTGGCGTTGACAAGGATCACCGGGAGGGTGAACGCGCCTGTCGCGCCTATGAACGTCAAGAGAAAGGCGCCGGCCACGCCGACCCGAGCCAGCTTGAATGTCGTCGCGTACCAGGCGTGGAGCGGGTTTGCGCCAAGCATCTGGGCTGCCTCTTCGTAGACCGGGTCCACGCGCACGAGAGCGCCACGCATCAACAAGACCGAGAGGCTCGGCAGCATCATCGCGATCACCGCGGCGATGGGCTGGTTGACGAGGTGGAGCGGCTCGCCGATCAGTCCGATCCCTGTCAGGAACCAGTTCACGATGCCCTGCGGTGCGAACGCGTAGAGCAGCGCGTAGGCGGTGAAGATGTCGCCGAACAACGGCAGCAGCAGGCACATCTCGATGAAGATCTTGCCGCGACCGGTCCCTCGCGCGAGGAACTGCGCGACAGGCATGCCCAGGATGACCGTGCCGACGGCGATGACGAACGAGATCCCCATCGTGAACGCGAGGCTCTCGATGATGTACCGCTGGGTGAAGATCTGGATGTAGTTGTCGAGGGTGAGCTTCTGGACGATGTGGAAGGTGTAGGTTCCCTGCTCTCGAGTCAGGAAGCTGTAGTAGATCTGGATCAGGAGCGGGAGGATGAGCACCACGAAGATGTAGATCATCACGGGTGCGATCAGGAGATACGGCAGCACACGCTCGAGCGGCCGGGTGGCCGCTCGAGTGTGTGGCTCCTCGACGATAGCCTTGGAGGTATCGACGAGCAGATCGGGCGTGGGCGCGGTCAACGTCGCCCTCCGAACATTCTGTCGAAGTCTGGCCTACTGGAGAGCCTTGTACTCGTTCGAGATGGGCTCGTTGTTCTTGGCGATGTACGCGAAGTCCATGATCATGGTGACCGCCGCAGGATCCGGCGGATAGAACGGGGCCGCCCACTTCGGAGCGAGCTTCCGGTCCTCTGCATTGATACCACCGAAGTAGGTCTGCAGGTAGTCCTGCTTCGACAGGTTCCACTTGTTGGTCTCTGTCCCGCTCGCATCCTGGGTCCAGCCGGCGTTGATGAAGTCGGGGCCGATCATCCAGTTGATCAGGACCCGGGCGGCGACGGGGTGCTTCGTGCCCTTGGCTACCCGCAGCGTTTCCCGATCGC
Source organism: uncultured Chloroflexia bacterium (assembly GCA_963772995.1). GTDB lineage: Bacteria > Chloroflexota > Limnocylindria > Limnocylindrales > CSP1-4 > SPCO01. The sequence continues at coordinate 114,990 of CAVYZQ010000006.1, read as the reverse complement.
CGGGGCAACCGGACGCGGGATACCACGGCTGCGCCACTTGGTCACGGGTATTCCAGTCCGACGACAGGATGCCGCGGATGTACGAGTTCCAGCTCAGCGCGACGCCGATCTCGCCGGACTGCATCTTGGTGCGCATGACGTCGATGTCGGCGAACTGCAGGATGTTCGGCTCGATGTTGTCCTTGAACCACTTCAGGCCCGCCGTGACTGCCGCGGGATCCTTGTAGTCGGTGCCCTGGACCTTCCCGTTCTTGATCATCGACGTGAGCATCGCGTAGAACAGTTGCTGCCCACGGGTGTCGCCCGGGATGGCGTACATCACGATCAGGCCCTTGAGGGACGGATCGGCGAGGTCGGTCCAGTCCTTGAGCTTGGTCGGGTCGACCTTGTCCTTGCGGATGACGGCGCACAGGTCCTCGAAGCCCTGGTAGATGACTCCCAAGCCGTCCTGGACGATGTATGCGGGATCGACCTTGGACCAGTTGGTCATGATGCTGTCGTACTTGGGATCGCTGTTGATCTTCTCGATCCAGCCCAGCTCCTGGAGCTGCGGCATGTGGTCTTCCTCGTTGTCGATGACGTCGAGGCCGACCTCGCTCGGGAGCTTGTTCGCCTGCTCGGCCTGCTGGAGGGCGCCGTTCGTGTCGTCCCACACGAGAGTGACGGGCACTCCATACGTGTCCTGGGTGTACTTCTTGAATTGGTCGATGAAGACCTTCTTGGGGAGGCCGTTGAAACCCCAGCTCTTGATCGTGACCGTGCCCTCGGACTTCAGCGCGGCCGCGATCTCGTCCTTGGTCATCCCCGAAGCCGTCGAGGCGCGGCCGCACTCGCCGACGGCCGGCGCACTCGCAGCGGCGGGCGCCGAGGCGGCCGCACTGGCTGGCGCGGCACTTGCGGCGGCCGATGCCGGCGCACTTGCGGCGGCCGATGAGCTGGGCGCCGGCGACCCGAGTCGAACTCGTACAACCGACAAGCATCACCGCGACGATCGTCGCGATTACCCCGCGTCCGGACGCTCGATTGATCACGTGGCCGTCCTCCTGATGGTGCCTTCGACCCCGACCGACTTGACCCTTGGCGACGGATATCTTGCTCTCGAGAGGCGGTGCTCCTCCAGTTTACCGACACGACCCCAGTGGCATGGTTGTCTAAACCAACCTAGTCGGCCTGTCAAGAGGTTCGGGACCTCGATTCGACGGGCCGAAGTGCCTCGCCCAGACGCTGGTTCGGCACATCGGGATCGCACGCGGCGTCCCAGGGAGCGCTCACAGCGCTGCCGCCGCGGCGACGAACGATTCCACGCTTCACGCTGCGCCCGGAGCTCGGCATCGCCGAGACCGGGCTCGTACGTCGCCCGCGCCGGGTTGGCGGCGCCGATGGCGGCGAGGTCCAGGAGGCCGCCCCCGAAACCGGCGAGACCGGCGATCCCGAGCGCGGTCGAATTCCGCCACGGAAGCGACATCGACCGGGATGCCCAGCAGGTCCGCCTGTCGCTGCATCAGGAACGAGTTGGCCGTCATGCCGCCATCCACGCGCAATCGGAGCGGCGTTTCAGGCAGAACGGCTCTCATCGCCTCGACCACGTCGGCGACTCGCTGCGCGATGCCATCCAGCGTGGCCCGCACGACATGCGCCGGCCTCGCTGCTGCGGTCAGCCCAGCCACGACAGCCTGGGCTTCGGGCCTCCACCATGGCGCTCCCAGCCCTGTCAGCGCCGGGAGCACTTTCACTCCGGCCGCGTCGGGGACACCGAGTGCCATGCCTTCGATCGCGGAGGCATCCGCGATCACGCCCATGTCGTCGCGCAGCCAATCGATGAAGGCGCCGGCCGCAAAGACGCCGCCCTGAAGGACCGAGGCGGTCGTGTCGGCCGACGTCGGGTCGCCGGGCAACGTCCACGCGATCGACCGTTTCGAGATCTGCCGTCGCATCCCGGTCGCTGCCGGCGTTGGCGAGCACGAAGACGCCGGTGCCGTACGTTGCCTTGATGGCACCGGGAACGAACGCGCCATGACCTGCCAACGCCGCTTGCTGATCACATGCCATGGCCCTCAACGCGAGCGCAGCCCGCCACCGTGGATGAGCCAGCTGCCCGAGGTCGCCGGCCGTCGCAACCAGCCTGGGCAGGGTCGCCGCGGGCGATCCCGAACCAGCCGCAGAAGGTCTCGATCCCACTCGAGCGCGCGAAGGCCCAGGAGTTGCGTCCGCGACGCGGTCGATGTGTCCGTTCGTGCGTCGCCCCCGTCCAGGCGCGCCGTCAGCCAGGCGTCCACCGTCCCGAAGCGCAGCCGTTCCTGGGCCGACGCCGTGCGCACGTGCCTCGTTGCGCTCGAGCAGCCAGGCGAGCTTGCCCGCGGAGTAGTAGGGATCGAGCGGCAGGCCCGAGCGGTCCCGGATCGCGCCTTCCAGTCCCGCGGCACGAAGACGCTCGACGATCGGGAGCGAGCGCCGGCAACCCCAGCCGATCGCCGGAGCGAGGGCCCGGCGAGTCTTCCGCGTCCCAGGCGACGACCGTCTCGCCCTGGTTGGCGAGCCCGGCCGCAACGACCCGCTGCGGGCCGCCGACCTCCTCCAGGACGCGCGCCACGGACGACACCACGGAGTCGACGATCGCCTCTGGGTCCTGCTCGACCCAACCCGGCGCAGGATGGGCCGTTTCGAGCCGGATGCTGGAGCTCGCGACCGGCCGGAGGCTTCGGTCGAAGGCGATCGCTCGCGTCGACGTCGTGCCCTGGTCGATCGCGAGCAGAAGGTCCCCGCTCAACGGCGACGTCCCTCCCGGCGCTCGGCGAGCTCGCGATCGACATTGGCCAGGAGGACCGCGACCTGGCGTCGCAGCGTTTCGCGCAGGATGGGCGCCCCGAACGAGGCGAGCCGGCCCGTCACCTGGAGATCGACCGCATAGCTCACCTCCGTCGCAGCCGAGGCGGATCCGGCCGGCGACCCCGGCTCGACGATCTCCGGTCAGGTCGAACGGCACAGACACGGTGAACGAACCAGCGAGCCCTCGTGGCCGGCCCGCCAGTCTCCAGACGAAGGTGCCGGGGCGGGTCGGCATCCCGGAACACCGCGTCCACGTCGGCGCGAACTGTCAGGAACTGAAGCTTGCTCGCGAGGACGCCGTGGAATCTGCCTTCACCGGTGGCGACGATCGATTCCGCGCCCGGCAGGACCCGTGCCAGCGCGACCGGGTCTCCGATCAGGGCCCAAACGTCACTCGGCGAGCCGCGGATGACCGCCCGGTCGCGAAGGAGCTCGCTCAATGGGTGGCGACGCGTCGGTTGGTCGACACATCCTTGCCCCGCGCAACGGCCGCCGCCGCGCCGCGTCCAACGAGCCGGCCACCCTCGGCGCACGCGCGATGGTCAGGACTCGGGTTGACGCAGCAACCGGCGGCCCACAGGCCCTCGAGCGGGAGACGGCCGTCCCCGTCGGCCGGAGCCGGCACCCCGGGCCGCGAATCCGTCAGTCCCAGCCCACGGAGCACGAACGCCTGGGGCAGGAGCCGATCCGCGAGGACGAGAGTGTCGGCCTCGAGCCAGCGGTCCTGGGCACGGACCGCTTCGAGCCGGACCTCGCCGCGCAGGGCGTCGGGCGCGTCCGCCAGGCGGATGACATCGGCGCCGGCGTCGACCACGGCCGCGGCCAGATCGTCCGCGTCGCCGGTCCCCCCGACGAGAGCGACGACACGCCCGGGTCGCAGGCCATGACGAACGAGCTGCCAGGCCAGGTCACTCGTCATCACACCTGCCGGCCGGCCACCGGCGATGGGACGATGTTCGCGCGGCTCGAAATAGGCGCCCGTCGCCACGATCACCGCGGTCGACACGATCTCGGCGCTACCCACCGTGGACTGGACCAGCACGACCCAGCCGCCTGCCTCGTCCGGGGACAGGCCGACCACGGTGGTGCCGGCACGCCGGTCGACTCCGACCACGGACGCGCCCGATTCGGTCGCCGCCTCCGCTGCCGCCCGACCCGCGAGCCCGAGCCCGATGACCAGGACTTCGGTGCTCGTCGGCATCTCCGACGGCTCGCGTCGGGCGTCGGCAGCACCCGGCTGGGCGGCCGCCTCCCAGAGCCAGGAGCCGCGACGATGCTTTTCGACGGCCGAGACCGGGATGGCGCGCTCGGCGGCGATGATTCGTGCCACGTCAAGACTGCAGAGATTGCCTTGACAATCGCCGAACGTCGCCCCGCTTCGGCGCTTGATCGCGTCAAGCGTGCGTGGTTCGGTCGGTTGGCGGCAGGCCGCCTCGATCTCACCCCGGCTGATCGACCGGCAGAGGCAGACGATCTCGCCGGGCGCCTCGGAGAGCTCGACCGATGGGGGCACCAGAGTCCGCGGGGGCACGATCGCCGGCCAACCGCGGCGAGCCAGGACCTCATCGACGACGGCCTCGGCGACGGCCGGCGACGTCGATATCCCGGTCGAGCGGATGCCGGCCGCGAGGTAGAGCCGGTCGGAGATCGGAGACGGGCGAAGGATGAAATCGCCATTCGAGCTGACCGTCCGAAGGCCCACGAACTGGCGAACGGGCCGCGCATCCACGAGCGCCGGGACCATCGCCTGACAAGCCGCCAGGATCCGCAACGCCTCGAGGGGGTCGGTCGAGTGATCGTCCTTGTCGGTCGAATCAACCGCTGTCGGACCGAGCAGCAGGCCACCGAAGATGATCGGTGTGACGAGCATGCCCTTTCCGCGGGGGCCGGGGATCGGCAGCACGATGCGATCGACGCCGAACGCCTCCTCGGAGACCAGGAACTGGCCTCTCCGCGGAGCGATGCTGAACGACCTGTCGCCGCCCAGGCCCGCCACCTCGTCGGCGCGCAGGCCGGCTGCGTTGACGACCTGCTCCGCCTCGATCGTCGACCCATCGTCAAGCCGAATGGTGATGTTGTCGGCAGACAGCCCGAGGCTGACCACGGCCTGACCCAGGCGCACCTCGGCGCCTCCTGAGATCGCTGCGTCCGCGTACGTGCGCGTCAGCCAGAAGGGGTCGAGGACGCCCTCGCCGGGGATCGAAAGCGCGGCGATCACATCGTCAGCGAGATACGGCGCAATGTCACGGACGGCAGCCCGATCCAGCAGCTCCGTGGAAACGCCGAGAGCGCTCGCATTCGCCGCGATCTCGGTCGTCAATCGGTGGGCTTCCTCGGCTGTGCGAGCCAGCATCAGGGCTCCCAGCGGCAGGAAGGGGACATTCAGCTCTTCGAGCGCCGTCGGCCAGAGCGCGGCTGCTCGTCTCAGCATCGTCGACTCGATCGTGCCCGGCTTCGAGTCGAAGCCCGTGTGGAGGATGGCACTGTTGGCCTTGGAGGCGCCCTCGCCGATGTCAGGCTCCGCCTCGATCAGGATGCCGGGGATGCCCCGTCGCGCGAACTCGCGCAGGACCGCGCACCCGATGACGCCGCCCCCCACGACGACCACTCGGGCATGCTCGGTCGTCACACCACCTCCCCATTCCTGGGTCAATGGCGCGATTGTATAGACCAATCATCGGGTGTCAACGCCCTGACAGTGCGCCAATGGACCCCTCGGCGCATGCGCCGAGGCGATATCCTCTCGTGACGGCGTCGGAATTCGGATCGGATGTCCAGACCATCGTCGGGAGAGGCATGAAGGCCCAGAAGATGGCAACTGACTACTTGAAGGACGGGCCGTCGCGGCCTGTGCCCCTGAGCCGGAGCGTGCCCGCCTACCTTCAGATCGAGGAGCAACTCGCGGATCGCATCGAGGCCGGCGAGTTCGCTCCCGGCGACACGCTGCCCACTGAACGAGATCTCACGCGGCAGCTCGGGGTCAGCCGCATGACGGTCCGCGCGGCGATGGACAGGCTGGTCCAGCGCGACCTGATCGTGCGCCGGCAAGGCAGTGGCACGTTCGTTGCCGAGCCGAAGCTGCGCCAGGATGCGAGCAGGCTGCATGGCTTCTTCGAAGACACCGTCGGCCAGGGCGTCATGCCCGTCAGCCGCCTGCTCGAGCGGGAAGACATCCTCGCGACGCGCCACCTCGCGGGCATCCTCGATGTGTCGGTCGGGGAGTCTGTGTACCGGATCGTGCGCCTCCGCAGTGCACGCGGCATCCCCGTCGTCCTCGAGACCTCGTACTTCCCGGCCGCGGTCGTCCCGGGTCTGCTGGCCATGGATCTCGAGAGATCGTCGATCTATCGCCTCATGGACCGGGAGTTCAATGCCCGCCCCGTCCGGGCGCGCCAATCCCTCGAGGTCACCACCGCGCACGGATCCGACGCCGGCTTCCTGGAGATCAACCCGGGAAATTCCGTCATGCTCGTCGAGCGCGTGTCATGGGACGCCCTCGGGCGAGCGGTCGAGTACGCCCGCGACCTGTATCGCCCGGACCGGAGCCGGTTCGTGACGGAGCTGACCCTCTAGGCGCCGATCGGCTGGCTCTCGCCGGTCTCGCCGGATCGATAGAGCGCCTCGACGATCCTCAGGGTGCCGAGGTTGTCTCGAGCGCTCGTCTGCGGTTCTCCCCCGGTCGCGATCGCAGCCAGCAGCGAGCGCACCGGACCGATGAATGCGTCCGGGATCCAGCGGGTGGTCACCGGGTACGAGAGCCACCCGTCGGTGGGCAGAACGCTGCTCCAGATCTGCAGGCTGTCCGGACGTCCACGGGGGTAGTCGTACATCAGCCCGAGCGTGCCTCGGATCGTCCCGTCGGTCCCATCGACCTGGAACTCCGCACGGTTGTGACCGCTCAGGTTCTCGTGGTTCGCGTGGACGACGGCGCGCAGGTCACCCGGATAGACGAGCGTGCTGATCGTCCGGGTCTCGCCGCGCGGGACCTGACCGGGGCGCCGCGACTGCGTCCCAAAGACGCGGGTCGGGTCGCCGATCAGCGCTCGGATCGCGTCGAGATAATGGATCGAGTGGTAGTAGAGCTCGAGCCTGGGGGACTCGACGAGCCACGACCACGCCGAAAAGTCGGTCTGGACGTCCACCGTGAATGAGACCGCGGTCGGCTCCCCGATCCAGCCCTGTCGGATCATCTCGCGCGTGGCGGCGATCCCTTCCTCGAACCTCAGCTGCTGCTGCACCGCGACCTTCCGACCGAGCTGTGCCGCTCGGTCGACGATCCGCTGCCCAGCGCCGAGGTCGAGCGCCAGGGGCTTCTGGCAGATGACATCCTTGCCGGCTTCGAGCGCCCGGATCGCGATCTGCGGCTGGAGCGATGCCGGCACGGCGATGTCGACGACCGCGACATCCTCGTCGTCGAGCAGGTCATCGATGGTGGCGTGGACCCGCGGCACCCCGTGGCGAACGGCGACCGCATTCGCCCGATCCAGGTCGCGATCGACGATCGCGACGACCTCCAGGCCGGCCTTTCGGTATGCGGGCAGGTGCGCGACATCGACGATCGAACCCGCGCCGATGATGCCGATCGGCCTCCTGTGCTCGGGCGGGATCGTCAGTTCGCACGCGGCGGCGATGCGCGCCAGTCGAGCCATCATCGTTCTGTCACCAGCCGACCCGTCGGTCACGACGATGACCCGTTCGGCGCAGCGGATGCAGTCCGGACGCTGTCCCATGTCTCGAGTGCGGCGTCGACGACGGCTCCCGTTTCGCCCAGGTACGACTCCGGGTCCAGAAGGTCGTCGAGCGGCTCGAGTGCCGCGACGAGACGAGGGTCGAGCGTTCGAACGATCGCGTCCCGGAGCCCGATCCCCCTGTCGCGCGCGACGGAACACAACTCATAGACGAGGTCATGGGCTCGCGCGCGTCCGATCTCGGTCGCGAGACGGATCATCACGTGCTCGGCCATGATCGTCCCGCCGTCGATGTCGAGGTTGGTCCTCATCCGGTCCGGGTAGACCGAGAGACCGGACAGGATGTCCCGGGTATTCGCCAGGCTCCCAGCGGCAAGCGCCACGACCGTGGGCAAGGCATCCCACTCGATCTGCCACTCGCCGGCCGCACGCTCGTGTCCGGCGCTCATGGCGGCGAGGAGAGCCGGGACCTGCTGGGCGGCCAGCGAGCTCATCCCGACCACGACTTCGCAGGCGATCGGATTCGCCTTCTGGGGCATCGTCGACGACGCGCCCCGATGGTCGCCGACACGCTCGCGCAGCTCGCCGATCTCGGGCCGGGAGAGATCGATCACTTCGCGGGCGATCTTCCCACACGTCGCGCTGATGGCGGCAAGGACGAAACCGACTTCCGCCAGGTTGTCTCGCGCGGTGTGCCACGGAACGTCGACGGCGCCAAGCCCGAGCCGATCCGCTACAAGCCGACGGACGTCGCGGGCCTGCGGTCCGAGCGCCGCGGAAGTCCCGCCCGCTCCGAACAGCGACAAGACGGCGGCCCGCTCGCGTGCGGCGCGAAGCCGGTCGAGATGGCGAGCGAACTCGGCGATCCAGACGGCGACCTTGGCTCCGAATGTCGTCGGAACCGCGGGCTGGGCGTGCGTCCGGCCGACCATGACAGTGGCGCGATGTCCATCGGCAAGGGTCGCCGCGCAGTCGCCGACGTCGACCACGAGCGTTTCGATCCGCGCGAGAGCGCCTCGAAGCACGAGAGCCAACCCGCTGTCCATGATGTCCTGGGTGGTCGCGCCCCAGTGGATCGCTGCCGCCACCTCGGGCGCATCGGATCCCATCTGGCCGAGGAGCGGCACGATGGGGTAGCCAACCAGGCGCGTGCCTTCATGAAGCGCGGCCCGTTCGATCCGTACCTCGTTCGCCCGCGCTTCGACCTGCTCGGCCGCCGCGAGCGACACGATCCCAAGCCTGGCCTGGGCCGCGACGAGCGCGCATTCGACATCGAGCCAGGCGTTGATCGCGGCACGCTCGCTCAGCAAGTCGCCCGTCTCGGGATCGCCGAAGACGCCAACGAGCGGGAGGAACGGTCCACGACCATCACTCAACGCATCGAGTCCTCATCCGGGATGTCCACGCCGCCTATCTTGGTCAGTGTCGAGCCCGGGCGCCGGGCTCTTCGTAACCTCGCGTCGGCGTTCACCTTGCAGCGCTGGTCGGATCGACGCGCGGACAAAGACGGTCGAGCACACTCACCAGGGCAGCAACATCCTTGCCCAGGATGCCGTCGACACCCTGCGAGACGCTCCGGGCGATGCTTTCCTCGTCCGTGACCCCCCAGACCCAGACCGCGACGTCGGCCCGATGAAGTTCCGAAACCGTCGACGCGGGCAGGGCGGCCTCATGCATGGTGATCCGCGCTCCGAGTGCTCGCGCGAGCTCGACGGTCACGGTCGGGTCTGTCGAAACCTCGTCGGTCACGTCGGGGACGACATCGATCCCGGGCAGGATTCGACGCGCCGCCGGGAACGCGTCGTAGTGGAAGCAGTTGATGAGCGTCCGGTCCTGACCGGCTCGGCCCCGAACCAGCTCGGCGACCGCCACGGCCGCTGCTGTCGCGTCGCTCGGGGTGGGACCCTTCACGTCGATGCAGACCGGCACGTCCAGGTCGACGGCAAGATCCAGGACGGCTTCGAGGCTGGGGACCCGCAGGCCTGCGAACTTGTGGCCCAACCAGGCGCCGGCATCCAGTCGCCGCAGCTCGTCCCAGGTGAAGTCGCCGGCAACCCCGCTCCCGTTCGTCGATTGCTCCAGGTTTCCGTGCATCATCGCGAGGCGACCATCGCGAGTCATCTGCACATCGCCCTCGATCAGCTCGGCACCCAGCTCCACCGCCCGAGCGAACGACTCGAGCGTGTTTTCCGGAACCTGTGCCGATTGGCCCCGATGGGCGATGACGAGGGGTCGGGAACTCCGCCGCCATGGGTTGGTGCCCGCGTCGTCCACCGCGACTACTCCTTCGGGCAGTGCCCGGATGTGGGGCCTTGGCGGGCCGAATTGGCATTATCATCAGTGCCAATCCACGGCGTCAACCGGACAGGGAGGGGACCGCTCGATGGAGGCGCCCGGCGGGCCAACTCGAATATCGGTAGAACGCGTGACGTCGCCGCCGCCGGAGACTGGACCCGGGGCTCGAGGCGAGATGTTCGATCCGCAGCAACGCGCCGGGCTCCACGCGATCGAGATGAACAAGCCCGCCCCGGACTTCTTCGAAGGCGGCGTTCTGGGCAACGGCGGGCTGGGAGTGATCGTCTGTACGCGGCCGGACGCGGTGGTCTTGTACTTCGGCCACAACAACGTCTGGGACATCCGTCTGGCCGAGGACAATCGGGACCGGCTCCTGACGTTCGACGAGGTCTGGGAACGACTGCGCACCTCCTCGATGCCGGACGGCCCAGGCGTCCCCTCACCCGGCTTCTCGCCGGACGGCACCGAGCTCACGGTGGATCTGGCCCACTACGCGGACGACTGGTTCAAGGACTACTGCGCGATGGCCGGCGAGAACTACGACCAGGAGTTCCCGCGCCCGTGGCCGTGCGGATCGTTGCTCCTCGGTTTCGACCGCCGCCGGGCGGAGGTGCTCGGGCATCGAGTCCACATCGATCGCGGGATGTGCGAGATCTCCTTCCTCGTCGACGGCGCGACGGCGACCCTGGAGATCTTCGTCGAGATGACATCGGACCGAGTCTGGATGCGGATGATCGACCCCGACCACGTCCCGATCCAGGCGCCGTTCGATCGGGCTCGGCTCATCCCGGATGCCGGGTTTCCGGCGGTGTCCACCCAGACGGGACATACGTTGGCGTTCCGACAGATGCTGCCGGCGCTTGGAGGTGCCCGCGAGAAGGACAGGGCCGTCGGCGTCGGGTTTCGGATCGATGGATCCGTCGCGCCGGGGTTCGTCCAGACCGGACCATTCGTGGCAGTCGTGGGATTGAACGAAGGGCTTGATGCCGAGGTCGCGGAGCACATCACGCTCCCGGAACCGACGGGCGCGGCGTACGACGTCGCGTCGGCCGACGCCAGCCAGGCGTGGCGGGACTACTGGAACCGGTCCGGCGTCCGGCTCGGCGACGAGTTCCTCGAGCGCACCTGGTACCGCAACCTGTACTTCCTCAACTGCGCGGTACGACCGGGCGTCAACTGTCCAGGCCTGTTCGCGAACTGGAGCAACGGGCGCATCGGCTCGACCTGGCACGGCGACTACCACACGAATTACAACCTGCAGCAGCCGTTCTGGGTCACCTTCTCCTCGAACCACGTCGACAAGCACGTCGCGTACGCGGACCTCGTCGACTTCCTGCTGCCCGTAAGCCGGGCGTGGGCTCGCGACTACTACGGACTGCCTGGGGCCTTCTTTCCGCACTCGGCCTACCCGGTCGAGATGCACCAGATGCCGTATCCGGTGCCGACGTGGGGAGCGGAGGTGTGCGAGACCCCCTGGGTGGTGCAAAGCCTGTGGTGGCATTACCTCTACACGATGGACCCCGAGTTCCTGCGCGATCGGGCATTCGGTCCGATCCGCGAGGCGGTGCAGTTCCTGAACGCGTACATCCGCCGCGCGCGCACGCGAGGCCACGAATGGGACGATGACGGCTACCACATCTATCCAACGGTCGTGCCCGAACTCCACGGACTTCGGGTCGATCCGGAATTCTCGGCCGACTGTAATGTCGACCTGACCCTGACCAAGTTCGTGTTCGACGCGTATCTCAAGGCATGCCGGCTGCTCGGTCTCGAGCAGGCGGAAACGGTCTTGATGGCGGAGGTCCAGGACATCCTCGACCACTTCCCTGCCTATCCGACGGCGGAGAGCGAACGCGGGACCGTCTTCGTGTCCGTGTCGGGCGAGTCGCCCGAGCAGGTGTACAACACCCCGAATCCGCTGGCATGCGTGTTTCCCGGCGAGGACGTCGGGTTGCACTCGCCGACTCCAGAGTTGGAGATCGCACTGAACACGTGGAGTAACCAGCGGACCGAGGGTGGCAACGAGCTCGTGTTCCAGAACCTCCAGGGCGCCCGCCTGGGGGCGCTGGACCTGGAGAAGTTCAAGCGTCAGATCGACTACTGCCTCTTGCCCAATGGCACCTGCACCGACATGGTCCTGCAGGTCGGCGGGCGATACATGGACCACACGCCATACGACTACATGGCCCGGATGGGCATCTGGTTCGAGAACTTCTCGCTCCCGGTCGTGATCGACGAATGCCTGCTCCAGAGCTACACAGGCGAGCTCCGCCTGTTCCCGAATTGGCCCCAGGATCAGGATGCCGCGTTTCAGGACCTTCGGGCGGTCGGCGCCTTCCTGGTCAGCGCGAGCTTCGCTGGCGGGCGCGTGCAGTGGGTGCGTGTCACCTCGGAGGTCGGCGGCCCGTTGCGTGTCCGCAACCCGTGGGCTGGCCCTGCCGAGATCTCGCGCGACGGCGCGACGGAGATCGCGGAACGCGAGGTCGTGAGGATCGACACGCGGTCGGGTGAGGTCATCGTCCTCCGAGCCGTCGACTGAGGGCCGGCGCGCCGAGACGCGCTGGCACCCGGCATATCGGTGCGGTACCCTAACCATGTGGATACCGAACTATGAGTGTGTCGAATGAATCTCCGGCGACCGTGCGTGGCGCCGGGCTGGCGATCGCGCGACTTGCGCGCCAGCTCGAGCACGGCCTCGAGTCCGTAGACCTTTCCCTCGCCCAGTACCGGATCCTCGGTCTTCTCGGGGAAGGTTCGTCCGCATCGTCGTCGCTCGCAGACCACCTGGCCGTCAGCCCGCCGAGCATCAGCGCGGTGGTCGACGGTCTCGTCGCGCGGGGCCTCGTCGCCCGGTCGGCGGACACGGACGACCGGCGCCGCATCCACCTCGAGCTGACCGAGGCGGGTCGTCGCGCGCTCGACGACGCCGAGGCGGAGGTGAACGCGCGGCTGCTGGCCATCGCCGCCTTCTTCGAGGACGTCGATCCTGACGCCGCCGTCTCGATGCTGCGCGAGTGGCATACGAGTCTCGACGGCTACCGCCAGGCCCGACGCGAGGCGAAGAGCAAGGCTGCGGCTCGATGACCGCCGCCGCCCCCGATCAGATCGGAGCGTTCGGGGCCGACGTCTCTTCGCCGTTCGTGCCGATCGGCGTCACGCCGCGCTACCCCCCACCCCACGCCAACATCAGGGCCGATCGGGGCGCCTCGTGGCTGCGCCGCATGCTGCCGGTCGTGCTCGCGCACAAGTCGATCTTCGCGCTCTCGCTCGCCGCGTCGTTCCTCGGACTCGCTCGTCCAGGTGCTGATCCCGAACGAGCTCCGCCAGGCGATCGACGAGGGGCTCGAGCCCGGGCGGCGACCTCACTGCCGTTCGTCGCAGGTCATCGTCGTGCTCGCCTGCATGCGCTTCGTCCTGAACTACACGTCGCGGCGCTACATGCTCAAGACGGCGTACCGCATCGAGTACGACCTGCGGAACATCATGTACGAGCACCTCAGCCGCATGTCGTTCTCGTTCTACGACCGGGTGCAGTCGGGCCAGCTCATCTCGCGCGGGAACTCCGACATCCGGCAGGTGCAGATGTACCTGGCGATGGCGCCGACCGTCTTCGTGCAGTGCAGCGTGGCGGTGCTCGCCTTCGCGCTGATGCTCACGATCAACGTCCCGCTCGCGTTCGTCGCGATGTCGACGATGCCGTTCGTGTTCGTCGCCGCGGTCCGGATGCGCCGCTACATGTTCCCGGTCTCGTGGCTGACCCAGGCGCGCCTGGCCGAGGTCGCCACCGTCGTCGACGAGAACATCAACGGCGTCCGCGTCGTCAAGTCGTTCGCGGCGGAGGAGGACCAGCTCAACAAGCTGACCGCGGCCGCGCAGCGGGCCGAGTGGGCGAACGTCAAGGACGCCGACATCCGCGCCCACTGGGCGCCGCTCATCGAGAACCTGCCGCGGCTCGGGCAGGCGCTCGTGCTGCTCTACGGCGGCTACCTCGCGATCAACGGCCAGGCGACGGTCGGCGACATCGTCGCGTTCAACGCCTACGTGCTGATGCTCCAGCCGCCGTTCCGCCAGCTCGGCATGATCCTGATGATGGGCCAGCGGGCGGCCGCGTCGGCGCAGCGCATCTACGAGGTGCTCGACGAGCAGCCCGACGTCGTCGACCGGCCGGGCGCGGTCGACCTCGTCGAATGCCGCGGCGACGTCCACTTCGACGACGTGACGTTCGACTACGCCAACGGCACGCCGCGTGCTCGACGGGCTTCGACCTCCACCTGCGGCCCGGGCGAGACCGTCGCGCTCGTCGGGCGCACCGGCACCGGGAAGTCCACGGCCGCGCGCCTGCTGGCCCGCTTCTACGACGTCACCGGCGGCGCGGTCCGCGTCGACGGCCACGACGTCCGCGACCTCACCCTGCCGAGCCTGCGCCACCACATCGGCATGGTGCTCGACGAGCCGTTCCTGTTCTCGGTCTCGATCCGCGACAACATCGCCTACGGGCGACCCGACGCGTCGTTCGAGGAGGTCGTCGACGCGCGGCCGCGCGCGGCCGGCGCCGACGAGTTCATCCGCGAGATGCCCGAGGGCTACGACACGGTCGTGGGCGAGCGCGGCTTCACGCTCTCGGGCGGCCAGCGCCAGCGGCTCGCGATCGCGCGCACGCTCGTGGTCAACCCGCCGATCCTCGTGCTCGACGACGCGACGTCGGCCATCGACGTGCAGATCGAGCAGCAGATCCACGCCGCGCTCGAGCGACCTGATGACCGGCCGCACGACGCTCATCATCGCCCACCGCCTCTCGACCATCAGCCTCGCCGACCGGGTCGCGGTCGTCGAAGACGGGCGGGTCATCGCCGAGGGCACGCACGCCGAGCTGCTCGCGACCGAGCCGCGCTACGCCGAGATCCTCGCCCAGACCGAGGAGGACGCCCGCCGGCGCGCCCACGAGCGCGATGCAGCGCGCGCCGACATCGAACGCCAGGACCGAGCGGCTGCTCGGGACGCGCGATCGACGCCGACGTCGTGCGCAGCCGCGGTCTCGATGCCGACGTCGGTGAGCTCGCCGACCTCGACCCGGAGCTCGCGACGCGCGGCGGGACCCGACTGATGGCATGGGGCGGCGGGGGTGTGGGTGGCGGCCTCGGCGGCGGCTTCGGTGGCGTCGGCGGCGGTGGGCGGCGTCGCGGCCGGCGGGAACCCGGGCGGCGGGCTGCCGTTCGCGGGCATCCCGCCGGAGATGCAGCAGCGGGTCGAGCGAGCTCCTCGCCGACGAGCCCGATCTGGCCGACGCCCGACGGAGCGCGTTCACGCACCGGATGCCGGCAGGCGGGCGTCAGCCTGCGCCGCATGCTCCGGCCGCACCGGCGGCTGCTGCTCGTCGTCGCTCGTCCTCGTCGTCGATCGAGGCGCTCTACGATCCAGCTCGGGCCGCTGCTCGGCGCGATCGGCATCGACGACGGCATCCAGGCAGGACGACTGGACGGTCCTCGTCGACCGTCGCGGTCGCGGCGATCCTCGCGGTCGTCGTCTCGGCGGTCGCCGAGCGGGTTCCGCGTCGCGCTCACCGGCCGGATCGCGTCGCGCGTCATGTTCGAGCTCCGCGTGCGGGTCTTCGCCCACCTGCAGCGCCTCTCGCTCGACTACTACACCGACGAGAAGGCGGGCGTGATCATGACCCGCATGACGAGCGACATCGAGGCGCTCCAGCAGCTCCTCCAGGACGGCCTCGTCGCAGTTCGCGCTCCAGGGCCTCACGATGGTCATCGTCACCGTCGTCCTGTTCTCGATGAACGTCGAGCTCGCGCTCATCACGCTGCTGCTGATCGTGCCGCTGCTCACCGGCCTGTCGCTGTGGTTCCGGTCGGCCTCCGACAAGGGCTACCTCCGGGTCCGCGACGGCATCGCCGGCGTGCTCAGCGACGTGTCCGAGAGCCTGTCGGGCGTGCGGGTCGTCGCCGGTGTTCAACCGCCAGCGCCACAACGTGCTGCACCACCGCAACGTCGTCGGCGAGTACCGCGACGCCAACGACCACACCGCGCAGGTCGCCGCGACCGTACGGCGCGTCGCACCGAGTTCGTCGGCATCATGGGCCAGGCGATGCTGCTGCTCATCGGCGGCAAGATGGTCCAGTCGGGGCAGCTCACGGTCGGCCAGCTGACCGCGTTCATCCTCTATCTGAACTCGTTCTTCCAGCCGATCCAGCAGCTCGTCCAGCAGTACAACCTGTACCAGCAGGGCCAGGCCGCGATCGTCAAGCTCGACGAGCTGCTGGCGACCCACCCATCGGTCGAGGAGGCGCCAGGCGCCCGACCGCTGCCGCCGATCGAGGGCGACGATCGACCTCGTCGACGTGTCGTTCGGGTACGACCCGGCGATGCCGGTGCTGCGTCGACGTCGACCTCCACATCCCGGCCGGCGAGACGATGTCGTTCGTCGGGCCGACCGGCGCCGGCAAGTCGACCATCGCCAAGCTCGTCACGCGCTTCTACGACCCGACCGAGGGACGAGTCCTCATCGACGGCCACGACCTGCGCGACGTCACCATCGAGTCGCTCCGGCGCCAGCTCGGCGTCGTGCCGCAGGAGCCGTTCCTCTTCGCGGGCACGGTGCGCGACAACATCGCGTTCGCACGGCCCGACGCCACCGACGACGAGGTGATGGAGGCGGTCCACCGCGTCGGGCTCGACCGAGCTGGTCGACCATCTCCCCGAAGGCGTCGACACGCCGGTCCACGAGCGCGGCGTGTCGCTGTCGTCGGGCGAGCGCCAGCTGATCGCACTCGCCCGCGCGTTCCTCGCCGAACCGCGCGTGCTCGTGCTCGACGAGGCGACGTCGAACCTCGACCTCAAGTCGGAGACGCAGGTCGAGGTCGGGCCTCGACGCGCTGCTCGAGGGCCGGACCGCGATCATCGTCGCGCACCGGCTGTCGACCGCGATGCGCGCCGACCGCATCGCGGTCGTCGACGACGGCCGGATCGTCGAGCTCGGCTCCGCACGACGAGCTCGTCGCCACGGGCGGGCGCTACGCGGAGATGTACGCGGCCTGGATCGAGCACCTCGACGACGAGCGCGACGACATCCCCGCTTGATCGTTCCAGTTCAGGCGGGCATCAGACACTGACCGCCTCTGTGAGTGCCTGATCGAGATCGGCGATGAGGTCGCCGACGTTCGGTCGAAGCCGTACCCAGCGGTGCCGATCGATCCGGCCGCCCACGAGAGGTCCACGTCGATGTGGTCGTTGCGGGTCCTCCTGGCGTGCATACAGCTCGTGCGCGGGCTTCCTACCATCTTGTTCGGCGAACGCTGTTGACGCGGTAACAACAATCGTTCGAGTTCGGTTTATCGCGAAGGGAGACCCATGATTCGAGGCGCAAGCGGCGGGGACCTGGGGTGGTTCCTCGAGGGCCGGTTCGGCATGTTCATCCACTTTGGGCTGTACGCGTTGCCCGCACGCAATGAGTGGGTGATGAGCCGGGAGGAGACTCCCCAGGACACCTACGAGCGATACGTCCGGTACTTCGATCCCGACCGCTACGATCCCAGCGAATGGGCGCGCGCCGCCGCTGACGCCGGCATGCGCTACGTCGTGCTCACGACGAAGCACCACGAGGGGTTCTGCCTCTGGGATTCGGCGCTGACCGACTACTCGGTGATGGCCACTCCGTACGGCCGGGACCTGATCGGTCCGTTCGTCGAGGCCGTGCGCGCGGCTGGGCTGAGGGTCGGCTTCTATCATTCCCTGCTCGATTGGCACCATCCCGACTTCGCGGTCGACGACTTCCATCCGCTCCGAAACCGCGGCGACGTCGCTGACCTCAACGCCGGGAAGGACGCAAACCGGTATCGCGAATACCTCCATGGCCAGGTCCGGGAACTGCTGACCAGGTACGGCAGGATCGACTACCTCTTCTTCGACTTCTCGTACGAGGACGGCACGATCCCTGAGTCGACGGTCTTGCCGGGCAAGGGTCCGGACTTCTGGGGGTCGGCCGAGCTCCTCGCCATGGTTCGCGAACTCCAGCCCGGCATCGTGGTCAACGATCGGCTCGGCATCCCGGCCGACTTCATCACGCCCGAGCAGTACCAACCGGCCGGTCCCATGTCCGAAGGCGGCAAGCCGGTCGTCTGGGAGGCGTGTCAGACCCTCAACGGCAGCTGGGGCTACGACCGCGACAACCTGGACTACAAGCCGGTCGACCTGCTCGTCCGAATGCTCGTGGACGGGGTCTCCAAGGACGGGAACATGCTGCTCAACGTCGGTCCCACCGCGCGCGGCGACCTCGATCCGCGGGCGATCGCCTCGCTCCGAGGCTTGGGCGAATGGACGCGGCTGCACGGCCGATCGATCTACGGCGCCGGTCCGTCCACGTTCTCACCCCCGCCGGACGCCCGCTACACGCGGCGCGGCGACCGCCTCTATCTCCACCTGTTCGCCTGGCCGTTCGGGCATGTCCATCTGCCGGGCCTGGCGGGCAAGGTCGCCTACGCCCAGCTGCTCAACGATGCATCCGAAGTCGGCCTCATCTCCTTGCCTCCGGGCACGCACGCCGGGACGGTCCATCCCGGGGGACAGCCGGAAGGCACGTTGACGCTCAAGATTGCCCGTGCAGCGCCCGGACATCGCGGTGCCGGTCGTGGAGCTGTTCCTCGTTCCCGGATCCTGATCGCCCTGAGCGACGGTCGACGGACGATCGTCGTGTGAGGGCTCGAGGTCGCCTTGATCGTCGTGTCGTTCGGCGCCGCAGGCGGCCAGCTCGTGCGGGCCCCACCGGGCCGGGCTCGCGGTCGGCGCCGTCCGGGTATCGGGCCGCGATCCCCAAGCGGATCTGTTCGTCCTCCGGTCGCGCCTGATGCGGCGATGGCTCGTGGCGAACTTCGCGGCGTTCACGGTTGGCCTGGCTGCCGCGGGGGCGTGCTACGGGCCACCCCGGCGGCAGCGTTCGGGCCTTTCGCCCTATGGCTGCCGCCGGGTGTCACGGGCTATGTCGCAGCTCTCCTTTCCGCGGATTCGTTCGTGTCAGTTGTGGATGGCGAAGCCTGCCGAGAGGCCGGTGATCTGGACCTGATAGGCGCCGAGTTCCACGTGCGGCTTGCCGGCACCGTCGATGTCACCGCCCGTCACGGCCAGATCCGCCACCGGGAACGAGACATGGACGGTCTTCGACTGGCCCGGGGTGAGCGTCACCCGGGCGAACCCCACTAGCCTCTGATTCGGGACCACGACCGCGCTGACGGGTTGGTGGACGTAGACAGGCACCACGTCCGTTCCCTCCCGGGTTCCGGTATTGGTCACCGTAAACGTCGTGGCCACCGTGCCGGTCCTGGAGACGCTGCTCGTCGCGGAGAGATTGCTGACATTGAACGTGGTGTAGGAGAGGCCGAAGGCGAACGGGTACAGTGGGTTGTAGCCGCTGCCCTGGCCGGAGTTCGTTCCCGGCAGCTGGTCGAACACCTTCGGCTGGTCGCCGAGCGGTGATGGGGCGCCCGAGTTGAAGTCCCCACCGGTCGTCGCGGCGTCGGACGGCCAACGTCACCGGCAGATGGCCGCTTGGGTTGATACTTGCCGAAGATGGCGTCGGCGACCGCCTGGCCTGCCTCGGTGCTGCCCTGATAGGCCATCAGGATCGCGCTCGGCGCTCTCCGCCGTCCCCAGGCCGAGCGGCCGGCCGGCGATGACCACGACGATCACCGGCTTGCCCGTCGCCTCCAGGGCGCTGATGAGTGCCTTCTGGTCGGCGGTCAGCGCGGGTGCGGGGTTGTCGCCGAGCCCCTCGGCGTACGCCTTCTCGCCAACCACGACGACTACGGCATCGCGCCGGGCGGCAGCCGCGACCGCGGAGGCCTGATCCGGCGCGAATGTCACGTTCGGGTCCGCCGCCTGCAGTCCCCTGAGCACGGTGGTGCCGGGCGGGATCTGATTCGCCGGTCCCATGCAGCACACGTGGCCGGCCCCGAACACGCCCTGCCAGCTGACGCTCCAGCCGCCGAGCTGGTTCGTCATGGAGTCCGCGCTCGGCCCGGTCACGACCAGCTTGCTGGTCGCGCGAGGAGCGGCAGCGCGTTGTTCTGGTTGCGCAGCAATGTGATCGATTCCTGGGCGGCCCTCAACGTTGACGTCCCGGCCCGCCTCGACCGCGGCGTCGGCCTTGGCTGGCATCGACCAGCGGGTGATCGAAGAGGCCGAGCTGGAACTTCAGTGTGAGGATCCGCCGCACGGCCTCGTTGATCCGCCCCATCGAGATGCTGTGGTCGGCGACGTCCTGCTGGACCGCGGCCTGCCACTGGTCTGCGTTGAACGGGAGCATGGCGACGTCGACGCCGGCGTTGATCGCCAGCGCGGCCGCCCCGGCCAGGTCAGGGGCGATGTGGTAGGTGCTGGCCAGCGCCGGCACGTCGCCGTAGTCGCTGATCACCACGCCCTTGAAGCCGAGCCGGTCGCGCAGCTCGGTCGTGAGCAGGAAGTGCGACGCGGTGGCGGGGATCCCGTTGACCGAGCCGAATTCACCATGACCGTGCCTGCCCCGCGTCGATGGCGCCCGCATACGCCGGGAGGAACGTGTCCTGCAGGTAACGGATCGGCAGCTCGGCCTGCACCCGGTCGTGCCCGTTGATCGACTCCGAGTAGCCGGCGAAATGCTTGACCGTTGCCGCGACTCTGCAGGCCCGTACCGACGGGCTCCTGGAGCCCGTGGACGAACGCATCGCCCATCGCGGCAGCGAGCGCGGGCTCCTCGGCCCAGGTCTCGTACGTGCGGCCCCACCGGTTGTCGCGCGAGATGTCCTGGACCGGCGCGAAATCCCAGTTCCAGCCGGTCGCGCGTAGCGCGTTGGCCGTCACTTGGCGCCCCGTCCATGGCCGCGGACGGATCCCAGGTCGCGCCCAGGCCGATGGAATGCGGGAACAGGGGCGCCTGGAACGGGTGCCCGAACCCGTGCACCGCGTCGACACCGAAGATCACGGGGATGTGCAGGCGCGAGTTCGCCATGGCGTAGGACTGCATGGTGTTGTACTCGTTGGCCCAGTCCAGACCGGTGTTGCCGGTCCCGCCGCCGCCGGTCGTGTCGAGTGGGATGTCCGTCCCGCCGCGAGGATCGACCCGACCTTGTCGTCGACGAAGATCTTCTGCTCACAGACCGGATTGGGCATGTTGAAGCCGCCCTGGCTGGTGCAGTTGTTGCTGGTGTCGGTGACCTGTGTCACCTCGATCTGGACCATCTGGCCGATCTTCTCGGCTAGCGTCATCCGGCCAAGCAAGTCGTTGACCCGCGACTGGACGGACAGGCTGGAGTTGAGGTAGGCCGGTCCGGCCGTGCCGGAGGGTGTGGTCGTCGCCGCTGCCGATATCGTGGCAGCGACCAGCGCGATGGCCGCAAGTGCCGCGCTCGCTGGCCGCCGGCGGCGGAGCAGGCTGGACTGCAGTTGACGCGATCTCATGGACGGCATGCCTCTCCCCTTTCTTTGACGAAGCTGCGCTCAGGCTGACCGCGCGAGCGGGCCTCTCCACGGGACGACTGGTTCTCGACGCTGAGCCTCTGACCGTCATGCTCGATGGGGTTTCGTCCATCGATCAACAGATCGGGGTGGGCCTCGGCGAGGCGCTGGAAGGATCGGGGAAGGTCGGCGACTTCCCACCTTCGAGGGCACTCCACGACGACTCGGGAGGCGCCAGGCCTGTGTCCCTGGAAGAGCGAAGGAGGCGGCTCAGTCCGCTCCATTCCGTTCGGCGGCGCTGTTTGCCGCCGGCCGCCTTGCGCCCATAAGCGGTACGGCACTCGGTCGCGGCTCCTGAGGCCGACGCTACGGCCATCGCGGGAGCCTGTCAAGTCGGATGAGACACCTCGCGTCGGTACTTGTGAGCACCCTCCTCGGTTGACCCTATGCAGCTTCTATCGGACGTATTCCCCATGCCCGGGACCGGGACGGAAGCCTGACGAGCTTCAACGCAACAGTGACCATCGAGTAGTCGCCCGCCCTCGGCGGTTGCCGCCCACGCGGCGATCCAGCCGTCGGTGGCAGAACCTGCTCGGACCATCGCAGGCGGCCCATCGCCCTGCCAGACCAATGTCAATATCGGAGCGTGACACTCACGATCCACGATGACGAGGCCGCCCAGCGTTACGAGGCACATGAGGACGGCGACCTGGCGGGCTTCATCGACTACGTCGTCCGGCGCGACCGCATCGCCCTCATCCACACGGAGACACTGGCGTCGCACCAGGGTCGCGGGATCGGCGAGCGGCTCGTACGGTTCGCGCTCGACGATGCGCGACGACGGAGTCTCCGGGTCATCGCCAAGTGTCCCTACGTCCGGACCTTCGTCGAACGCCACCCCGAGACGCAAGACATCGTCGTCGGTATGACCCCGGTTGCGAAGGACGACGGGCAGGCTCCAGCCGGGTGACGCTCAGGCGGCTCCGCGGGGATCTTGAGCGGCGTGTCAAGGGCAGGCGAGGAACGCAGCGGCACCACCGGATCTGGAGACAACAAAAGAGCCGCAGTCACGTGGACTGCGGCCCTCGGGACGGACGATCAGGTCCGCTCGTCGTGACGCGGAGACCTACCGCCTGGTGTCCCCCTCGAGGGGCCAGCCAGGTACACATCATCTCGGCGCGTCGAGTGAAGGTCATCGTCGAGTGACCATATGTAGGGGCCGAGGGATAATGTCTAGTAGTTACGTGGGACGGTGGCGGTCCGGGTAGGGAGCTGGCGCGGTGGTGTTGAATGGCGGTAGGCCCCGGCGCACAGCCCCGGCGTTTCCGCCGGGTGCCCAGGTCCGGTGACCGTGGCCACGCTCCGGTTCCAGCTCCCTCCCATCGAACGTGCATGCGGTTCTCCCGCACACGGCTCACCGACGTCCTTCGCCGCCGGCATTCGGCCTTGCCCGCCAGCCCCAGTTGGGTCTGGGAGCGACGACGGTCCCGTTGAGGTTGATCAGGCCCAGCCGGTCGGGTGAGTGGTGGACCACGGCCCACCAGCCATAGCTTCGCGAACGCTTGTGGCGCTTGGCCACAAAGAGCGCGAGGCGCCCGAGGGCGTAGGTCATGATCCGGTCGAACGGACGGGCCGAGTTTCCATAGCGGAAGTAGCCCGACCAGCCGCGCAGGAAGCGGTTCACGTCCTGCACGACGGTCTCGACCGGCAGCAGCAGCCGCTCACGCGCCGTGAGTTCACGGATGCGGTCGCGGGCATGCTGCATCCCCCGGCGTGAGGGCCAGCGCGCGAGAAAGGCGATGGCGCGCGACGGGTCGCCTCGGGCCCGGACCCAGCGGTGCTCGAAGCCGAGGAAGTCGAACCCCTGCCTCCGTCGCGCAGCCCGACGATCCGGTCTTGGTCTCCTTGGGCGCCAGACCGAGCTCGGCCAGGATGAGCCGGAGCGTGGCGAGCGCCCGCTCCGCCTCGGGCCGGTCCCGGCACATCACCACCAGATCATCGGCGTAACGAACGAGCACGCCGGTGCCGCGCGTCTGCCAGGCCCGGTCGAGCCGGTGGAGGTAGACGTTGGCGAGCAAGGGCGAGACGACCCCGCCCTGGGGCGTCCCCGTGACGCTGCGCCGGACCGTCCCCTCGTCGAGCACGCCCGCGCGCAGGAGCGCCCGGAGCAGCTTGAGGAGGTGCCGATCGCTGATCCGTTCCTCGAGCGCCGCCATCAACCGCTCGTGCGGAATCGCCTCGAAGCACGAGGCGATGTCCGTCTCGACCACCCAGTGCCGACCCCGGAAGGCCTCGTCAAGGAGGACTTGGAGGGCGTCGTGCGCCGCCTTCTTGGGCCGAAACCCAAAGGAGACAGGCAGGAAGTCGGCCTCGAAGATCGGCTCAATGACGATCTTCGCCGCCGCCTGCACGATCCGGTCACGGACCGCCGGGATCGAGAGCGGCCGCCGCTCAGCGGAGCCGGGCTTGGGTATCCAGAACCGACGCCCGGGGAGCGGCGGTAGCGTTCGGCCCGAAGGTCTGCGGCCAGTTCGGCGAGCAGCCGGTCGGGACCGTACTGCTCGACATCGGCAAGGGTGGTCCGGTCGATGCCGGACGCGCCGCCGTTGCGGCGCACCTGACCCCACGCCCGCTCCAAGACATCGCTGCGGGAAGCTTGTCGTAGAGCGCGTGGAAGCGTCGTCCGGGGTCGGCCTGGCCGCCCGGTAGAGCGTCCGTTGCAGTTCTCGGACCGTGTCAATCGGGTGGTCCTAGCCACGCGGTGGCACTCACCCAGCCTTTCCCTGTACGCGACGCGTGGACGAAGCAGCGGCCCTTCCCTCGCCGCGGTTGTGCTGTCCGTCCGGCTCGATCGGTACTATGGCCGCCTCCGACGCCCTCCCGGCCCGTCGCCCACTTCCCGGCTCAGCACCGGTTATAGGGCGCCGGCTATCCGGCGGTCGATCCCGCGTCCGCCGGGCCGGGGAGGGCCTGCCCAGTTCCCGTCGTCACCGTCTGAACGTTCCGCGGCCTCTACGCCGGGAAGTTCTTGGGGGCTGCACCTCCAGGCTCTTCACCCCGTCCGTGGCCTTCGCCCTGAAGGACCGGGCTCGGCTCTTCCTCTCCCCCACCGCGTTCGGTGGGCACAGTAACGGCGCGGCAGGCTTCGCTTTGATGCTGCGGACCGCTCAGTCGCTCCCCGCTGGGGCTCTTGACGCTGGGCTTCGACCCGGCCCGTTTCCAGGCCGAGCCGCCAGCCTGCTACCGGCCTCCTGGCAGCTACCCGGACCGGACTTGCACCGGCAGGCGACGACGAGCTTGCGCTGGTGGCTCAGGTCATCTCATCGACCCACCTCCAACTACTGGGCGCACTCCTGAGACCGCTGTAAAAGTGAAGACGGCGTAGGCTCCGAAGCGGACCTTGGAAGTTCGCAGAGGAGACCACGCCGTGGATCGAAGAATAGCCCCCAGCGTCCAGATCGAAACCGCGATCGAGGCCGCCCTGCTCGATGGGTTCGAGGAACCTGACCGGCTCAGTGAGCTGGGTCGCCTGGGCGCGAGGCTCGTCCTCCAGCGGGCCGTCGAGGACGAGCTCGCGGCGTTCCTGGGCCGCGCCCGCTACGAGCGGACGGAGACGGCCAGCGGCTCCCGCAACGGCCACCGCCCGCGTCGGGTCCAGACCGCCGAGGGCGAGATCACGATCGCCATTCCCCAGGTCCGCGATACGCTCACCCGGTTCGTCAGCACGGTGATCCCCGACACCCGGGCGATCGTCCGGACCCGACCGCTCGAGGCCCTCGTCATCGGCGCCTACGTCCGGGGCCTGTCCGACCGCGACATCGAGAGCCTCGCCCGGGAGGCGGGTCTGGGACACATCAGCAAGACGGCGGTGAGCGGCATCTGCCGCGAGCTCCGGGATCGCTATCGGGCCTTCCGGGCGCGCAGTCTCGGTGACGTCCGGCTGCTCGCGCTCATGCTCGACGCGATCTACCTGCCGGTCCGGCCCGATGGGCCCAAGGAGGGTGTCCTCGTCGCCTGGGGCTTCACCCTCGACGGCGAGCGGGTCCTGCTCGACGTCACCCTCGGCCAGCGCGAGCGGGTCGAGGACTGGCTCGACCTGGCCAGGGGCTCATCCGGCGTGGCCTGCGCAGCCCGCTCCTCGTCGTGACCGACGGGGCCCCGGGCCTGATCCGGTCGATCACCGAGCTGTGGCCCGACGCCGACCGCCAGAGATGCGCCGTGCACCGGCTCCGGAATATCCTGGCCAAGCTGCCCAAGCGGCCCGGCCTCCACGCCCGCGTCCGGGCCGCCTATTGGGCCGCCCTCGATGGCGCGTCGACGCCGGCCGAGGCCGAGTCCGGACTGCGGGTCCTCGTCGGCGAGCTCGGCGGCGAGTACCCATCGGCCGCCGCCTGCCTGGCCGACGACCTGGCGGCGCTCACCGTCCACCTCCGCTACCCGCTCCGGCTGAAGAGAAGGCTGCGCAGCACCAACCTGTTGGAGCGCTCGCTCGAGGAGGTCCGCAGGCGGACCAAGGTCATCGGCCGCTTCCCGGGCGAGACCTCGTGCCTCACCCTGGCCTGGGCGGTCATGGATCTCGTCATCGCCGGCGGCCGGGGCCTCGGGCTGACGCTGCCCGAGCGCCACGAGATCGCCGCCATCGTC
This sequence comes from uncultured Chloroflexia bacterium, assembly GCA_963772995.1. Taxonomy (GTDB): domain Bacteria; phylum Chloroflexota; class Limnocylindria; order Limnocylindrales; family CSP1-4; genus SPCO01. Next base: position 89,107 of record CAVYZQ010000006.1, on the reverse strand, counting down.
GCGGTCCGCTCGACCCCGCAGACGGAGGAGCTGATCGCCTAACCTACTCGTGCCGAGGAGCTCACGCCGTCAGAGCTTTTCCAGCAGATCCGAGACGCGACCCGTGGGACTAGTTAGTTGCGATTGCGTCGCGACCCCGGTTCGGCTGGGGCCTGTGATCGATCGCGGGCAGGATCCGTCGTTTGGTACGATGGCCCCCTCCCGAGCGGGAGTAACTCAGTTGGCAGAGTGTCAGCTTCCCAAGCTGAATGTCGCGGGTTCGAACCCCGTCTCCCGCTCCAATCCCCTTCTCCGACGTGGAGTGTTCGGATTCGTGCGGGACGGTCGGGTTGGGTGGGGCTGACCAGTAGCTGAAACGCCGGTGGCTCCACGGGGCGGAGCCTCCACGGCATTCTGCCCAGATCCGTGGTCCTGACGGTCCGGGCGCGCGAGGATCGAATCGTGAGTGAGCCCGCGTCGCCGCGGGCTCACTCCGTCACTTCGGGAGCTTTCGGCCTAGGCGATGCTGGGGCTCACGACTGGCTGTACAGGGCTCGCTGGTCGCACGTCCACGCCAACGGTCGGCGGCAGTCCGAGTCGTCCGCGGGTCCCAGCGATGACGACGAGCGGCCATCCCGGCAAGGGCGGCGTAGAGGAGCAGGCCGTCGACGCCCGCGAAGATACGTCGCGAGGATCGCGACGCCGCCGGTCGCGTTGATCGACGCGTGGAACAGCGACACGACGGGCAGGCTCTGGCCGGTCGAGTTGTAGATCCAGGTCAGCAGGATCCGCATCGGACCCGAGAAGACGATCAGGAGGAACGCGAGGTAGAGGGGGAACTGGGCGAGCGGCAGATGGTTCGGACCGCTGTCGAGACCGGCGATGATGAAGAACAGCGGAAGGTGGTAGAGCCCGAACAGCGGAGCGACGATCAGGCTCGCCTTGAGCGGGCCGAAGCGCGCCTGCAGGCGATTCGTCACGAACCCGCTCCACGAGGTCTCTTCCCAGAGGTTGCCGAACAGCGCCAGGACGAAGATGCCGAGGACGAACTCGGTCGGGATCGACGCGACGTTGTTCGCGATCGCGATGATCGGCGCCGTGCCCTTCACGAGGATCGCGGCGATGAGAAGCGCGAACGGCGGGCCGAACAGCGCGACGAGATACCACTGCGGTCCGACCCGAACGTGTCGGACCTGACCGGACAGCGATCGGCCGGGTCCAGCCCCGACGATCCTGGTGACCGACGAACGGGATGATCGCGAAGAAGACGATCGAGAGCAGCCTGAACGGGTCGACCGGGATGTCGGCCGGGATGAGCGAAAAGCCCTGGGTGCCGAGCAGCGACGGCACGAAGCAGGCCCATCCGAGCCCATAGAACAGGAGCAGGAACGATGCGATGGGGTGCCGGGTCATGAGCGAGCGCATGGTGTTCTCCTTCGAGTTGGCTGACCTGAAGTGGTCGCCCACCAACCGTGCGCGAATGCCCCGGCAAATCCATCCGGGGAGACACCGACCCCGACACTGGTTCTGTCGCGTCGCTGCCGCACGATCGGCGCGAATCTCCTTGCCCTTTGGAGGGACCGAGACTAGGCTCCACGAGCCTTGGCGTCCCAACGGGCCACCCTGCCTGCCGGCAACTTGCCAGTCGAACTGACGAGTTTCGTAGGACGGCGCCAGGAACTCGACGATGTTCGACGCGCACTCGGCAGCGCCCGGCTCCTGACGCTCACCGGCGCGGGCGGCGTGGGCAAGACCAAGCTCGCCCTGCGATCGGCTCGCGAAGCGGCACGCCAGTTCCCGCACGGGATCTGGTTCGTCGAGCTCGCGCCGGTCCAGGACCCCTCGCTCGTCGTCCAGGCGGCGTTCGCCGCGCTCGGGCTCCAGGATCGGTCGTCGCGCTGGTCGGTCTCCACGCTCGGCGACTTCATCGGCGACAAGCGCGCGCTGCTGATCCTCGACAACTGCGAACACGTCCTCGATGCGGCCGCTGTTCTCGCCGCCGCCCTGCTCCGCGCCTGCCCGGGTCTGCGGATCCTTGCCACGAGCAGGCAGGCGCTCGGCGTGACCGGTGAGGTCGTCGTCGACGTTCCCACGCTCTCGCTGCCGGACGAGCGCTGACGCCCCGCTGGCGACCATCATCCGCTCCGACGCGGTCGCGCTCTTCGTCGAGCGCGCCGCGGCCGTCCAGCACGGCTTCGCGCTCGACGAGGCGAACGCCGCCGCGGTCCTCAGCATCTGCTCGCACCTCGATGGCATCGCCCTTGCGCTCGAGCTCGCGGCGGTCCGCCTGAAGGCGCTCGGCCTCGAGGCGCTCGACCAGGGGCTCACCGCCCGGATCGCCGCCCTCGGGACCGGCGACCGGAGCGCCTCCCCGCGGCAGCAGACGCTCGACGCCGCGATCGACTGGAGCTATCGGCTGCTGAGCGACGCCGAGCGCCTGCTGTGGGCGCGCTTGTCCGTCTTCGTCGGCGGGTTCGAGCTCGACGCCGTCTCGGCGGTCTGCGCCGACGACCGGTTCCCCGAGGAGTCCATCGCCCAGCTCGTCGGGAGCCTCGTGGAGAAGTCCGTCGTCAAGCGACGCGACGACGCGCGAGGCCCTCGGTTCCGGCTTCTCGAGCCGCTCCGCCAGTTCGGTCGGGAGCGGCTCCAGGACCAGGGGATGGAACATGGACCTGCGTTCCCGTCACCGGGATTGGGTCGTCGGCCTCGCGGCCGTGGCGGGGGCCGGCGACGCTCGTCAGGCGGAGACGTTCAGGCGCGTCAAGGCGGAACGAGCGAACGTGTGGGCGGCCATCGGCTTCTGCCTCGAGGACCCCGCCGAGGCCGAGTCGGGGATCGCCATCTGCACCGACCTCTGGGTCTACTGGTTCGCGCAGGGGCCGGTCGGGCGACGTTCGCCGGGTCTTCGACCAGCTCCTGCAGGGTGTGGCGGCGGGCGGACTCCCGGCCCGCACGCGCGCTCGCGCGATCCTGACGAACGCGATCCTGGCATTCATCCAGAACGAGTACACCCTTGCCGCGGCCGGGTTCGACGAGGCGGTCAGGATCGGTCGCGAGACGGCGGACCCCGACGTCGTCGCCCGTTCGCTCACGTTCCTCGCGTCGGTCGAATGGGTCTCCGGCCGGGCCGCCGACTCCGTCGTGCTCGCCGACGAGGCCCTTGCGCTCGCCCGCTCGATGCGACTGCCAGGCCCGACCTTGCACGCCACGGTGGTGCGCGGCTACGCGTTCCTCGGCGTCGGGGACCTCGACGCCGCGATCTCGACCGGCCGGGAGGCGGTGCAGCTCAGCGAGAGCCTCGGCGAGACCTGGGAGCGCGGCATCGCCTACCAGCTCCTGGCCGGGGCGAGCCTCGGGCGAGGCGATCTCGACGACGCCGCAACATCCGCAAAGGAGTCCGTCCGTCTGGAGCGCGACCTCGACGACCGGATCGGCATGGCGCACACCATCGCCCTGTTCGCGACGATCGAGATGCAGCGCGACGAGACCGCAACGGACGGCCACGCTGCTCGGCGGCTCGGAGGCGATCTTCCAGTCGATCCCGTCCTCGCTCATGGAGCCGTTCCGCGAACCGAACCGGCAGGCGGCGGAGGCAGCGCGCCTCGCGATCGGTGATCGTGCATTCGAGGCGGCCTACGCGCTCGGGCTGGCGATGACGCGCGACGAGGTGGTCGACTACGCCCGCGAGGTCGAGGTCGCGCAGCCGCGCCCGACCGCGAGTGAAAGCTGCGCGGCTGGCCGGGCCGCTCTCGCGCCGCGAGATGGAGGTCGCGTCACTCGTCGCCGAGGGTGCGACGAACGCCCAGGTCGCCGGGAGCCTGTTCATCTCCGAGCGCACGGTCGAGAGCCACCTCGCGAGCATCTTCAACAAGCTCGGTGTCGATTCCCGGCTGCAGGTCGCGCGATGGATCGCGGCCAGCCAGGTCACTGCGCCCGGCTGAGTCGCCTCCGCCGGCCCGCGCACGCGAGCGGGAGAAACCGGTGACACGGTACGTGTTCGTACGGATGGCGCCGCGAGCACCAGGGCCGATGGTGTGGGCCTGGACCAAGAGGTCCCGACCCGACCACCCTGGAGGCTTGGATGCCATCTGCCATCACCACCACCGACCTGAGCAAGCAGTACCCGGGGGTGACCGCGCTTGACGGTCTCAACCTGGACGTCCCCGCCGGTTCGATCTACGGCTTCCTCGGCGCCAACGGCGCGGGCAAGACCACTGCGATCAAGATCCTCGCCGGCCTCACGCGACCGACCAGCGGCACCGCGACCGTCGCCGGCGTCCCGCTCAGCGCCGGCGACGAATACAAGCGAGCCATCGGCTATCTCGGCCAGGAGCCACGGTTCTACTCGTGGATGTCCGGGCGCGAGACCCTTCGCTACGTCGCCGGCTTCTATCCCTGGGTCTCCGACCCGATCGAGCGTCGCATCGACGACGCCCTCGCGCTGACGGGGATCACCGACGCGGCACATCGGCCGACGGGCACCTACTCCGGTGGGATGCGCCAGCGGCTGGGGATCGCCCAGGCCCTCATCGGCCGGCCGCGATTGCTCCTGCTCGACGAGCCGGCGAGCGCGCTCGACCCCGTCGGGCGCCGCGACGTCCTCGAGATCATGGAGCGCCTCCGTGGCGACACCACGATCTTCTATTCGACCCACATCCTCGACGACGTGCAGCGGGTCTCCGATCACGTCGCGATCCTCGACCACGGCAAGCTCGTCCGCGCGGCACCGACCCAGGATCTCCTGCGCAGCCTCAGCCCCGACCGCCTCGCGGTCGTCGTCCGCGGCGTGACCGAATCCACGGCCGCCGGGCTCGCCGCGCTGCCGGGCGTCGCCTCGGTCGAGCTCGAGTCGCGGACCGGGAACGAAACGACGTACGGCGTCGAGACCCGACCCGGGACCACCGAGATCGTGCAGCGCGCGATCACCCGCTACGCCGTCGACCACGACCTCACCCTCGTTTCGGCCGCACCCGTGCGCGCCGATCTCGAGGACGTCTTCCTTCGCCTCATCGACTCCAAGGAGCAGGCAGCATGAACGCAACGACCGTCGACGCCTTCGAGCGCACGCACAGCCGCCCGGGCTCGGGCAGGCTGCTCGGGCTCCGCAACCTCGTCCGCAAGGACTTCCTCGACTGGGGCCATGGCAAGCGCACCTGGATCGTCGCGGTGGCGACCACCGCGGTCGTCGTCCTGGGCGCCGCGAATGCTGCGATCAACCAGTGGGTCCCTCAACAGCTTCCCGGCCGAGGCCGGCGACGGCCCCGCGAAGGTCTTCTCCGTCCTGCCGAACGACAATCTCCTGGCCGGCATCGCGACACAGTTCGGCGTGCTCGCCGTCATCTTCGCGACGATGAGCCTGCTCATCGCCGAACGCGACAGCGGCACGCTCGCGTGGACCATCTCCAAGCCGGTCTCCCGAACGAGCGTGCTGGTGAGCAAATGGCTCACCGCCACGGTCGTGCTGTGGATCGCGGCCTTCGTCATCCCCATCGCGATCACGGCCGGGCTCGTGACGTTCCTCTACGGCGCGCCCGACGTGCGGGTGGTCCTGGCCCTGTTCCTCGCCGTCGTCACGGTGCCGGCGATGTTCGTCGGCATCACCCTCGTCGCGAGCACCTTCGTGTCCAACCAGGCGGCAGTCGGCGCCATCGGGCTCTTCCTTTTCATCCTGCCCTCGATCGTGGGCGGCATCGTCCCCGCAGTGACTCCGTTCTTCCCGACATCGATCTTCGGCTGGGTCGTCGACGTCTCGACCGGAGGACAGATCTCGATCGTCACGCCCGTTGCCTGGGCGATCGGCATGGCCGTGCTGTTCGCGCTCGGACGGCGACGCCTGGCCGACATGGACCTCTGAACCGCTTCATCCAGACCATTCGGGTGGCAGCCTCGAGCTGAACCCGGACAGCCCTCAACTTCGAAGGAGTAACTAACGTGACCATCTCTCAGGCCATCCGAACCCCGGCGCCGAAGTCAGCCCGCCACGGAGCCGCCGTGACCGTCGCGATCGCCATCCTGGCCGGCTCGACCGTCTTCGGACTCATCGTCGGCGCAACCACGTTCGGCGCTCTTGCCATCGCCTTCCCGCTCGCCGTCCCGATCGCTCAGCAGTACCACGTTGCGGTCTCCGCGAACGACGCCCTGATCGCGGAGCGCTTTGCATCGCTCTGGTGGGTGTTCGCTGGAGCCTCGGTGATGTGCCTCGTCGCAGCGGTCGCAGTCATCGTCAAGACGGTGAAGCACCTCGAGTCGCCGCCGGCTCGGTGACCAACTCCGCGTCGAGGCCGCTCTCCGGTCACGGAGGGCGGCCTTGCGCTGTCCATGCGGTGCCGTTGGTCGGAGGCGCCATTCTGGGCACCGCCATCTGTCGGCGTTGACCTCGCCCGGCAGCGAGTCCATCATCCGCCCATTCGATTGGCCTGATCGCGATGGAGGGGCGGCTCGAGCGCGATGGAGCGTGACGATCCCGCCTACGCGGGCCAGAGCGAGTACACCCCGTTCTTCCTCAAGGTCTACGACCCCGTGATCCTCGGCTTCTTCACCCGGGTCATCTGGCGGTGCCCGACGACTCGACTGGTGGGGCTCTACCGGCGACACGTTCGCCCTCTGCACCTGGACGTTGGTCCGGGGACTGGATACTTCCTCGAACGAGCCGGCCTGCCTGAGGGCAGCCCGGTCACCCTCCTCGACCCGAATGCGCACGTCCTCGAATACGCCTCCCGGCGCCTGCGCCGGCTGAGCATCACGGGCGTCGAGGCGGACGTCTGCAAACCGCTTCCCGTCGACGGGCCGTTCGACTCCGCCGCGCTGAACGGCGTGATCCATTGCTTACCGGGGCCGCTCTCACGGAAAGCCGATGCCGTCGCCCACGTGGCCGCGGTTCTCGCACCGACAGGCGTCCTCTTCGGCTCATCGATCCTCGGGACCTCCGGGCGACAGACCAGGTTGTCACGGAGCGTGCTTCACGCCCTGAACCGGCGGGGCACCTTCGACAACATGGGGGACACCCAGGACGGGCTTGGCGAGATCCTCGGGGCATCGTTCGAACGGGTGAGACTCGAGACTGTTGGCTCGATGGCGATCTTCGCGGCGACAAATCCGCGCAAGGGCTCGACGTTCGTGACGACACCATGATTTCGCCGATCCACTCAGCGCGACTGTCGTGGTCGACGACCAGCCGGTCCCGCGGCTAAGGATCGCGATCGTCGCGCCTCTGGTGACGACGATCTCGGAACCGCAGCAGGGTGGTTCGCAGGCGATCCTGGCCGATCTCGCTGTCGAGTTGACCCGCCGGGGCCATGCGGTAGATGTCTATGCGGCATCGGGCTCGGTGATCGACGGGGCGCACATCGTGGAAACAGGCGTCCGGTCGGAGCTCCTGTCCGGCGCGCTCCTCCGCATCGGCGAGCCACGTCGCAGCCTTCCGGCGCTGGACGAGGCCTACGACCAGGTCTTCGCGATGGTCGCCGCGCGGCGCGTACGACGTCGTGCACAGCCATGGATTCGACCCGGCGGCGCTGCGCCGCCCTCGGGCCGGGCGCGCCCCCGTCGTGCACACGATCCACCTGCCACCGGAACCCGAGGCGGCCAAAGCCCTCCGGGAGGCCCAGGCGGCCCCGGAGCCGGCCGTCGTGGTCGGCGTCTCGGCCGCGCAGGAACGCGCGTGGCGGCCGCTTCGTCCGGTTCGATCGGGTCATCCGCGACGGCGTCCCGGTCGACCGGATCCCCTGGAGCGATCGACCCGGCCGGGGTCTCGTCTTCGCCGGCAGGTTCAGCGCCGACAAGGGCGCGGCAGAGGCGATCGAGATCGCCCGGTTGGCCAGGGAGCCGATCGAGTTGTACGGGACGGCCTACGACGAGGACTACGCGCGAGCCATCCGGCTCCGACACGAGGGGGATCCGGACGTCACGTTCCATGAGGCCATTCCCCGAAGCGAGTTGTGGCGACGGTTCGCGTCTGCCCGCGTCGTGCTCTGTCCGACCGCTGCCGACGAATCGTTCGGACTGGTCGCGGCCGAGGCCCAGGCGGCCGGTACGCCGGTCGTGGCTTTCGCGCGGGGCGCCCTCGGCGAGGTCATTCGCGACGGGGTGACTGGCATCCTGGTGGAGCCCGGGGACGTCCGCGGTGCCGCCGAGGCCGTCCATGCGGCCGGCACGATCGACCGGCGGCAGTGTCGCCGGCATGCCATCGAGAATCTCGGCCTGGACGCATGCGTTTCCGGATACGAGGCGCTGTACGCTGCCGTCGCGGGACGCCGCGCGGCCCAGCGCGGCGCTGGCGGGAGCCGATAGGAGGACGTCCGATGGACCTTCCGAAGCACCCGGTCGTCCACGGCCATCCGGTCCATGCGATCCTGTCGGACGCTCCGGTCATCCTGATCCGCTCGCGCTGGCGACCGAGCTCCTGGATCGAACCCGGAGCCAGATGCTCGGCGATCCCCGGCTGGGAGACCTCGTCACCGCGTCAGCCGCGGCGACGGGCGTGGCGGCGGCGACCGTCGGCTGGATCGACTGGCTGACGATCCCGGCGGAGCACCCGGCGCGGACGCCGGCGACGATCCACGGCATCGTCAACTCGATCGCGACTCTGGCCGTCGTGGGCGCCGTTCCCGCCCGCCGGCAACGGCTCGGGCTCCTGGTGGCGGCCGCCGCGGCGATCGGCGTCGGCGCCTGGATCGGCGGCGACCTCGTCTTCCGCCATGGCTGGAGGGTTCGGCCGGCTGAGGAGGCGGAGATCGTCGAGGAACGGCTTGACGATCCGGCCACTGCAGCGGCATTCGCTGCGGCGCGGCGCGACGTCGACGAATTCGAGCGCCAGAAGACGTTCCTGCCTTCGGCGTGACCCGGCCGCGTGAGGCCTGTCGTGCGCGACGCCCGCGGTCCGCGATCGCGCTCCGGCGTACCATCGGCGCATCTGGAGGTGAACGATGGGTGTCGAGGGGATCCTGCGGGCAAAGGGCACGAGGGTGGCGACCATCAAGCCGGACGCGACCGTCGTCGACCTGCTTCGAGGGCTCCGCGACGAGGGCATCGGCGCCATGGTCGTGAGCGACGACGGCTACCACCTCGACGGCATCGTGTCGGAGCGCGACGTGGTCCGGGCGCTCGCCCGGGTCGGCGCTCGGGTCCTCCAGCAGCCGGTCTCCGAGATCATGAGCACCGAGGTCATGACCTGCTCCCCGACCGACCCGGTCAAGTCGGTCATGGAGCTGATGACCCGGCACCGCATCCGCCATCTGCCGGTCATGGTCAACGGCCGCCTGGCCGGGATCATCAGCATCGGCGACGTGGTCAAGAACCGGCTCGACGAGATGGCGACCGAGACGAGCGTCCTCCGCGAGACGTACCTCGGCGGACGCTGACCACTGCCCGACGGACGGTGACGGCGCCCGACAGCGACCCGACAGGGCGGAACGCGCTACGGGCCCGACGGGCGCTCGCCGCCGTCAGCGCCCCGCCGATCCGGCGCCCGGCGCCGACCGATCAGCCGACCGGCACGTCCTCGGCCCACGGCATCAGCGGCGGCGGCTCGATCGACGACGTGATCGCGACCGGGCGGCCACCGTCGGCCATCGACGTCGCGGCGGCCTCGAGGATCTCCACGACGTGGGCCGCCTGCTCACCGCTCGCCCGATGCGGCCGGCCTTCGTCGATGGCGGCCGCCATCTCGGCCACTCCGCGCGCCCACGCCGTTCCACGGAACGGTGGCCGAACCGGCTGCACCCGCTTGAACTTCCCACCGTACGGCCCGACCTCGACCGTCGCGTTGAAGTCCTGGAAGCTCGACAGCGCGAGCGACGCGTCGTCGCCGTGGAACTCGAGGCCGCCCCTCGCCCTGGCCGGCCGGCCGACGTAGAAGCTCGCCGTCAGGCGGACGATCGGTCCGCTGGCGAGCTCGATGGCGGCCACGACCAGGTCCGGGCTCCCGATCCGGAACGGCTCCCCGGTCACCGTCGTCCGCTCGGGCATGAGATCCCAGCCCCACGCCCGCACTGACTTGGCGGGGCCCAGCATCGTCGTCACGAGGGTGAGCGGGTAGACGCCGACGTCGACCAGGGCGCCGACCTCGAAGAACGGAGGCGGTGCCGGGTGCCACGTCTCGATGCGCCCCCAGTTGACCTCCGCGTAGATCGCCCGCACCGTGCCGAGGCGGCCGTCCCGGATCAGTCGGGCGGCGGTCTGCTGGGCCTCGCCCAGGAAGGTCGAAGGCGATCCGCCGAGCCGGACTCCCCGCGCGGCCGCGAGGGACACCAGCTCGCGCGCCTCGCTCGCCCGCAGGGCGAGGGGCTTCTCGCTGTAGACGTGCCGGCCCGCCTCCAGGGCTCGCCTGGTGACCTCGAAGTGCGCCTGATGGACGGTCAGGTTGAGGACGATGTCGATCTCATCGTCGGCAAGAAGGTCGTCGAGGGTCTCGTGGGCGCGGATGCGGTGCTTCCGGGCGAAGGCGCTGGCCCGGGCCGCGTCGAGATCGGTGGCAGCGACCAGGCGGATCTCAGGGTGCGTCGCGGATGTCACGGGCGTAGCCGGCCGCGATGTTGCCGGTCCCGACGATGCCGATGCCGTGTGGGGTCACGCCCAGAGGCTACGACATCGGCGGGGTCGTCCGAACGACCGTTCCGAACGACGGACGATGACCTATCGTCACGCCATGCGCCGGGACCAGATCGCGCTCCAGCTCTACACGGTCCGTCACCTCGCGGCGACCGATCTCCCCGGGACCCTCCGAGCCGTCGCCGCCGCCGGCTACCGAGCGGTCGAGATCGCGGGTCTGCCGGAGACGCCTCCGGGCGAGCTCGCTCGCCTCCTCGATGAGACCGGGCTGCGCGCGATCGCGGCACATGAGGGGATCGAGCCATCTCCGCGCGAACGCCGCGGCCGTCGCCGACCGCCTGACCGCGCTCGGTTGTCCCCGGGTCATCGTGCCGTCGATCCCGGAGTCCGACCGCCAGACCGCCGACGACGTCCGGCGCTTCGCCGCGGAGCTGGGCACCTTCGCGCCGACCTTCGCCGAACGTGGCATCCGGCTCGGCTACCACAACCACGCCTTCGAGTTCGAGCCGCTCGACGGGACGCCCATCTGGGACATCCTGCTCGCCGAGCTGCCGGCCGACGTCGAGATCGAGCTCGACCTCTATTGGGCGTCGGTCGGAGGCCGCGATCCGGTGGCCGAGGTCCGGGCCACGAAGGGCCGTGTCCGGCTTCTCCACATGAAGGATCGAGCAGCGGGGTCGGTCCCGCACGACGCGCCACCCGGCGAGGGAACCCTGCCGTTCCCCGAGATCATCGAGGCCGGCCGTGATGTCGGCGTCGAGTGGTACATCGTCGAACAGGACGATCCGCAGGACGCCCTGGTCGACATCGCGACCGGCCTTCGATATCTCGAGAGTCTTGCCATCTGACCCGTGAGGATCGGGTAGGTGTGACGAGCCGTGAGCTCGTCGGCCGTGGACCGTCGTGAATGCGTTGCGTCAGGCACGCGCCGCCCAATATCACCAGAAGCACGCCAAGCGAGCGCACATAAAGCCCGACCGATAGCCCAAATACCCAACCGTCACGGCGTAGCCGTCGTAAAGCACCGCGCCCACGTTGTACGTGTACAGCCCGAGCTCACTTTTAGATGAGCGCGTACCTCATTAGTCCGGCAGAGGCGGCTCAGCCATCCCAGCGAGCACCCAGTGATGGGCCACGAGGTCGCGCTCGATAAGGAAACGCTCGTCCTCGGGGTAGAAGACCGCTCGTTCGACCTCCTCGCCGGCAAAGTCTCTGATGCTGTTCAGCGAGTCCCAGAAGGAGATCGTGAGCACCTCGGCTCGGTCATCCTCGCGGCCGTACAGGAGGTATGCGCCTCGATTGCCCGGGCGTTGCCGCGTACTCCCGCAAACCGGTCCCGCGGATGTACGCCGCATATTCCTCGGCGTCTTCAGCGCGCACGGCTCCGCGCCATGTTCGAGCGATCACGACATCACCTCCCGTCACAACGTCGTTCCGATGGTCAACGCGCACAACGGCCCCGAGCCTGATGTGATCAACGAAGCGCCGATCCCCCTCCCTGCAGCAGCACCACCTGTCACCATCCCCCACCCTCCAGCTCATCCAGGTCACGACACCGTGATGGGCCGACCTGCTCGATGCGATCCCTCCTGCGCGAACGCCTCAGCCCGGGAATCGGTGGCTCGGCGGGGCGGTGCTTTCGCGGACGATGAGCTCGGTGGACAGCTCGACGCGGGCCTGCTGGCGGCCGTTCGCCGCGGGCGATCGCCAGGACGAGCTCGGCCGCCGTCTCGGCCATCTCGACCAGCGGCTGGCGGATCGTGGTGAGGGGCGGACCGACCCACCGGGCGACGGGCAGGTCGTCGAACCCGACGACGCTGAGGTCTTCCGGGATGTGCAGCCGGAGCTCGCGGGCGACCTGGTAGACGCCCAGCGCCTGGAGATCGTCGCCGGTCATGATCGCCGTCGGCGGATCGGGCATCCGCAGCAGGATGCGCGCCGCGATCGATGCCCTCCTCGACGTGGAACCGGCCGTGACTGACGAGTTCGGGATCGATCGCCACGCCGGCCGCGTCCATCGCCGCCCGGAACCCGTCGACCCGAGCGCGGCTGCACAGGATGTCCTCCGGCCCGCCGATCGACCGCGATCCGCGTGTGACCGAGGCGCGAGGAGGTGACGCGTCGCCGTCAGGCCCCCGTTCCAGTTCGTGGCCCCGACCGACGGCGTGTCGTGGGCCAGCTCGCCGGTCGGGTCGACGATCACGAACGGGATGCCCCGCGTCCGGAGCTGGTGGCGCATCGTCTCGCTGAGGTCGGAGAAGACCGCGATGACGCCGGTCGGTCGCCGGGCCAGGACGCTCTCGATCCAGCCGCGACCCGGGGTCCGGCGGCCCTGCATCTCCGACAGGACGACCGACAGGTGATGGCGCCCGGCGACGCGCTCCACGCCCCGGACGATCTCGAGCGCCCACTCGCTGTCGAGCTCGTGGAAGATCAGCTCCAGGATGGGCGCGACCCGCTGCTCGCGACCGGCCCGCCGGTAGCCGTGCTCACGGATGGCCGCCTCCACCCGCTTCCGCGTCTCGGGCGCCACGTCCGACCGGCCGTTGATGACCTTCGAGACCGTCGGGACCGACACGCCGGCCTGCGCGGCGATGAACGCGATGGTCGTGCCGTTGCGGGACCGGCGACCCTTGGCGCGATCGTGGAGCTCATGGCGGCCAGTGTAGCGACTCGGACGGGCTTTCGAAAGTTTCGGACGCACGTCGCGGCTGGCGGGACATGCCGTGGTCCGCCTCGCAGGGAGCATCCCGCGGTCACGCGTCGGGGATTGACGTGGCAGCGGTCGTGACTACGATGCGGCCACCGAAACCATTCGGACAACGTTTCGCAACTTTCGACGCGACAGGAGGACGCTCGAGCGCGAAACGCCAACATCGATGACCCGTCGATCACTCGTCCCGCCGACTGCTCCTCCGTTGGCGGGACGACGGACACCGTCATCACCGGCCGCGACCCTGACCCGGTCGGAGCGGCCCGACGATCAGATCGTCGCCGCACCGCCCGTCCCGGCATCCAGACCCGACGCCGTCGTTCCAGGCGTCACGCCCGCTCGGTTCGTCGATCGGACGAGCCGTCGGGCATCGCCGCCCCGCTCCGGTAGGACCCCACTGGTGCCCATCACCGGCGAAGACACAGGAGGCCAGGTCAATGATGTCCCGTCGAGGTGCCGCGATCCTGTTCGCGACCGCGGCCGTCGTGTTCGCTGCCTGTTCGAGCGGAGGCGCCTCGAGCGCTCCGTCCGCCGCTGCGGCCGTCGGCCGCACCGGCGTCCGCGGCACCGTCGGCCGCCGCGCCGTCACCGTCGTCGGCCGCAGTCGACGATCGACTGGTACCACATCCAGAACAACGACCCGGGCAAGACCCTGTGGCAGACGCTGGCCGACGAGTACATGGCCGCCCATCCCGAACGTAAGGTCAACCTCACCGTCCTCGAGAACGAGGCGTTCAAGACCAAGCTGACGACGCTCCTCCAGGCGGGCACCCCGCCGGACCTGTTCCAGTCGTGGGGCGGCGGCGGGCTGCGCGAGCAGCAGAAGGCCGGCCTCGTCAAGGACATCTCCGCCGACGTGTCGTCGTGGGCGAGCGAGATCAACCCCGGCGCCATGGGCATGTACCAGGTCGACGGCAAGCAGTACGGCATCCCGTTCGACCTCGGCATGGTCGGCTTCTGGTACAACAAGGCCCAGTTCGCCAAGGCCGGGATCACCGCGCCGCCGGCCACCTGGGACGACCTCCTGGCCGACGTCGGGAAGCTCAAGACCGCGGGCGTGACCCCGTTCGCCCTGGCCGGCAAGGACACCTGGACCGGCGCCTTCTACTGGGCGTACCTCGCGGTCCGCGAATGCGGCAAGGCCGGCATGGACAAGGCCGTCACGACCGGTGACTGGTCCGACCCGTGCTTCGTCAAGGCGGGCGCGGACTTCAAGAAGCTGATCGACCTCAAGCCATTCCAGCAGGGCTTCCTCGCGGCGCCGTGGGACGGCGCGGGCAGCGGCGCCGCGGCCATGGCCAAGGGCGATGGCGCGATCCAGCTGATGGGCCAGTGGCTGCCCGGCACGGTCATGCGCCAACTCCGCCGACAAGAAGGGCATGGGCGACAACCTCGGCTGGTTCCCGTTCCCGGCCGTGACCGGCGCGCCGGTGACGCCGACCGACGGGCTCGGCGGCGGCAACGGCTTCGCGGTCGGCAAGGACGCGCCGCCCGAGACGGTCGACTTCCTCCACTTCCTCGTCAGCAAGGACGCGGCCAACCGGTGGGGCGCCCTCAACACCGGCATCCTGCCGACCACCGTCGGGACCGAGTCGTCGGTCACCGATCCGCAGCTGACGTCGGTCCTGGCGGCTCGCGCCAAGGCCAACTTCGTCCAGCTCTATCTCGACCAGGCGACCACCCCGGCGCTTGGCGGGTCCATCAACGATGCGGTCGCCACCCTGTACGCCGGCTCGGGCACGCCCGAGTCGGTCGCGTCGGCGATCGCGACGGCCGCCAAGACCCAGTAGTCGCGACGAACCAGCGAAGGTCGAACGGGCCGGCCGCCGCGCCGGCCCGTTCGGTATCGTCGGTGCTCACGTGACGACGATGATCGGCGCCGACTCGCACGAGGCGCGCCCGGCGCGGCCCCGGCAGGCGCACGGCGATCGCCCTGTTCCTGCTGCCCGCGCTGGTCCTGTACGCGATCTTCGTCCTCTTCCCGATCGTCCAGGCGGTCCACTACAGCTTCTTCAAGTGGAACGGCCTGACACCGCTGACCGACTTCGTCGGCCTCGCCAACTACCAGCGCGCGCTGGCAGAGCCGGTCTTCCAGGGCGCCGTCCAGCACAACGTCCTGATCATCGTCCTGTCGCTCATCGTCCAGATCCCGTTCGCGCTCGGGCTGGCGCTGATGCTCAGCCGCCGGTTCCGGGGCCGCACGATCCTGCGGCTCGTCTTCTTCGCCCCGTATGTCATCGCGGAGGTCATCACCGGTGTCGTCTGGAGCCTGCTCCTGCAGCCGAGCGGACTGGCCGAGGGCCTGCTCCACGCGGTCGGCCTCGGCTCGCTCTACCAGCCGTGGCTGGCGGACCCGAGCACGGTCATGCTGGCGATGTTCTTCGTCATCTCGTGGAAGTACTTCGGCTTCCACATGATCCTGCTGCTGGCCGGCCTGCAGGGCATCCCGCACGAGCTCGAGGAAGCCGCGGCGATCGACGGCGCCACGCGGCGCCAGGCGATCCGCTACGTGACCCTGCCGCTGCTCGGGCCGACCCTTCGCGTGTCGGTCTTCCTGTCGATCATCGGCGCCCTGCAGCTGTTCGACCTCATCTGGGTCACCACCGGCGGCGGCCCGGTGAACGCCTCGAACACGATGGCGACGTACATGTTCGACTGGGGCTTCAAGCGCTTCCAGCTCGGGCTACGGCAGCGCGGTCGCCGTGATCCTGTTCGTCTTCGCCCTCGTCCTCGCCCTGGCCTACCAGCGCTGGGTGCTCCGTCGGGACATCGAGGGCGCCATGACGACCGGAGGCGAGTAGCGATGGCGACGCCCGTCTCCGCGCCGACGACGGAGACCGCGACGCGGCCGATGACCGCGGCAGCCCGCGCCGCCGGTCCCGACCGCCATCCGGCTGCGCTCGCCTCGCCTCGGCGATCGTGCGCTACGGCCTCCTCCTGCTCGTGGCCGCGCGTCATCATCGTGCCGGTCGCGCTACGCGGTCCTGGGCGGCTTCAAGGACCCGGCCCAGCTCGCGAACGACCCGGTCGGGCTCCCGAACCCGTGGGTCACCTCGAACTACACGGACACGCTGACCTCGCCGAGCTTCTGGCGCCAGCTGGCCAACAGCACGATCATCGCGGCCCTGTCGACGGTCCTGGTCGTCCTCTTCGCGGCCCTCGCGGC
Source organism: uncultured Chloroflexia bacterium (assembly GCA_963772995.1). Classification (GTDB taxonomy): domain Bacteria; phylum Chloroflexota; class Limnocylindria; order Limnocylindrales; family CSP1-4; genus SPCO01. The sequence goes on along the minus strand of CAVYZQ010000006.1, from coordinate 72,701 downwards.
GTTCGTCTTCGCCCGCCGGGCCTTCCCCGGCCGCGAGGTCCTGTACACGCTGTTCACGCTGGGCCTGCTGTTCCCGGCGGCCGTCGCGATCCTGCCGCTGTTCATCCTCGTCCGCGACCTCGGGCTGCTCGACAACCCGCTCGGGATCGCCCTGCCCGAGGCGGCCTTCGGCCTGCCGCTGACGATCGTCATCCTGCGGCCCTTCTTCCGGAGCATCCCGAACGAGCTCGAGGACGCCGCGTCGATCGACGGCTGCGGGTCGTTCGGCTTCTTCTGGCGGATCCTGCTGCCGCTGTCGCGGCCGGTCCTCGCGACGGTCGGCGGTGCTGGCCATCGTCGCCTCGTGGAACCAGTTCCTGCTGCCGCTGGTGATGCTGTCCAACGAGTCGAACTGGACGCTTCCGCTGGGCGTGACCAACTTCTCGACCCAGTACACGACCGACACCGCGCGGATCCTCGCCTACACGACCCTCGCCCTCATCCCGGCGCTCGTCTTCTACCTCTTCGCCGAGCGCCAGCTGGTCGGCGGCCTGACGCAGGGATCGGTGAAGGGATGACGACCGCGGCGCCGCCCTACCGCGACGCCGGCCTGTCCACGTCGACACGCGTGGCCGACCTCGTCGCCCGGATGACCCGCGACGAGAAGATCGCCCAGCTGAGCGCCGTCTGGGCATTCGAGGTCGTCGGCGAGCGACGGGCCCGATCCGGACCGGCTGCGGGCGCTGGCGGGCGACGGCATCGGCCAGATCACCCGCCTGGCCGGCTCGACCAACCTGCGCGCCCGCGAGGTGGCCCGCGCGGCCAACGCGATCCAGCGCTTCCTGGTCGAGGAGACGCGCCTCGGGATCCCGGCGATCATCCACGAGGAGTGCCTCCACGGCCTGCTCGCGCTGGACGCGCCGTGCTTCCAGCAGTCGATCGGCGCGGCCGCGACGTTCGACCCCGACCTCGTCGGCAGGCGTGGCCGGCACGATCCGCCGGCGGATGCTGGCGACCGGGGCGCGCCACGCCCTCGCGCCCGGTCCTCGACATCGCGCGCGACCCGCGCTGGGGCCGGATCGAGGAGACCTACGGCGAGGACCCGTACCTCGCCGCCGAGCTCGGCTCGGCCTACATCCGCGGCCTCCAGGGACCCGATCTCGGCGACGGGCGTGCTGGCCACCGGCAAGCACATGGTCGGCCACGGGCTGGCCGAAGGCGGCCTCAACCAGGCGCCCGCGCACCTCGGTCCGCGCGAGCTGCGCGACGAGCAGCTCTTCCCGTTCGAGGCGGCGGTGGTCGAGGCGCGGGCTGGCCAGCGTGATGCCGGCCTACTGCGACGTGGACGGGGTCCCCTGCCATGCCTCGCGCGAGCTGCTCACGGACGATCCTGCGCGACCGCTGGGGCTTCGACGGCATCGTCGTCTCCGACTACGCCGGGCATCGAGATGCTCCAGACCGCCCACCGGCTGACCGACGACCCGGCGGTCGTCGCGGCGCTGGCGCTCGAGGCCGGCGTCGACCTCGAGCTGCCGCGGCTGTCGGCCTACGCCGGGCCGCTCCGGGCCGCCCTCGACGCCGGGCGGGTCGACGAGGCGCTGCTCGACGAGGCCGTCGGCCGGATCCTGCGGATGAAGTTCCGGCTGGGCCTGTTCGAGCGCCCGTACCGCGACGAGCCGACCGAGGCGCGAGCTGGCCGGGCTGGCCGCCGACGAGGCGCAGGTCGGCCTCGAGCTGGCGCGGCGATCGATGGTCCTCGTCGTCAACGACGGGGTCCTGCCGCTCGCGCCCGTCGCTCCGGCGGATCGCGGTCATCGGCCCGGTCGCGGACAGCCCGCGCGAGTTCCTCGGCGACTACAGCCACCTGGTCCACGTCGAGACGCTGGTCCAGACGCGCCGGAGCGGAAGCCAGGCGTTCGGGATCATCGCCGAGGGCGCGTCCGTCGCCGTCGAGGACGAGCTCGCCGGACGCCCGACCGTCCTGGACGCGCTTCGGGCGCGGCTCGCCGGCTGCGAGGTCCTCCATGCGCGCGGGACCGGCCTCCACGACGGGATCCGACGCGGAGATCGCCGAAGCGGTCGAGATCGCCCGCCGGATGCCGACGTCGCGATCGTCGTGGTCGGCGAACGATCCGGGCTGACCGCCGACTCGACGACCGGCGAGTTCCGCGACCGCCGCGACCTCGGGCTCTTCGGCGCCAGCAGGAGCTGCTCGAGGCCGTCGTCGCGACCGGGACGCCGGTCGTCCTGGTCGTCGTCAGCGGCCGACCGCTGGCGCTGGAGTGGGCGGCCGCGCATTGCGCCGCGATCCTGCTGGCGTGGGTCCCCGGCGATGCGGGCCCGGAGGCGATCGCCGACGTCCTGACCGGGAGCCGTCGATGCCGGCGGACGCCTCCCTGTCACGATGCCGCGGCATGTCGGACAGGTCCCGCTCGACCTACCGCCACCATCCGACCGGCGGCCGCTCGAACCCCCTGGGCGACTACGTCGACGGCCCGACGAGCCCGCTCTGGCCGTTCGGCTTCGGGCTGTCCTACACGTGCTTCGAGCTCGTCCGACCTGCGCCTTGATCGACCGGTCGGTGCCGACGCTCGACGGCGAGGTGACGCGTCGAGGTCGACGTCGCCAACGTCGGCGAGCGGGCCGGCGACGAGGTCGTGCAGCTCTACGTCCGCGACGAGGAGGCGACGGTCGCGCGGCCGGTCCGCGAGCTGCGCGGCTTCCGGCGCGTCCACCTCGCGCCGGGCGAGCGACGGACGGTCGCGTTCACCCTCCACGCGGAGCAGTTCGCCTACACCGGCGCGGACCTGCGACGGGTCATCGAGCCGGGGCGGGTGAGCCTCTTCGTCGGACGGTCGTCCGACGACCTGCCGCTCTGCGCCACCATCGAGCTGGTCGGGCCGGTCGTCGACCTGGCGACGCGCCGGCACTACCTGACCAGGACGGCCGTGCGGTAGGGGTTCGATCCGGTGATGTTGGCCGTTCACCGCGGAGGCATCGTATCGGCTTACCGGGACCGGTTCGTCACCCCACGAGCGGGACGCCCGCCGAGATAGCGGCCCGTCGCAACCGGTCGTCAACGGTTGCAAGTGAGAGCCCCCGACGGGCGGCCAGCGCCAGATAGGCGGCGTCGTACGCGGTCAGGTCGAGGCCGCGTGCGATCTCGGTGACCTCGCCCAGGGCAGTCCGGAGCTCGACTCCCTCGACGTGGACGGGCAACGACAACAGCAGGTCGCGGACGCGTGGCAGATCGGCGAGGTCCATCCGCCCTTGGCGCTCGGCGGTCCGCAGGCCGTTCGCGACCTCGAGCGGCCAGATCGCGGGCGCGATCGCTTCGTCGCGCTCGAGTCTGCCCAGGGCATCCTCCGCGGCATCGTATGCTTCGTCGGAGAAGCACCAGGCGAGTGTGACCGATGCGTCGACCACGAACACCTAGCGACGACCTTCGTCGATGAGCTCGCGGATCGTCAGTCCATCAAGCCGGTGATCTCGGCGAAAGGCCCGCAACCCCGCGATGGCGTCGGAACGCGTCATCGAAGCCTGGGTGGCCGCAGGACCCAGCACCGCGACCGCGACCCCATGCTTGGTGATCGTGATGATCTCCCCCTCGGCGACCTCATCGAGGAGCCGTGGGAGATGGGTCTTGGCCTCGTACGCGCCGATCCGTCGCATCGTCCCTCCATCTGGTCTGAGACTAGTCTAGTTGCGGGACCCTGTAGGCGCAAGAGCGGTTCGTCAGGTGCCACCGGCCGGAGGAGGGTCGGTCGAGCCATTTCCAGATTCCTGGGTCGCCGGCGCTGCTCCGGTCGCCCGCGTGTACCGCTCGCCCAGGGCCTGGATCCGCTGGACCAGCTCGGGCGGCTCGCTCACGGTGAAGTCGACGCCGAGGAGGCCGAGGTAGACGGCCAGCATCTCCAGGCTGTCGGCGCCGGTGTCGAGGATGCACGACGAGTCGTCGACCGCGGTCAGGGTGCCGATCCACGGCCCGATCCGGTCCGCCAGTCGCGGCCGCCGGCGCGTGGACCGTGACCCGCGCCTGTGGCGGCGGCTCGTCGGCGGGCACACCACGCGTGACCAACTCCTCGACCTCCGCGTCCGACAGCTGGCGCGGCGTGAACCGCGGCCCCGGCGACATCCCGGGGACCATCCTGTCGACGCGGAAGGTCCGCCAGTCCCCCCGGTCGATGTCCCAGGCAACGAGATACCAGCGCTGGCCGGAGTTGACGACCGATACGGCTCGACCCGGCGCTGCGTCGGGGCGCCCCGCCTTCGGAGTAGTCGAATCGGAGCCGGCTGTGGTCGCGGCACACGCGCGCGAGATCAGTCAGGACCTCGGGTCGACCGTCGGTCCGGCACCTCGATGGCGGACGTGCAGGGTGACCGCCTGGAGCGTGCTCACGCGGCTGCGGAGCCGGGGCGGCAGCACCTGCTCGAGCTTGGCGAGCGCCCGCAAGGAGGTCTCCTCGATGCCGGTCACCGCACCGCCGGTCGCGGTCCGCAGGCCGATCGCGACCGCCACCGCTTCCTCGTCGTCGAGCAGCAGCGGCGGCAGGCTCGCCCCGGCCTCGAGCCGATATCCGCCCACGGTTCCCGCGTGGCGTGCACCGGGTAGCCGAGCGCCCGCAGCCGATCGATCGTTGCGGATGGTCCGCTGGCTCACCTCGAGGCGGTCGGCCAGCTCCGAACCGGTCCAGTCGCGCGGCGTCTGGAGCAGGGACAGCAGCCGAAGGAGTCGCGCGGATGTGCTCACGACCCGACGAAGAATAGCCTGCCATTAGGAACGAAACTGGCCTAATCGGTCCGGTAGGATCGGGGCATCCGCAGTCGGAAGGAGTCCCCAGGTGTCCCCACAACCGACGCGAGACGAGGGATCGGATCGATGGATCGTCCACCGGTCGAGCTTCCCCACCCCGTCCGCATGCGCATCCTCGGCGCCGTGATGATCGGGGTCTTCCTTGCCGCGCTCGACCAGACGGTCGTCGGGACGGCGCTTCCCGCAAATCATCACCGATCTCGGCGGCAACGACCTCTACACGTGGGCCTTCACGGCCTACCTGCTCACCTCGACCATCAGCGGTCCGCTCTACGGCAAGCTCCGACCTGTTCGGCCGCCGGCCGGTCTTCCTCTTCGGGATCGGCCTATTCATGGCCGGTTCGCTTCTGGCCGGGTCTGTCACAGGAGATGTGGCAGTTGGTCGCCGCCCGCGGCGTCCAGGGCCTCGGTGCCGGGCGCGCTCTTCCCGATCGCGCTCGCGGTCATCGGCGACATCTTCACGCACTGGGAGCGCGGTCGCTACCAGGGTCTCTTCGGCGCCGTCTTCGGGTTGTCCGTGCTCGTCGGCCCCGCGATCGGCGGGCTGATCACCGACACCATCGGCTGGCCGTTCGTGTTCTTCTTCAATCTTCCGGTCGGTGCTGCGGTCTTCGCCAGGCGTGTGGCGCAACCTGCCGCAGTACCACCCCGCCGGCAACAGGCCGAAGTCGACTACCTCGGCGCGGCACTATTCAGCGCGGCGCTGGTCCCGATCCTGGTCGGCTCTGACGAACGAGCAGAACGGCCGACTGGAGCGACCCCGTTCGTCGGCGGGCTCATCGGCGTCGGCGCCTTGATCCTCCTCGCCTTCGTCTTTGTCGAATCGCCGCCGCCGTCGAGCCGATCGTGCCGCTCGAATTGTTCCGGAATCGCTCGTTCACGGTGTCGGTGGCGGCGGTGTTCCTCGCCGCGACCGGGTTCTTCGCGACGGTCGTGTTCCTGCCGCGCTGGTTCCAGGTCGTGGCCGGTTCGTCCGCGACGGTGTCGGGCTACCAGATGCTGCCGCTCCTCGGCGGGCTCATCTTCAGCGCGGTCGCGTCAGGTCAGATCGTCAGCCGTACGGGCCGGTACCGGATGCTCATCTTTGGTGCGCTCGTCGTCCATGATCGACCGGCCTGTTCATGCTCACCCACCTCCACGCCGACACGCCGCTTCCGATCCTGTGGGCCTGGATGTTCGTGACCGGCCTTGGCGTCGGCCCGACCTTCGCGGTCTTCCCGCTCGTCGTCCAGAACAGCGTCACCGGTCCCGGCAGCTCGGGGCGGCGACCAGCAACCTCACGTTCTTCCAATCGGTCGGTGGGACGGTGGGGCTGGCACTCACCGGGACAATCTTCGCGACCACCCTAGGCCGAGCCAGGTGCCTAGCCAGGATCGCGACGGCCGGGGTTCCGCCCGAGGTCGGGCAGGCCCTGGCTCGCGGCGGCGGTCTCGACGCCCCTGACCGGGGTCGGCGACCTTGGTGCGGCCTTGCTGGCGTCCGTGCCGGCGGAAGCTCGCGCGGTCGTGGAGCCGTATGTGCCAGCCATCGTCGGGGCGATCCACGAGGCGTTCTCGATCGCGACGTCGAACACGTTCCTGCTCGGGATCGGGGCGACTGCCGTGGCGGCCGGGCTCGTGTTGCTACTGGGCGAAGCGCAAGCCCGCGCGAACGAGTCCGAAACCGAGCCCGAGTGAGCAAGGCGAGCCCGTCAGGCTCGGGGAGCGAACGCCCGCGATGTGATCCAGGGCGCCGCCCTCCAGGCAGCGCCACGCCCCCCTTCGCTCGCCGCCGACCGCCGGAGCCCCGCGAACGACCGGCCCGCGGTCGACCTCAGCCGCCATCTTCTCCCCCCCCCCCCCCCCCCCCCCCCCCCCCCCCCCCTTTCCCCCCGCGCCGCATCGGAGGGACTGGACGGCCCTCCGGTGGCGTCACCTCAGGCCTGGGTCGCGTTGGCGACCGCTTCGGGGTCGCGAGCCGACGCTTTGAGGATCACCCGGTCAGTCGTGCTGACGAACTGCTCCCCGGTCATGGTCGCGAAAACGTGCAGGCCGCGGGCGATGACCCCGGTCCAGCCCGTCTGATGGCTGGCGCCGAGGCCCGCGCCGTTGTCGCCGTGGAAGTACTCGTAGAACAGGACGAGGTCACGCCATTGCGGGTCATCCTGGAACTTCGCGTGCCCCCGTAGACCGGGCGGCGGCCCTCTCGTCGCGCAGGAAGATCGCGGCCGAGCCGGCGGCCGATCTCCTCGGCGACCTGGTAGAGCGTCATCTGCTGGCCCGAGCCGGTCGGGCACTCGACCGTGAACGCATCGCCGTAGTAGCTGTGGTACTGGAGCAGCGCCCGGATGATCAGGGCGTTGACGGGCATCCAGATCGGGCCGCGCCAGTTGGAGTTCCCGCCGAACATGCCGGTGTCCGACTCGGCCGGCAGGTAGGCGACGCGGTACTCCTGGTCGCCGGCGCGGAAGACATAGGGGTGGTCGGCGTGATATCGCGACAGCGACCGGATGCCGTAGGGGCTCAGGAACTCGCCTCGTCGAGCATCGTGGCGAGCACCCGCCGGATTTTGGCCTCGTCGAGGATGGCCGCCAGCCGGCGGCCCGCCCTCGCCGACTCTTGACGGGGTCGTGGATGAACGCGCGCAGCTCCGGTCGCCCCTCGATGAACCGGCGCATCCGCTCGCCCATCTCCGGGTACTTGCGGACGAGCTCGCCGTCGAACGCGGTGACGGCACAGAGCGGCAGCAGCCCGACCAGCGAGCGCACCTTGAGCCGCTGGCGCGACCGTCGGGAAGCCGCAGGACGTCGTAGAAGAAGCCGTCCTCTTCGTCCCACATGCCGGTGTCGCCGCCGGCGTGCATCATCGAGGTCGCGATCCACAGGAAGTGCTCGACGAACTTGGCGGCGATCGTGGACGTAGGCCGGGCGATCGAGCGCGAGCTGCGCGGCGATCTCCAGCATGTTCTGGCAGAAGAGCGCCATCCACGCGGTGCCGTCGGCCTGCTCCAGGTAACCGCCCGTCGGCAGCGGCGCGCTCCGGTCGAACACGCCGATGTTGTCGAGGCCCAGGAACCCGCCCTCGAACAGGTTGCTGCCCTCGAGGTCCTTGCGGTTCACCCACCAGGTGAAGTTGAACATCAGCTTCTGGAAGACCCGTTCGAGCCAGTCGAGGTCGCCATGGCCCGCGAGCGGCCTCCTCGAGCCGGTAGGTGAAGATCGTGGCCCAGGCGTGGACCGGCGGATTGACGTCTCCGAAGTTCCACTCGTAGGCCGGCATCTGGCCGTTCGGGTGCAGGTAGTCCGCCCGGAGCATCAGCTCGAGCTGGTCCTTCGCGAAGTCCTCGTCGACCAGCGACAAGGTGACGGCGTGGAAGGCCAGGTCCCAGGCGGCGTACCAGGGGTACTCCCACTTGTCCGGCATCGAGATGACGTCCGCGCTCGTACATGTGCTGCCAGTGCTGGTTCCGCGACGCCGTCGAGCCGCCGGTCCGATACGGGTCGGTGCCGTGCTCGCCGAGCCACCGGTTCGACGTCGTAGAGGTAGGTCTGCTTGCGACCAGAGCATGCCGGCCAGGGCCTGGCGCATCACGATCGACTGGTCGGCGTCGAGCGATGACGGGATGACGGCCGCGTAGAACGCGTCGGCCTCGACACGCCGGAGCTCGAGAGCGCGTCGATGTCGGCCGGCGATGGCCGCTCCCTGCGCGGCTCGCCCGAGCCGCAGGTGGATGGCTTTCGACTCGCCCGGCGCGAGACTGACGCGATAGTGGGCGGCGGCCTTCGTCCCGGTCTGGTCCGGGTTGACGGCCGCTCGCAGGCCGTGGACCAGGAACGAGTCGATCGCGTCCTTGACGTACGGCGTCCGGTTCGGGGCGCCGGCAAGGCGCTCCAGGTTCGTCTCGTTCTCGGTGAACAGCAGCTCGTCCGCCCGTCGCAGACCAGCTCTCGCTCGCCGAGATCCGGGTGGCTGGCGGACGATCGTCGGCGTGCGGCCGCTGCATCGCGTGGAGGACCGGCCGCGGCGCGTCCTGCTGCCACGACCAGGTGTTGCGGAACCACAGCGTCGGCAGGACGTGAAGCGACGCAGGCTCCGGCCCGCGGTTGGACACCGTGATGCGCACGCCGATGTCCTCGGGCGACGCCTTGGCGTACTCGACGACGACATCGAAGTAGCGATCGTCTTCGAACACGCCGGTATCGAGCAGCTCGTACTCGGGATCCGCCCGGCCGCGACTCCGGTTCGTCGTGACGATGTCGTCGTAGGGATACGCGGCCTGGGGGTACTTGTACAGATATCGGAGGTACGAGCTGGTCGGCGTGGCGTCGAGGTAGAAGTAGTACTCCTTGACGTCCTCGCCGTGGTTGCCCTCGCGGTTCGTCAGCCCGAACAGCCGCTCCTTGAGGATCGGGTCATGCCCGTTCCACAGCGCCACGGCGAAGCACAACCGCTGCTGGTCGTCCGAGAAGCCGGCGAGCCCGTCCTCGCCCCAGCGATACGCGCGCGACCGGGCCTGGTCGTGGCTGAAGTAGGACCAGGCGTCGCCGTCGACGCTGTAATCCTCCCTGACCGTCCCCCACTGCCGCTCTGACAGATACGGGCCCCACCGTCGCCACGGGAACCTTTGCGTCCCTCGCGTCAGCGAGTCTCTGATGCTCGGACCCGGAGCGACCGAATCCCGTCGGCTGATCCGACCCATTTCCAGAGGACATCCCCGCACTCCGATCGATCAAACCGCGCGACGTCGTGGATGGGTCAGCCTGGCCGCTGACGCCGGTCGTGTGGCACGCGTCCGGTCAGGATGGCCGTCCCAGATGAACGTCATGTTTCGCTCGGGTTGGCGGCCTGTTCCTGACCGGCGGACCCCGAGCTGGAACCGAAGTCTACGTCGGCGTTGACCCGCCCGAAGCGGATGGCGCGTCGTTGAGAGCATGGTCTGCACTTCCACTGCGCCAGGCGAAGGGCAATTGCACGTGGTAGTCCCCGAAGCCGGCGGCAGGCGCGCGCCGGCGTCGCGAGCGGTTCGGGCGCGACGTGACCGTGGATCGACGCAGGTTCCTGCCAACCGTCCAGGTGGTGAGCGATGAGCGCGGTTACGCGGCGTCTTTCGACCTTTTCGCTGCCTGCCTGAGCGTAACCTGAACGTGGTTCAGAGCTTCATCGGCGATCGGCGGGTCGCCGACGCGGCTGACGCTCACTACACAGTCATTGGCCGAAATCGGCCCGCTGAGTCAGGCGCCCGGCGATCCTCGCGAGCGAAAGGCCGACACGGCGACTTTCCTGCGATGCGTCCGCGCGCCGTGCGTTTTGGCGAGCAACAGACCATCGCGACGTGCCTTTTGGCATGCATGCCCCGTCGCCCCTGGCGCTTGCGCCCAGGCCGCACCTGAACGATGGTGGACCTCGTACCCGTCCCGCCGCGGCGGCTCCACGCGCCAGAACCCGGCCGCCCGCTCCACACGACCATCGAGGCACCCATGACCACCGACCTGCACCCCGCCTCCTCCTCTCTCGCCCCCGACCCGTCGTCCGACGTCCTGCACGTCGATCGCCACCCGCTCGACGCCCTCTTCCAGCCGCGCTCGGTCGCGGTCATCGGCGCGACGGAGAAGGCAGGGTCGGTCGGGCGGACGATCCTGTGGAACCTCATCTGCCGCCCGTTCGGCGGCACCGTCTATCCCGGTCAACCCGAAGCGTCCGGCGATCCTCGGCATCAAGGCCTACCCGTCGCTCGGCGCGATCGGCGAAGCGGTCGACCTCGCGGTCATCGTCACGCCGGCCCGGACCGCGCCCGGCCTCATCGACGAGTGCGGCGCCGCGGGCGTCCGCGCGGTCGTGATCATCAGTGCCGGGTTCAGGGAGATCGGCCCCGAGGGCGCCGAGCTCGAGCGCCAGGTCCTGGCGAAGGCGCGCCGCGACGGGATCCGCGTCGTCGGCCCGAACTGCCTCGGGGTCATGAACCCGGTCGGCGGGCTGAACGCGACGTTCGCGGCGGGCATCGCCCGCCCGGCCGTGTCGGCTTCGTCAGCCAGACCGGCGCGCTGCTGACCGCGGTCCTCGACTGGGCGGCGCGCGAGAGCGTCGGCTTCAGCTCGATCGTGTCGCTCGGCTCGATGCTCGACGTCGGCTGGGGCGACGTCATCGACTACCTCGGCGACGACCCGAACACCGACTCGATCCTCATCTACATGGAGACGATCGGCGACGCGCGGGCCTTCCTCTCGGCGGCGCGCGAGGTCGCGCTGACCAAGCCGATCATCGTGATCAAGCCCGGCCGGACGGCCCAGGCGGCCAAGGCCGCCGCGTCGCACACGGGCTCGCTGACCGGCTCCGACGACGTCCTCGACGCCGCCTTCCGGCGGGCCGGCGTGCTGCGCGTCGACCGATCGCCGACCTGTTCGCGTCGCCGAGGTGCTGGCCAAGCAGCCGCGCCCGGTGGGCCGGCGCCTGACGATCGTGACCAACGCCGGCGGCCCGGGCGTGCTCGCGACCGACGCGCTGATCGGCGGCGGCGGCGAGCTGACCGACGCTGTCGGCGGACACGATGGCCGCGCTCAACGCGCGTCCTGCCGCCGTCTGGAGCCACAACAACCCCGTCGACATCATCGGCGACGCGCCGCCCGAGCGGTACGCCAAGGCGCTCGAGATCGCCGCCGCCGACCCGGCCACCGACGGGCTGCTGGTCATCCTCACGCCGCAGGCGATGACCGATCCGACGGCCACCGCCCGCGCGCTGGTCCGTACGCGCACGATCCCCGGCAAGCCGGTCCTCGCGTCGTGGATGGGCGGCACGCGACGTGGCGGAGGGCGCGGCGATCCTGCGCGAGGCCGGCATCCCGACCTTCGCCTACCCGGACACCGCCGCGTCGCATGTTCAACTACCTGTGGCGGTCCGCCGAGAACCTGCGGCTGCTCTACGAGACGCCGGCCTGCCGGCCGCGCCGAGCGCGGCGATTCCGACGAGGCGCGTCGACCGCGATCATCGCGGCCGCCCGGCCGAGGGCCGCACGCTCCTGACCGAGGTCGAGACGAAGGCGGTCCTGGCCGCCTACGGCATCCCGATCACCGAGACGCGCATCGCGCACGACCGTCGACGAGGCCGTCAGCGCGGCCGACGAGATGGGCTATCCCGGTCGTCGCCAAGCTGTTCAGCCACACGATCACCCACAAGACCGACGTCGGCGGCGTGGTGCTCAACCTGGCCGACGCGGCAGGCCGTGCGCGAGGCGTTCGAGACGATCCGCGACGCGGTCACCGCGCAAGGCCGGCGCCGAGCACTTCGAGGGCGTGACCGTCCAGCCGATGATCAACTGGTCCGGCTACGAGCTGATCGTCGGGCAGCGTCCGTCGACCCGCAGTTCGGGCCGGTGCTGCTGTTCGGGATGGGCGGCCAGCTGGTCGAGGTGTTCCGCGACCGGGCGCTGGCGCTGCCGCCGCTGAACACGACCCTGGCCCGCCGGATGATCGAGCGGACGCACGATCGCGCGCGCGCTGCGGGCGTCCGCGGCCGCCAGCCGATCGACCTCGACGTCGCTCGAGCCGCTGCTCGTGCGCTTCAGCGAGCTCGTCGCCGAGCAGCGGCGGATCGCCGAGATCGACATCAACCCGCTGCTCGCCTCGCCCGAGCGGCTCATCGCGCTCGACGCGCGGGTCGTCCTCCACCCGGCCGACCTCGCGGACGCCGACCTGCCGCGCCTGGCCATCCGGCCCTACCCGCGCGAGTACGTCGCGCGAGACCGCGACGACGACGGCACGCCGTTCCTGATCCGGCCCGATCCGGCCCGAGGACGAGCCGCCGCTGGCCGCGTTCCACGCCGAGCTGACCGAGGACACGGTCGTGCCGCGCTACTTCAGACCTGGGCCTCGCCGAGCGGACCGCCCACGAGCGCCTGACCCGGGTCTGCTTCAACGACTACGACCGCGAGATCGCGCTCGTCGCCGAGGACCGGCGCGCGACGGGCACGGCGCATCGTCGGCGTCGGCCGGCTGTCGCGGATCGCACGCGCGCCGAGAGCGGAGTTGTCGCTCGTCGTCGCCGACGCGTGGCAGCGCCGCGGGCTCGGCGCGCGAGCTGCTCCGGTCGGCGATCGCGGTGGCGCGCGCCGAGGGCTCGCAGCGGGTCGTGGCCCGCCTGTCGCCGGAGAACACGCCGATGCGGTCGCTCCTCGCCGAGGACGGGTTCGCGTTCGAGGCGCAGGGCGAACTGCTGGTGGGGACGCTGGCGACGAGCTGAGCATGGGGCGACGTGGCGGTCGTGTTGGCGAGGCGAGACGAGGACGCCACCGGTTCGACCTGACCGCCGAGGCAGGCGCCGACCCATCGGAGCGGTCCCGGGTCGCGGGCAGCGTCGAATTCGGGGCCGGAGTCTGGGCGACGGCCCCGAGTTTCTGACCTCTCCTCGATAGTCGGCGGCCTATCGCTCCGACGAGCGGGAGGTACGCGCGCTCGGGCTGGCCGATGTACAGCTGGCGCGGCCGGCCGATCCGGGTGTCCGGGTCGGCCATCATCTCGCGCCATTGGGCGATCCAGCCCGGCAGCCGCCCGATCGCGAACATCACCGTGAACATCTCGATCGGGATGCCGAGGGCCCGGTAGATCAGGCCGCTGTAGAAGTCGACGTTCGGGTAGAGCTTGCGCTCGACGAAGTACGGGTCGCTGAGCGCGACCTCCTCGAGCTCGAGGGCGATGTCCAGGAGCTGGTCGCGCGTGCCCAGCTTGGCGAGCACCCTGTCCGCGGCCTCCTTGATGATCTGGGCCCGCGGGTCGTAGTTCTTGTAGACGCGGTGCCCGAAGCCCATGAGCCGGAACGGGTCGTCGTGGTCCTTGGCCCGGTCGACGAACTGCCCGACGTCGCCGCCGTCGCGTCGATCTGCCCGAGCATCTCGAGGACTTCCTGGTTCGCGCCGCCGTGGAGCGGGCCCCACAGCGCGGCGATCCCGGCCGAGATCGAGACGTACAGGTTGGCGTGGCTCGAGCCGACCAGCCGGACGGTCGAGGTCGAGCAGTTCTGCTCGTGGTCGGCGTGGAGGATGAGCAGGATCCGGAGGGCGCGGGCCGCGTCCGGGTCGACGACGTACGGCTCGGACGGCACGGCGAACATCATCTGCAGGAAGTTGCTCTCGTAGTCGAGCCAGTTGTCCGGGTAGATGAACGGCTGGCCGATCGACTTCTTGTAGGCGAACGCCGCGATCGTCGGCAGCTTGGCCAGCAGCCGGACGGTCTGATCTCGACGCCGTCGGGTCGTGCGGGTCGACTCGAGCCTGGTAGAAGGTCGACAGCGCCGCGACCGCCGAGGCCAGGATCGCCATCGGGTGGGCGTCCATCGGGAAGCCGTCGAAGATGCGCTTGAACTCCTCGTGGAGCAGGGTGTGGTGCGTCAGACTGCGACGGTCCAGTCCGAGAGCTGGCCCTCGGTCGGCAGCTCGCCGTGGATCAGCAGGTAGGCGATCTCGAGGAAGGTCGACCGGTCGGCGAGCTGCTCGATCGGATAGCCGCGGTAGCGGAGGATGCCGGCGTCGCCGTCGAGGAACGTGATGGCGCTCCGGGTCGGCGCGGTGTTGGCGTAGCCGTAGTCGAGGGTGGTCACGCCGGCCGTCCTTCAGCAGCTTGCCGATGTTGATCGCCGACTGGCCCGCGGTGCCTGCTCGACCGGGCAGCATCAGGACCTTTTCGCCGATCCGCAGCTCGGCAGTGTCGGTCTGCGCCGGCACGTCAACGACCGTTGTCATCACGGTGCTCCTCTGGTGTGTCGCGAGCCCGCGTCCGGCGGGCCTCGAGCCGATTCGCCCGTTGCGGGTCACCATGGTCCCGGCTGACACCGGGTGAAAGGGCCGGAGGACCCTCGTTGGGGGGCCGCCCAGACGCGCGTGCCCGAGTGCGGCCGCCCCGGGTTCGGCCAGTTCACACGTGACCCACATCCTCGACAAGCTGGGCGTGACGAGTCGCGGGGCTGCGGGGTGCGCGCGGTGCGCGGAGACCTGGTCGGCCGATCGGAGCACTGAAACTCGGTGTCGCCGCGGTCGACGGGTCATCACGGGGCGGCCGCCGCCGCCCCGCCTGCCGCCGCCGCCGCCCAGGGACGCAACATTCAGCCGGGCCGGATCGGGAGCTCCGCGCGTACGAGGGTCGGTCCGCCGGCCGGGCTCGAGATCGACAGCGAACCGTCGAGCGCCTCGACGCGGTCGCGCAGCCCGGCCAGCCCGCCACCGGGCGCCAGCGACCGCGCCGCCGACGCCGTCATCGCGCACCGCGACGACCAGGCCCGTGCCGTCGAGATCGAGGCGCACGTCGCAGCGCGTCGCCGAGCTGTGCTTCGCCGCGTTCGCGAGCAATTCGACGACCACGAAATAGGCCGCGCGCTCGACGGCCGGCGGGAGCCGCTCGCCCGCGGCCAGGGAGCCTCCCAGAACGGTCGGGATCGGGCTGCTTCCAGCGACAGCGCCAAGCGCAGCCACGAGGCCGCGGTCGACGAGGATGGCCGGCGCCACGCCGCGGACGAGCCCGCGCAGCTCGGCAAGCGCCTGGCGTCGCCTGTGCCCGGGCGCCAGCGACCAGGGTCTTCGCCGAGGTCGGATCGGTGTCGATCCGTTCCTCGGCGAGCCCGAGGTCGATCGCCAGCGCGACGAGGCGCTGCTGGGCGCCGTCATGGAGGTCCCGCTCGATGCGGCGGAGTTCGCTCGCCTCGAGCTCGAGGGCGGCCGACCGGCTGCCGCGCAGCCGTTCGACGTCCTGGCGCAGCGCATCGGTGGGATCGACGCACAGCAGCCCCTCGACGACCGCACGATGGAGCGTCATCAGTCCCCGCGACGCCGAGGCCGCCACCGGGATCAGGACGACCCCGACGATGACCCCGATGACCATCGCCGCCGCCACGCCGGCCGGCACCTCGCCTCCGAAGCGCGGGGCGCCGGCCGCCCGAATTCCGGCAGCGACCAGCGGCGCCACGACGAACGCGATGGCAGCGACCCACAGGAAGAGCGCGACCATGAACTCGAGGATCGCGAGCGGGAACAGGATGAGGACGTAGACCACGTCGCGCCAGCGGTTGGCGTCGAGGAACTCCGCCTCTGCCCACTGCCGGAGCCAGGGCCCGTATGGGCTCCGCGGGAGACCAGGGAGCGGGCGGTAGGGATGCGCCACGAGTGGGCGCCGGTCGACGAACGTCGCGCGCCAGCGTTCGACCCGGGCGAAGATCCGCGCGGATTCGATGCCGAGGGCGATGAATGGGATGCCGACCAGCCAGATGAGCAGCGATCCGCCGGCCGAGAAGCAGGTGCTCAGGATGCCGAACGCGAGGATCGCGACACCGAACCCGAGCACGATGGCCAGGACGGCCCGCCACGTGCGCCGGATCGAATGGCGAATGAAGGAAGGCGGCGAGGAGGTCACGACCGCTGCGCGACGTGGCCACGACGCCCTGGCCGTCCGGGGTGCCGCTCATCGGGCCGACCCTACCAAAGCCGATCGGGACGACGAACGCGGCGCGAGCCCTCGTGGGGCCGCGCCGCGTCTCCGCCGTGGCCGTTCAACCGGCGCTGGGCACGGGCTGGGAGGACCCGGCCTCGCCGAGCGACGGCGCTCCGGGCCGAACCATCCGCCATGCCGTCAGCAGCAGCGCACCGAAGCCGAACAGCGTGGCGATGGCCGACACGAAGGGCAGCAGCCCGATGAAGGCAAGGACGACGACCCCGACCACCGCCGCGCGGTACGGACGGCCCGGCTCACGCGCGCCGCGGCGATTCGCGAGGATCCAGTCGCCGATCCAGATCGCCGCCACGATCCAGCCGATGAAGGCCATCGCGGGGAGGACGAACAGGAGCAGTCCGAACCCGATCGGTGCGCCGACGATGGTGATCATCATCAGGAACGCGATCAGCGGCAGGAGGACGGAGCCGGCGATCCCGGCCACGAGGACCTGGCCGGGCTCGCGGCTGATGAGCGCTTCGAGGTCGCGGACCTGGCGAGAGCCGAAGGCGGCCACGAGCAGCGCCGCACCGATCGCGGCGATCCCGAAACCGACGAACAGCAGGATGAATGCCGGGATCAACAGGATCATGACCGCGGCGAAGTCGGCATCGAGCGTGCTGACCGAGCCCTCGACGGTGGAGCCCGGCTGCTGCGTGACCGTCCCGCGGAACGTGCGCACGTCGCCGGACACGGTCGTGCCGGACTGCAGCTCGGCGCTGCCGTTGAACACGGTCACCGAGTGTGCGGTCGCGCCCGACAGGGTGGCGCTGCCTCCGGCGATGACGATCGTCGTGACGTCGCCGCTGATCCGGGCGGTGCCGTCGATCAGCAGAAGGGTGTCGAGGTGGTCGCCGGCCGGGATGTCGACCGTGCGGTTCACGGCCACGAGCAGGCTGTCCCGTCCGCTCGACGGCTCGGCCGCGAGGGTAGCGGGAGCGAAGAAGGCGAGCAGGAAGGCCGCCGAAGCCAACATGAGGAAGAAGCGTTTCATCGATATCCCCTTTCCGGAGTTGCGGAACGACCCTTCTCGGTTTCGGTCGGCTCCATCTCTGGACCGTCCGCACCGACTGTCGTTCGTCGTCCTCGACGCTACGCTCGCGACGCTCCTTCTCCCAGCCGGCCAGCCGGTGTCTTCGGGGGTGGGGCTAGCCCCAGGGTCGGTCGTCGGGGCCGCTCTCCACGACGCCGCGCGGTGCATCATCGGCAGGTGGACGCGCCTGCGCTCCGGGTGGTCATCGCGGAGGATTCGGTCCTCCTGCGCGAGGGGCTGATCCGGCTCATCGAGGACTCGGGCGCCGTCGTGGTGGCGGCCATCGGTGACGGCGACGCCCTGGTCGCGGCGGTCGTGGCGCACCGCCCGGACGTCTCCGTGGTCGACGTGCGCATGCCCCCGACGCAGCGCGACGAAGGGCTGCGCGCAGCGATCGAGGCGCGGCGGCGGGTTCCGGGGTCGCCGGTTCTCGTGCTCAGCCAGTACGTCGAGCGCCAGTACGCGCGCGAGCTCCTCGCCGATGGCGCCGGTGGTGTCGGTTACCTCCTCAAGGATCGGGTGGCAGACGTCCGCGAGTTCGTGGAATCGTTGCGACGGGTCGCCGCCGGCGGGACCGCTCTCGATCCCGAGGTCGTCGCCCAGCTCATGGTCCGCCGCCGCCCGGACGATCGGGTGAGTTCGCTGACGCCGCGCGAGCGCGAGGTGCTCGCCGCCATGGCCGAGGGACGGACCAACGTCGGAGTGGCCACTGCCCTCGGGATCAGTGAGGGCGCCGCGGAGAAGCACATCAGCAACATCTTCGGCAAGCTCGACCTGCCCGACTCGGAGAACGACCACCGCCGGGTGCTGGCGGTCCTCGCCTATCTCGGTGCGGAAGGCTAGGCGTCGAGGCCGGAGGCTCGCCGGGGCTTGTGCGAGGTGGCCGGTCCGTCAGCCCGGGACTGCGCTCAGGGCGTCTTCCGGCCGGACGACGTGGCCGGCGTCGCCTCGATGGATGTTCGACCAGTCGCGCGCCGCCCGGGCGATCGTCATCAGCGGCTCCTTCTTCGTGACGAGCGGGACGGAGCCCTCCGGTGCGAGGCCATCGACGCCTGCATCCATGAGGTCCCAGCACGTCCGGTAGACCTCCTCGGCCGTTCCTCGATAGAGGAGCGTCGGGTTGTTCAGGTTGCCCATCAGGGCCATCCGCTGGCCCGCCGCGGCGCGCGCTTCGCGGGCATCCACCTGGGACTCGAAATGGAAGACGTCCCAGCCCGCGTTGGCGAAGAGATGGATGCGATCGATGGTCCTGCCGCAGCAATGGAGGATCGCGGGACCGCCGATCTCCTGGGTGACGCGCTGGTGCATCTCGAGGAGGAAGTCCCGGTACGTCTCCGGCCGGCACAGGTCGGCGGATGTGTGGTCCGCCCACATCACCGCGTCCGCGCCGGCCTCGAACTGGGCCCGAGCGGACATGATCGACGCCGGAAGGAAGGCGTCCAGGTATCGACGGATCTTGTCCGGATCGAGCAGTACGTCGACCAGGAAGCTCTCGAGCCCGACCATCTGGTAGGCCACCGACCAGGGCCCGTAGACCTTGCCGACGATGGCCACGTCCGGGTACCGCCGTCGGAGCAGTCTGATCGCCCCGGTGACCGCGGCCATGCTTGGACGTTCCAGGTAGTCGTTCGGGATCGCGACCTGGGACGGGTCGTCGATCACGTACCGCGACGGCCCGGGCCAGTTGTCCTTGTCGGCCCACTCGGTGGCTCCGCCGAGCGCATCGGACTCGAGCTGCGAGTGCCAGACCGGCATGATCGTGTCCATGCCGAACACGTCATGGGCGGTCGCCGCGAGGCGGGCCATGAGCTCCGGGTCGAGATGGGCCTCGGGGAAGGGAGCGTTGACGAGGTCCATCATCTCGACGGTGGCGACCGAACTCAGCGTGCACGCCGGGATCTTGTCGACGTGGCCGCGGTAGATCGCGGACAGGAATCGCCGCCGCGGCGTCATCCATTCGCCCCGCAGCGGATGCGTCACTTCGGCGACCATGTCCGGTACCCCTGGACTGCGAGCTGGGACGCCCGGCAGCGCCGTACCGCAGCAGCGTACTCCCGCGGGCAGTCCTCGACCCGGTCGCTCGCCCGCCCGCTTCGGCGTCCCGGCGACCTGTCAACGATGGAGGAACCCGATGAGTCGGTCGATCACGGTCACGTTCGAGGTCGATAGCGAGGCCGTGCTCGACGACCTGTACACGGCCCTCCTGCGCGCGCGGGCGGCTGAGCTGTCCGAGATGCGCACCCTCGGCACCCAGGCCACGGTCTATCACGACCGACCACGTGCGGGCTGGCAGGGAACTGAGGCCGACCGCGCGGCGGCCCGCCACGCGGCGCTCGGGACCGCGCTCGAGGCGGTCACGGCTCTGAGACGAGCCTAGGACGGTGCGCAGACTGATCACCAGCCTCGAATCCCGTCGAGACGGCGGAAGGTCGGCGGCTCCATGATGAGCGGGCTGCATCCAGGAGCCTGCCACGGATATCGACATGCCGGCCGCGCCCGCTGCGGGCGGTGGACCTCCGATCCCGCGCCACATCTGGGACGACCTCCGCGAGGCGGTCGGCCGAGCCGTCGTCGGTAGCGACGCGCCGCTCCGCCTGATCGTCATCGCGCTGCTGGCGGGCGGTCACGTCCTGATCGAGGACGTCCCGGGAACCGGCAAGACGCTCCTCGCGCGCGCGATCGCCCGGTCGCTCGGGCTCGAGACGAACCGGATCCAGGGCACGCCCGACCTGCTTCCAGCGGACGTCACGGGCTCGAGCCTGTACGAGGGTGGGACCCTTCGATTCGCGCCAGGGCCCGTCTTCACCAACATCCTCCTCATCGATGAGATCAATCGGGCGACGCCGAGGACGCAGTCGGCGATGCTCGAGGCGATGCAGGAGCGCCAGGTCACCGTCGAAGGGATGACCCGGGCCCTGCCGGAGCCGTTCATCGTGCTGGCGACGCAGAATTCGGTCGAGTTCGAGGGAACGTTCGCTCTGCCCCAGGCTCAGCTCGACCGGTTCCTGGTCCGTGCCAGCATCGGCTATCCGACCGAGACCGCCGAACGCGCGATCGCCCGCCGCTACCAGGCGGCCGCGGAGCCGCTCGACGCCATCGAGCCGGTCATCGACGGGACCCGCCTCGTCGGCATGCGCGACGACGTTCGCCGGATCCGCGTCGCCGACGAGGTCGAGGGATATCTGGTCGCGGTGGTTCGCGCCACCCGGACCCACCCGGACGTCCAGCTGGGAGCCAGCCCGCGGGCCACCGTCGCGCTGTACCGGGCCGCGCAGGCCGTGGCGCGGCTCGAGGCTCGAGCATTCGTCCTGCCCGACGACGTCAAGACGGTGGCGATCCCGGTCCTGGCGCATCGGCTCGTCGTCGACTTCGACCGCAGTCTCCGCGGGGCATCGGCGGATTCGGTCATGGCCGAGATCCTGGCGACCGTTCCCGTGCCACCGGTCGGCGATCCCGCCGGCGGCGCCTGAGCATCGGCCCGTGGCGGGACCGTCGTGATCGCCGGCGTCGCGATCCTGCTCCTCCTCGGCGCGATCCTCGGCGTGCAGGTCGCCATGGTCCTGCTGATCGTCGTGCTGCTCGGCGAGCTGGTCCACCTGATCTGGATGCGCTACGGCCTTCGCGGCGTGGTCTATGAGCGCTCGCTCGAGCGCGACCGGGTCACCTGGGGTGACGAGATACCGGCGACGGTGACGATCTGGAACCGCAAGCGACTCCCGGTTGCCTGGCTCCGCGCCGAAGACGAGACGAGCCCGCTCGTCACCGTCAGGGAGCGCCGGATCACCGGCGACCGGCGCGAGCGACGCGCGTTGCGCAACGCCTGGACTCTGGCACCGTTCGAACGGGTGACTCGCCATTTCCATGTCGCCGCCGAACGGCGCGGCGTGCACGAGCTCGGTCCGGTCACCCTCAGCGTCGGCGACCTGTTCGCCCGCGAAGCCGCCTCCGAGCGCCGCGACCTCACCGAGCGGTTCCTCGTGCGCCCGCGCACGGTCGAGACCGAGCCTCTTCTTCGGCGGGACACATCGGGTGGTCTCGATCGGGCGCGGACCGGGCTGACGGAGGACCCGTCGCGGTTCGCCGGGATCCGCGAATACTCATCCGGCGACTCGCTCCGCCGGGTCCACCCGCGGGCCAGCGCGCGCCTCGGGCGTCCCGTCGTCAAGCGCTTCGAGCCGTCGAGGGATCGGGAGGTCATCATCGCCCTCGACGTGCGACTCGAGCCAGGCGAGGCGTGGGGAACCCCGCCCGACGTCGGCGCAGTCGAATCCCTGTTCGTCGTCGGAGCGTCCCTCGCCCGGTCGCTCGGCCTCGAACGCGTGCCCTTTGGCATGGCTGCGGCCGGTTTTCAGGGCGGTGGCTACCGTGTCGCCTGGCTGCCGGTCGCGGAAGGGCCGGGACAGGCGGCGCGAGCGTTCGATCTCCTCGCCCGCGTCTCCTCCGACCCGCTCGCGCCGTTCAGCGATGTGCTGGGTCGGGTCGCCCTGTTTGCCAGACCTGGGACGACCGTCGTCGTCGTGACAGGCCGGGACCCTTCCACCTATCTCGCCGAGCTGCACCGGCTCGAACGATCGGGCTGCCAGACCCTGGTCGTGGCGTGCGGCCGCGATGGTGTGGCCGACGCGGCGCGCGCTCGTGCAGCGGGACTGGCTGCCAGAAGCGCCCGGCTGGACGGACCGTGGCGGACGGCGAGCCATCTCGTCATGGGTCGGTGACGGGATGAGCGTGGAGGGCACCTCGCCCGATCCCGCCGCCCCGATCGCGCCGGTGACTTCGTGGCGGCGATCGGCCACCATCGTCGACCTGGCTCCGCTGTCGCTCGTCATCCTCGCCGAGGCGGCATGGCTGTCGGCGCTCGCCGGCCTCATCCAGGCGCTCAGCACCAGGCCGGACGTGATCGGGATCGTCGGCTTCGCGGTCTTCGTGTCCGTTGGGACCCTGGCCGCCCGCGTTCTCGCTCGACCACTCGGCGGACGGTGGCCGATCGTCGTGCCCGTATTGGTCGCCATCGCGGTCGTCGCCGGGACGCTGACCGCCGAGGAAGCGAGGGCTGCCCTCGGCGCCGGGCCTGGCGCTGTCATCGCCGTGCATCCTGCCGGATGGCTGGCCGGGATCGCCGTGCTGCGCGGCATCGCCCACGCGCGGCTGCCAGTCCCCGAGGATTCGATCGCCCGGCTCCTGGCCATCGGCATCCCTGGACTGGCGGTCATCGCGATGGCGGGCGCCGCCGTCGCGGAGCCGTACCGCGCAACGTTCCTCGCGGACACGATGGCCGCTGTCGTCGTCTTCGTCGTGGCGGCAACCCTCGCCCTCGCCCTGACCCGGCTGACCGGTATCGGCCAGGACGGGGGCTTCGACTGGCGGCGCAACCCCGTCTGGGTCGTCCTCGTCCTCGTGGTCCTGGCCCTGGCGATCGCGGCCACCGTGTCACTGACGACGTTCGGCGCGAGCCTGATCCAGGTCCTGGCCGGAGTCGCGGTGGGTGGGCTCGTGATCATCGCCCTTTCGGCCGGCCTCGATCGAGGAGCGCTCCGCCTCCTGCTCGCCCTCATCGCGTTCCAGGTCGTCGTCTATCTGCTGGTGGCCGGAATCAGGCCGGGCGGACGGCTGCCGCAGCTCCCTTCGACGGGATCGGGGGGCGCGGGAGACTCGGCCGCCGGCGACGTGCTGACACTCGGTCTGGGCGGTGTCGTGCTCCTGGCCGTCATCGTCCTGATCGTCGTCCTCGCGACGATCTGGATGCGTCGGATCCGGCCGCCGATGGACGATCAGGTCCAGGAAACCCGGACGATCGACCGGGGGGTGGTCGAGGACCGGCCGCGCGGGCGTCGCGGCGGGACGGCGCGCCGGCGCCGCGACCCTGACGACGCTCCGGGGGCGTACGTGGCCCTCATGGCAGATCTCGAACCCCACGCGGCCGTCCGGCGCGACCCGGCCGAGACGCCGGCCGAACACGCGGCGCGCCTCCGCGCGGACGGCCGGGCCGGCCTGATGCTCGATCTCCTTGCCGCCGATTACGCTCTCGTCCGGTATGCCGGCGAGGAGTTGTCAGCCCGCGAGCATCGGCGCGCGCTCGGCCGATGGCGGACGCTCCGCCGTCGGATCCCGAAAGCGGGCGCCTGACCTGGTCGAGCGTCCCATCCGGACGAGCCGGTCGACCGCAGCTAGGCCCGCCTCGGGCGCCGTCGCGAACCTACTTGGTGACGTCCAGGCTAGCCTCGACGGTTCGCTTGAGCGTGCCATACGCCCCAGTGATCGACAGGATCGAGCTCCCGGCTCGCGTTGACTTCGACGTCGTGATCGTCAGGATCGACGTGCCGTCGGCCGGGTCTTGCGAGAAGGTCGCCTTCGAGCCGGACGGCAGGCCCGTGACACTGAGCGCGACCGGTGCGCTGAAGCCGTTCGCCGGGGTCACGATCAGCTGGAATGTTGCCGTCTGGCCGCGCGTGATGGAGGTCGAGACCGGGCTTACGGAAACCGCGAAGTCCGGCGCCGCGGTCGTGACGACCGTGGCCGTTCCGCTGATCCTGCCGCTCGACGCCGTGATCGAGTACGGACCGCCGGCCGTCACCCCGGCGGTGAACAGACCCGCGGAATCGATCGTGCCGCCGCCCGACACGGACCACGTCACCGTGGGCTGCGGGTCCATCCGGTATCCCGCCTGGTCGTAGGCCGTGGCCGCGAACCGCTGGACCGTGCCAGCCTGGAGCGACGGCGTCGCCGGCGCGACCTCGATCGCCGCCACGACCGCACCGTCGGCGGGGCAACGGACGTTCCCGTCGAAGGCGCCCGTCAGGAACTGGACCAGCGCGACCCCTCCGCCAGTGAAGCCGGCTCCTGCGCAGATGGCCGTCGCGCCCTTCGCGCCCGACGCACCCGCAACCCAGCTCGGATACGCACTGAAGGTCGCCGTCCCGCCCGTGATCTCATCCCACTGGCGCTGGGTCGAGTAGAACCCGATGGATCGGACCCCCTCCGACCGAAGGTATTGAACGGCACCGCGGAGCGCCGCGACGTTGAGCGACGCGTCACTGCGCCAGCTGTTCGAGGTCTCGACGTCGAGCCACCACGGATGGTCTGCGGGAGAGCCTCCGAGCCCGGCCGTGCCGGATGCCTGCAGCGCATAGGCGTACGAATCGAGGGCAGCGTTGTATCCATAGTCCAAGGCGCACTCGACGGTGTCGACGTTGCCAGGCTGGCAGTACATGGGGCTGACCTGTCCGGACGGCCAGTGTTGGGAGACGGCCGGGCCCGGGTTGCCGGTATTGGCATAGAAGGCGGCATCAGCACCACCCGCCCAGATCAGTTCGTCCGCGAGGCACGGATTCGGGCTGAACACGATGCCGGCGTTCACGCCGACGACACCGAAAGCCGGATCCGCCGGGTACGGGCCACCGCACTGCGGCCACGAGATGTCGTAGCCGATGCTCGACGCGTCGACCTCGAGATCGCTCTCCGCGAGGGTCACGGGCACGCGTCCGGGCATCGCCGCCAGCCCGACCGCGAGCACGCCCGCCATGACCGCCACGCGGATGACCTTCGAACTCACGATAGAGCGGACCCTCCCGCTCGGCGAGACGGCACGGCTTCCTCCCTGTGCATGGCGATGCTCAATCCCCCTCGGTCATGGACCAGGATCAACCTCGTGACGGACCAAGGCTACCCTGCATTCGAATATCTGGCCTTGCTCCGAACGGGTGGAAAGCGCGGGCCGTTCGTCCCGGTCGACGGCTCGCGCAACGGCTCGCTTCGCTGCCGATGCTCCCCCCTCCGTGAGCATCGACGCGATCTTGGCGCCCGCGGCATCGAGCGACGTGGGCGTGAACATGGCGACCCTCCCCCGAGCGGCGCGTTGGACCGACGCATTGTGCGCGTCCGTCCCGTCCGACGGAATAGCAGACGTTGACAGCACGCACCACATCTACGGGGGGCGATGGTGGCCCCGGGCACCAGGGAGGTGACCGGAACGCGACGGCTCCGGGCGGTCGACGGTCAGTCCAGATGGCGGAGCGACGGCCAGGCCTCGGACCATGGCTGCCGCACGCGGTCGCAGACGTAGATCGAGCCACCCTGCTCCTGGTTCCTGACGGCCAGCCCGTTGTCGACGGTCGCCGTGCGCCGGCACTCGACCGCCTGGCCGGCATTGATCGCACCACGCCCGACGACGATCGTCACTGTCCGGTCGTCGGGTGGCGGGCCCCAGTCCCAGTACTCGTTGTGTCCGGAATAGACAGGCGGCAGGTCCCGGCCCAGCAGCTCGAGGGCCCCAGCCTCGCCGTAGTTGTCGGTCATGATCACGGCCCTGCTCCGGTCGGCCGGGGAGAGCTCGGCAGCCGACTCTCTCGACGGCGCTGACGAGCTCGGGCCAGCCGATCTGCTCGGCCGACTCCTTGTAGATCTCGGGGATCGGCGTGTCGGCGATCGAGGATGCCGGGACGATCGGCAGGACGAGAACGGCGGCGATCAACCCCGAGACGAGCGCCGCGGCCGCGAACATCCCCGTGCGCAGGTGGGTCCGTCCGCGCGACATCCAGCCGTCGAGCGGGATGGAACCGGCTGCCATCAGCGGGGCCAGGAGACCCGCGGCGTAGTAGCTCTTGCCGCCGACGACGAGGTCGAGCAGGACGACGAGGACGACGGTCCAGGCGAGTGCGCGCCACGGTCGCGCGGCCGGGCTCCTGAACAGCCACCATCCGCCGGCCACCGAGACCGGGAACAGGAGGGGACCCGCGAGCAATGCCAGCTCGATCGGGATCTTCGCGCGTTCGTCGGACGAGATCGCGGCGGCCATCTCGAGCTGGGGAAAGCCGTTGGCCGCCTGCCACGCGAGGTTGGGCAGCCAGAGGATCACGGCGATGAGCAGGGCCGCCCACGCCCACGGGCTGCGGATCACGTCCCAGCGCCGGGCCAGGAGAAGCCCGCCGGCGAGTCCCGCGCCGAGGAAGAGGATGATGTGCTTGTTCTCGAGGGCGATCCCGGCGATGAGCCCCACTCCGACCCAGAGTCGCGGGTCGCCACCGGCGAGCAGCCTGATGACGAGCCACAGCACAAGCGCCCAGGCCAGCAGGTCGTACGTGGCGGTCGCGTCGAGGTGGCCCGCGGCCAGGAGGCCCGAGATCGAGGCGATCAGCGCCGCCAGGATCGTCGCGCGCGGCGTGCCGCCAAGATCGCGCGACATCAGGCTCGTGATCACGACGAGGGCGCCCATGACGAGGGCCGGAAGGATCCGCACCGCGGTCGGCGTCGGTCCGAGGAGCGCCACGGCGGCCGCCGACAGGAGTGGCGTGAGGGCGGGCTGGTCGACGTAGCCGAAGGCTGGATGCCGCCCGGCGACCACGAAGTAGAGCTCGTCGCGATGCCAGCCGTAGAGCGGCGAGAGCACGAGGAGGAGGACGATCACCACGGCCGCGATCGCCACGACATGCCAGGGAATGCCGGCCACGGGCCCCGATCGCGATCGGACCGACATCGACCCTCCTCTGTTCGTTCGTTCGCTCGTTCGCTCGTTCGCCCGCTGCCTCGGCGCGCCGCCGCCGCGCCGCGCCGCCGCCAAGTCTGCGGCATGACCGGGCGCAGTTCGCGAGGGCCGGAGGTCACCACGCTCGCGGACGTGCGCCCTGTTCGGGAGAGCGTCCGGCGGTCGCCTCCCATCGTCTGTGCGCGCGTCTCTCTGCCGACACCGCCGGCTGCGCGGCGGGGGCGCCGGCGCACGACCCGTCCGTCTGCAGCGGGGATGGCGACCGCCTGTCGGACGCCTCGAGCACGGCCACGTCCGGCGGTCGGCGGCTCGTCCGCGTGCCTGCCTGGTCGGGCATTGGGTCGTGCTCCGGCAGCCGGTTCGTGGTCGGCCGCCCCTTCACGTGCCGATTGCATCAGACGGAACCATCGTCGCCGGTGGGTCGGCCAAGACCGTTCTTGTGTCGAATCCCGTCGAACTCGACGCCGACCCGGCCGTCCGGGTCCGTCTCGACGCGAAGCTTGCGTCGGGTGGGCAGTCGGGACCGACCTCGCCGACGGTCCATGCGTCCGACGCAAGGCCTTGTCGGGTACTTGCATCCATTGCCATCCGTCGACGTGAGCGGTCACGCTGGAAAGGCTCGGGCCCGGACCCGGGGTCGTGCAGGCCGAGGCCGCTGAGCCCCGGCCTCCCCGCCGCCTCGACGAGCGTCGGCCGTCGCGATGCTAGCGGGTACCTGAATGAAGGCGACGAAGGAGGCACCGATGGGACGGGTCGCGGCCTGCAACATCTCGATGTCACTCGACGGCTTGATGGCCGGTCCTGCCCAGTCCCGGGAGGACCCACTCGGTGTGGGAGGCGAAGGACTGCACGAGTGGGTGATCGCCACGGCTTCCTGGCGCCGGTCCCACGGCCTCGACGGCGGCTCGCTGGGCCTCGACGACGACATCGCCGGGGAGCGAGTCAGCGGGGCCACCGTCATGGGTCGGAACATGTTCGGTCCCATCCGCGGCGAGTGGGGCGACGAGCAGTGGACCGGCTGGTGGGGCGACGATCCGCCATTCCATCACCCTGTGTTCGTCCTCACACACCACCCGCACGACCCGATCGCGATGGCCGGCGGGACGACGTTCCACTTCGTGACCGACGGCATCGAAGCGGCCCTTGGGCGCGCCGTCGATGCCGCCGAGGGGCAGGACGTCGTGATCGGAGGCGGCGCCTCGACCCTTCGCCAGTACCTCACAGCGGGTCTGATCGACGACCTACACGTCGTGGTCGTGCCGATCTTCCTCGGCGGCGGCGAGCGCCTGTTCGAAGGACCCGGCGGCGGCATGGACGGCTACGAGCTGGCCCAGATCCGCTGTTCACCGGCGGTCGCCCATCTGCAGTTCCGGCGAGCGGGAGCTGCCGGCCAGGGCTAGGGCGTGCCTGGGACGAAAAGAACGGAGCCAGAAGGTGCGCCCGGCGACACGCCCTGTTCAGCCAGGCGCGGACGCCTGCGGCGCTGCCCGACTCTCACTCTTCGCGAACCAGTCGAGCACGCGCAGTGCCCGAAGCGTGTTCCACCTGCTCGGCTTGCCCTCGCCGTCCTCCATCTCGAAGTAGGTCTCGCCGCCGTGGGGGTTCTGGAGCGGCCAGCGGCCGTCGGGATCCCGGTTGCCCTCGACGACGCCGATCGCCTCGGCCAGCCGCCCATCGGGCACGACCCCGGCGTCGCGCAGGTAGTCGAGCCCGCGGAGGACGTCGTAGTGCCACCAGGGCGGGAACGAGAACCTGAGCCAATCCGGGTCGATCACCTCGCCGGTCGACTTCCGGCGGAATAGCCCCCGCTCCAGCATGTACGCCTCTGCTCGCCGGCGCGCATCTGCGACCCGCGACGAGCCGCCGATCGCCCGCTCGTGCAGGAGCAGGCCCTCCAGGACATTGATGGTGGTGGCGAACGAGGACACCGTCGCGCCGTTCTCGACCTCGCAGTTCCAACCGCCGTCGGCCAGCTGCTCATCGAGGAGCCGCTCGACGAGCGGCGCCATGTCGACGCCGAAGTACGAGCCGGTCGCGACGACGTTGCCGTTGATGCATGGCTCGACCTCGCCCTCGAAGAAGCCCTGGTCCTTCCACGGTGGATCCCACCAGGCACCGTCGCCCCAGGTGACGTGCTCGCGAACGAGCCCGACCGACCGCCGCGCCTCGGGGCTCGCGGGATCCAGCCCGAGCCCCCGAAGCAGCTCGAGGACGTGGAACGTGTCGGTCCGGTCCTGCGAGAACGCATTGCCGGCCCACAGGCCGTCGGCCGCCTGGAGCGCCAGCAGCCGGGCGCCCCAGCCCTCGGTGGCGACCCGCGACCGCTCGGCGGCGACGACCTCCGCCGGTTCGTGGGTCAGGTCGCGCATGACCTGCCAGCGGATCGCGGGATCCGAATCGAGCAGCCAATCGATGACGGTCATGCCGCGATGTCGCGCCAGGTCCGCGCCACGATGGTCGCGGGTCAGGCTTCGCTCGATCGCGACCTGTCCTCGTCTCGCCTGCCGTATGCGACCGCGACGCAGCCGATCCGGCTCTCGACGCCCTGGAGGCACTCCAGCTGGCTCTCGTCCAGCGCGGCAGGTCGCATGGCCACGCCGGCGCGGCCGACCCGGGAGACGTCGCCGCGCCGATACGCCACGACGACCTCCGACCCAAGGGTCTGCTCGGCCTCCCGCACGAGCGCGAGCTGCTGCTCGTCGAGATCCGCCCAAGTCCAGGCTTCGTTTGCCATGGCCTTTCCTCGCCCGGCTATCACCGGGTGCGGTCGCCTCGGACGGCGACGCGGTCCGGCCATCCGATGATGCCACGACCAGGCAAGTGCCCAGCCGGGCCCTCGCGAGAAGCGTCGCGGCCCACGACCGGAGTCGTGGGCCGCGACCCGACTGAGAGGCCGGGAGAGCCTCAGTTCGGAAACTCCTTCGTGGTGTCGACCCAGACCTTGACGAGATCGGGCCGGCAACCCTCCATCTCGCCGATCGCCGGGCACATCACGAAACCGCCACCGTCGCCGACGATCTCGCACACCCGCTTCGTCTCGGCGCGGACCTCATCGGCCGTACCCGCCTGCAGGAGCGAGTTCCGGATGCCGCCGATGATCGCCATCGTGTCGCCGACGGTCTCCTTGACCTTGACGATGTCACTGAACTGGAACCAGCCGAGTGACTTGGCCCTCGGCAGCGTCGCCAGATGGCCGAGCCGCTTGTCCCAGATCCCCTCGTAGAACACGAGCGGGAGGATGTCCTGCGCGGCCAGTCCCTCGATCATGCTCTTGAGCTGCGGCCAGTAGAAGCGCTCGAACTGGTCGATCGACATGAACCCGTCGGACCCGCGGTGGAGCGGGATGAAGACGGTCTTGAGGCCCGTCGTGTTCGTATAGTCGATCGCGAACTCGAGCTGGAACTTGAGCACCCGTTCCTCCGCCGCGAGCAGCTTGTCCGGGCGGCGCAGGACGTCGAGCATGATCCCGCGCATGCCGCGCAGGGTGTCGGACATGAAGTCGAATGGCGCCTCGACGATGGGGGCGAGCGGCGGGATGGGGATCGACGGGAAGCCGAGCGCCTGCAGGCGGCCCACGCCTTCCATGATCTTGGCGTCGGTGGCCAGCTGGGCCTTGGCGGCCGCCGCGAGGGCCCCGAACGCGGAGTTGACTGCTGGTGACCGCAGCGACAGGCCGAGGTTGAACCAGGCATAGGTGCCGAACGCGAGAGTGCCCAGCGGTGGCAGCTGCGCGAGGCCTTCGAGCTCCGAGAATGCACGCGGTAGGTACTTGCGGATCGTCCAGTCGGACGTGTCCTCGATGAAGGCGTCGTAGTCCTCGGCCTTCATGAACTCGTGCTCGACGAATTGGAAGGAGCCGTCCGGCGGGAGGCCGTGGCCGGGCCACTTCGTCATCCGATCGCCCAATGTGAGCGCATAGGCCGAGTGGTTGGTCAAGCCCGAGATCGCGTCCGGCTCGTAGGTCCGGGCGACCTGCTCGAGGATGTCGAGTTCCGTGTCGCCATTCTCGGTCAGCTCCTGGCGGGTCACGCCGCCCCACTGAGCCAGGAAATGACCGGTCGGCATGAGGACCGGGATGCGGTCCGGCTTCTGGAGCGCATAGGCGGTGAAGATACGGTTCATCCGCTCGCCGAACGCCTGCTCCGGCGGCTTGCCGGCGTCCAGGCTCGGGATGATCGCTGGTGCTTCGGTTGTCATGTCAGCGCGCCTCCACCAATGTCCATTGCTGTGCGAGGCTGACCGCGGCCATGGCGTCTGCCCCGAATGCGTCGGCCTTGGCGAACGCGCGGATCTGGTCGTCGACCGCGCCGCCGCCGACCATGACCTTGACGCCGATCGCGTAGGCCGGCGTCCTCGAGCGCCTTGACCGTGTCCTTCATGGCGTCATACGACAAGGTCAGGAAGCCGCTGAGTGCGACGACGTCGGGCTCGATCTCGCGGACCTTGTCGACGAACGTGCTGACGGGGACGTCGACGCCGAGGTCGGTGACGTCGAAGCCGTTGACATCGAGCATGAAGAACACGATGTCCTTGCCGATGTCATGGATGTCGCCCTGGACGGTCCCGAGGACGACCTTGCCGTGCTTGACCTGCGCCGCGGAGCCGACGAGCCGGGGCTTCACGAGCTCGGAGACCTCACGGAGCATCTCGCCGGCGAGGATGAGCTCCGGGACGAAGTACTCGCCCGCTTCGAACTTGTCGCCGACGAGGGTCATCGCCGTCCGGCAGTCCTCGAGGACCTCCAGCGGCGGGGTGCCCTCGTCGAGGGCGGTCTGAGCGAGCGCGAGCGCGTCGTCCTCCCGCATCTCGGCGATCGCTTCTACCAGTGCCTGTGCCATGGGGTTCCTCCTCAGAAGGCTGATCGTTGCGGCTAGGCCGAAGCCGCGACCGGTTGGGGGGCCTCGAGGAGGCCCTGTCGGAACGCCCGCGTGTACGCAAGGCAGTGCCGGTCCTGACCGAGCAGGAGCTCGGTGGCAAGGAGGGCAGCTTTCAGCTCGCGATCGAGCGGGTCGACGATCGCGGCATCCAGTCCGGCGGCGATCGCCAGGCTGAGGTACGTCCGGTTGATAAGGCCCCGGACGGGCAGTCCGTACGAGACATTGCTGAGGCCCGAAGTGATGTGGGCGTCCGGGAACTCCGCCCGGACGCGGCGGATCGTCTCGAGCGCGATGACGCCGCACTGGGTATTCGTGGCGATCGTCATGACGAGCGGGTCGAGGTAGACGCGGTTGTCGGGGATCCCCGCTTCGCGGGTGACGTCCATCAGTCGACGCAGGATCGTGACCCGATCCTCCACGGTGGCCGGCATCGCCCTGCCCGCGATCGCGAGGGCGATCACCGGCGAGCCGCTCGCCACGACGAGGGGGAGGATCCCTTCGATGCGCGCCGGTTCGAGGGTGATCGAGTTGATGAGCGGGGTCTGCTTCGTCAGCGGCAGGACGGTCGCGAGGGCCTCGCGGGTTCGCGCTGTCGAGGCTGAGCGGGACCTCGACGCTCGCCTGGACGGTCTCGACGAGCCAGGCCAGGTCGTCGGCCTCGCGGTCGGGATGGGTCCCCGCGTTGACATCGATCCAGTGGGCGCCGGCGTCGGCCTGACGGCGGGCGAGCGAGGCGATGAACGCGGCGTCCCGCTCGAGGATCGCCGCGCCGACGCTCTTGCGCGTGCCGTTGATCTTCTCGCCGATGATCGTGAACATGCTCATCCTCGATCTGCTGCGGCCCCGACCGGCGTCGGTGCCTGGGTCGGCGCCGGGGTCGGTGGCTGGGTTGGGAACGACATCGCCCGCGCGAACACCCGGTGGAACTCGCGCCGGGTCGTGAGCTCGACGTAGCCGGTCCGGTGGGCGATCCGACGCGCTCTCGCCCGCTCGCGGAGCGAGACCAGGGCGGCCTTCGCGCCGACGCCCGCGGCGTTGCCGACCTGGCGGATCCGGGCGCGTGGAAGCCGCGGCAGGAGGCCGATCGCGAGGGCGCTGTCGAGGTTGAGGTGCGAGCCGAACGCCCCGGCGACGACGAGCTCGTCGACCGAGTCAGGGGCTGTGTCGGTCGCCTGGAGGAGGAGCTCGATACCGGCCGCGATCGCGCCCTTGGCCAGCTGGATCTCGTTGACGTCCTCCTGGCTGATGACGATGTCGCGGCCTGTGCCCGACAGCGCGCCGGGGACGAGGACGAACTCGAGGCCCCGGTCGCCCACGCGCGCCCGTCCGACGCCGGCCGCGGTCTCGAGCTGGAATCGCCCACGGTGATTGATGACCCCGGTCCTGTGCAGCTCGGCGACCACGTCGACGATGCCCGAGCCGCAGATGCCCACCGGCGCCGCGTCGCCGATGGTCTCGAGCCGTGTCCCGCCGGGCTCGAGCCGGACCGATTCGATCGCGCCCGTCGCGGCGCGCATCCCGTCGCGGATGTGGGCTCCCTCGAAGGCCGGCCCCGATGCGCACGACGCCGAGGTCAGGCTGTCGACGTCCTGGCGCCGGAGGGCGATCTCGGTGTTCGTGCCGATGTCGACCCCGACGACCGTGCCACCGACCTCGTCGAGCCCCGCCCCGAGGATCATCGCCACATGGTCGGCGCCGATGAACCCGCCGATGCACGGCGGCATATGGACCAAAGCTCCGGGGGCGAGGCCCAGGCCCACGTCGCGGGCCCGGACGTCCATCGCCGCGCTGGCCGACGCCACGAACGGGGCGACCGCGAGCTGGTGCGTCGGCAGACCGAGGAACAGGTGGTGCATGACGGTATTGCCGACGACGCACGCGTCGGCGATCTCCTCGCGGGCCACTCCGGCGTCGGCCGCCAGGGTTCCCACGAGCTCGTCGAGCGACTCGCGCACGGCGCGGGCGAGCTCGGTCGCGCCGTCGGACCGGCGGGCGGCCATCGCGAGCCGGCTGATGACATCCTCGCCGTACCCGATCTGGGGGTTCATCACGCCGGCGGAGGCGAGCTCTTCCCCGGTTTCGAGGTCGACGAGGTAACCGGCGATCTTCGTCGTCCCGAGATCGGCGGCGAAGCCGACCGGCCGGCGGCCCCGCGGCACGACGCCGACGATGCTCCGGCCGCGAACGAACGTCGTGAAGCGCCAGCCCGTGGCGCGCGCGAGTGGCGACACCTGGCGAACGACGTCGGGTTCGGCCGCCAGGCCCCGAAGCCCGCAGGCCGTCTGGAGTGCGCTGGTCAGGCGATCCACGTCCGACCGCAGGTCATGGAGCGATGGCGCTGGAGGGTCGACGTCGTAGGCCTGGACCGCCGCCTCGACCGTGACGTCGCGATGGACGCCGGCGACCTGCAACCGCTGGTCGCCGACCAGCGAGGCCTTCGGCACGTGAACCTTCACGTCGCTCCGAACGTGGGCACGGCAGGCGAGCCGCTGCCCCGCGTCGAGCTCGAGCCGGGACAGGAAGATGCGGTCCGCCGACTGCTCCGGCGAGACCTCGCCGACCATGACCGTGACGCGGCAGCGACCGCACGTCCCCTCGCCGCCGCAGATCGATGCGAGCCCAAGGCCGCCCCCCTGGGCCGCCTCGAGCAGCGATGTGCCGTAGGCGACGTCGATGCGCTTGCCGATCGGCTCGAAGTCCACGCGACAGGTCGCGCCGCTCACGATGCGACCCCGGATGGCGCGATCGGCAGGAACTCGTCGAGCCGCACGGTTTCGCCGCGCGGGACGACGACGCACTCCTCGTCCCACGGTCCGAAGAGGAGCTTCTCGACGAGCGACGGCGCGCCCTCGACCTCCTCGAACCGCAGGCCGAACTCCTCGGCGGCCTGGCGGGCGATCGCTCGATAGCGCTCGAGATCGAACGAGCCCGTGTTGATGAAGACGAGCCGGCGGTAGTTGCGGAGCATGAGCTGGACCATCCGCCGCGCCCGGTCGGCGCCGTACCGCTCGGCGAGGCGGTGGACCTCCTGGAAGGGGCTGTCGCCGACCTCGATCCAGCCCTTGGTCAGGTAGTACGTGCCGGGCTCGCAGCGGGCCTGGGCTGCGGTAGGCGTCACGGGATCCGAGGAAGATCGCGATGCAGTCGTCCACCCGCGGGATGACGAGCTGTGCGGTCGTCGCCACGAGGCCCACCACGGCGTTCGAGCAGAGACCGTAGCCGAGGAGGAGCGTGTCGAACCCGACCGAGCGATCGATCGCCGCCTGGAGCGCCTTGGTGAGCTCGCCCGGGTGGAGGTGCAGGCCGAACTCGAGGACCTCGCTCGCCATCCCGGCCGGCAATCGTGGCGCCATCTCCTCGATGACGGTCGCGCACGCGATGACCTTGACGCGAGCGGGGTCGAAGGCAAGGTCGGCCGGGTGCGTCATGGCCGTGGCGCCGAGGTCGGCGACGGTGGTGAGCCAGCTGTGGTCGTCGGGGACGCGAGTAGCATCGGGGGCTGCGGGCGCCTCAGTGCGCCGCGTGAGGTGGTCGCGGCGGAGATAGGTGTTGGCCCAGGCGCTCGTGCGACGGAGCGCGTTGTCCGGGATCGCGATCGGCCGATCGAGCATCGTCTCGGCCTCGCCATACGGCCCCAGCCGCTCGTAGGCGCGGACCCAGATGCAACGCTTGCCGGGGATCTCGCACTCGCCGTCGTGACTCCCGCCGCATGGCCCGTTGCGCTGGTTCTTGACGCACTGGCTCTCCGGGCACAGGTAGGCGATCTCCGGAAGCGAGCAATCGCCGCAGTCACGGCAGTCGAAGAGCGGGATCTTGATCGCCTGCTCGGCCACGTGGGCGAGATGGCCGAGGTGGGCTCCTTCGACGGCGGCGTAGACCCGCGCCGCGGTCTCGAAGCCGCGCGTCCCGGGCGTGAACGCGACGCGGTGGACGAGCCTGTCGACGCGATACGAGGCCGGCGCGCGCCGTCTCCGGCGTCGGGGTGCCCGGCGCTCACCGTTCAGCACGCCCGGGCCGCCGGCGCCTCGTTCGTACAGGTAGAACGTCCCGGGAGCCGGGAAATCGGTCTCGGCGACGAGTCCACGCCAGTCCTCGGGACCGAAGGCCGCCGCGCGATCGAGGACGGCCGCGAAGTCCTCCGCGCGAGTCGGTCCGCTCAGGTAGGCGCCGGCGTACCCCAGCCCCCGGGCCACGGCGACCTGGCGAGCGGCGAGGTCGAGGAAGAACGCCTTGCCCTTGTCCGCGGACCGGGCCTCTCGCTCGGCTCGCTCGAGGAGCGCCGGTGGCAGGAGGATCCCGGGGATCCCTCCGGCCGCGAAGATCCGCGCCGTCGTCCCGGTGAGGACGTAGACATTCGCGAGCAGTTCGAGGCCGACGCCCGTCTCGGCGACGAAGCGCACCAGCTCGTCGAACTTGCGAAGGTCGAATCCCACCTGGGTGATGGCGTACCGGGCACCGGTGGCCGCCTTGAGGGCGAGCTTCTGGTACTGGGGGATGAGCTCGCTCTCGAGTCGCTTGAACGGGTTGACCGCCACGCCCAGGTAGAAATCGGTGGGCGCGGGATGCTGGCCGCGGGCGGCGCGAAGGGGCGCGAGGGGGTCGATCGCACGAGCCGTGTCGCGGGCGATCGGCCGACCCACCAGGGCCGTCTCGATCCGGCCGTGGTTCAGGCCGTCGTAGAGATGGAGAAGCGCGACGGAGTCGAGGTCGAAGACCGGCCGCGCCACACCGAGGTACCCCTCGATCGGGTAATCGCCCGAGAGGACGAGGAGGTTGTCGATCCCCTCGCTCGCGAGGCGCCAGGCCAGCGACAGAAGCTCGTTGCGGTTCCGGTCGCGGCAGGCGACGTGGACGATCGCTTCCTGGCCACCTGCGGCGACCGCCGCCGCCATGACCTCCGGGCTGAGCATCGCGTGGCCACCGGCGTTGTCGGTGATGCTCAACGCGTCGATACGAGGATCCTCACCGAGGTCACGCGCCAGTCCCCGGACCCGCGCGCCCGTCAGGTCGGCGAAGCCACCTCGCCAGGGAACGAGCTCCGCGACGGTCGCGAACCGGCTGCGATCGGAGAGGGCATCGCGCAGGCGCCGACGCTGGATGCTGTCGATCGGTCGTTCGCGATCGGATCCGACCGATCGGCGGGAGTCCTCGTCGTTCGTCGCCACGCGCAGGAACCTCGGACCGGGGGCCCATCGACGCCGTGCCGAGGGGTGAGACGCGGTCGAGATCCGAAGAGTCCCGGTCCTGGTCAGTTAGCGCGCTCGCGACGACCTGCCCAAAGTGTCCTTTGGACCCTATCGTCGGGGCTGGTCGGCCAGTTGTGCGCGGTTGGGGCCGTTCGTGGGGTCCCGGATATGC
Organism: uncultured Chloroflexia bacterium; assembly: GCA_963772995.1. Taxonomy (GTDB): domain Bacteria; phylum Chloroflexota; class Limnocylindria; order Limnocylindrales; family CSP1-4; genus SPCO01. The sequence continues at coordinate 35,722 of CAVYZQ010000006.1, read as the reverse complement.
GTGGTGGTCGTCTCGATCGGCTGGGGCCAGCGGTCACGTCAACAACCGCATCGTCCTTCTCGATGTGGAGACCGACGGACCGATGAGCGGCGCCTTCGACGTCGCGAAGACCAGGCTCACCTATACGTACGCGGTCTGGCGCTGAGATGAGCGGCCGCCGCGCGCCGGCCGATCCCGACTCGTGCTTCTTACCCCCCTTGACCGCGATCACGTCGACGAGGCGGAGGTCAGGGTCCGTCGCGAGCAACTGCGGTCCCGCCGCGGCGAGTGCGGCCGGGATCTGCCCGCCAAGGTGCGCCTGACGCCCTGCCTCGTCCTCGAAGGCATCGAAGATCCCGAACGTCGACTCGTTGACCCGGAAGCCGTACCAGACGCGCGTGCCGGGTTCCTGCTCGACGATCGCCTGACCACCCTTCACGAACGCCTCGACCTCCGACTCCTTGCCCGGCTTCGCCTCGACCAGTGCCAGGATCCCCAGGGTGAGTGCCATGTCGCTCCTCCTTTTCCGCGTCGGCCGTGGCCGGGACGCGACCGTCCGGGTCGGACCGCCGACCGGGACCGGCCGGCAGGATTGTCCGCCATCCGCGAGATCTGAAGGCTGGCCGGGCTGGTCGCCTTGTGGAGGCGGCCGTTGCGGGTCAAGCCTGCCCCATCACGCAGTCGGTCCCGCCGGTCGCGCCAGGAAGGCGACGAGCGCCCCGAGACCGACGATGGTGAACACCGCGAAGACCGGCACGAGGTCCGCCGAGGCCGCGGGCGACGCCGGATCGGCGGCATGGCCGAACCACTGGTCCGTGGCGATGCTCACGGTCTCGATCGCGAGCATCACCAGCATCGTGCCCGAGACGAGGTATCCCCACGGCCGGCGCCGCCAGAGCTGGATCGAGCCCGCGAACATCAGCGGAAGGGTGAACCCGAGATCGATGACCTGGACGGGGCCTGTCAGCATCCCCGTGCCCTCGAGGAAGGGCGGAACGGTGTTCGAAACGCTCGGCGGGACCACGGCGCTCAGCCACAGGACGAGGAACAGGGCGCCCATGATCGCGAGATAGGCGGCGACGGCGCGAACCGGCGTGCGCGACGAGAAGCCGGCAGCGAGGTCGTCGACGCGGACCTGGGGAATGAGCGCGATGAGCGACCAGACGGACAGCGCCAGCACTGCGACGTACGGGATGAAGAGGCTGTTGAAGGGCGAGGCGAACAGGAACAGCACGCCCTGGTAGCCGATGAAGCCGAGGGCGCCGATCCAGCCGAACAGCGCGCGCTCGGACCCGCGGGCCACCATCGAGGTCGAGATCGCGAGGACCGGCAACCCGACGAACGCCACGATCGCCGCGGTACCGCGCAACTGGCCGATCGCGACGGCCGGACCGCGAAGGACGTCCGGGAGAAACAGCGACCCAAGGCAGGCGATCGCCGCCGCGACGCCGAGCATCGCGGTGAGGGCGTACGGCGTCCTTCCGATGGCAAGCCCGGCGTTCGAGCGAGCGACGGGTCCCCGCGCAAGGTCGCGGGCAGGGACAAGCGTGGTCACGACAGCCTCCAGCTTCAGCCGTGACAGGGTCATGGGCCATCGAGCCCGCCGCCAGAGCCGAATGTCGCGGCCCGGACGGGACCTCGGCCTAACCAAGCGCTGTCTCGCGGCGAGCATCTTCGCCCGTTCCGCCGCGGGAATATCCTGACGGGCGCGGACGCGCACCCGGGCACCTCGCCCACGCCGCGTCCGCGGGCGCAGGATCAGAGGTCGCGATGCCGAACGCGAAAGGGATCGTGACGATCGCCCGCCCCGTGGACGCGGTGTTCTCCTTCCTCGCCGACGGCGAGAACGCGAACGCGCTGGCGGTCAGGTGTCCTCGATATCAAGCGCGTCTCGGGCGAGGGCGTCGGGACTCGCTACGCCCAGGGCGTGCGGGGGCCGATGGGTCGCCGCGTCGCCGCCGACTACGAGATCACGGCGCTCGAGCCGAACCGCCGGATCGAGTTCCAGACGACGGCGGGGCCGGTCCGCCCGCACGGTCGCTTCGATCTCGAGCCGGTCGACGGCGGCACGCGTGTGACGTTCGCGCTGGACGCGGCACTCGGCGGCATCAGGGGCATGCTGATGGGCGGGATGGTCCAGAAGACGATGGACGCAGAGGTCGCAGCCCTCTCGAAGCTCAAGACCGTCCTGCGTAGTGTCGTAGGTCGCCTGCGGGCGGTCGGCCGGCCAACCAGGATCCGAGATGCTCTCGCTCGTCCGCTACTATGAGGCCCCGCCCGCACGGAGGTTCGATCCGGTGCCCACCTACATGGACATGCACGACATCCCCGGGGTCAAGGCCGAAGACGTTGCCGGTGCCCACGAGGCGGACCTGAAGGTCCAGGACAAGTACGGCGTCGACTACAAGCAGTACTGGGTCGACGAACAGGACGGCAAGGTCTTCTGCCTGGTCGAGGCGCCGGACAAGGAGTCGGCCAGCCGCGTCCACCGGGAAGCCCACGGCCTCGTCGCGCACACGCTGTACGAGGTCAAGCCCGGAGGCTGATCGCGCCTTCAGGGACTGGCGCGCCTTCGCGCCGCGATCAGTTCTTCGGCGGGACCTGCGGCGGGCAGGCGTCCGCCGCCGGTCTCAAGGCGAGCTCGGCGAGGGCAGCGGCAGCGCCACGCGGCCCGGCGACGGGACGCCCGACGCCGCTGCCTTGTATGCCAGGTCGTGGCAGAGCAGGCATGTGTCGTCGCCCCGGAGGGCATGGTCGATCGGCAGGCCGCCGGCTTCGGCCGACTGGTGGCAGCGTCCGGCAGGTCAAGCGGGCGTCCGCGACGTGCGGATAGGACGGCGGCGGCAGCGCGGTCGGCTTGTGGCAGAGCACGCAGTCGGACTCCTTGGAGCTCGCCATGCTCGACGGCAGGTGGGCGACGCCGCCATGGCAGGACAGGCACTTCTGGTCCTGGAGCCTGGCGTGCGGCTGGGTGATCGCCGGTCCGCCCTGCGACACCTTGTGGCAGTTGAGGCACTCCTCCTCGGCGATGCCCTCGTGGCCCGGGCGCCTTCCGGCCGATGTCCTCGTTGGTATGGCAGGTCAGGCAGCGCCGCCAGCCCTCGACGGGATGGAGGATGGCCGGCACGACCTTGACCTCGCCGCCGCGCGCCGTGGCACAGGACGCAGGCGCTGGTCGTCGGGATGTGGGCGAGTCCCATCTGCAGCGTCCCGGGCGATGGCGACGCGCCCGACGCCTGGGCGCTCGGCGTGGGTGCCGCCGGCGCCGACGCCCGCGCTCGGCGCGGCCCGCAGCATGTCGAAGGCGATCAGCCCCGCGAACCCGGCCACGACCATGAGCAGCCCGAAGATCAGCAGCCGGACGACCTGCTCGACGCGTCGCTTCATGACGCGACCCCGTCCCGACGGTCGATGGCGGCCAGGAGCTCGGGGCCGCCGTCGCGGGCCTCGAGGACCTCTTCGCGGGTCGGGAACTTGTTGCCGCTGAAGATGCTCGACATGAGGCCGTTCTTCTCGATGCCGTCGACGAGGATGCAGCTGTAGATGTGGAACAGGGCGATCGCCAGGATCGCCCACATCGTGATGTGGTGGATCTGCCGCAGCGTTTGCGTGCCGAGCAACTCCCACAGCGGGGCGAAGACCGCTGCGGCCGGCGTCGAGCCCAGCACGCCGTTGAGGGCGAAGCCGGTCACCGTCTCGATCAGCAGCAGGACGAACAGCAGCACGTAGGCGCTCGCGGCCAGCTGGTTGTGACCGAGCACCTTGGGGATCTCGCTGCGCAGGAAGGCGTAGAACCCGGCCTGCCGGAACAGCTCGGTCGCCTGCATGCCGCGAGGTGGGAAGGAACGCCGACCAGCGGGCGAACCGGTTGCCCTGGAGCAGCATGATCGTCCGGACGATGCCCGACATCAGGAACAGGAAGGCCGTCACGATATGGACGGTCCTGACCGTTCCCATGACCGAGCCACCGGCCGGGATCAGGAACGGATCGGCGATGTAGCCGCCGGTCACGCTCAGCACGACGATGCAGGCGGCCGTCAGCCAGTGGGTCACGCGGACCGGGGCCTGCCAGACGTACAGGCGGACGTGCTCGCCGAGCGCCGGTCCGGCCGCCTGGGCCGCGGCCGCGCCGGGTGCCGCGGCCGCCTCGGGCGCCGCGACGGGTCCCGGGAGCGACACGGAGATGTCGGTCATCGTGGTCTCCATCAATGGACTCCGCAGGCCGGACACGGATCGAACGAATGGACCGTCCGCAGGACCTCGACCGGCCGCTCGGGATCGATCACCGGCGTCCCGACGAGGGCGTGCTCGATGGCGCCGGGCCGTCCCCGCTGGTCCCTCGGTGAGCCGTTCCACGTGGTCCCGTCCACGACCTGGTAGCTGCGCGATCCGGCCGTCGGCGATGCGCAGCCAGTGCCCGACCGCGCCGCCCGGCGTCTCGCCGAGCGACCAGCCCTGCGCCTCCGCCGGCCAGGTTCCCGGGTCCCACTTCGTCACGTCGGCGACCGCGATGTCGCCGGTCGCGAGGTTGTCCACGAGCGCATCGAGCCAGCCCGTGAGCCGGGTCGCCACGTACTTCGCCTCGACCGCCCGCGCGACGGTGCGACCGAGCGTGCTGCCGAGCGCCGCCGGGGTCACGCCGAGGCGGCTGACGATGCTGATCGACCGCCGTCTTGACATCGGTGACGCCCGACGCGTAGGCGACCAGCATCCGGGCGGCCGGGCCGACCTCCATGGGGTCGTCCTCGTAGCGCGGCGCCTTCGACCAGCTGTAGCGGTCGAAGCCCTCGAGGGTCGTGAACGGCGGCTTGGGTCCGGCATAGGCGGGATCGGTCTGCTCGTCCGGCGGACGGACCAGCGCGCCGTTGCCCTCGTCGAGGTAGTAGGAGTGCGCGACCGTCTCGGCGACGCCGGTCTGGTCCACCGCCACCACTCGTGACACGTCGCGATCCATGACCCGGCCGCGCGGCAGGAGGAGGGCGGGCTCGTCGGTGCCGTCCTCGGGATACGCCCCGAACGACAGGTAGTGGCCGATCCCCTGGCCGATGTCCGTCCAGTCGCGGTAGTTCTCGGCGATGGTCAGGACGTCGGGCAGGTAGACGTCGGTCACGAAGCCCTGGGCCGTCTTGATGAGCGCGCGGATCTCGGCGAGGCCCTCGTCGCTGAGCGGCGAGGGCGTGTTCCGATTGGACTGCCAGGGATGCTGGCCGGTGTCGGGCCGCTTCGGGCCGCCCCACGGCGGTGTGAGCGCCATCCCGCCAAGCACGAAGGTCTGCGGATGCGGGCTCTTTCCGCCGAGCAGCACGTGGAGCTTGACCATCTCGCGCTGCCAGTCGAGCGCCTCGAGATAGTGGGCGAGCACCATCAGGCTCGGTTCCGGGGCCAGCGTGTACGCGGCGTGGCGCCAGTAGCCGTTGGCGAGAGGGCCCGCCTGGCTCGTCCCGATGAGTGCCGATAACCGGTCGCGCGCCGTCTTGAGGTCGGCGGGGGTCGTGTTGGGGCGATCGCTCAGCGAGCGGGCGAGCGTGGACGCGGCGGTCGGGTCGGCCTCCAGCGCCGCGGTCGGGTCGACCCAGTCGAGGGCGTGTCGCAGGTAGAACTGGACCACGTGATCGACCACGCTCTTTGAGGCCACGAGGATGTTCCGGAGCAGGCGCGCGTTGGGCGGCACTGTCACGCCCAGGGCGTTCTCGACCGCGCTGACCGAGGCGAGGGCGTGCGCGCTCCCGCAATTGCCGCAGATGCGCTGCGCGAGCAGCCAGGCGTCCCGCGCGTCGCGACCCTCGAGGATGCCCTCCAGGCCTCGGTACATCTGCGCCGAGCACCACGCGTCGGTCACGACGCCGCCGAGGACGTCGACCTCGATCCGAAGCGGGCCGTTGACGCGGGTGACGGGATCGTAGCGCGAACCTGGTCATGACGGCTCCGCCGCCGACGGGGAGGATCCCGGCGGGTCGGTTGGCGGCGTCCCGGCGTTCGGTGCTTGGCTGGCGGCGTCGGCGCCTCCGTGTCGGTCGCCGGGACCTCGCCGACATCGGTCGGTCGGCGGTCTCGTCGGTCATGGCTTCGGCGGTGGGCACGGCGACGGCCACCGACCCGCCCTGCCCCGCCGCTGCCGCGATCGCCGCCCGGCGATGCGCCTCGTTCCGGTGTCCGCGAACCCAGCTCGCGCCGCCATGAACGACGGCCAGACCGGCCACACCCGCGACCATCACCTGGCCGATCTGGTCGGCGGTGACGCTCGGGGCGAACGGGATCGGCGCGGGCAGTCGAGCGTACGCGGGCCCCATCGCATCCCAGAACCCGGGCATCGTGCAGCCGATGCAGCCGTGCCCCGCCTGCACGTTCCAGCTCGTCCCGCCGGCATAGCCGACCGTGGGGCAGTTGGCGAACGTCTCAGGGCCTTTGCAGCCCATCTTGTAGAGGCACCAGCCCTTCTGCGCCGCCTCGTCGCCCCACGCGAGCACGAACTCGCCGAACTCGAAGTGCGCCCGCCGCTCGCACTGGTTGTGGACGAGTCCGCCGTAGGCGAACAGCGGCCGCCCGCGCATGTCGGTGGCCGGCATCTCCTTGAAGGTCAGGTAGTGGACGAGCGTCGCCGCCAGGTTGTCGCCGTTGACCGGGCAGCCCGGGCAGATTGACCAGCCGGCCGGCAGGCACGTAGCCGCCGACCCCGGAGGCCGACGTCGTGCCCCCTCGCGCCGCGCTCACCCCGCCATCGAACGCGCACGAGCCGACGGCGATCGTCCCCACGGCGCCCGCGCACACCTCGCGGACGACGTCGCTGAAGGCACGCCCGCCGATGAGGCACGAGGTCCCGTCCGCAGCCGTCGGGATGCGATCCCTCGACGACCGCGATGTATCGCGCCGGGAGCACGGCGAGCGCGTCGGTCCGCGAGCGCTCGGCGGCGGCGCCGGACGGCGCCATCAGGGCGTCGGAGTAATCCACCGACAGGAGCTCGATCAGCATCTGGCCGATCGTCGGGTCGGATGCCTGGAGGAAGGCCTGACCGTCGCCGCCGCATGACTGGCCGCGAAGCCAGATCAGCGGGATCCGGGGTGCCGTCTCGACGGCCGCGGCGATCCGCGCGCCGTATGTCGCAGGAAGCGCGAGGGTCGCCGCCATGGCCGCGGTGAACTTGATGAACGACCTCCGCGAGATGCCGCGTCGCAGCATCGCGGGGTAGACGCCGTCATCGAGCCAGTCCATCGTCCGTCACTTTCCGGGGAGACTCAAAGTGGTCTCCCAAGCCCGACTATCGGGATGGCGATGGATGTGCGGCTACGGCCAGTCCGCCCCTTCCCGGGAGCCCAACGGCATCGTCACCGGCGGCGGTCGGCCCGTGCCCATGCGACCTCGCGCCTTTGGGCCAAGCCTCCGCCAGGAGATCAGCTGGAAGCGACCCCCTCGGGCTCGGCCTCGACCAGGCGGAGGAGGTCGATGGTGTCGGACAGGTGGGCGTTGAAGATGCGCCGTGCGACGTCGAGCAGCTCGAAGATGTCGGGATCGCGGACGGCGTAGATCACGGTCGTGCCCCGACGGTCCGTGGTGACGAGGCCACGGCTGCGGAGCACGGCGAGCTGCTGCGACACCGAGGACGGAGGGACCCCGATCGCGGCCTGGAGCTGGCCGACGCTCATCGGCCGGTCGCGGAGCAGTTCGAGGATGCGGATTCGGACCGGGTGCGCGAGCGCCTTGAAGAACTCCGCCTTGAACTGGCGAAGCCCCTCGGGGTCGTCGGGACGCTGGTTCATGGACATCGGCGGAAGGGTAGCGGGCGTGGTGCACTCGACGCAACTCCTGAATGTTGCGAAACACGGAAATCGAGCGCCATACTGGGGGCGTGCCAGCAGATGCGGATCCGGCCCTCGCCGCCGTCGAGAACGAGGCCACCGACACCGCCGATCAGGCCAAGCTCGCGGCGCTCCTCGAGGAGGCGCGAGCGGCGTCGCCCCAGGATCGCATCGCGTGGCGTGATCCGATCGCCTCGTACGACAGCCTGGCCATCGCCGGCATCTCGCCGTGGCTGTCCGACAGCACCCTTGCGGCGTTCGCGATCCGGGTGATCTGGACCGTCGGTGAACGCGGCGCTCCCGACGAGGCGACCCGCGCCCTTCGCGGGGCGCGCCCCCGACTCTCGCCGGCGCTCCAGGGCGACGTCGATTGGGCCCTGGCGTCGCTCAAGTCGGCGCAGAAGCGCGACGCCGCGACGAAGTCGGCAGTTGCTCCACCGAATGGCGCCGCGCCGGTAGCTCGTGCGCGCGAGGCCGCGCGAGGCTCGACGGCCCCGCGCCGCCGCTCGAGCTAGCGCCCCGGCTCAACCGCGCCGTTGCGGGCTCGCCGCCCGGCTCGGCGATCAGAACGGCTTGGTCACCATCAGGATGACGATCACCACCACGATGCCGGTGGTCAGCCAGCTGTACCAGCCGCGTCCGTCCGGCCAGGTCCGCGTAGCGTGGCGAGGTCGGGTCGACCGCCGCTTCGGCTCGCTGGCGGCGGACGGCCGGCGCGAAGACGAGGATCCCGAAGGCCGCGATGAACACGTACAGGACGATCGCCGTCGCGATCCAGCCCTGGTCGAACCGGAATCCGCCGTTCGCGACCATGAGGATGCCGGTCAGCAGCAGCACGATGTAGGCGGGGTTGGCGATCCGCTGCTCGACCTGCCGGGTGCCGTCGAGCACCCAGACCAGCCGATCGCGATCGAGGCCGGCTCGGCGGAGCCAGTAGACCGAGGCAACGCTCGAGCCGACGGCGACGATCGCCGCCAGGACGTGGACGACCTTCAGCGCGAGGACGAGGGACACGGGGCGGGCTCCAGACGAACGGCCGGCGGTGGCCGACCTCGATGATATGGGGCGGCGATCGGCCCGGTCAGCCTCGATGGCGGGCGCGAAGCCTCGGGAGGACGTCCGTCGCGATCCGTTCGAACGTGGGCTCCTGCGCCGGATCGAGCGGGTAGTAGATGCCGATATCGCCGATCCCGAGCTCGGCCAGCCGACCCACCTCGTCCTCGAACCGATCGACCAATTCGTAGTAGCCCAATCGCGCCGCCTCTCGGCCTCGCCTCGGCATCGAACATGAGGTACGAGCGTCCGAGTGTCGAAGGATCGCGGCCGAGCTCCTCGCACAGTCGGTCTACCGCCTCGCAGCGGGTCCGCGTCTCGGCCAGCTGGTCCTCGAACGCCGGCAGGAACGACATGCTGTCCCAGACGTCGCCGAAGCGGACGGCGATCCGCATCATCCGAGGGCCGAGACCGGCGACCGCGATCGGCGGCCGCGGGGCCTGCACCGGGCGGGGGTTCATGACCGCGCCCTCGACTCGATAGAAGCGGCCCTCGAAGGTCGTCACCTCCTGCGACAGCATCGTCGCCACGATCTGGACGTACTCCTCGAACCGGTCCACCCGCTCCTTCGCGTCCCAGTCCGGCAGTCCGGCCATCGCATAGGACGGGTCGTGGAGCAGGCCCGTCCCGAGCCCGAGCTCGATGCGGCCGTTCGAGATGTGGTCGAGCGTGAGGACCTGGCGCGCCAGCATCGCCGGGTTGCGGAGCGTGATCTGGGTGACCGAGGTCGCCAGCCGGATCGTGGTCGTGGCATCGGCCAGCGCGGCCAGCGACGTCCACGATTCGAACCAGGGCGACACCGGCCGGCTCCAGTCCACGAGGTGGTCGGGAAGGGCGGCCACCTCCACGCCGAGACGTTCGAGGCGCAGGACGCGGTCGCGCAGCTCGGCCCAGCCGACGTTTGGGATCAGCAGCACGTGGAACCGCAGCGGGTGAGCCATCAGCCAAAGTCTGGCATGCCGCCCGGCGCGCGAGCGGCTCGATGGGACGCGGGCTCGTTGTATCTTGGCCGGGCACCCGCCCGAACCCGCCCGCGCCGGATCACGACAGGAGCCCTCGTGTCGTCACTCGACAAGGTCGCGCTGTTCACGAACGAGTACCCGCCGAACGTGTACGGCGGCGCCGGCGTCCACGTCGAGTACCTGAGTCGCGAGCTGGCGCGACTGTCCCGGTCGAGGTCCGCTGCTTCGGCGACCAGGACGTGGACGGCGCCCGACCTGCGCGTCCGCGGCTACGGCCCGTGGGCCGGGGCGAAGGAGAACACCGACCCGCGGTTCGCAGGCGCGCTCGACGCGCTCCAGCGCAGCCTCGCGATGGCCAAGGACAACCTCGACGCGGACGTCGTCCACTGCCACACCTGGTACGCGGACATGGCGGGCTTCCTGGCCAAGAAGCTGTGGGGCATCCCGCTCGTCCTGACCACCCATTCGCTCGAGCCTCTGCGGCCCTGGAAGGTCGAGCAGCTGGGCAACGCCTACGGGCTGTCGGCCTGGATCGAGCGGACCGGCGCTCGAGGACGCCGACGCGGTCATCGCGGTCTCGCAGGAGACCCGCGAGCGACGTGCTGCGCGCATTTCGCGGTCGACCCCGACCGCGTCCACGTCATCCACAACGGGATCGACCTCGACGAGTACCGGCCCGATCGCGTCCGTGGACGCGCTGGTCCGGCACGGCGTCGACCCGAGCGGCCCTATGTCCTCTTCGTCGGCCGGATCACCCGCCAGAAGGGCATCATCCACCTGGTCAACGCCATCCCCTCGATCGACCCGTCGCTCCAGGTCGTCCTGTGCGCGGGCGCGCCCGACACGCGCGAGATCGGCGACGAGATGACGCAGCGGGTCGCCGAGGTCAGCCGCGACCGCGCCGGCGTGATCTGGATCCAGCAGATGATCCCGCGGGCCGACGCCATCCAGCTCTACTCGCACGCGGCGGTGTTCTGCTGCCCGTCGGTCTACGAGCCGTTCGGGATCATCAACCTCGAGGCGATGGCCTGCGAGACGGCGGTCGTCGCCTCGGCGGTCGGCGGGATCCCGGAGGTCGTCGTGCCGGGCGAGACGGGCCTGCTCGTGGATCTGGAGATCCGGCCGGGGACGTTCGACCCGGTCGACCCGGCGGCGTTCTCGCGGACGCTCGCCGAGGCGATCAACCGGGTCGCCCTCGATCCCGCGCTGCGCGAGCGGTTCGGGCTGGCGGGGCGGAAGCGCGTCGAGGACCACTTCAGCTGGGCAGCGATCGCCGCGCAAACGCTGGACCTGTATCGCTCGCTGGTCGGTAGCTGAGGGATGGCCGAGGAGCCGGGTGCTGTGAGCATCCCCGCGGACGGCCGGAGCCGGGTCGTGATCGACCGGGTCACGCCCGAGCGTTGACGGCGGCGCGTTCCCGGTCAAGCGCATCGCCGGCGACGCGCTGGTCGTCGAGGCGGTCGCCTACGCCGACGGCCACGACGCCGTCACGTGCGTGCTGCTCCACCGGCGGGAGGACGACCCCGACTGGGACGAGACCCCGATGGAGCCACTGGTCAACGACGGCTTTCGTGGGGCGTTCACGACGGCGGAGGTCGGCCGATACCGCTACACGGTGATGGCCTGGGTGGACCGCTTCGCGACGTGGGCGCACGACCTCGAGAAGCGGGTGGCGGCGGGCCAGGACCTGACCACGGATCTCGAGATCGGGGCGCGGCTGGTGGACGCCGCGGCGGCCAGGGCGACCGGCCCGGACGCGGCGCGCCTCGCGGACCTGGCGACCGCGATCCGGGGCGGCGGTGCCGCTGCGACGACCGCGGCTGCCCGACGACCGACGGCCGCGACGACCGGCGCCGCGGCGGCCGGCGCCGCGGCCAACGCTGCCACGACGGCGCCGCTGCGACGACCGGCGCCGCTGCGACGACCGCGGCCGCGACGACGGCTGGCGACGCTCCGGCGACCGAACGCTGCGACGACCGCGCCCGCGACGGCCACCACGCCAGGAATCGCCGCCCCGAGACCACGGCTGCACGACCGCCGCCCTGTCGCCCGAGCTGGCCGACCTCATGCACCGCCACGCGGAGCGGCGTTTCGCCACGACCTTCGAGCCCGAGCTGACCGTCGTGGTCGACCGCGAGCTCGCCCGCTTCAGCGCCTGGTACGAATTGTTCCCCCGGTCGGCCACGACCGAGCCGGGTCGCCACGGAACGTTCGCGGACGTGGAGGAGCGCCTCCCCGAGATCGCCGAGATGGCCTTCGACGTCCTCTACCTGCCGCCGATCCATCCCATCGGCCGGAGCTTCCGGAAGGGCCCGAACAACGCCACGACCGCCGACCCCGACGATCCGGGAAGCCCCTGGGCGATCGGCTCGGCGGAGGGCGGCCACACCGCCATCCACCCTGAGCTCGGCGACATCGCAGGACTTCCGGCGCCTTCTCGAGCGCGCCCGGCAGCATGGGCTTGAGGTCGCGCTCGACATCGCGTTCCAGACGGCACCCGACCATCCGTACGCGACCGAGCACCCCGAGTGGTTTCGCACGCGTCCCGACGGGACCATCCAGTACGCCGAAAACCCGCCGAAGAAATACCAGGACATCTATCCGTTCGACTTCGAGACCGACGCCTGGCGCGAGCTGTGGGCCGAGCTCCGAAGCGTCGTCCAGTTCTGGATCGATCAGGGCGTCCGGATCTTCCGGGTGGACAACCCGCACACGAAGCCGTTCGCCTTCTGGGAATGGCTCATCGACGACGTCAAGCGGACCTACCCCGAGACGATCTTCCTGGCCGAGGCGTTCACCCGACCGAACGTCCTCTACCGCCTCGCCAAGATCGGCTTCAGCCAGTCGTACAACTACTTCCCGTGGCGCAACACCAAGGAGGAGCTGACCGAGTTCCTGACCGAGCTCACGCGGAGCGAGGTCCGCGAGTTCTTCGGCGCGAACCTGTGGCCGAACACGCCGGACATCCTTCCCGAGTACCTCCAGTTCGGCGGTCGTCCGGCGTTCGAGTCGAGGTTCCTGCTGGCGGCGACGCTCGGGCACGAGCTACGGGATCTACGGTCCCGTGTTCGAGCAGGCGATCGACACGCCGCTCGCGCCGGGCAAGGAGGAATACCTCGATTCGGAGAAGTACGAGATCCGGCCGTGGGACCCGGACCGGGCCGACACGCTCGCCGGGCTGATCGGGCGGGTCAACCGGATCCGTCGCGAACACGCCGCCTTCCGCTCGAACGACAACCTGCGCTTCCACGACGTGGACAACGACCAGCTCATCGCCTACAGCAAGGGCACCGACGACCGCTCGAGCCAGGTCCTGGTCGTCGTCAATCTCGACCCGCACCACGTCCGGTCCGGATTCGTCGAGCTGCCGCTCGACGACCTCGGCCTCGACGCCCACCAGCCGTTCCAGGTCCACGACCTGCTGACCGGCGAGCGATACCTGTGGCACGGGCCGCGCAACTACGTGGAGCTTCGCCCCGGTCGGTCGCAGGCGAACATCTTCGCCATCCGCCGCCGGATCCGCACCGAGCACGACTTCGACTACTACCTGTAGCGGGCTGCGCTTGGCGGCAGCTGGGCCCGCGCCTCTCCCCAGCGCCCAAGGGCCAGTCCCGTCGTGACCGACGGCCCTTGGCCGTGCGCGATCGCCGGAGCAGCATGGGTGGGCCGCTCTTCGGAGCGGGAAGGAGGCCCACATGCACGTCCTCGTCGCCTACGCGAGCCGCCACGGCGCCACCGAGGGGATCGCAGCCCGGATAGCCGACACCCTGCGGACGGCCGGCCTCGAGGTCGACCTGCGCGAGGTCTCCTCGGTCAAGGACCTCGGCCGGATACGACGCGTTCGTCGTCGGCAGCGCCGCCTACATGTACCACTGGCTCAAGGAGGCGCAGGCCGTTCGTCCGGCACAATCGAGCGGCCCTCGCCAGGAAGCCGACGTGGCTGTTCAGCAGCGGCCCTCTGGGGACCGAGGCCTTCGACGCCCACGGCGTCGACCAGAAGGTCGCCGTCGGTCCCGAAGGAGATGCCCGAGTTGATGGCATCGATCGGTGCCTGCGAGCACCGCGTGTTCTTCGGCGCGATCGAGCGAGGTCGCAAGCCGATCGGCCTTGCGGAGCGCCTGACCGACATGATGCCGGTGGCACGGGACAACCTGCCGTACGGCGACTTACCGGGACTGGCCCGAGATCGAGGCCTGGGCGGCGGCGATCGCGCACGACCTCACGCCGGTCCTCGTCGGCTGACGGGAGCGGGAGGTCGGGCGGCCGCAACCCGGTCAGCGCCCGCTGGACGGCGACCGGTCGCGCAGGCCCACATTAGTGGCACCGCCATGAAGGCGTTTGCGGATCCGCGATCGGCGGACCGAGGGGCGGCGGCCAACCGGACCGTTGACCCCGCCAACGCCCGAGCCTACGATCCGTCCGGCGGCCGTTGAGCGCCCGCAGTCTCGCGGATCGTGCGGCTCAGGCGCCCACTCCCGTCCTAGTGGGTCCGTGCGGCCCGAGGAAGGGATGGAGGCCCATGTTCGCGATCAAGCGTCGCACCGTCGGGGTCCTGTTCATCGTCGTCGCTGCGGTGGCCGTCGCGTTCGGGGCGACCGCCTTCAGCCGACCCGCCGACGCCGGAGCTCCCGACCACTTCAACTTCGACCTTGTGCCAGCAGCGGGCATCGCGGCTTGTCTGCACGACGCCGGCGGAACGGCCCAGATCGAGACCCACGAGGTCAACCAGATGATGAAGGTCAAGGTCAGCGGTCTCGTGCCCGACACCGCCTATGACCTATTCGTCATCGAGTTCCCGAACAGGCCCTTCGGAGTGTCGTGGTACCAGTCCGAGCTCAACACGAACCATGACGGCAAGGGTGAGGCCAAGGTGCAGGGCATCTTCAACGTCGAGACGTTCTCGGTCTCCCCGGGTGGCCCAACGACATTCGCTCCCACGCACCAGTATCACGTCGGCCTATGGTTCGACGATCCGACGGACCTCTCAACCCCGGATGCGAGCCCGGACCCACCGCGCCGGTGGTCACGCCGTTCCATCGCCAGCAGCACGCGGGTATCCAGGTCCTCAACACGTCCAACTTCCCCGACGACGCGGGTCCCCTCTCGCACGTGCAATCGGCGTCGAAACGCGGAAGCCTGAACCCGCCCTTACGCGGCGAGGTCGCTCGGCACCCAGTGCATTCCGAGGACGGCGACAAGGACGATCACGTCGATGGCGACCGCGCCGATCGTGCTGAAGGTCGGGAACGCGACCGGGAAGAGCAGCACGCCGAGAGCGACGCGACCGACGAGACGACCGCCAGCGGGACCCACCAGGTCTCGGGCAGCCAGCCGAACACGATCGCCGCGAGGGCGATGAAACCGACCATCGAGACCGTCCAGAGGACGACGCCGACGACCTGGGTCGCGGTCGTCCCGACCGGCCCGTCAGAAGCCATGAGTCGCCCTGCCACGACGGATTGACCGCTGGCGACCTTGAACATCCCGAGCAGGCCCATGCTGTGGCCGATCCCGTGGGCGGCCAGCACGACCCCGATGACGATCCTGAGCATCACGTCCCTCCGGGTGGGACGCCTCTCGGTCGATGGTCGCGGTTGGCGCGGCCTGCGAACAGGGACGTTCGTCCCCCAGCGGGGGCGGAAGGACCCGAGTCCTAGGAACCTGGCACGAAGCGCACGGATGCCCGGAGGCCTGACGATGGGTCATCACAGGCGACCGTCTCGTCACCGGCGGTCGCCCGCCCGCCGACGACGAGCGCGGAGCCGTCCTTCAGAACGACCGCAGTGCCGCCGATGCCCGCGCCTCGCCGGCATCGGCCGGCAGCGAGGACCACGCAGTCCGCTGACCGGGTCGTACGAGCTCCGTCGTGCCTGGGCAGCCTTCGCGCGGCCTCGAAGTCGATGCCGCCGGCCACAAGGACATGGCCGTCGGCCAGCCGGTTGCCGCGGCGACCTGCTTCGCGTGGAGTGCCCGGCCAGACGTTCCACCTTCGATCGCTCGGGTCCATAGACGAAGATGCGCCAGGTCGATCGCGCTGCCAGGCGCCCGTCGATCGCATCGAAACGCATCGTCCGGATCGCTTGCACATAGTCGTCGCCCGATTCGGCGATACCACTCGAGTCCCCCGCCCGACCAGCAGGGCGCCGCCGTCCGCGAGCGCCACCAGCGTCCCGAGCGCTGGTCAGTCCTTCGTCCACTCGATGGCTGCCGAGGTCCGCGATCGCCGACCAATCCGTGGGCGTGGAAGCTGCCCGAGGCTGAAGGCGCCAGTCCTCGGGTCGTACATCTCGTACGTCTCGCGTGCCCGCTCATCGATCCGCACGTCCGATGTCGTTCCAGCGCGGCGGGTCATCCTGGCACGCGCGACCCGACGATCGAGGACGCGGCCGTCGGCGAGGGTCACGGCGGCAGCCCCGAACCGGGCGTAGCGCATCGGCCCCGTGGCGGACCAGGTGTCAGTCGCCGGGTCGTAGACCTCGGCCGTCGCCAGGGCCGGGACGACCTGCGGGACGTCGACATCGGTGAGGCGGATGTCCCCCGGCGAGGCGCCCCCGGAACGCGACTCGCGCGGCCGCCAGGATGACGCCGGCGCCTCACCGCCGTGAGTGCTCCGTGCCATCGATGTAGTAGCCGCCGACGACGAGGACGCGTCCGTCATGGCAGCGTCGCCCCCGCCGCGTCCGCGCGCGCCGTCCCGAGGAGGCCGGCCCGGGACCACCCCGCGGCGGCATCGGCAGGATCGAAGATGAAGGTGCTGGAGTAGGCCTGATGGCGAGTCTGCTGCCCTTCGCGATCCAGCGTGCCGGCGTTCACGCCACCCGTCACCAGCGCCCTGCCGCCGCCGACCGAGGCGAGTGCGGCGCCCTGCTCGGGGTTTGTTGAGGCTCGGGCCTTGCGGACCAGTCGCCGTCTCCCCGGCCGCCAGATCTCCGTCTGGCACGCTATCCTCGCGGACGCAGTAGCTCCGATTCGTTGCCGAGGACCATGACGCTCCCGTCACCGAGGCCCGTGACCTGCGGCATCCGACGGCCGATCGCCGTCCTGCCGGCCGCGACCCAGCGGCCGGTCGTGATGGGAGCCGGGGTGGGAGTCGGCGTAGCGGTCGGGTGCGGCGGTCGTCGTCGATGTCACGCTGACAGTCGCGGTCGGGCCGACGGTCGCGGTCGATGCGGCGACCCTGGTTGCTGACGCCGAGGATTCGGCTGCGGCGGACGGCTCCGGCGACTCGGTGGCGGGAGCGCACGCAGCGATCAGGACCGCCATGGCCAGCAGGCGCGCGAATGGCCCTCTCAACAACATTCCTCCCGAGACGCCCGGCACGATTGTGGACCGTCGCCGTTGGGGCCATGTCAAGCGGCGGCTCCCTGCCGTTCCCCTCCCGCGTGAATCGGACGAGGAGCGATGCGCCATCATCGGCGGGCATGGACAACCCCACGTGACCACGTCTCCACGACGTCATCGTCGTCGGCGGGGGCATCGTCGGGACGTCGGCCGCGGCGTTCCTTGCGGGGGCGGGCGCCCGCGTCACGCTCGTCGAGCGCGAGGGCTCGCCTCGGGCGCCTCGGGCGCGAACTCCGGCGTCGTGCAGCACCCCTTCGATCCGGTCCTCGCGGCGCTCTACCGCGAGACCCTCGCCCTCTATCGCGAACTGTCGGCAGCCGACCTCGGGTTCCACCTCGCCGACGAACCGGCGGGACTGCTGTACGTGTCCGCCGACGAAGCAGCCGTCCGGCATGTCGACAGCTCCCTCGCCGCCGACTTCCCCGAGTTGGAGCACGACGTGGTGTCCGGTCCGTCGCTCGAGCGGCTCGAGCCGCGCTGTGCGCCGGGGCTGTGGGCGTGCCGGGTCGGCGATCGGCTTCCCGGTCTTCCCGGGCGCCTCGACGTACGCGTATGCGACGCTCGCCGAGCAGCGCGGCGCGCGATCTCCCCTCGGGCGCTCGGCCGCCCTGGACCGGCGCGGTGACACGGTCGTTGGGTCGTGATGGACGGGCGGGCGCTCTCCGCCGACGCCGTGCTCGTGGCCGCCGGTCCATGGACCCCGCGCTCATCGACCCGACCGGCAGATGGCGACCGATCCGCCACCGATGGGGAGTCGTCGTCGAGACCGAGTTCGAGCGCGGACCCACGCACGTGCTGGAGGAGGCCGAGATCGGAGCGGCCATCGGGACCGCTGCCGCCCCGACCGCGGTGGCGACCGACGACGCGGCGATGCCGACGGCCACGGAGCCCGACGCGGGGACCTCGTGGACTTCAGCCTGGTGCCGCTCGGGAATGTTGCGTCCGTCGGCTCGACGTTCCTCGCCCGCGAGCCCGATCCGGCCGCGTGGGTCGAGCGCATCCTCACCCGCGCGAGCTCGTTCGTTCCGGGCGTGGCCGATGCACCGATCCGCGGGCACCGCGCCTGTGCGCGACCGCAGAGCGGCGACGGGCGCCCGCTCGTCGGATCGGTGCCGGGTCGGCGCAACCTGTTCGTCTGCGCGGGCCACGGGCCCTGGGGCATCTCGACCGGGTCCGGCGTCGGCCCGTCTCGTCGTCGACGCGATGCTGGGGCGGCGCGGCCGACGATCCCCGCCGAGCTCGACCCGGCGTCGGTTCGGGGCGCCGTGAGGTTGGGGCCCGATCACCAGAACAGGTCCGGCCACATCCCGTCGACGACCGCCCGACGACGAACGAAGCCGCGATTGGCACCGGCCGACGGCGGCGATTCGCCCAGCGCAGCGGCAACCGCGGATCGCCACGAACCAGAAGCGGCCTCGCAGGCGACAGCCCAGCCCGTCGGTCGTGGCCACGTCTGGAGCGTGCCGATCAACGGAATCCGGGCTGGGCTGAGCACGAACGCAGACCACGAGTGCTGGCGAGATCGGCGACGACTCATCGAGGGCGAGCAACCGCGGCCGGCTCGGCTCCCACCGGCGAAGCAGGCGCAGCACCACCGGGATCGTCGACCACCACGGTCAGCACGAATGCCCGGAACTCAGACTGTCGGCCGGGATGCCACGCGAGCCCCTCGTGCGCGGACGCAGCCCCCCGCCTTGCCTACGCGCGCCCCCGCACCAGGTCGATGAGCCGCCCAAGCACGCGCTCCCCATCGGCGCGCAGGCCGTTGTGGACGTACTCGTCGGTGATCCACGTGCGCAGGCCCCGGATCGCCGCCGCGGTCTCCTCCGCGAACGCTCGCTCGACATACAGGTCGTGGACGTAGATCGTCGCCGCGACCGGCACGTCGTTGACCGCGAGCTGCGCCGCGTCATAGACCCGCGGCCACTCGTGCTCGGCCAGGATCTCGGCCGCGGCCTTGTGCGACCCGAGCGCCCGGTAGTCGTCGAACATCCAGCGGAAGACGTGCTCGGCGGTGAAGCCGATCCCGTCGCGGATCTCGTCGGGCAGGAGCCGTTCGGCCGACCAGCGGGTGGCGACGCCATCGGCGTAGGACGACTCGTGGAGCGTCGCGTAGATCGGATTGCGGGTGAACCGGACGGCGGCCGCCACGTCGGCAGCGAACGCGGGTGAGTCGATCGGCAGCTCCACGACGTGGTGGAGCAGTTCCCAGCCGGCGCTGTCGCCGAGCCACATCCCGAGCTGGCGAAAGCGGCGTGACGTGAGCCGCTCCCCGGTCTCGAGCCACAGACCCTCCCCGTCCAGCCGCCGGTGGATCTCGCGAACCCGCGCGCGGTCTTCGGGGTAGCGCTCGAAGTAGCGCTCGGTACGCTCGATGACCCGCCGGTACGTGGCCGCGTAGATGTCGTCCACCGGGCGGCCGATCGGCGACAGCCCGCCGGTGATGAACGCCTCCCGCAGACCGTCCGGCGCGATCGACAGGTACGCCATCGAGCAGAACCCGCCGAAGCTCTGGCCGAGGATGCTCCAGCGATCGACCCCCAGCTCGGCCCGGATGAGCTCGGCGTCGCGGACGATCGAATCCGCCCGGAAATGGGTGAGGTATTCGGCCTGGGCCTCGGCCGTGTCGCCCGGGATGACGGCACCGACCGGCGTCGAGCGGCCTGTCCCCCGCTGGTCGAGCAGGAGGACCCGGTAGTCGTTGAGCGCCCGCTTCATCCAGCCAGTCGGCGGGCTCGTCGGGCGGGCCGCCTCGTACCCGGGGCCGCCCTGCAGGAACAGCAGATACGGCTTGTCGCGGCCGTCGGGATCGGCGACCTCGCGGGTGAAGACCGTGATGGCCGGGCCGTCGGGTCGGGCGTGGTCGAGCGGCACCCGGTGCTCGCGCTCGGTGAGGATGGCGCCTGGGACGTGGGTCGTGAAGCTCATCGGGCAACTGTAGCCCGACGGGTACACTCGCGGACATGACGTCGACGTCGAGTCGTCAGCGAACCGCGGCTGACCTGCTCGTCGAGTGCCTCGAGGCCGAGGACTGCCGCTACGTCTTCTCGGTGCCCGGCGAGGAGACGATGGACATCCTCGAGGCCCTGAGCCATTCGAAGGCGATCCGCCACATCACGACCCGCCACGAGCAGGGCGCGGCGTTCATGGCCGACGTCCACGGCCGGCTGACCGGCCGCGCGGCGGTCGCGATGGCCACGCTCGGTCCGGGCGCCACGAACCTCGTGACCGGCATCGCCGACGCGTACCTCGATCGCGCCCCGATGGTCGCCATCACGGGGCAGGTCGGCTCGGACAAGCTCCACAAGGAGGCCCACCAGTTCGTCGACATCATCCGAATGTTCGAGCCGGTGACGAAGTGGAACCAGCGGGTCGAGCGGATCGACGCGATCCCCGAGATCGTGCGCAAGGCCTTCCGCGTCGCCGAGCTCGAGAAGCCCGGGCCGACCCACATCGAGCTGCCCGAGAACCGGGCCCAGATGCCGCCTGAATCGGGCGACCGGACCCAGCCGCTCGCGCGCCAGCGGACCTATCTGCCCGAACCGCCCGATGCGGCCGTCGCGCGCGCCGCGGAGCTCTTCGCCGCGGCCGAGAGCCCGATCATCCTCGCCGGCAACGGCGTGCTGCGGCGTCATGCGAGCTCCGCCCTGCGCGCCTTCGCCAGCGCCGTCCACGTGCCGGTCGCGATGACGTTCATGGGCAAGGGCGCGATCGACGACCGCGACGAGCTGTCGCTGATGGCCGTCGGATTGCAGGCGCGCGACCACGTGCTGACCGGCTTCGATCGCGCCGACCTCGTCGTGAGCGTGGGCTACGACCCGGTCGAGTACGCGCCGGCACGCTGGAACCCCGATCACACGACGGCGATCATCCACATCGACACGCAGCCCGCCGAGGTCGACGCCGCCTACCGCCCGGCGGTCGAACTGGTCGGCGACATCGACGGCAGCCTGCGCCGGCTGCTCGCGCTCGTCGGCGCTCGCCGCCCGGGCGCGCCCGAGCGGCTGGTCCACGACGACCTCCGCCAGGAGCTGCTGCGCGAGCTGGATGCCTATCGCGACGACACTGGCTGGCCGATCAAGCCCCAGAAGGCGATCGCCGACCTGCGTCGCGCGCTCGAGCCCGACGACATCGTCGTGAGCGACGTCGGCGCCCACAAGATCTGGATCGCCCGGCTCTACCAGGCCTACGAGCCGAATACCGTGATCATCAGCAACGGCTTCGCGGCGATGGGCATCGGCGTCCCCGGAGCGATCGCGGCCAAGCTCGTCCATCCGGAGCGCAAGGTCGTCGCGGTCGTCGGCGACGGCGCATTCCTGATGAACAGCCAGGAGCTCGAGACCGCGCGCCGGATCGGGACGAACATCGTGGTCATGGTCTGGCGCGACGACGGCTACGGCCTGATCGACTGGAAGCAGCGCAACGAGTTCGGGCACCCGTTCGGCGTCGCGTTCGCCAACCCCGATCTCGTCGCCTACGCCGAGAGCTTCGGGATCGCGGGCTTCCGACCCTCCGACGCCGCCGACCTCTACCCGACCCTCGTCCGCGCCCTGGCCGTCGACGGTCCGGCGGTCATCGACGTGCCGATCGACTACCGCGAGAACCTGCGGCTGACCGAGCACCTCGGGGACCTCGCCTGACCGCTCTGCGGCCAGCCGGCGCTACCCCGCGACGACCCTGACGCGGACGTTCCGGCCCTCCCAGCGGTCGGCGTCCGGCCAGAAGAAGGTGGCATCGACCGCATCCCCGGCAGCGAGCCGGTCGGAGCCCGGCACGTCGGCGACCCAGACGCCCAGCTCGGTGTCACGCGCCTCGAGATCGAGGACCGTCCGCCAGCCGTCGAGCGAGCAGCGGACCCGGCACGGCGCGAGCAGCTCGAACCGAAGGATGCGGCCCGCGACCATGGTCGGACGCGGCGCGGTGAACCGCCAGGTCGCCCGTGTCGCGGCCGGACGCCGGCCCTCGTAGCGTCGCCAGGCGGCCTCGGGCCGGTCGATGGCGTGGCCCAGCGCCATCGAGCGCACGAGCTTCACGTACTCGGCATGCGCCCAGGCGAGCGGCATCGCCGAGCCGCTCGGGCGGCCGAGGAAGAGGTCGCGCTCGGGGATGTCGGCGGCGTCCCAGACCTGCTCGGGCAGCATCCCGCCCGACGACGCGAACGCGCGCATCGCCTCCAGGTACGGGCGTGGATCGCGCCCGGCCTCGAGCTCGAAGTGGCCGCGCTCCCCGACGAGCAGCGGCCAGCCGCGACCGATCCCGGTGCCGTCGTACGGGCCGCCGTCGGCGTGCTCGCCGTATCCGTCGCCGTTGTAGCGGTGCCAGACGGGCCCATGCGGGCGTTTCGGTCCGCAGGAGCGCGTCGCACACGGCGAGGGTCGACAGCATGAACGGGTCGTCCGGCCGGCGGAGCCCGAAGCGGACGAGCGCGAGGAAGTCGGTGCCCACCATCTCGTCGGCAGGGACCATCGATTCGGCCGGCGGGCGATTGCGGACCGGCACCGGCGTCGAGATCGGCGCCTCCGGCAAGGACGTCACGCGAGGCGATCCGGACGTAGTGGCCGTCGACCCCGTGCTCGCGGGCCAGGCGCGAGCCGGTCGCATACGTCCAGTCCTCGATCGAGGCGTTCCAGTCGTCGGCGAGCTCGAGGCAGTAGGCGGCCGGGCGTGCCGGCAGGTGGTCTGCGGCGACGACGAGAGCCGCGACGACCGGCGCGAGCGTCGATGGGGTCAGTCCCTCGTTCTCCTCCCAGCGGTCCTGGCCCGTCGCCGGCCCGGTCCGCGCGATGAACCGGGCGGCCGTCCAGATCATGCGCGACGCGGCCTCCTCGGTGATGAGGTGCTCGAAGACCTGGGCGTCGTCCGTCCGGCCGTGCATGTGGGTCGCGCCGGCCCGTCGCAGGGCGCCCGCGAGCAGGATCGGATAGGCCGCCTCATCGAGCTGGACGCCGTCCCAGTAGCCGACCCCGTCGACCCACTGGTTCTGGACCCAATGCCCGTCGGGCTCCTGGGTCGCGACCAGGTACGCGAGGGCGCGGCGGGCCGCCGCGTGCGCTCCCAGGGCCACGAGCGCCCCAGCCGATTCGACCAGGTCGCGCGTCCACACGAGGTGGTAGCCGCCGAGGTCGTTGCGGGCATTGCCCCACGGGATCGACAGGCTCGCGACCGACGCTCCGGGCGCAGTCCGGTCCTGGTGCGTCCGCAGGACGGCCGCCGAATTCGCGTAGAGATCGGCGAGATCGTCAGCGAGGTCCGGCGGGCACTGCGAGCAGTACCCGATGAAGTCCGCCCAGTGCGCCACGTAGCTGTCCCAGGCGACCTCGAAATGGCCGGCCACTGCGGCCGACACCTGGAGGGCAGCCTCCTCCGGCCGCACTCCGAAACCGAGCGCGATCTGCACCGGGTCGTCGCCCGGCACGATCTCCACCATGCCCGCCACGTTGCCCTTGCCCGTCGATTCGTAGGTCCACGTCATCCGGCCGTTCGCCGCGAAGTCCTGCCAGCCGTCGGAGACGCCCACGTAGCCCACGCTCTGGCGAACCGGCTCGGGATCGGAGGCGAGGACGAGCGACGAGCGCCCGTGGCGGGCGAACAGCATCGGGTGGCCCTTGTAGCGTCCCCGTCCAGGCACGGTTGTGCAGGCCGCTGAAGCCGAGATGGGGCGCGAGGAGCGGGTAGAGGCGGAGCGGCTGAGTCGCGCGGGCCGGGTCGGTCGGGTCCCGTGTGTCGGTGAGCTTCGCCTCGATCCGGATCACATCGCCGTCGTCGTCGGCGCAGATCCGAAGCGAGAGCTCGTAGCGCGCGTGCCGGTGGACGGCGACCACGGCAGGGACGCCGGGACGCGACGTACCGGACCTCGGCCTGGGCATCCCGCTTGACCTCGCTCCAGAAGCCCGAGCCGTCGGCCACGATGAAGCCGAGATCGCGAACCTGGGGAGCGTCCACGCGCGGCCAGTAGACCTCGTTGAGGATGCCGTGACCGACCGTGAACCAGACGCGGCTGGCGTGATGCGAGGTGCCGACCGCGTCCTTGGCGCTGCTCGACCAGGTCGGGGCGGTGCCCGGGGCGCCGGGCGCCTCTTCGATGGCGGTGTCGGGTTCCATCGCACTCGCCGGGAGCGGCGGACTGGCATCGAAGGACGCGTCGTCGGTCACCGCCGGAGCGTACCGCGCTTTGCGGGCGTTGCCACCGCGCCGCCGCCGCGGTCCTCACCCTGTTCCCGACCCTTCGGCACGAAGATCACGCCCGATGCAAGAACGGCACGAGCGCTTGCGGAGGATGCACGTACTGTCGGTGAGCGCCGGCGAGCGTCTCGTTCGATGCAAGATCTGGACCGGTTCCGGCTGACGGCCGCCCTCGCTCGCCAGGGACGTGCGCTGGGCACAATCTCCGAGCAGATATCGGGCCCGGCCGCGGCCATCGGCGACGATGCGTACGTCTGATGCAAGGGGCTGCGAAGCCACCGTGGCGTTGGGCCGCGGCTGATCAGCGAGCGACGCGCCCGGCCAGCATCCTCCAGGGCCTGCGCAGGGCCGTCACCCAAAGGGCGGCGAGGGTCAGCCACAGCATGGCGAGCAGGGTGCCGGCCGGCGCGACAGGGCCGGACGCCCCGGTCAGTGCCTGAGCTCCGGACGCTCCGGTCAGGGCCTGAGGGGCGGACACCCCGGCGAGGGCCTGAGGGACGACCGCGGTGGGCCCGCTCGCGCCGGCTCCCGCGAGTGGTGTGACGGCCGGCGCGACAGGGGCGGACGCCCCGGTCAGCCCGAAGGCGACCGCGGAGGTCCCGCTCGCACCGGAGGCCGCGAATGGCAGATCCGCCGGGTCGCCGACGACCCGAACCGGTGAACCGCGCACGCATCGGCAGGATCGGCGCCCGCGGCGTCGCGACGATGCGCAGCGGCGCCGCGAGTGCCTCGCCGCGCGCCGTCGGGTGCAGCATCTCGGCCATCACCGGGAACTCGTCCGCGGAGTCGTGTGACAGTCCGAGCACGTGACCAAGCTCGTGAGTGAGCACCGTCCGCAGGTCGATGCCGGGTGAGCGACCGTCGAGTGACCAGCCCCAACCGGCCGCGTCAGCGTCGAGGCGGATGATCGCCCCGTCGCTCTGGCCGAGGGTCAGGCCGGGCAGGTCCGCGATCTCGACCTTGACGGCATCGACGCCACCGACGTCGAGGCCGGCCGCCAGCCAAACGGCCTCCGCGTTGGCCAGCGCGGGCGCCACGTCCCTGGCCACCAGGACCGTGCCGATCATCCCGGACGCGGCGTCGGCCACGGCCAGGCCCGAGTCGTTGTCGACGATCGTGACCGTGCCCGTCCCGCGAGCCGATCGCCGCGCCATTCGGGCTCGATAGCACCACCGTGAACGTCTCGGTCGGCTCGGCCGTCTTGTCGCCCGTGATCGTGACCGAGAAGTTGACCGACGTCACGCCCGCGCTGAAGGTCAGGGTCGAGGTCTTCGACGTGAAGTCGCCACCGGCGACTGCGCTGCCGGCGACCGTCGTCGCCACGACCGTGATGGTCGTCGCCGAAGCGCTCGACAGGGTGACCACGACGTTCACGGTCACGCTCTTGTCGCCCTCGGTGACCGTGGCGTCGGCGACCGACAGCGTGCGAACGTCGTTGTCGACGATCGAGCCGGTAGCGCTGGCAGGCGAGCCGACCGTGTACCCGGTGCCGGCCGCCAGGGCGAGCGCCGACGGATTCGGCGCTCTCGACGAGGGTGTCGTCCACGGGTCGAACGGTGATCGTCGAGCTGGCAGCCCCTGCCGGCAGCGTCAGGGTCGAACCGTTCGCCGCGAGCGTGCCGACCGAGGCCGTCACCGTGTAGTCGGTGCCGTAGACGGCCGTTCCGCTCCAGGTCAGGTTGACCACCAGCTGGTTGGCGAGGCTGGTCGTCCGGTTGATCGTGAAGACGATCGGGTCCTGGCCCTGCTCCGCGCCGGAGACGTCGGTCGCGGCCACGGACACGACCGCGTTGACGTCGTTGTCGACGATCGAGCCCGTGGCGCTGGCGGGCGACCCGACCGTGTACCCGGTGCCGGCCGCGAGCGTCGCGGTGAGCGTCTCGGTCGCCTCGACCGCCGCATCGTCGACCGGCGTGAGGGTGATGGTCGCAGAGGTCGCACCTGGCGCCAGCGTCAGAGTCAGGCCGTTCGCCGCGAGCGTGCCACCCGTCGCCGTGGCGGTGTAGTCCGTGCCGTACGTCGGCCGTCCCCGTCCAGCCGAGGTTGACGACGATGTTGCTCCAGATGTTGCCGCCGCGGGTGACCGTGAGGACCACCGGGTCGGTGCCGGCCTCGGCGCCCGAGCCGTCGGTGGCGGCGATCGAGACCGTCGACGAGCCGTCGTTGTCGACGATCGAGCCGTTCGCAACGGTCGGCGACCCGAGGCTGTAGCCGGTGCCGGACGCGACCGTCAGGACGACCGTCTCGGTGCTCTCGACGGTCGTGTCGTCGACCGGCGTCACCGTGATCGTCGCACCCGTCGACGCCGGCCGCCAGCGTGATCGTCGAGCCGTTCGCCGCGAGCGTCCCGCCGGTCGCCGTCACCGTGTAGTCGGTGCCGAAGACGGCGCGTCCCGCTCCAGGCGAGGTTGACGACGATCGAGGCCGCGCGTGCTCCCGGACCGCGTGATCGTGAAGACGATCGGGTCGCGCAGGTACTCGTTGCCGTTCGGATCGCTCGCGCCGACCGAGATCACCGGCGCCGGCTGCGTCACGGTCACCGTCTGCGTGCCGGTCGTCGACGTTGCCCGCCGCGTCGGTCGCGGTGTAGGTGATCGTCGTCGTGCCGACCGGGAAGACGTTGCCGGCCGGCACGCCGGTCCGGACGATCGTCACGGACCCGGAGTTGTCGGTCGCAGACGCGCTGCCGAGCTCGGCGTCGCGTGATGACGATGGACGTCGACGCCCGCGGCGACCTGCGCGGGTCACGGCCGGCGGCACGGTCAGCACCGGCTTCTCGGCGTCGACGACGGTGACCTTCTGGGTCTTCGACCGTCTGGTTGCCGAAGACGTCGATCGCAGTCCAGCTGATCGTCGTGACGCCGATCGGGAAGAGGTTGCCCGGCCGGGCACGCCGGAGCGCGCGACCGACGCGACCGGCGACGTTGTCGGTCGCGGTGCGCCGTGCCGATCGTCGCGTCGCTGACGACCGTCGTCGCCTTGCCCGCGTCGGCGGAGCGCGTGACGTTGGCGGGCACCGTCAGCGTCGGCGGCGTGCTGTCGGGCGAGGTGTCGACGTGCGTGCCGATCGACGACGTGCACGTTGTCGAACGACGTGGTGCCGGTCCGGCTGATCGTCCCGATGCCGCCGTCGGCGACCGCGCCGTAGTACGAGAACGAGCCGAGCTGCGACGCCGTTCAGCGACACCGTGACCGCGGTGCCGTTGAGCGTGACCGCGAGCTTGTAGTCGACGCCGGCGGCGAGCGTCGGCGGCGAAGGTCGCGTCGGTCGACCCACTGGTTCCTGATGCAGTGGCCGACGATGACGGCCTGCCGGTCGCCAGGTCGAGCGTGACGTACTTGAAGTCGCTCGCGCTGTAGTAGTCGAAGACGAAGCCGCCGGAGCCGCCGGCGGCGAGCGTGACGTTCGCCGTCGACGTCGACCTCGGTGTCGCCGCGCCGTGCGCACCGGCAGGCTCATCAGGCTCGTCGCCGCGCCGCCCGCGGCCGGCGTGCCCGCGTAGCGGCCCGCTCGCTGACCGTCCACGTGCCGGTGCGGTCGCCGGTGAAGAGGTCGGCGACGCCGTCGGTGAAGTCCTCGGTGTTCTCGAACGTCGACTGCGGCGGCAGCTCCTGGACGGTGAAGTTGTCGAAGGTGCCGCGCGAGTTGTTCGAGCCGACGCCGACGAGGCCCTGGTTGAGGCCGTACGGCGAGCCGTCGATGCAGCGCGGGTCGAACTGCTACGTCAGGACGCTGCGAGCCGTTGACGAGCACCGTGACGACGAGGCCGTTCACGACGACCTGGAGGTCGTACGCACGTGTCGGACGCGACGCTGCCGGTGACGACGCCGGTCGCGTCGATGACCCAGCCCTGCGCCGTGCGGTGGCCGACGACGGCCTTGTTCAGCGCCGACGTCGATGCCCGGCGAACTTGAAGTCGGTCGGCGAGAAGTAGTCGAAGATCACGTAGGCGTTCGCCGTTCCAGCCGGCCGGTCGGCTTCTGGATCAGCGACCGGGCGAGGAGCTCGTAGTAGATCGGCAGCGTCTGGTCGACGTAGAAGACGGCGGCCGCGTCCTGCCCGAGCGACGCCGCCGACGACGTTGCAGCGTCGCCGCCGGTCGCCTCGCCACGACGCCGCTGTCGGGCGCGAAGCCGGTCAGCGTGCCGTCGTTGAAGTTCGCGGTGCGGAGGACGTCGCGGCGGCCGCCCGGGATGTTCCCGGCCTGCGGGTCGGTCGGGCTGCCGGTCTGCTGCTGCCAGAGGCCGTGATCCTTCTGCGTGACGAGGCCGATCTCGCCCTTCGGCTCGCCGTTCCGCGCCGCGTCGACCGAAGCGCCCTCGTCGACCGCGCGGGTCGGGTCGGCGCCCTGCGCCTTCGAGAGCGCGTAGAGGAACTCGAACAGGGCGGGCGGCACCTGGCGGCTGACGGTGGCGATGCCGAACGGCGCGAACGGGACGATGTAGCTGTTGAACTCGCCGACCCAGTCGATCAGCCGGTCGCCGCCGGTGTTGCCGATCAGGATGTCGAGCCCGGCGCCGCCGTAGACGCGGTCCTCGTAGGTCGGGTGCGTGTCGGGCGTGTCGTTCAGCCACGTGTCGACCGGCGAGCCGCACTTGCCGCCGGTCGCGTCGTGGACGCAGCCGGTCGAGAGCACGTCGTCGGCGTTCATCAGGTCGTTGCCGAAGCCGCCCCAGAGCGTGTCGTTGCCGGTGCCGCCGACGAGCCAGTCGTTGCCGAGGTCGCCGAAGATGACGTCGTTGCCGTCGCTGTTCGCGTACGCGCGTACGCGAGGCACGTGCTGCCGCTCGGCGACGTCTCGACGCAGCCGTTGATCGCCGGGCCCTCGTTCGCGTCCCAGTTGAGGAAGAACTGGCGCGTCGGTCGGCGCAGGGCCGCCGGTGTCGGAGCAGGTGTGGCCGCCCTGCGAGGTCGCGAGGCAGCTCCACGGCGTCCCGTTCGCGTGGAACAGGATCGCGCGCCGCGGGTCGTACTCGTTGTAGAGCAGGAACTCGCCGAGGCGGTCGGCGACGTGGCCGTTCGAGTGCCACGGGTTCGTGTCGGCGCCGAAGTGGAGCGTGTCGCCGACGTTCCACGGGTGCGCGTAGTCGAGCAGCACGAGGCCGATCACGCAGTCGTTGTTCTCCTGGCCGCAGGTCGTGTTGTTCGAGTAGAGCTGGACGTACGAGGTCGGCAGCGCCTCGGCGCCCGACATCGCGTCGTCGCCCGAGCCGCCGTGCAGGAAGTCGTTGCCGAGGCCGCCGAAGATGATGTCGTCGTAGCCGTTCGCGTCGAACAGGGTCTGGTCGTTCGGGTCGACGTTGAACGGCGTCAGGTTGACCGACTTGTTGAGCGCGCCGCGCGACGTTGATCGTCGCCGTCTGGATCTGGCCCGGCGTGTAGATGAACTCGTTGAGGACGTTGCCGTTCGAGGCGCGCGTGTCGGGATCGGTCGCGAGCAGCGCCGGCGACGCCGTTCAGCGGCTCCGCGAGGCAGGTGCCGGCGGCGTTGCCGGTGCAGCGTCTGGACCCACGCTCGCGGTCGCGTTGTTCCACGTGTAGCCGGCGGAGCTGTTGCGGCTCGTCGAGATGCGGCCGTCGTCGCCGATCACGCCGTCGTCGCCGGTGCCGCCGGAGATCCAGTCGTTGCCGTAGCCGCCGACGATGTCGTCGTCCTGGCCCTCGCCGAAGACGACGTCGTTGCCGACCTGGCCGTAGATGAAGTCGTCGCCGCCCTCGCCGTGGATCTCGTCCGCGCGCGCCGCGGTCGTAGCGCCGCCGAGCGCCGGCGTTGTACGCCGGGCCGCCCTGCGTGTAGTCGAGGAGCTGCACGGCGCGCGGGACGATCCGCAGGCCGCCGGCGTAGGTGTCGTACAGGAACGTCATGTACGCAGTTCGGCGTCGACTGCGAGCCGTTCGTGCCGACGATCCGGAAGATGTCGGCGTTGTCGCCGGCGATCGCGTCGGAGTCGCGCGCGTGGCCGCTCGGCGTTGACGACGATCGAGCCGTCGGCAGCGAGCGTCGCGTTGCCGACGTCGTTGCGCGCGATCTCGGTGCCGGCGCCGCCGAAGATCAGGTCGGAGCCGGCCGGGCCGGTGGCGTCGTGCCGGCGCCGACGTAGAAGCCGGCGTGCTGCCCAGTGAAGCGCGGCTGCGTCAGGCTGACCGGTCGCCGGTCGACCTGCCGTGACGCGTGATGCCGCCGGTGACCGCGGCGACCGTGACCGTGCCCGTCACGAACTCGCCCGTCGCCGGGATGCGGATCGTCAGCGTCCCGGTCGCCGCCGCGAGCGACGGGCCGGCGAGCGTGAGGACGCGTGCCGTCGGCCGAGATGCCGGCGACGCGCCAGGTGCCGGTCTGGCCGTCGATCGTGACGAACTCGTCGCCGAGGCCGTAGAGGTCGGAGCTGTCGCCGACGATGTCGTCCTGGCCGAGGCCGCCGAAGATCGTGTCGTTGCCGCCGTTGCCCTCGATGTAGTCGCTCGCCGTCGCGTGCGGCGCCTCGAACGACGCGGTGGACGACGAGCGCGCCGACCGGGTCGCAGATCTCGTTGACGCTCGCGGTGCCCGTGCAGCCGAGCCGGGTGCGCCAGGCGCCGATCCGCGTGCCGGTCGGGCCGTCGGCGAGCAGCGTCGGCAGCTGCGCGATCGCGTCGCGGTCAGCGGTCGTGCGTGTACGGTCGGCAGCACGTAGCCCGTCGACGTAGCCGTCGCCCTGGATCACGTCGTTGCCGAGCTCGCCGAAGATCTGTCGTTGCCGGCGCCGCCCGCGAGGTAGTCGTTGCCCCAGCAGCTCGGGGTGGTTCGCCTGGATGTCGTCGCTGTGGTCGAGCAGCACGATCGACGTACTCGCGGATCGCCGGTCGGGTCGTTCTGCGAGGCGCCGGTGACGAGCGCGACGCCGTCGGTGCCGTTCGGGATGCTCGTGCCGTAGAGCGTCGTGCCGGTGAGCGCGCGCATCCGCGGGTCGAGCTCGTCGCCGATCGGGCGCGTGCAGCAGAGCGCGTTGTCGCCGGCGATCGAGGTCGTTGCCGGTGCCGCCGTCGATGATGTCGCCGTCGATGCCGAGGCCGGACGTGTCGACGTTGTCGAGCGCGCCGGCGACGTTCGAGCCGCCGACGAGGATGTCGTCGCCGGCCTCGCCGTAGATGACGTCGTTGCCCTGCTCGCCGAAGACGATGTCGTCGCCGGCGCCGGCGTAGATCAGGTCGTTGCCGGAGCCGGTCGTCGTGAAGACGTTCGTCGCGATGAAGTCGAGCGCGCCGCCGAGGCCGATGCAGACGCCGTTCAGCGGATCGTCCGGGTTGTACGGTGTGGTCGTTCGCGCACGAGACCTTGCCCTGGTCTCCGAAGATGATGTCGTTGCCCTCGAAGCCGTAGATGACGTCGTCGCCGCCGCCGCCGAAGAGGATGTCGGCGTTCGGGCTGCCGTAGATCGTGTCGTTGCCGCTGTCGGAGTCGAGGAAGCCGATCGTCTCGATCACGCAGATCGTGAACTCGTGCACCGAGTAGATCGTCGTCGGGTTGTCGACCGGTCGACGACGTCAGCCGCGCGTTGTCGCCGAACACGAGGTCCTTCGTCCGGCCCGAGTCGAGGACGTCGTTGCCGGTGCCGCCGATGATGATGTCCTCGCCCTTGCCGGTCGTGATCGTGTCGTTGCCGCCGAGGCTCGTCGCGCGACTCGATCGACGAGACGACGTCGATGTCGTGCGGGTCGCGGTCGCCGATGTACGGCGTCGTCCGTGGCCGTGCGGTAGTCGCGGAAGCCGTAGTCGACGAAGCCGTAGTCGCCGAAGACGATGTTGTTGCCGTCGAGGACGGCGGCGTCGTCTCGCCGTTGTTGGCGACGATCGTGTCGTTGCCGGCGCCGCCGAAGACCATGTCGCGGCCGATGCCGGTGTTGATCGTGTCGTCGCCGCCGTACTCGGCAGCCCGGCGACGGGCCGAGATCGACTCGACGAGCGCGAGCACCGGGATCTGGTAGTCGTCGTGCGGCGGCGTCGCGCCCGGACGGTCGCGGTCGTCGGCGGGATCGGCCGGTTGAAGATCGGCGGTCTCGACGCCGGTGATCCGGCCGTGGTCGCCGAAGACGACGTTCTGGCCGTCGCCGCGCGTCGATCAGGTCGCCGCGCGAAGCCGCCGAAGATGAAGTCGTCGCCGCCGTTGGCGGTGATCGTGGTCGATGCCGCCCTGCGGCGAAGTCGATGCTCTCGACCAGGTGCAGCGTCGTGACGTCGCGTCGCGCCGGCGATGTACTGCATGTGGCCGTGGTCGCCGAAGATCGACGTTCGGCTCGCCGTCGCCGGTGATCGTGTCGTTGCCGTTGCCGCCGAAGATGCGGTCGCGGCCGGTGTTGCCGTGGATCATGTCGTCGCCGCCGTGCTCCGGCCGCGTCGTCGCGATGTCGCGGATGTAGCCGGTCGTCTGGATCTTCTGGCAGCAGCGGCGTTCGGGCTGGTTCGGGTCGGCGACGAGCTGCGTGACCGTTGCCGTAGTCGCCGAAGATCACGTCGTCGTAGCCGGTCACGGCTGGTCGCGTCCGCGGTGCCGACCGTGCCGGCGCCGTCGCCGTAGAGCGTGTCGTTGCCCGGCGACGAGCAGCAGGTCGACGTTCGCCGACGTGAAGCCCGCGTTGTAGGCCGGGATCGTCAGGGCCGCGCGTGAGCACGTCGACGTTCACGCCGGAGTCGCCGTAGATCTGGTCGATGCCGCGCAGGCCGAGGATCGTGTCGTCGCCCGAGCCGCCCGCGAGGAAGTCGCCGGCCTGCGCTGCCGATGATCGGTCGTCGCCGGCGCCGCCGTAGGCCGTGAAGCCGACGGTCGGCAGGTTGCTGCACGTCGCGTTGCAGACGACGTTCGCGAACAGCGCGCTCGCGTCGATGACGTCGTTGCCCGGCGAGCGGAACGGGTTCGCGAGCGGGAAGAGGAACGTCGGCGTCCTCGTTCTGCGCGATCGGGATCGTCGACGAACGGGTTGAACGGCTTGTCGCCGATAACGTGCCGTCGACGGTCGCACGGGTCGCCGCTGTACCAGATGCCGTCCTGCGAGGTGTCGCCGTAGAGGACGAGCGGCGAGTTCGGTCCGCCGAGGACGCCGGTCGGCACGACCGTGACCGTGAGCAGGGCGCCGGTCGCGGCGGTCAGCGCCGCGCCCGAGAGCGTGAGGACGGAGCCGCTGACAGCGGTGATGGTGAAGACGCCGTCGACGCCGCCGATGACGACCTGCCGGCCGACCGCGAAGTCGGCGCCGCCGTCCGCCCACGTCTTGCCGTCGGTGCGGGTGAGCGTGTGTCGCCGTCGACGTTCATCGTCGTCGTCACGTAGGTGCCGATATGCAGGTTGTCGCCGCCCATCCGGAGGCCGCCCGACTGCGCGGCGTCGTAGCGCCGTCACGGTGAGGCTCGCGAACGAGCCGGCGAGGAGCGTCGCGCCGGAGAGCGTGATCGTCGTTGCCCGAGATCGCCGTGATCGTGCCAGGTGCCGGGCAGGCCGGAGATGATGACGTCCATGCCGACCGTGAAGCCGGTCCAGCCGGCCGCGCGGGTGATCGTGCCGCCGGACGCCGGCGTGTCGACGGTGCCCGTGGCGACGGTCATCGCGCCGGTCGCGGTCACGGTCTTCGGGTCGACGACGTCGATCCTGTGCGGGGCGCTGCGTCGACAGTGAGCGGCGCCGCCGCGCTGAGGAGCATCGTGGAGCCCTTGCCGCAGCGCGCGAACGGTTCCGCCGCGGGCAGCGTGCACGTCGCGTCGGCGAAGCCCGTGATCGTCCAGGTCTGCGCAGAGCCGTCGATCGAGATGAGCTGGCCGATCTGGTAGCCGTCGTCGAGCCACGAGAGCAGTCGCTGCGCGTCAGGCTGTTCGACGTCGCGGTGACCGTGGCGTTCACCTCGAGCGCCGTGTTGCCGCCGCCGTGGACGACGGTGAGGCCGCCGTGCGGACCGGGCACCGACACGGTCTTCTGGACGTTCGTCGCGGCGGCGAGCACCGGCGCGCCGGTCAGCGCCTGCGAGCGTCAGCGTCGTTCCCGAGACCGCGTACGACGCGCCAGGTGCCGGGCACGTCGGAGATGACGACCTGCTGGCCGACGGCGAAGTCGCTCGCGACGCCGGTCGCCCAGTTCTGGCCGTCGAGGCGCGTCAGGACGACGCCGATGGTCTTGCCGCTGACCGTCCACTGGGCGATGTCGAGCGCGCCGGTGTACGTCACGGGCGTGTACTGGCCGTCGAGTCTCGTGAGGAAGCTGCCGCTCGTCAGCGCGGTCCCGTTGCCGAGCGTGAGGACGCTGTTCCCCGTCCCGCCGATCGCGAGTGACCTTCCACGTGCCGGGCTGCACGACGCCGCCGAGCGTCAGCTGCACGGTCTGCCCGACGAGGAAGCCCTGCGCGAGCCAGTCGAGGCCGGTGCGCGTCAGCGTCCCGCCGGTGGCCGAGCCGACGATCGTCGTGGTCGACGTCACCGTGACGCCGGCGATCGGGTCGAGCGTGCCGGTGATCGTGAGCCTGTCGTTGCCCTGGCCGAGCAGCACGTTGAGCACCTCGATCGAGCTCTTGGCGCCGTCGGTCTGGAACCGGCCGTCGACGAAGCCGACCGCGCCGAAGCTGATGCCGCCCGGGTAGGTGAGGTGGCCGTTGGCGCCGGCGCCTCGCCGTACGTCGTGCCGGTGACGACGCCGAAGTCGAGGTCGTTCGCCATGCCGAACCCGCGTCAGCGTCGTCGACGTCATCGTCCCGCGCCGTATCGGCCTGGCTCGAGTCGTTGAAGATGTTGAGGACGTCGATCTGCGAGCTCTTCGGGCGCCTGCGGCGGGATCGAGAACAGCGCCGCGTCCTTCTCGCCCGAGAGCTTGACGCCGTTCCGCAGCGAGCGGTCGGCCGCGGTCGGGCCGCCCTCGACCGCGAGCGGGCCGCGCAGCTTCGACAGCAGGTGCGTCGAGACCGGGTAGATCTTGATGTTGTCGTGGCCGGGCGGCAGCGAGTAGTCGATGTCGGCCTGGAGCTCGATCGCCTGCTGCTTGTACCAGGCGTTCGCGTCGCGCCGCGGTCGCCGCTGAACGTGGCGACGGCGGCGATCCGCGTGACGGTGACGTCGACGCTGCCGGTGAGCCACGCCGGGAGCGCGGTCTCGGACGTGAACTGCAGCTTCTCGTCCTTCGTCGCGTTCGACGCCGCGGAGCAGCGCGATCTTGAAGTCGGCGCAGTTCGTCGTGCTCGGTCCTGGCAGACGCGGACGCGCTGGCCCTCGAGGAAGCCGTCGGCGAGCCAGCTCGAGCCGTCGGGTCGTTCGGATCGATCGTGCGGACGATCTGGCGGCAGCCGAGGCCGGCGGGCGCGCACTGCGTCGCGGTGCCGCTGCGGTGACGAAGCTGACGGTGCCCTGCCAGAGGCCCTGGCGGACGACCTTGCTGATGACGACGTTGTCGTACGTGCC
>CAVYZQ010000005.1:0-145041 GCA_963772995.1 uncultured Chloroflexia bacterium | reverse complement strand
CATGAGCCGCTCGAACGCGGACTGGATGAGCCGCTCGGAGACCGTGTCGAGGGCCGACGTCGCCTCGTCCAGGATCAGCTACTCGGGTCCTTCAGCAGCACGCGGGCGATCGCGATCCGCTGCTTCTCACCGCCCGACAACTCGTAGCCGCGCTCGCCGACCGTCGTGTCGAATTCCTCGGGCAGCTCGGCGATGCGCTCGAATATTTCGGTCTGCCGCGCGGGTCGCCGTTTCGAGCTCCGCATCGGTCGCTTCCGGCCCGCGCGTAGCGCAGGTTGTCGCGCACCGAGGCGTGGAACAGGTAGGTCTCCTGATCACCACCCTCAATCGCTCTCGCCGAGCGACGCGAGCTTGATCTTGCGCACGTCGATGTCGTCGATCTCGACGGCGCCGCTGTCCACGTCGTACAGCCGCGGGATCAGATAGGTCGTCGTCGTCTTGCCCGCGCCCGGACGGTCCGACCAGCGCGACGAGCTGGCCGGGTTCCGCGATGAAGCTGATGTCCTCGAGGGCGAACTCGGCCGGCGCCTCCTCGGGCAGGGCGTCGGAGTCGTCGAAGCCATCCGACCGATCGGCGCCGTCAGCGCGTTCGGCGAGGTCGTTGATCTTGTCGGCTCCGGCCAGGCCGCCACCGACGGCCACGGCCTCCAGCGCCACTGCCCGTTCCTCGACGTCCGTGGCGGTCGCCTCGTGCGCCCTGCTCGACGGCACCGCCGACCTGGGATACCGGAACGAGACGTTGCGGAACCGGACCCGGCCCGGACAGAGGCGTGATCGAGAGCCACGGCGTCGGGCGCGTCCACGATCTCCGGGTCCATCTCGAGGTACTCGAAGATCCGGTCGAACAGGGCCAGCGACCCCTGGATCTCGACCTGCACGTTGAGCAGCTGTCCCAGCGGGAAGAAGAGCCGGCTCTGGAGCGTCGTGAAGGCCACGACGTGCCGGCCGTCGGGGCATCGGGCATCCCCGTTCGCCGCCATCGTGCCCGCCAGCCAGTACACGAACGCCGGCATGATCGAGAGATCGAACCGATGACCATGAAGAACCAGCGCCCGACCATCGCCTGGCCGTTTCAGCCCGGCCAGCCGCTTGTTGATCAGGCGGAATTTGGCGATCGAGCTGGCCGGCTGACGAAATGTCTTCGACAGCGGATGCCCGACACGCTGAGGGTCTCCTCGGTCGTGGCTGTCAGCTCGGCGAGCGACTTCTGGGTCTCGGTCGAGACCTCCCGCCGGACCTTGCCGACGCGGAACGTCAGGTACAGGAAGAAAGGCATCAGCCCGAGCGAGAGCAAGGCGAGCTGCCAGTTGAGCAGGAACATCGCGATCATCGTGCTGATGGCGATGGCCAGGTTGCTCGTGATCGAGCTCGCCGTATCGGTCACCACCGACTGCACGCCACCGACGTCGTTCGCGAGCCGGCTCTGGATCTCGCCCGTCCTCGTCTCGGTGAAGAAGCGCAGCGGCATGCTCTGCAGGTGCGAGTAGAGCGCCCCGCGCAGGTCCTGCATGACGTTCTGGCCGATGACGTTGTTGAGATACGACTGGCCGACGCCGATGAGCCCGGTGACGATCGGGAGCACGATCATCAGGCCGACGTACAGGTTCAGCTTCTCGCAGTTGCCGCCGATGATGACCTGGTCGAGGAGCAGCCCGAGCAGGAGCGGTTTGATGAGACCGGCGAGGCTGGTCGCGGGGGGGGTGAAAGGATGGCGACCAGGACGACCACGACCTGCAGCTTGTAGGGCCCGAACAATGCGACCGATCCGCCGCAAGCGGTCGCGGGGGCGTTGCTCTTTCGGGACGGGCGTGAAATCCGGGTGGCCCCCCCGAACGGCCCGCCCATGCGCCCCGGCCCATGCCTCGCGTCCCCCGCCGCTGGCCGACCCACCGGTCGCGGTCCGGATCTTTGGCCGCGCGGAAAGCCCATCAGGGCATCACCGATCCGTCATCAATCACGAGGCCGACGCTATCACGGAATGGCGGGACTCGCGCCGGGCGTCCCCGTGGGGCGGGCGGCTTACCAAGCGGTCGCGGTGGCGGCTTCGGTGATGCCCTGGGCTTCGAGCCAGCGTTCGGCATCGATGGCGGCCTTGCAGCCGTCGCCTGCCGCGGTGACCGCCTGGCGGTACCGGTGGTCGTGGACGTCGCCGGCGATGAACACGCCGTCCACCTTGGAGCCGGTCTCATCGTGGACGACGAGGTAGCCCTTGTCGTCGATGTCGAGCCAGTCGCGGAAGGCCTCGGTGTTCGGGCGGTAGCCGATGGCGACGAACAGTCCATCGATCGGCAACGTCCGCTCGGAGCCCGTGCCCGTGTCCGCAATCGCAGCCCGTCGACCTTGTGCTCGCCGAGGACCTCGGCGACGGCGGTGTTCGGATGGATCTCGATCTTGGGATGGTCGTAGGCGCGGTCGACCATGATCTTCGACGCCCGGAAGGTGTCGCGGCGGTGGAGCAGGTGCACCTTCGTGGCGAACCGGGTCAGGTACAGCGCCTCCTCGAAAGCCGTGTCGCCGCCGCCCACGACGGCGATCTCGCGGTCGCGGAAGAAGAACCCGTCGCACGTGGCGCAGGCGGACACGCCCCGGCCTCGAAGGCGGGTCTCGCTCTCGATGTCGAGCCACAGCGCCGAGGCTCCGGTGGCGACGATGACGGCCTGGCCCCGATACTCGACGCCGCGCGCCCAGACGCGGAACGGCCGCTCCCGAGAAGTCCACGTGATCGATGTCGACGTCGATGAGGCGCGTCCCGAACCGCTCCGCCTGGGCGCGCATCGCGGCCATGAGGTCCGGCCCCTGGATGCCGTCGGGAAACCCGGGTAGTTCTCGACGTCACTGGTCAGCATCAACTGGCCGCCGGCCGCCGAACCGGCGAGCACGATCGGCTCGAGGTTGGCGCGCGCCGCGTAGATCGCGGCGGTCAGGCCGGCCGGGCCGGACCCCACGATGACGAGCTTGGACTCGATGGGACCATCGGCCGAGCGGTGCGCGGCGGGTCCGCCCGGTCGCGGTCATCGGGACCGCGGATGCGCCGGCCGAGTCGTCGACGATCGCGATCTGAAACCGCCGAATGGGTTGGTCGTCGGCGGGGTTGCGCCATCGTTTTCGTCGTTGGTCATTGGCTCATCCTATCACGCTGGGCATACTCCATGGGGGTATCCGCCGGACGCGGCACATCGTCACCCTTCGTGGGGCACCGCTCATTCAGAGGTCGCGAAGGTGCGGGATGACATCGCGGCCGAGGATCTCGAGGGGCCGGGGTCCGCCAGATCGCGGACGCCGACGATGACGTGCTGGGCGCCCGGCGTCGCTGAGGTCGCCGAATTGATCGACGATGCGGGCGGGCGATTCGGCGTCCGGGCGCGCCCGTCCGGGCCGACCCGGACGTTCTGGAGGGTCGATCGTTCGATCTCGTCCGGGTCTCGGCCGACGGCGGCACAGTGCTCGGCGAGGATGGCGTACTTGCGGGCGATCGCCTCGGGCGCCCCGAAGACGTTGCAGGCGTCGGCATGCTGCGCCACGAGGCGCAGGGTCTTCTTCTCGCCGCCTCCGCCGACCATGATCGGGACCCTGGGGCGTGACAGCGACTGCGGGGAGTTGAGCAGCCGCTCGGCTCGATAGTGCCGGCCGTTGAACGCGCCCTCGCTCCCTCGCTCGCCCTCGAACATGGCGTGGGCGATCCGCAGGGTCTCGTCGAGCATCTCGAATCGCTCGCCGAGCGGTGGGAAAGGGAAATCCGAGACCGCGCGACTCCTCCTCGTTCCAGGCCGCCCCGATCCCGAGCCAGGCCCGTCCGCCGCTGAGGACGTCGAGGGTCGTGGTCGCCTTGACCCACAGCCCGGGTATCTGTAGTGGACGCCGCCGACCATCAGCCCGAGCCGTGCCCGTTGCGAGTGCGCGGCCATGAAGCCGAGCGTGGTCATGCCCTCGAGCATCGGCTCCTCGGTCCGCCCGACGCTTCGGATCTGGAAGAAGTGGTCCATGACCCAGATCGAGTCGAACCCGGCGTCGTCGGCCGTCCGGACAGGCTCGCAG
The DNA here is from genome assembly GCA_963772995.1 of uncultured Chloroflexia bacterium. Classification (GTDB taxonomy): domain Bacteria; phylum Chloroflexota; class Limnocylindria; order Limnocylindrales; family CSP1-4; genus SPCO01. Next base: position 141,006 of record CAVYZQ010000005.1, on the reverse strand, counting down.
AGTGGGCGCGATGGCGGCCGGGCCGCCGGGCCACGTGAAGGACGCGATCTGGAGGCCGATCTTCTCCCGGAAGAGGTCGTTGGCGGCGGGCATGACGACGTCGGCGATGCGGCCGTCGCCGCGGGTGAACGTCGCTCCCCGGACGATCGCCACGGGCCGTGCGGCGGTCTTGCCGAGGGCCAGTTCGGCGGCCGACGCGAGCTCGTCTGCGACGGCCCGAACGGTCGAGCGCATGACCCGGCCGTCCGCGTCCTGTGTGCCGCGCAGGTCGTCGAGGGGCAGCAGCCCGGACACGCCGATCGCGACATCGGTGATGCCCCAGCGCCACGGCCTGCCGAACGAATTGGACACGATGACCGGGACGTCGACGCCGAACCGGGCGCTGACTGCGGCCCGGATGCGGCCGGCGGAGGCATCGGGGTCGCGTGGCAGGAGCGTGACGAGCGAGCCCGAACCGGGCCCGACGTTCGAGGCGTCCACGCCTCCGTTGGCGCACACGAAGCCATGGGCGGTCTCGGTGATGAGGACGCCGTTCGTCATCCGGACGACCCGTCTCGCCTCGCGCAGGACGACCTCCACCTGGCGTGGGTCACGGTCGAACTCCGCGGCGAAGTCCAGGGCCTCCTCGCGCGGGTGAACGCCGGTCAGGTCGACGACCGCGCCCTCCGACTTGGAGACGACCTTCTGGGTGACGACGAGGACGTCGTCGAGGCCGAGCGGGAGCGAGCCCGGAGTGCGCTCGATCGCGTCGCCGATCAGCGTCCCAAGGTCGTCCCCGAGACGGATCTCCGGGATGCCCTCCAGCGAGAGGACGGTGATGGGGCCGGGGTCGGTCGGGGCGGCCACGCCGGGCGAGGGCTCCGTGGGCGCCGCGGGCCGCCCGTCGACCGCGGAGGCCGCGTCGGCCGCGGAGGCCGCGGAGGGCGTGTCAGCGGACACCGATCGCCTCGGGAACGGCCGACTCGATGAACAGCAGGTCGTCCGGCGTGTCGAGATCGATGGCGAGCGGGCCGCCCACCTCGAGATAGGTGGCGCCGCAGCGGCGGCCGCGGCTCGGTGTGCCTCGCGCGACCCGGAGCCGAAGGCGAACGCGATGACCGACGGCGGGCGGAGTCCGAGGGCATTCGTTCCGGTCCCGTGACGGTCGGTGACGAGGACGACGCGCGCTGGGCGATCCATCCAGGGCGTCGCAGACGGTCCGGACCGCATCCGCGGTGATGAGCGGGAGGTCGATCGGGAGGATCAGGAGAGCATCCGCGCCGCCCGCCGCGACGTCGTCCCGCGCCTCGACGAGGCCCTGATTGAGGCCGCGCGAACGCTGCCGGAGCGTTCGAGCGCCCGCTCGGGACGCGCGCGCGAGGACCTCCCGATCGGGGCTGATGACGACGACATCGGCGAGGCGGCCTGCCGCCTGGAGCTCCACCGCGACCGCGATCGTGCGCGCGAGGAACGTCTCGACGAGGTCCTGACGCTCCTCGGCGTCGAGCCAGCCTCCGAGCCGGCTCTTCGCTCCGCCGAGGGCACCGACGGGGACGATCGCCGCGATCCGCGGCGGGGCGGGGGAGGCGTCGGGGCCGGTCACGAGCCCGATGGTACAGATGCCGGGCGGCGCAGCGATGCGGCGAAGGCGAGGGTCTCGCGGGCGACCCGGACTCGGGCGGCATCGTCGGTCATCACGGTGTCGGTCGTGAGGGTCGCGAGCCCGAGGGCCGCGATCTCGGGCTCCAGCGCGGCGTCGATCGTGTCGAGCACGAACCCATCGACGTGCGGGGCGAGAAGGCCGGCCACTCCGGCGGCCGACGAACGATGGCCGAGCGACGTCAGCATCCGGTCGGCCGGTCCTTTCAGCGCGCGGCCGCCCACGATGCCGCTGACCGCGACGACCGGCGTGCCGCTTCGCCTCACTCGTTCGAGGAGGTCGGTCATGCCGGGAACCGCCAGGATCGGTCCGATCGACGACGATCGGGTTGGACGGGCCGATGACGACGACCTCGGCCGCCTCGAGCGCGGCGACCACCTCGGCCGTCGGTGAGGCGCTCTCGACGCCGCGGAAGCGGACCTCCCTCACCTCCGGCGCCTGGTGGCGATGCACGAAGTACTCCTGGAACTCCAGCCAGCCCTCGTCGGCCAGGATCTCGGTGCGCACCTCGGAATCCGTCATCGGCAGGACCGTCGCGGTCACCCCGAGCCGTGCCTGGAGGTCGCGCGCGACGACCGTCGGCCGGAGGCCCTCGCGCAACCGGTCCGTGCGCCACAGGTGCGTGGCGAGGTCGCGGTCCCCGAGCCGAACCAGGGCTCGTCCCCGAGCGCGGCGAGACCGTCCATGACGGTCCACGTCTCTCCGGCAAGGCCCCAGCCGCGTTCCGAGTCGTCCAGCCCGGCCAGGGTGTACGCCACGGTGTCGTGATCGGGCCAGATGTCGAGCCCGTGCCGCTCGAAGTCGTCACCGGTGTTGACGACGACGGCAAGGTCCGGACCCAGGAGGACCTGGAGGCCGTCGGCGAGCTTCGCCCCGCCAACACCGCCTGCCAGCTCGACGACGCGCGGCATCGATCAGTCGAAATGCCGGACGATGCGGCTCGGACGCAGGCGGAAGCTGATCCGCGCCTGCCGCTCGAATCGCTCCCGGACGAGGCGTTCGGCCTCGTCGGGCTCATGGGCGTGGTAGCGGCGGCACATGGCGGCGATATCGGCCTGGGCGGTGGCCTGGTCCTCGACGACCGTCACCCTGCCGGTCAGCGCCACCCACCGATACCCGTCCGCGTTGTCGACGACCGAGAACGCGACTCGCGGGTCGCGCACCAGGTTCGCGGGCCAGCGACGCCCGACCGCGCTGTTCATGACGACCTCGTCGCCATCGAGCGTGTACCAGATGACCGCGGGCCAGGCCGCGCCGTCCGGATCGATCGTGGAGATCGTTGCGAATCGCGTGTCGTCGAGGAAGGCGCGCACGTCGCCGGGGAATGGAGCGGCGACCCTCCGGTCGCCGTCGCGGGGAAGCTCGTCGGGTTCGGTCATGGGCCCGATGGTACGCGAGCCTGCCCGGCCCCCGCTTCAGGCGATCCTCTCGCCGGCGCGGATCGCGACATCGAGCCGGTTCTCGGGCGGTGCGAGCGGGCACGCCCAGCGCGCGTCGAAGGCGCACGACGGCTGGTAGGCGTAGTTGAAGTCGACGGTGATCGTGCCCGCGGCGGGGTCGCCGCCCAGGTCAGCACTTTTTGCCCCGTCCACCAGGTACCGCCCCGCGGGATACGTCTCCGCGCCGTTCGTCGCGTCACGGAACGGGATGAACAGGCCGCCCGCGTAACCGGCAAGCCAGAACACCGAGAGCGGCCGGGGTCCCTCTCGGAGTGGCAGCTCGATCCGGCCCAGGCGTGTAAAGGACAGCGTGTCCTCGCCGCTGTTCGGCAGGTCGAGGGCCATCGCCCCCGGGGCAGGCGGCGGCGCCGGGACGATCGGGACCGTGAAGCGCAGGCCAGGATCGTGGTCGAAGTGCCGGGCCCGAAAATCGGAGCGCTCGGCGGCCGGCACGGGCGATTGCGGGTGCTCGCGGAACAGGCGCTCGCGCGTCGTGCGCCAGTGCGCGTGCGCCCCCGGGAGATCGACCGCGGCCAGCGCCGGACCTCGGCGTAGAGCGCCGCGACCTGCACCCGCCAATCCGCGAGCCACAGCCGGTCGGCGAACGACCGGTCGCCCGGTTGCCAGTCGTCGGGCATCGGGGCCTCCGTCAGCGCCGGCGGCCGAGCGCTCCCAGCACGATCCACGCGCCGAGCCCGATGAGGAGCAGCGGCCAGAGCGCGCCCCAGTCGAGGCGGGGAAGGTCGAGCCCGAGGGTCGTCGTCGCGAAGAACCACAGACCGACCAGGACGAGGATCACTCCGAAGACGAAGGCGCCGTTCCGCCCGTAGTCGGAGGGTGGCGGACGCCACGCCGGCTCGGCGACGGGTGGTGACCCGGGCGGCGGCGGCGAGGTCGGCGGCGCATAGCCCGCAAGCGGCGGTGGCGGTGACGTCGGCGGCGCGTAGCCTCCCGTCGACGGCGAGGTCGACGGCGCGTCGCCTCCCGGCGGGGAGGTCGGCGGGGCGGGTCGCTGGGGCACGGCTGCGGGCTGGTACGTGGGCGCGATGGGCGTGCTCTGGGTCGGGTCGGGATCCTGGCTTGTCATGGTCCTCCCTCGGCGGGACGCATCGGTCGGTTCATCGTAGCCGCGCGGAGCCGCGCCGCCTAGAATTGGGCGGACTGGAGTGGTGGACGTCGGGAGGCGGATACATGGCCACAGATGCGGGTGTTGCCGAGATCGGCGTGTTCGGAGGGTCGGGCTTCTACTCGCTGTTCGAGGACGTGCGGGAAGTCAAGGTCGATACCCCATACGGTCCGCCGTCGGACTCGTTCTTCCTGGCCGAGGTGAGCGGGCGGTCGGTGGCCTTCCTGCCGCGACACGGACGTCGTCACACCATCCCGCCGCATCGGATCAACTACCGGGCCAACGTCTGGGCGATGCGCTCGCTCGGCGTCAAGGCCGTCATCTCCCCGTGCGCCGCCGGCTCTCTCCAGCTTGCCGTGAAGCCCGGTGACTTCGTCGTGTGCGACCAATTCGTCGACCGGACGAGCGGCCGGGCGGACACGTTCTACGACGGCCCCATCGTGACCCACCTGTCGTCGGCCGAGACCTACGACCCGGTCCTGCGCGAACTCGCGGTCGCGACGATCCGCGACCACGACATCCCGGTCCATGAGCGCGGCACGGTCGTGGTCATCTCGGGCCCTCGGTTCTCGACGAAGGCGGAGTCGACATGGTTCGTCGACGCCGGCTGGGAGGTCATCAACATGAGCCAGTACCCAGAGGCGTGGCTGTGCCGCGAGCTCGGGATGGCCGTGGTCAACATCAGCCTGATCACCGACTACGACGCCGGAGTCCACGAGGGCACAGAGGCGGTCGACGCCACGAGCGTCCTCGAGGTCTTCCAGCAGAACGCGACCCGGATCCAGGCCGTCGTGCTCGACCTGATCGGGCGTTTCCCGGCGGATCTCGACGGGCTCGGGGCCCGCGGCGCGCTTGGCCCGACGCGCGGCGACGGCCACGTGGCGACGCCGGCCGACATCCGCCTCTTCGAGACGGGTCTCTAGGCCATGGCCACGGACCGCCTGCCGATCGGGGTCACGCTTCGGACGATCCGGGCTGAGCCCGGCTGGTGGCTGGAAAGCGCAAAACGCCTCGACGCGGCCGGCTACGACGGGGTCTGGGCCTGGGACCATTTCATGGGTCGCGGGGATCCGACCGTCCCCGTCGTCGAGAGTTGGACGTCGCTCTCGATGGCGGCGGGGCGACGTCCCGCATCCATGTCGGGACATTCGTGGCGAACGTCATGAACCGGCACCCGGCGGTCCTTGCCAGGATGGCGTCCACGCTCCAGATCGCCAGCGGCGGCCGGCTCCGGCTCGGGATCGGGATCGGCGGTCATCCCGGCGAGCACGATGCGTATGGGATCTCCTTCCCACCCGCCCCCGAGCGCGTGGCGCGGGTCGAGGAGGCAGTTGCGGTCATCCGGGCGCTGTGGACCGGCGGCCCGATCACGCGCCCCTCGCCTTTCTACCCGCTTGCCGACGCGTGGGCCTTTCCGGTGCCCGTACCGCCGCCGCCGATCATCGTCGGTGGGGAGACCGCGGCGGGCGCCCGATTGGCCGGCCGGGTGGGCGATGGATGGACGGCATTCGACGACAACTTCGAGACGAACCTGCCGCAGTACCTCGAATCACTGGCGGCGTCGGGGCGCCGGCGCGAGGATCAGCACGTCTTCGTCGGCTTCCAGGGCGACTGGCTGGGTGACCAGGAACTCGCCGGGAGCCCGTGGCTCGCCCAGCCCCGCGAGACGTGGGCCCGCTGGCAGGCGGCCGGAGCCGACGGCGCCATCATCCTCGCCCGGACGACGGCCGACGTGGACGGTCTGGTCGAAGCAGTGGAGCGCTGGTAGCCACGTTCCGTGGCACCATCCCCGTTGTGAGCGCCCCCACGACGACGCCGCCGGTGGTCGCGACCGGCCAGACCGAACCGACGCATCCGTGCGTGCGCTGCGGCGCGCCCGTGGCCATCGACGTCGGGCTGTGCGAGCGATGCAATCCGCTGGGGCTGCGCGATTCCTCGGCCTCTCAGGTCCACGGCATCGCCATCGGCGGTGTGATCGTGGCGATCGTGCTGCTGGCCATCTTCGCCCGGCTGTCGGTCAGCGGGATCGGCCCGTTCGTCGCGTCGGCATCGGCCGTGCCGGATGCGAACGGGCTGGCGTTGACGCTCACGGTCACGAACAAGGGCACCAGCGTCGGGCAGACCACGTGTCGCATCACGGACCCCACCGACCGAACCGGCGCGGCCGGCGCGATCGTCCTGAGCCCGCGCATCCAGCCGAGCGAGACGCGCACCTTCACGGTCCACACGACGGAGCTCGGGACCGCTGCGGTGCCACTCGACATCGCCTGTCAGGGCCCGTGACGGCCGGGATAGAGGGCGCCGATGTCCCGGCCGACGTCCCGGCCGAGACGGGCGCGCTCGACATCGGAGCCGTCGGCGACGGGACGTCCGCCTGGGCGGATGAACTCGCCTTCGGGCTGGACCTTGCCGAACGGGCGGGCGATGTGCTGATGGATCGCTACGAGCGGCTCGAGCGCATCGACCACAAGAGCGCAAAAGACGTGGTCACCGAGGCCGACCACCTGTCCGAGGCCCTCATCCTCGATGCGATCCGGGCGCGATACCCCGGCGACGCGCTGCTGGCCGAGGAGACCGGCGAGCATCCGGCGAGCGCGGGCGAGGCGCCCACCTCGGGGCGTGGCCGGGCGTGGATCGTCGATCCGCTCGACGGGACGGTCAATTACGCCAACGGCATCCCGGTGTTCTGCGTCTCGATCGCGCTGGTCGTGGACGGCCGGCCGGTCGTCGGGGTCGTTCGCGATCCCACCCGGTTCGAGACATACGCAGCGGCCGTCGGAGGTCCCGCGACCCTCAACGGACGCCCGGTCGAGGCGTCGGCCAAGGAGCAGCTTTCCGACTTCGTCGTCTCGATGGCGCTCAACGGCCGGACCGCCGCCACCCGCGCCCGAAACGTGCGCAAGGCCGTGCGCATCACACGCTCCATGGGCTCGGCGGCGCTCGCGCTCGCGTACGTCGCGAACGGCCGTTTCGACGCGTTCGTCCAGCAGGGCGGCCTGTCCGCCTGGGACGTGGCGGCCGCCGGGCTCATCGCAGAGCGAGCCGGGGCTTCCGTCACGTCGATGAGCGGCGCGGCGTGGTTCGACCTCGCTCATCCCTCGAAGTCGATCGGGGTCCTCGCCGCGCCTGTGGCGCACCATGCCGCGCTGCTGGCGCTGGTTCGCTGAGGGACGCGCAGCCACGCGAACGCCGGTTCGCTGAGTCACGCGCGCAACGCGACGCTGCCAGCAGGATCCGGTGATCGTGGACCACAGCGGCATCGACGACCGCCCACGCGAACACTCGATCCCCGCGCCAGATCCTCGACGTGCACGGTACGTGTTCATCGCGTGGCCTTGGGTCGCCTCGCGAGAGCGAGCCGGAGGCGACAGGCTCGTCATGTCGAGATGTGTGCTCACCTGGCGGTCGTATCGTCCGACAACGCCGCTCGGTGAGCGAAGAACCGCCCCGTTTCGGCCCCCCCACCGTACCTTGATCGGGTCGAACCTCTGACGATGAACATGACGCGATCACGCTGCCTCCGATGCCGACGATCGGAGACACGCACGGACCCTCGGAGACGGCCCGCCGCCGGTCGGACGCGGCCGCGACCGCGCCGGCTCCCCTCAGGCGACAGCCATCCCGGCCCCGCCTCGTCGCCGAGCTCAGGCGCTGACCGGAGTCCCCGGGCGTTCCATGTTTGGGACGGCCTCGTAGTGCTCGACCGCCCACTCGACCATCTGCTCCATGTTGCGCGTGGCGATCGGGTTGCGGGTGTCGCCTCCGGTCGCGCGCTCGAGGGCGGCCCACGAGTCCCAGACCGACAACGTCACGAACCGGTCTTCGTCCGGCCAGTTCGCGAGGTACAGCGCCACCGGCCCATGACCGGCCTGGACGTCGGCACATGTCCCGCGGAGGACGACCTCGCGGTACAGGTCGAGCGCTCCCGGCTGCACCCGGCCTCGAGCGACCCGGACGATCCCGCTGGACTTCGGCGCCTCGACCCTGTCGAACCTGAGCCCGACCATGAGATCGAGGACCTCGAGTTTCAGGTCGGCGGTGTCGGCAACGAGCTCCGGGCGACGAGAGGACGCGGCGATCTGCTCGCCGACCGCGGCGACCATCGCCTCGCGCGACGCCCAGGTCGTCGCCACCAGGCGGTTGCCGAGCTCGTCCGGTCCCTGGCGCCCGACGTGCAGGTCGGTGAGCTGCGGGAATGCGAGAAGACCGGGGACGAGTTCGTCGCGCAGCAACGAATCGAACCCGGCGCGGGCCGGACGAAATGTGACCAGGCGCAGCGTGCCTTGCTGGGCCATCGGTGGCGGACCCCCTTCTGTCTGACACCTTTGAGCAGATGTTGTAGCAAGTGCTGGAGTTTCGGTCAAGGGATCACGCCAACGATCCTCGCGCCGAATCGGGAACCATGGGGCCGCCGCGCGGCCCGTACCCTGTGAGTGCGGCCGAATGCGCCGTACCGTCCCTGGGATGCCCGATGCGGCGGGACCTGGTCGAGCGGGCTATGGCGGTCGATCACGACGCGTTCTCGGAGTTGGCGCGCGTCTCGATCGGCCGACTCTACGCCAGCGCCCGGTTGATCCTCCGTGACGACGGACGCGCCGAGGACGCGACCCAGGAGGCGCTCGCCGCCGCCTGGCGCGACCTGTCGGCGTTGCGTGATCCCGACCGCTTCGACGCCTGGCTTCACCGGCTCCTCGTTCGCGCCTGCTACCGGGAGATCCGCCGCGGGCGGCATCGCTGGACCATCGAGGTGGACGTCGCCGACGTCGACCTCGCGTCTTCTGAACCGTCGACGTCCGATCCCGTCATCGAGCTCGCCGATCGCGACCAGCTCGAGCGCGGCTTCGGGCGGCTCGACCCCGACCAGCGGATCGTCCTCGTCCTGCATTACTACCTCGGCCTCACCCTCGACGAGGCCGCCGATGCGCTCGGCGTCCCACCCGGGACGATCAGATCGGCGCCTCCAGGCAGACGAGTTCCGGCTGTGGGCAGGCAAGATCGCGCCCGGCTCCGGGCCGGCACGCGACCTGGGGGTGACCGCCGCCGACTACATCTCGACCACGGTCTCGCCGGACGGTCGCTCGATCGTCGTGTCGATCCCGACGGCGTCGTCCACCCCGGATGTCCGGCTCATCGATCTCGAGACGCTGGATCGGACGGGGCTCGATCCGGCGATGGACTACGTGGCCTGGCAGCGGGTGGCGCAGTAGGCAGGTCGGCGATCGATCAGCCCTCGGCGAGCCAGCGATGGGGTCTCGATCGAAGCCGGTCGAGGCCCCATTCCTCGCAGAACGCCTCCCATTCGGCGCGCGGCGCCCCGTCCCAGCGCAGCTCGTCCGGGTCCTGCTGGCGGATGTGCACGCCGTCGTCGGCCGAGCGCAGGCGGGCGAGGTCGCGGTAGAGCATCGCCTCTGCCCAGTGGTCGCGCAGGCTGGCCGCGAGCGACATCGCGCGCGAGCCGCCGACACCGGGCACCTCCCACGTCGACGCCTTTGGCGGGATCTCGTCGAGGTGGCCGTACACGCTCAGCACCGATGCCGCGCCCTTGGCGCCCCAGCCCGGGATGCCCGGGTAGCCGTCCGACGAGTCGCCCACGACGGCCAGCCAATCCGGGATCGAGGTCGGTGCGACGCCCCACTTCTCGCGGACACCGGCGTCGTCGTATTCGATCCTGCGCCGGCGGTCCCACAGGACGATCCGCTCGTCGACCACCAGCTGGGCCATGTCCTTGTCCGGCGTGCACACGAGGATCCTCTCGACCCGGGGATCGTCCGCGAAGCGCCAGGCTGCTGCGGCGATCGCGTCGTCGGCCTCGAACTCGACCATCGGCCACAGCACGATGCCGAGCGCCTCGACGGCCGCCTCGGCGATCGGAAACTGGGCGAGCAGCTCCGGCGGCATCCCGACCGACGACTTGTAGCCCGGGAAGAGGTCGTTCCGGAAGGATTCGATGACCCGGTCCGTTGCGCAGCCGACATGCGTGGCGCCTTCCTCGCGCAACAGGTAGAGGAGCTGGTCGCACAGGCCCGACACGCCGGACAGCGGGATCCCGTCGCGCCCGAGGACCGGTGGCCGCGGTGCGTAGTGCGCCCGGAACAGCTCGTAGGTTGCGTCGACGAGGTGGAGCTGCACGACCGCCAGGTCAGACGGTCGTGCTGGCCGGGAGGTCGCCCGGGAAGGCGCCGTCGCCGGTGCTCCTATCGGGAGCGGTCGAGGCATCTGCGAGGTCGGCTGCGGTGGCGGCACTCGCGACGCCCTCGACCAGGTCACGCAGCCGGAACAGGTCGGCCTGGAAGACCGAGCGCAGCACCGGAGCCATCGCGGCCGCCGACACGTGGGCGAGCGCGGGCCCGATCAGCGTCTCGTCCCAACGGACGATCGTCGTGGTCGCGTCCGCACCCGCTTCCAGGGTGATCAGGCCGTATCCGGTGAACGAACCCTCGTGGGCGATCGCGAAGCGGGTCGGTGGCTGGAACTCGGTGATGGTCACAGGGTCGGTCGTGGCCAGGCCGAAGATGCGGACCGTGGCCTCGGCGCGCGTGCCGACCCGCACCGGCCCAGGTGTCAGCACGCGGACCGATTTCATCTCGTCCATCCAGCGCGGCTGGCCCTCGATGTCCGCGAGGACCTCCCAGACGCGCTCGATGGGTGCATCGATGACGACCAGGCTGCGGACCGGCTCGGGCGGCCTGTCGCCTGCGCGCAGTCTCAGGACGCGATCGACCACCCATGCCGCGCCCCAGCCGACGATCGCGAGGCGGATCGGTGCGAGGAGGAGCTTCTGCATCAGCGGGTCACCGCATGACCGTCCGCCACATCGTGACCCCGCCGTCGCGCATCTCCTCGAGCGCGCGCGTCCCGTCGCCCGGCTCGAGATCCACCGCGGCGATCGCGTCGCTCAGGACCGCCGTCCCGAAGCCGAGGCGCGCGGCGTCGAGGGCGGTCGCCTTCACGCAGTAGTCGGTCGCCAGCCCGCAGACGACGACGTGCTCGACGCCGGCGTCGCGCAGCAGCCTTTCGAGCTCGGTGGGAACCGTCTCGCCGGATACCGGATCTCGCATCGTGAACCCGGAATAGCCGTCTTCGCCGTTTGCCCCCTTGCGAACCTGCGCCGCATGCGCGGGCGGCGTCAGGCCAGGGTGAAGCTGGGCGCCCCACGTGTCGGCGACGCAATGGACCGGCCAGATCCCGCCGTCCTTCTTGAAGTGGGGTGTCGACGCCGGGTGCCAGTCCTGCGTCAGCACGACGAGCGCGCCCTGGCCGGAGGCCATGTCCATCTCGGCGTCGATGATCGGGACCAGGGAATCGCCGCGCGCGACCGCGAGGCTGCCGGCAGGGTCGGCGAAGTCGTTCTGGACGTCGACGACGATGAGCGCCGTCTTGTCGTCGTAGCGGAGCATGGTCGAAGCCTAGCCCACGGGCGTGCCTGCGGCCAACGCTTCGCTCTCAGGTCGACCGCGGCTCCACCAGCGCGTCGTCCTCCACGAGACCGACGAGCTCGTACGCCTCGACCGGCTCGGTCTTGCCCTTGAGCTCGAGCGCGCCGACGGGCACCAGGGTCGCCACCCCCGCGAGGAGTCCAGCTGTGGCCGCGCTGACGACCACGTGGCCCACCTCGGCCCACGACTCGAGGCGGGCGGCGAGATTGACCGTGTCGCCGATGGCCGAGTAGCTGCGCACCTCGTCGCTCCCGACGTTCCCCACGAGCGCCGGCCCGGTGGCGATGCCGACCCGGAAGCGCGGCCAGTCCGGATGGCCCTCGGCGAGGCCATCGACCACCCGCTGGAAGCCGAGCGCGGCGCGGGCGGCCCGCATCGCGTGGTCGTCCTGAAGCGTGGGTGCGTTGAAGACGGCCATGATCGCGTCCCCGATGAACTGGACGACCGTGCCGCCGGCATCGAGGATGACCGGCACGACCCCGCCGAAGTACGTGTTGAGGAGCGTGACGACGGCAGCCGGATCGGTCCGCTCACTGAACGTGGTGAACCCGCGCAGGTCGGCGAAGAGCACGGTGATCTCGCGCGTCGTCCCCCCGAGGTTGGTCCCCTCGGGATCGGCCAGCAGCGCCGTCGCCACCTCGGGCGAGAGATAGCGCCGGAAGAGACCGAGCTTGCGCACCTCGCGCCGCTCGGCGGCCAGCGCCTCGGCCGCCTCGACGAGGACGTCCGCCTGGCCCTCGGTCAGGCCGAACCGCTCGCTGAGGTCGGCGGCGACACGCTGGGTCGGTGCCGCCTCGCCGGTCGCGGCGGCGGTCTCGATCGAATCGACAAGCTGGTCGAGCACCGCCGCGTACTCCTCGCGCAGGCGACGGACGGTCTCCTCCATCGAGATCGAGCGGAACAGCGTGCTCAGCGTCCCCTCGCGCTGGTACTGGAGGTTGACGCTGTACGCCACGAACCCGAAGGCGATGGTCAGCAGCAGGTGCCATTCCCACCACGAGGCATGCCAGTTGCGGCCCTCGGCGAGGGCCACCATCGATTCGGCGAGCAGCACGAAGGCCGTGATGACCCCGAGGGACACGACCGACGGCCGGCGCCGGTACAGGCGGTAGTAGCCGAATGCCGCGATGCCGTAGACGACCACGCCGACCGCGGCCAGCGCCTCCAGGGGGCCCTGGACCTCCTCGACCGGGACTGGCTTGGACAGGAAGGCGGCGCCCCCGAGCGACGCCAGGAGCCAGAACCCCAGGAGGACGAAGATGCCGCCCGTCAGGACGGGTCTCAGGAGGAGGATCCTCCTGGCCTGCCCGGGCGACCACTCCACCGCCGAGGCAAGGGCGAAGAGTCCCGCGAGGAAGACGCCGATGGGGGTCGCGATCACGAACCCGGCGTTGGCGCCCTGGAGGATCACGGCCGGCGTCGCGAGCGCGTGAAGGGCGAGGAAGCCCGCCGCGCACAGGAACGTCAATGACACCAGGTAGAGGCGGGCATCGGATCGTCGATAGGCGGCCTCGCCCACGACCAGCGCGAGGCCGACGTTGACGAGGGCGGTCAGGAGCACCAGCCAGAAATGGGCGGCGTGGTCCTCCCAGACCAGGTCCAGCTCCGGTCGCGCGATGAGCAGCCACAGGCCGAGGACCGGCAGGGCCACATGGAGCAGCCAGATCAGGCTGCGCGGCGAAAGGAGGGCACTCTGCCGAGTGGCGACGGCCGACATCGGCCTCATTGTCGGAAGGGCGCGCAAGCGTCCGCCGTGGATCCCACCCGAACCCGGCACATCCGAAACCGTCCGGCAACGGTCGCTCGTCGGCGAGATGGGCTACGCTGCCGTCATGCGATTCGCGCCCCACGATCTCGCCCTGCTCGACACGACCGAGGAGATCGAGATCGAGACCGCCATGCCGGGCGGACCCAGCCACCGGACGATCATCTGGATCGTCGTCGCCGACGGCGATGCCTTCGTCCGTTCCGTTCGCGGCAGCCGTGCCCGCTGGTACAGCGAGGCGGTCGCCAACCCCAGGGTGACGATCCATGCGGGTGGTGCCGCGCTCCCGGCAAGAGCCGAAGCCGCGAGCGATCCCGATTCGATCGCGCGAGTCAGTGCGGCGCTCGTGAAGAAATACACGGGCGTCCCCGGTCTGGAACCGATGCTCCTCCCGGACATCCTCGACACGACCCTGAAGATCACACCGGCCTGACACCGATCCCGGCGGGCGCACGGTGCGCCTGAGCCGGGCGTGCGCCTCGGCGCCGACTGGAGCCCACGACATGTACTTCGACGAATTCAAGCATCAGCTTCCCGACATCGACCCGGCCGAGACCGACGACTGGCTGTCCTCGCTCGACCAGGTCGTCGAGCAGGAAGGCGAGATGCGGGCGCGCTTCCTCATCTACAAGCTGCTCAAGCGCGCCCGCCAGCTCCAGATCGGCCTCCCTCCGCTGACCCAGACGCGATACATCAACACCATCAGCCCGGAGCAGGAGCCCTACTTCCCGGGCGACGAGATCCTCGAGCGCCGGATCCGGCGGCTGATCCGCTGGAACGCGGTGGCGATGGTCCTCCGCGCGAACAACCGTTTCGCGGGGATCGGCGGGCATCTCGCCACGTACGCCTCGGCGGCGACGCTGTACGAGGTGGGTTTCAACCACTTCTTCCGGGGCAAGGACGGGGAGAGGAGCGGGGACCAGATCTTCTACCAGGGTCATGCCGCACCCGGGATCTACGCGCGGGCCTTCCTCGAGGGCCGGCTGAGCCTCGAGCAGCTCGACAACTTCCGTCGCGAGACGGGCCCCACCCCCGGGCTGTCCTCGTATCCGCATCCCCGGCTGATGCCCGACTTCTGGGAGTTCCCGACGGTCTCGATGGGACTGGGTCCGATCGGCGCCATCTACCAGGCCCGATACAACCGCTACCTCCAGAACCGCGGCCTGGCCGACACCTCGGGCTCGCGCGTCTGGGCGTTCCTCGGCGACGGCGAGACCGACGAGCCGGAATTGCTCGGCGCCCTCCACGTCGCCGCCCGGGAAGGGCTCGACAACCTGACCTTCGTCGTCAACTGCAACCTCCAGCGGCTCGACGGCCCCGTCCGCGGCAACGGCAAGATCATCCAGGAGCTCGAGTCGGCCTTCCGCGGCGCCGGCTGGAACGTCATCAAGGTCATCTGGGGCCGCGAGTGGGACGAGCTGCTCGCGCGCGACGTCGACGGCGTCCTCGTCCAGAAGATGAACGACACCCTCGACGGCGAGTTCCAGAAGTTCTCGGTCGCCGGCGGCGCCTATATCCGCGAGCATTTCTTCGGTCCGGATTCGCGTCTTCGGAAGCTCGTCGAGCACCTCTCGGACGACGATCTGTCCAAGCTCCGCCGCGGCGGTCACGACTATCGCAAGGTCTACGCGGCATACAAGGCGGCGACCGAGCACAAGGGCGCCCCGACGGTGATCCTCGCGAAGACGGTCAAGGGCTGGACGCTGGGCCCCGGCGTCGAGGCTCGCAACATCACCCACCAGGCGAAGAAGCTCAACGAGGCCGAGCTCCGGATCTTCCGCGACCGGCTGGAGCTTCCGATCCCGGACAAGGATCTCAAGGAGGCTCCGTACTACCATCCCGGCCCCGATTCCGAGGAAGTCCGCTACCTCATCGAGCGGCGACGGGCACTCGGCGGACCGCTGCCGAAGCGCGTCGTCCGGGCCGCGCCGCTGCAGCCGCCGGCACCCGACGTCGACAAGGAGTTCGCCGCGGGGTCGCCGACCGCCGTGTCGACCACCATGGTCTTCACGCGGATCCTGCGGAACCTGATCCGCGACAAGAACCTCGGCCCTCGGATCGTGCCGATCATCCCGGACGAGGCCCGGACGTTCGGGATGGATCCGCTGTTCAAGGAGGTCGGCATCTACGCCGCCCTCGGTCAGCGATACGACCCCGTCGACTCGGATCTCGTGCTGTCCTACCGCGAGGCGGTCGACGGCCAGGTCCTCGAGGAGGGCATCACCGAGGCGGGCTCGATGGCCAGCCTCCAGGCCGCCGGCACCTCCTACGCCAGTCACGGCCTGCCGGTGATCCCGTTCTACATCTTCTACTCGATGTTCGGGTTCCAGCGGACCGGCGACCAGATCTGGGCGTTCGGTGACGCGCGCGGGCGCGGCTTCCTCATGGGAGCGACGGCCGGCCGGACGACGCTCACCGGCGAGGGGCTCCAGCACGACGACGGCCACAGCCTCCTGCTCGCCTCGACCCTCCCGAACATCCGCGCCTACGACCCGGCGTTCGCGTATGAGCTGGCGGCGGTCGTCCGAGACGGGATCGTCCGGATGTACGGCCCGAACCCCGAGGACGTCTTCTACTACGTGACGATCTACAACGAGAACTACCCGCAGCCGCCGCGATCGGATATCAGCGACGAGGAGATCCTGCGGGGCATCTACCGCTTCGCCGCCGCGCCCGACGTCGGACCGGGAGCCGACCCGGCTCGACTGGTGGGATCGGGCGCCATCCTCCAGCAGGTGCTGGCCGCGCGCGACCTGCTTGCGGAGAAGTTCGGGGTGGCCGCCGAGGTCTACAGCGCCCCGTCTTTCCAGCTGCTGCGTCGAGATGCCCTGGAGGCGGAACGCTGGAACCGGCTGCACCCGGATGCCGCGCAGCCACGGGTGCCGATCGTCGGACAGGTCCTGCCGCATGACGGCGGACCGATCGTGGTCGCATCGGACTGGATGAAGGCCGTCCCCGACATGGTCGCGCGCTGGCTGCCGGCGCACTACCTCTCGCTGGGGACCGACGGATTCGGACGCAGCGACACCCGCGAGAGCCTCAGATCGCTGTTCGAGATCGACCCGCCCCATATCGCGGCCGCGACCATGGTGTCGCTCGTGCGCTGCGGTGCGCTCCCGGCCTCGAAGGCGACAAAGGCGATCAAGGAGCTCGGCATCGACCCGGAGAAGACGAGCCCGCTGGCCCTCTGAGAGCGGACTCGGCTCTTCGCGCCGGAACATTCGGGCCGAGCGCGTCGCACGTTCATCCCAGGCATCGTCGGCCCGGCTGGCGGCCGCGGCGGGCACTGCGGCTCCCGTTCGCCATTTCCCAGGCGCCGGGCGCATACCCTGAAGTCATCGACAAAGAGCCGGCGGCCTGTCGACGGTGGCTGGGGCGGCGCCGGCCAGGGGCAGCCGACAGGGCGACGCCGGCCCGAGGCAGCCGACCGGGCGACGCCGGCCCGGGCAGCCGACCGGGCGACGGCCCGCGCGGAGACATCACCTGCAGCCGCGGGATCCTGCCAACCGTCCATGTGGTGCGCGTTCGCCACGAAGGTTGGGTCAGAGCCGTCGCAGCGCAGGTGGCGTTTGGCCCTCGTCACGCTCGGTCCTGCGCTTTGCGGTCGGGACAGCTGTCGAAAACGGGCCTGAAGCCGACCGATTCTCAGCCGAACGATCACCACGTGGACGCAGGACGAAAACGGGCGCGGCCATTCGGCGGCGCCCGCAACGGCCGGCCGCGACCTTTCGGCGAGCCCGCGCCAGCCGCCGCGACCATTCGGCTCGGCCGTCGTGCACGCCGGACCTGGGCGGCCACCCGCTGAGGACGGCCAGGACCGAAGCGGCGATGACCAGCCACTCCGCGTGGAGCCCGTCCAGGGCACGCTCAGCCTCGTGATATCGTTATACAGACCGTGTACACCATCAAGGAAGCTTCGTCACGATCCGGTGTAGGTTCCCCCCGCATCCGGGCGTGGGAGCGACGGTACGGCGTTATCGCGCCCATCCGGACCCCGTCCGGGTACCGGCTCTACGACGAGGCGACCGTCGACGTCCTCGTGGCGATGCGGGGATTGGTCGAATTGGGTTGGGCGGCATCGGAGGCAGCACGAGCGATCAGGTCTGGCGAGGTTCCCGTCGTGCATGCGGCGGGTCGGGTGGAGATCCCGACCGGGCCGGCTGGAGACCCTGTGGCCGCCCACCGGTCCCAGCTGATCTCCCATTTCGTTGCCGCCGCCGAGTCGGCATCGCCCGCCGAAACGGAGGCAGCCCTCGACGCGATCTTCGCCTCAGGCTCCTTCGAAGCGGTCGTCGATGACTTGGTGCTTCCGGCCGCCGTCGCCCTGGGTGAGGCCTGGGCGGCCGGCAGGCTGAGCGTCGCGGGCGAGCACGCGGCGAGTGCGGCCGTCGGACGCCGGCTTGCGGCCGTCTTCGAGGCCGCCGGAGTCCCAGCCAAGCCGTCGGTCATCGTCGGGCTCCCGCCCGGGTCCCGCCACGAGCTCGGTGCCCTCGCCTTCGCCGCAGCCATCGCGGCGCCGCGGCGTGGGCGTCCTCTACCTCGGCCAGGACGTGACCATCGAAGGCTGGATCGACGTCTTCGCGCGGACCCATGCGCGGGCCGCCGTCATCGGTGTCGTGACCGCGGACGATCGACCGGCGGCGACCGCCGTCATCGAGGCGCTCATCGCCCGGTCGGTCCCGATCATCGCGGTCGGTGGCGCAGCGTCGGACGCCGGGATGGTCCCGGAACGTCGAACGCTGCTGCTTCCGAGGCGCGTCGTCGAGGCCGCCGCTGCCGTCGAGGACGCGTTGAAGCGACGAGCCTGATCACGACATCCCGTCAGGTGTCGCGCTCGCCGTTGCGGTAGACCTGCCAGCGCCGTGACGCTTTGCCAGAGGCGACTCCGGTCGGCTGCCGACAGCCGCGTCGACCTGACGCGGTCGAACGGCCGCGGTCGACGATCGAGGTATAGCCGACCGCTCGTCGCCGCCGGTTCCGGCGTCGTCGCGAGCCAGATGATGGTGTCGGCTCCTTCCTCGGGCGTCCGCAGCAGCGGACGCATCAGCCGGTAGAACGACGGCAGGCTGTCGGCGAGTCCCGGCGTATCGGCCCACCCCGGGTGCATCACGGCGTATGAGACTCCGGTACCGGCGAACCTGCGGGCCCGCTCGCGGACGAGCGCCGTCTGGGCGCGCTTCGCACGGGCGTAGGCTCGGACCCCGGCGTACTGACCCGATCGCGACCCAAGGTCGTCCAGGTCGAGGCGCTGCGCGTACATGCCGCCCGACGTCACGGCGATCACGCGCGAGGAGGGCGTCCGCTCCAGGAGCGGCCGCAGCCCGTCGATGAGGACGAACGGCCCGACGACGAGGACGGCGAGGGTCGCCTCGATCCCGTCGGGTCCCTCGGTCCGCTCCGGGTAGATCGCCCCGGCGTTGTCGATCACGACGTCGAGGCGTGGCTCCGTGTCGAGGATCCGGGCAACGGCAGCCCGCACCGACGCCAGCGAGCCCATGTCCGCGGCGACGATCGGGAAGCGGTCCTCGCCGTGGCGGGCCATGAGCTCGTCGCGGAGCCCGACCAGCCGCTGATCGCTGCGCCCGACGAGGACGACCCTGGCGCCGAGCGCGGCCACCTCGCGGGTCACGGTCAGGCCAAGGCCCGACGTCGCGCCCGTGACGAGAAGCGTCCGTCCGGCGAGGACGCCGACCTGCGGATCCTGCCATCGGAACGCCCGGCGGCGGACCGCTGGGCCGATGCGCGAGAAGCTGCCGATCACCGAGATCTCGAGCGCGACGTCCACCAGCGACGCGATCACTGCTTGAGCGCCCCGGCGAAGACCTGCCAGACGCAGATCGTCTTGGCGAATTCCGGCGTCCTGCATGACCCGCCCTTCCTGCTTGTAGTCGAACCTGTTACACACCCTTGACGATGTCGATGCTCATCCAGTATCGTGCAACAGACATTATACAAAGGCTAGACAGGACTGCAACTCATGGCCATCCTCAGGGAACGGATCGAAACGGCTCTTCCCATCGACAGGGCGTTCGCCTTCGTCTCCGACTTCAGCAACGCCGAGCGCTGGGACCCGGGCGTCGTCAGCTCCGTGCGGTCGGACCCGGGGCCCGTCGGGATCGGGGCCCGCTACCGCCTCGGCGTGCGGCTCCGCGGCAAGACGGCCAGCATGGACTACCAGATCGCCGTCTTCGAACCCTCCCGGCGCGTCGTTCTGGCGGGCACGGGATCCGGCGTTTCAGCCGTCGACGACATCACGTTCGAGACGACCGAGACAGGCACGCGGATCGACTACGTCGCCGATATCCGGCTCCGGGGGGTCATGCGACTGGCGGCGCCGTTCGCCGGCAGGGCATTCGCCAGGATCGCGCGAGACGCGCGAGACGGCATGCAGCGCACGCTCGACCAGATCGCGGCCGGGGCCTGAGCCAACGTGGACATCGCGATCGTCGGAACCGGCGTCAGCGGGCTCACGGCCGCGTGGGCCCTGGACCGTGACGGCCACCGCGTCACGCTGTTCGAGAAGGACCGCGTTCCGGGAGGCCACGTCGCCACGGTGGCCGTCGACGCCGCCGGCGGCCCCGTCAACGTGGACACCGGCTTCATCGTCTACAACGAGCGGACGTACCCAAGCTTCGTCGGGCTGCTGGCCGAGCTGGGCGTCCAGACGATGCCGAGCGACATGTCCTTCGGCTCGGCCTGTGACGCCTGCGGGATCGCCTACAGCTCTCGCGGGCTTCGCGGCTTCTTTCCGGTGGCCGGCATGTTCGGCCGTCTCTCGCAATGGCAGATGCTTGCGGACGTCGCCCGCTTCTATCGGGACGCTCGTTCGGTGATCGACGCTCCGGACCGCAGCCGCGCCACACTCGGTGAGTGGCTGGACGAGCGCGGCTACGGGCGCGGCTTTCGGGATCACTTCCTGGTCCCGATCACGTCCGCCGTGTGGTCGACGTCCGCCGAGCGGGTCCATGAGTTCCCGATCGACTACCTGCTCCACTTCCTCGATAACCACGGTCTCATCGGCCATGGCAACGCGCCGCAGTGGCGCGTCGTCCGTGGCGGGTCCAGGGCGTACGTGGAGCGGCTCGTCGCGGCCCTCCCCGTCGGGGCCGTCCGGACCGGCAGCCCGGTGACGCAGTTGGAGCGCGATCCACTCGGCGTGACCGTGCACACCGCCGCGGCCGAGCGGCACCGATTCGATGCCGTCGTGGTCGCGACCCACGCGGACGACGCCCTGCGCCTCCTTGCCGAGCCGGACGAACGGGAGCGCCGCACGCTCGGCGGGTTCGAGTACTCCCGGAACCAGGTGGTGCTGCACACCGACGAGACGATCCTGCCGAGGAGCCCGAGGGCCCGGGCTTCCTGGAACGTCCACACGCCGGATTGCCGGTTGCCGGGCGATGCGCTCACGATGACCTACCAGATGAACCGGCTGCAGTCGATCCCCGGGCCGGTGCCCTACAACGTCTCGCTCAACCCGGGCGGCAAGATCGCGAGGGACAGGGTGATCATGGAGCGTGCCTTCAGCCACCCCATGTATACGTTCGGGACGCTCCGGGCCCAGCAGGGCGTCCGTGCCATCCAAGGTCGCCGGCGGACGTGGTTTGCCGGGGCGCACCTCGGCTACGGCTTCCACGAGGATGGCTGCCGCTCGGGCTTCGAGGCGGCCGAGATGATCGGGCGGACGAGCCTGGCCCAGATGACGGGCGCCACTGAGGCGGAGGTGGCGGCGTGAGGTCCCACCTGCTCGAGGGCAAGGTCCGCCACCGCCGATCCGCCCCGTTCACATACGGCCTCGAGCACGACGTCTGGTATGCCGCCCTGGATCTGGCCGAGCTCGATGACCTGGATCGCCGTCTGCGGCTGTTCGGACACAACCACCGCGCGGCCGCCGTGTTCCGCGACGCCGACCACCTGCCTACCATCGCCCGGGATGTGGCCGCCGAGATCCGCGCCCATCTGCGGGCCACGGGCGAGGCTCCGGATGGCTGGCGCGTGATGCTGGTGACCAACCTGCGCGTGATGGGACACGTCTTCAATCCGGCCAGCTTCTTCCTCTGCCGGGACGGGGCCGGTGTGCTGCGGGTCGTGGTGGTCGAGGTGCACAACACGTTCGGCGAGCGGCACCTGTATACGCTCAAACGACGCGATGGCGACGGGACATCCGGGGTCCCGTTCAGGGCCGGGATGGACAAGGACTTCTTCGTGTCCCCGTTCATCAGCGTCGACGGAGCCTACGCCGTCCATGTCCGCGACGAGCCCGACGCCCTCAAGCTCGCCATCAACCTCCGTCAGGATGGACGGCCCCTCATCAGCACCAGTCTCGTGCTGCGGCGGAGGGAGCTGACCGATCGGGCCCTGGCCTGGATGCTCGTGCGGCATCCGTTGGTGACCCGCAAGACGATCGGGCTGATCCACGTGCACGCGATCCGGCTGTGGCTCCGCGGGGCGCCATTCTTCCGACACGGCGACATCCGGCGCGCCGGGGAGGCGACCCGGTAAATCCGGCCACCATCCCGGCGATCGGCGGTCTGGGGCGCCCCGGCCTCGTCGATGAAGCCGCGCGGAGAGTCATGCTCGGCGCCGCCAGGAGGATCCGTGTCGGCCGCTTGACGGTCGTCCTGCCGGACGGCTCGCGGCGCGTTTTCGGCGATCGGTCGTCGCCGGACGTCGGCGAGATCCGCATCCATGACGACCTCGGCGGCGGTGCGGATGCTGCTGGGTGGCGAGATCGGCGCCGGCGAGGCCTACATGGACGGGCTGTGGTCGAGTCCGGACCTGCCTGCGCTGCTCCGGCTCGCGGCTCTCAACCGCGAAGCGCTGGCGCTTCCCACAGGCTGGTGGCGGCTCCCGCTGCGGATAAGGAAAACCATCGCTCATCAGGCGCGGCGTAACACCATCACCGGGAGCCGCCGCAACATCGAGGCCCACTACGACCTCGGCAACGACTTCTTCCGCCTGTTCCTCGACGAGACGATGACCTACTCGAGCGCCGTTTTCACCTCCCGCGACCAGTCGCTCGAGGACGCCCAGCGCGAGAAGTTCCGCGCCATCGCGGAGCTGGCCGGCCTCCAAGGCGGCGAGAACGTCCTGGAGATCGGCGGCGGGTGGGGCGGGTTCGCCCTGTACGCGGCCGGCGAGCTTGGCTGCCGTGTCACGACGATCACGGTCTCCCCGGCCCAGCGGAAGCTGGCTGCCGAACGGATCGCGGCGGCCGGGCTTTCCGACCGCGTGACCGTCGAGCTGCAGGACTACCGCGAGATCTCGGGCAGCTACGACGCGATCGTGTCGATCGAGATGCTCGAGGCGGTGGGTGCGGACTACTACACGACGTTCTTCGAAGCCTGCGACCGGGTCCTTCGTCCGGGCGGCCGGTTGAGCCTCCAGGTCATCACGTTCCCGGACGTCGCTTACGAGCCCCAGCGGCGCGGCGCCAACTGGATCCAGACCTACATCTTCCCGGGCGGCTGCCTGCCGTCCCTCGCCGCGATCGAGCGCTCCCTCCACGGCACGAACCTGCTCGTGCGGCGCGTCGAGGACATCGCTCCGAGCTACGTTCGGACGCTCCAAGGCTGGCGAGCCGCATTCCTCGGGCAGCTTGACGCGGTCCGAGCGATGGGCTTCGACGAGCGCTTCATCCGGATGTGGGACTACTACCTCGCGATCAGCGAGGCCGGCTTCGCGACCGGGCTGACCCAGGATCTCCAGATCGCCCTCGAGAAGGGGCGCGGTCTCGGCTGACCCCAGTGTCATCCCACCGATGGCGCGCGCAGCGACCGCGTCTTCTGCGTTACGACGACTGCGGCGCGAGGCTCGGGACCGCCACGTTCACGTTGATGTCATCGGACCTGGAGCCGTTGGACGCACCCGTCCCGAGCAGCAGATACGAGGCGATGGCGAGGACGACGATGATGCGAGGACGCCGAGGATCGCGCCGAAGCCCGTGCCGCCCTCGCGCACGACGACGGTAACTCGATGTTCGGTCATGACAGCCAGAACTTCCGAATGCTGTGACCTGCCGCCAGCATCGAGGCACCCGGCTGGAGGACGCTGTTCACACGTCCGATCCCGTCTTTGCAGTGAGGTGACGGGCGGCATTCGGCATCGAAGCCGATCGGACATCTGCCCCGAGGCGACGGCCCGCTGTCACGAGCCTGTCACGCCCCGGTCACACAGCTGTGAGGCTGGCGCGCCCGGCGCGGCCCTACGGTGCGATCAGCGACGCCATGGGCGTCCGGGGGCCCCGGCCCATCCGAGGGAGGCACAGGAGGAGTCTCCATGGACCGTGAGGAGGAGACCATGGCCGAGCGCCAGCGGACGACCACCGACCCCACCCTGAGCGAGCGCGATCCGTACGGCCAGCCCCGGCGATTCGACCTACCAGACGGAGTCGAGCTACCGGACCGACACCGACGTCGTCGATGACGACCATGGCGAGGAGGGCAAGGAAGCCATGGGCGCCGGAGCCGGTGCCCTCGGTGGCGCCGCCGTTGGCGCCGCAGTCGGCGGGCCTATCGGAGCCGTCGTGGGTGGCGGGATCGGTGCTGTCACTGGTGCGGTCGCCGGTGAGGCGGCCGACAGCCATGACGGCGGCGAGGAAGCCGGTAGCGGTGGCGGTGCGCTGGCCGGCGGTGCGGCCGGGGCAGTCGCCGGTGGTGCGATCGCCGGACCTCCCGGTGCCGTCGTCGGCGGTGCCGTGGGCGCCGCGGCCGGCGCGGGCGCCGGCGACAAGACCGAGGAGAAGGCCGAGGGCAAGGACTGGGATCAGCCCGACCGCCGACCTCTCTGAGGCCAGCCAGCACAAGACAACGCGGGTCCCACCTCGAGCTGGACCCGCGTTTCAACGTCCGGAGGCCCCCTCACCATGGCCGACAGCGTGGATCGTCGAGGCGACATCACGGCGCGCGACGCAGGACTGCGCCACTCATCCGATTCCCGGCCGGGCATCACCCGCCATCGGTCGGGCCGCGGCTTCACCTATCGCGACCCTGAGGGCGTCACGATCCGTGACGAGGAGATCGTGGCACGGATCCGCTCCCTGGCCATCCCGCCGGCCTGGGCAAACGTGTGGATCTGCCCGTCGCCGCTCGGGCACATCCAGGCGACCGGCCGTGACGCGCGCGGACGCAAGCAGTATCGCTATCACCCCCGCTGGCGTACGCGCCGCGACGCGGGGAAGTTCGAGCGCATGCTGGAGTTCGCCGACGCGCTGCCGACCATCCGGGCGCGCTGCGATGGCGACCTTGGCCGCTCGGGGTTGCCCCGGGAGAAGGTGCTCGCGGCCGTGGTCCGGCTGCTCGAGCTCACGCTCATCCGGGTCGGCAACGATGAGTACGCGCGACTGAACAAGTCCTTCGGCCTGACGACGCTGAAGGACCGTCATGCCGTCGTCGAGGGCTCCAGGGTGCGCTTCCGGTTCCGCGGAAAGACGGGCAAGATCCAGCAGGTCGACCTGCGCGATCGCCGGCTGGCGGGCATCGTCCGCCGCTGCCAGGAGCTGCCGGGCCAGGAGCTCTTCCAGTATGTCGACGACGACGGCGAGGTCCGCGACGTGGCATCGGACGACGTGAACGAATACCTGCGTGAGGCCTTGGGAGGGGCCCCGTTCACCGCGAAGGATTTCAGGACATGGGCAGGGACGTTGCTTGCGTACCGGGCGCTTCGGGCCCTGGGTCCCGCCGATGGGGATCGCGCCTCGCGCCGGAACGTCAACCAGGCCATCCGCCAGGTGGCCGACGGTCTCGGGAATACGCCGACCGTCGCGAAGGGCAGCTACGTCCATCCGGCGGTCGTCGACGCCTACCTCGAGGGTTCGCTCCGGGGCGCCCTCCTCGAAGCGACCGAAGACGAGGGGACGCCTCCCGCCCGGCCGACGCCGGCCGAGGAAAGGGCGATGGTGTCGATGCTCCGGCGGCGCCAGCGCGCACACGAGCGCGAGGAGCGCGGACGCGTGCCGCGCACGCCGAAGGCGCGGGGACGCCACGGGAAGTCGCGCGAGCGCAGCCCGCGCACGCGGCCGCGCGCGGGCTGAAGCGGACGCGCCTGAGCGCGTCAGGACCGGGTCAGGACCGGGTCAGGACCGCGCAACCGGCGGCCCCGCACCCAGCGGGCTTCAGTCGAGCCGGCCGAGCCCCCGTGAGTTGGCCTGATCCATCCGCTCGACGATGGTCTTCGCGACCATGATCGCCGGAACAAGGGACAGGGCAACGAGGAACCGGTTCGCGCCGCCGACCAGCAGTCCGATCGCGGCACCGAGCGACAATGCACCGATCATCCCGAGCCCGTGGTCCGAGCTCGATCGGATGAAGCGGTCGGTCTCACGGAATGCGTCGGCGGTCGAGCCGGCAGCGTCGGTGATCCTGGGGGCCGCGCTGGATGCGGCATCCGAGACCGTGCTCGCGACACCGCGTGCGGTCTGGCTCAACCGGTTCCCGGTCGCCTTTGACCCGCCGATCCCGTCGTCGTCGGTGGTCGCGTCCGGCGGATCGACCATCGTGTCGTCGTAGCGTGTGGTGGCCATCGTGTCTCCTCCATGTCCGGATGGTGGGCGCCGTCCCGGCCGACCCGACCGACCATCGAACGTCGCTGGCCTGATTCGGTTCTCGCCCGGCCCCCGAGGCAGCGCCCCGATGCGGCCGCCGGTCGGGTCAGGGTACGAGCGGAGCCGTGGCGGTCGGTCGCGCCCGGGGGCCGACGCTCTTGCAGGTGTGTGTCAGGCAGTCGGGCCGCGGCCCGCCGGACTCTTCGTCGGCGGACGATCCGATCGTCAGCGGCCGGCCGCGTGATCCTTCGACGCCGGCTGCCGCACGTTCCAGGTGTCCCACATCACCACGAGGTCGAGGGAACCGAGCAACCGACCCACTGTCATCCGATCGGCGGCAGGGATCCGCCCGCAGGCGACCGCGACGGTCCCCTCCGCCCCCGTCGCCGCCGACGATGCCAGGAAGACGACCGCCCCGGGAACGATCTGCCGGAGCTGGAGGACGGTCACCGCCGCTTGCCTGGGGCTCCGGAACCACGCCAGCAACGATCGAGTCGCCTGACCCCCTGATCGTGCTTCCGGTCTCACGTCTTCGATCCTCTGGTTTGGTGACCCCCGGACCCCCAGTGGCACGGGGGCCACGCTCCAAGTCTTGGCGAGTCGGCATGACGGTCGTTCACGGTCGGAAGCACCTGCCCTTGCACTCATCTCACGTCTTGGGCGGGCGGACGAGCGCCCCGGGAACCCCCGGATGCCTCGGGCTCGACGGCGCGTCTGGCTGCCGTTTCCGGTTGTCATGTGGTCGTGATGCCGGACGCCGATCTGCGCCTGCGGGCGGCACGAGGCGGGCGCGACCATCACGCCACCAGGGGAAGGCAATGGACCAACCAAAGATCCAGGAGAGAGACATCGATGGCGCAGGAACGACTGACCGCCCCACTTCCCGCTCCGATCCTGCCGAGCCCCTCTCGAGCGGGCGACCGCAGCATGGTGGTGCTCGAGTACGCGACCGCGGTCATCGCCATGGCGGCGACGATCCTCCTCGCGGCCACCCGCTGAGCGAGGGGATCCGCGCCCGCCTCTTCGACGCGGACGGGCACGACAAGGCGATAGATCTCGAAGAGGACGGCCTGCCGGAGGTCGGGGACCGGCAGCTCCTGTGGGTCGACATCGACCTCGATGCCGGCGGTTCCCTGGCCACGGTGGCGCAGCGGATGCAGCTGCGTGAGTCCCAATGCCGGCGGATCGAAGGCGACACCGGGAGAGCGCGGCTTGTCCGTGGAGCCGAGTGGATCCATCTCACCCTCGAAGCCGTAGAGGAACGCGGTGGCGCCGCGTCGGACGACCGGGCGTCGCCGGACCGTCCAGGCCCCGGAGACGAGGCCGCACGCGAGGTGCCGTTCGTCCGACGGGAGATCGACCTGGTCGCGGTGCCCGATGTCGTCGTCTCGGCTCACCACGGTCGCGTCGAGGCGCTCGAGCGCTTCGTCGACGGCCTCGAGGGGAGAGACCTTCCTTGGAGCGCTCAGCGCCGCCGATTTCCTGTCCAGCCTAGTCGATGAGGTCATCACCGGCTACCACGCGATCGCCGAACGGATCGAGAAGGACATCGACCGGCTCGACCACGTCGCCCTCCGGGGCCTCGATGAGCAGCTGCTCGAGCACCTGGTGACCATCCGGCGTCGCATCGGGTTCGTGCGCCGGACACTCGCACCGCACCGTGGAGCGCTCGCGGCATTGGGACGGCCCGAGATGCGTTCGGAAGGCACCCTCGGCGAGCCCTGGCCCGGGTTGCCTGAACGGCTGGAAGGGGCCATGAGCGCCGTCGAGGCGCTGCGCGACGGCCTGCTGGGCACCTATGACATCCACATGGGTCGGCAGGCGCAGCGGACCAACGACGTGATGAAGGCGCTGACGATGGTTTCCGCGGTGTTCCTGCCCGCGGTCGTGCTCGCCGGCATCATGGGCATGAACTTCAAGCTGCCGTTCTTCGACGAGCCGTCGAACTTCTTCCTCGTCCTCGCAGCGATGGCGGCGACGGCAGCCGGCCTCCTCGCGATCGCTCGCTGGCGGCGCTGGATCTAGAGGCCCGGCGCGTCCGGCGGTCGCGCCCGCCGCGCACGACGCACAAACGAAACGAGACGCCGAAGGCGCCTCGTTCGAAGATCGGGATGGGTATGTGGGTCAGCTGGTCGGACTGGCCGATGCGCTCTCCGACGGCATCGCAGCCGGGCTCTCGGGCGCCGTGCTCGAGTTCGTCTCGGGCGAGGTCACGGGAGCGAGCGTCGGCGCCGAACTCCCGCCGGCGCTCTGGGTCGAACAGCCGGCGACGAGCAACGTCGCGATGATTGCCAGAGTCGCGATGACGGCCTTCATGAGCATGTCCTCCTGGGGGGCAAGTCTTGTCGAGGGGGTCGGAAACACTGTACCGGGACGTGGGAGGCTGTCGCCGATACGGGATCGGGGTCTCGCCTTGCAGCCGACTGCCAAGGGGATCGCCTTGGGCGGGCAACGGTCTGCGGACAGGGAAACGCCCCCGGCGGAGCGGGGGCGTCGTTCAAGCCTTGGGTAGAGAGGTCAGATGCTGCGGCGGATGTCGTCCCCGGCGTTGCCGAGACGGTCGTCGAGGTCGTCGCCCGTGCGGCCGTGGTGAGCGTCGTCCTCCAGGTCGTTCACGCCGCGCCGAAGATCGTCGCCGGCGTTCCCGGCGTCCTTGCGCATCTCGTCGCCGACGTTGCCGACCTTGTCGGACAGGCTCTCGTCGCCATCGGCCTTGCGCCACGTCTCCTTGGCGGTCTGCTCACCTTCGCGATAAGTGCTCTTGGCGTTATCCATGGATCGGACTCCTCTGTGTGCGGTCGCGTGCCGCGACCTTGCCGTCACCTTACGGGCCGGTGCGTCGCACCCCGACCCGCGCCGCATCCGAAGCGCTTGCAGGCGGCTTGCAGCCCCAGGGTCGCGGCTAGCGAGTTTCGGCGCCGGACAGCCGGACACGAAGAAGCGCCCACCGCGTTCGCGGTGGGCGCTTCCGTGGCGGCCGTCAGAACGACGCCGCCGGGGTCAGACGGCGCCACTCCCGGTCCGAGCACGCCCGGTGACCATATTGACGACGACGACCGTGATGATCGCGCCGATAGTGGCGACCACGATGGAGCTGATGTCCAGTGGACCGTCGATGGGCTTGCTGTTGAAGAGGACGCTGGCCAGGAAACCGCCGACGAGTGCGCCCACGATCCCGAGCACGATGTGACCGATGATGCCGAGACCCTCGTCGCCCTTCACAAGGAAGCCCGCGAGGTAGCCGGCGATCGCGCCAAGGACGATCCAGGCGATGATGCTCATGAAGTTCCTCCATCCCGCGGCGGGACTTGCACCCGCTTGCCGGTTGACTGTCCCCCCCAAGTCGGGGAGTGGCGTCACTGTCGGGCAGAGTGTTGGCCGCAGCGACTACGCGCGGCGAGTGGGCCGTATCAACCGGCTTGCAGGGACCGGTGCTGCGAAGGAGGCGCGCGGTCGGGCCGAATGCCACCGCGCGCCGCCCGCTCAGTGATGCGGCGGCTTCTTCTTGTGCGGCGGCGCCTTGTGGGGTGGGTGCTTCTTCTCGTGCCGGTCGAGGGCCGCGGGACCTCGGCGAAGGTGACGACCCGGCGCTCGACGCTCTGGAACCTGGTCAGCTCGGCGGTGCCCGACCGATCCATGACGACCGTGGGCTGGTCGAACGCCAGCGTGTCGAGGCGTTTCGGGTCCGGCAGATCGACGGACAGGACGCCGACGGCCGTCGCGCCGATGATCGCGGTCATGACGACGGCGAACACCGCCGTGATCCCGAACGCTGCGACGATCGTCGCGAGCGCGCGGACGGCGAGCCGGCGTCGCGGGGGTTCGTGAGTGGTCGACAGCGCGTGACGGCGCGCGACGATTCGCCCGGCCCGGCTCACCTTCGGCCGCGAGCGGGCAGGGCGCGCTGGGTTGCTCCGCATGACCAGATCGTGGCGCGCCACTCGTCACGCCTCGCACGGCACGGTCCACGACACGCTTGCAGCCGCGTGACACCGGCCTGCAACGCGACTGCGACGGAACGAGCCGGCCGTGCGGAACCGCCGAACGCCGCCGAAGGAGGACAATGGCCTCCCCAGTGACGGAGAATGCGCCATGCCCCGCGCCCGGACGCGCACGATACCGGCGCCCACGCCCACGATCGTGCCCGCGACCGACCTGGGCCGCGTCGAGATCGCCAAGCACGGCAACCTGTACCTGCTGACCGACGGCCAGGGCGACATCCTCCAGGACGGTCGCGGCCTCGGACTCTACGACCTCGACACACGCATCCTGTCGACGTCGGTCCTGCGGCTGAACGGCCAGCGGCTGACCCTGCTGCGCGGGCCGTACGCGACCGACGACGCGGACACGATCCAGCTGACGAACCCCGAGCCGCGGCACAACCCACGCGACAAACAGAGCCACGCCGACAACCTCGCCCATCGCGACCTGAGCGTCACCCGCACGAGGAAGATCGACCTTGGCCTCCACGAGCGCCTGACGATCGTGAACTATTCGTCGACGACCCAGTCGATCGTCGTCGAGCTCGGCGTCGCGGTCGACATGGCCGACATCTTCGAGGTCCGCGGCTACCAGCGCCCGACCCGCGGCACGCTCGCGCCGATCGAGCTCGACGGCGACACTGCGCGGTTCGCCTACGACGGCCTCGACGGCCTGCGCCGGTCGACCTCGGTCTGTGCCGAGAACGGCGGGCGGCTGGGCCCGGTGACCAACACCGAGGCCTGGCCGGCGGCGGCGGTCATCCTGTCCTGGCACGGCACGTTGCCGGCCCGCGCCCGGATGACGGTCGGATGGCGCATCGACTCCATGGCCGCGGACGTGTCGCTCGGGTCAGGGGGAGGCGCGGAATCGACCGCTGACGACGCTCGGCCTCGGACGGCCGGGTTTAGCTCGCGGGGCGCCAAGGGCATGGCCCGAGGGCCAGCCCACGGGCCCTCCGGCGACGGCGGCGGCTCCGATCAGCGTGCGACCGTGGACGCTCCGAGCGATCGCCCCGCGACCCTCGAGCGGCGGCCCATGCCGCGCATCTCCAGCGACAACAAGCTCCTCGACGAGACCATCGCGCGGTCCATGACTGACCTGTCGCTGTTGCGGAACGACGGCCCAGCCCAGGGTGAGCACTACCTGGCCGCCGGGATCCCGTGGTTCGCGACCCTGTTCGGCCGGGACAGCATCATCGCCGCCCTCGAGACCCTGCCGCTCATGCCGGGCAACGCCGCGGCCACCCTGGAGGTTCTGGCCCGCCTTCAGGCCACCACCCGCGACGACTGGACCGACGCGGAGCCCGGCAAGATCCTGCACGAGCTGCGCAGCGGCGAGATGGCCCGTGCCCGTGAGACGCCGCATGCGGCCTACTACGGCAGCGTCGATTCGACGCCTCTCTGGTTGATGCTGCTGGGCGAGACGCACGCCTGGACGGGAGACGACGACCTGGTCGAGCGACTGTGGCCGCACGCCCTGGCGGCGCTCGAGTGGATCGATCACCACGGCGACCTCGACGGCGATGGGTTTGTCGAATATGAGCGTCGCTCGGAGCGCGGGCTCGCCAACCAGGGCTGGAAGGACTCGGCCGACGCGATACGGCACGTCGACGGCAGCCTGGCCCAGGGCCCGATCGCCCTCGCCGAGGTGCAGGGCTATGTCTTTGCTGCTCGGCGCTGGATGGCCCGTCTGGCGCGCCACCGCGGTGACGCCGCGCTCGCGGAGCGTTGCGAACAAGGGGCCACCGCCATCGCCGATGCCTTCGACGCCGCGTTCTGGCTGCCCGACGCCGGCTTCTATGCCATGGCTCTCGACGGCCAGAAGCGCCCGGTGGCGAGCATCGGATCGAACGTCGGGCAGGCGTTATGGACCGGCATCATCCCCGCCCGGCGGGCCATGACCGTCGCCGACCGCCTGATCGAACCCGACCTGTTCTCCGGCTGGGGCGTGCGGACGTACGCGGCAGGCCAGCCCGGCTATAACCCTGTCGGCTACCACACGGGATCGATCTGGCCGCACGACAACGCGATCATCGCCGCCGGCCTGAAGGCGGTCGGCGCCGAGGATGCGGCCAATCTGCTGGCCGGCCGCCTGGTCGAGGCGGCGCAGTGGTTCCCGGATCTGCGCCTCCCCGAGCTGTTCTGCGGCTTCGGACGTGACGACGTCGGGGCACCCGTCGCCTACCCGGTGGCCTGCTCACCGCAGGCATGGGCCGCCGGGGCGCCCCTGTTCCTGATCCGGACGATGCTCGGACTCCGGCCCGATGCCTCCGCGAAGCGCCTCGAGCTGTACCGGCCGACGTTGCCCGAATTCCTCACCCGGCTGAATATCACCGGCCTGACGGTCGGCGATGGATCGGTCGACCTGCTCGTGTACCGGTGGCGCGGCCGGACGAGCGCCGAGCTGCTCGATCGGCGGGGGGACCTCGACATCGTCATCCACGCCTGATCGGGGCCTGGATCCCGGCGGCGGTCGTCCCAGGCGGCTCGGCTCGACGACGCTACATCCCCCATCCGCCCGAGGACCGTCCCGGCCTTCCCGGCCGCCCGCCCTGGAGCTTGGACCCTCGAGGAGTCTTCCGTGACCGAACCAGCCGCGTCCACCGGTGCCACGCCCGCCGGCACGATCGTCGTCAGCGGGACCGGGCGGGTGGCCGTGCAGCCCGACGTGGCCGACCTCCGGCTGGGGATCGCCATCTCGCGACCGACCGTGCGGGACGCGCGAGCCGCCGCGGCGGAGGCGATGACCGCCGTGCTCGCCGCGATCGAGGGAGCGGGCGTCGCGCGAGCGGACGTGCGCACGACGCTGCTGTCCGTCGCGCCACGATACGACTATCGCGACAACGAAGGCCCTCGACTGGTCGGCTACGACCTCGCCAACGTGGTCGAGGTGACGGTCCGCGAACTCGACGCCCTCGGGTCGGTCATCGACGGCGCGCTCGAGGCGGGAGCGACCAGCCTCGACGGCCTGTCCTTCCGGCTCGACGACCCGCGCGAGGCCGAGCGGACCGCGAGGACATCGGCGGTGGCTGTGGCGCGGTCCCGCGCGGAGGTCCTCGCGGCCGCGGCGGGCGTCACGATCGCGGGCGTGGCGGACATCGTCGAGGCGGGCCCGCCGTCCGCCGGACCGATGCCGAAGGCAGCCAGGATGGCGCTCGCGGCCGATTCGGCGACGCCGGTCGAGGCGGGGACGACCGAGATCGCAGTCAGCGTGACGGTCACGTTCCGAATCGTCTGAGTCGCCGTCACACGTGCGGCCGGGCTCGCCGCCGCCCCGGCCTCGCCGCCGCGCCGGTCAGCCCTTCGCCGACACCCTGAGGAGGCGACCGCCTTCGAGGTCGGTCAGGTAGACGGTCCCATCCTCGTCGTCGTTGATGGCACTGACCGATACACCCGTCTGCCCGACGACCGATATCGGGCTCCGTCCCGCGGCGTCGGTCACCGGATCGAGCATCCACAGGGTTCCCGAGCATGAGTCGCTGAAGATGTAGCCGCCGTCCATCCTTGGCTGCTTCGGGTCATGGACCACCACTCCGCCGATCACCGCGCAGCCGACGTCGTGGCCGTACTCGGCGACCGGCAAAGTCAAACCCGTCTGGTCGCAGTTCAGCTGCGGCATGAAGCAGTGGAAGCCTTCCATCGCGTTCCAGCCGTAGTTCAGGCCGCGTTGACCGGCCCGCGCGACGTCGATCTCCTCCCAGGCATCCTGGCCCACGTCGCCGATCCACAGGTCGCCAGTGGGCCGGTCGAAGCGCATCCGCCAGGGGTTCCGCAGTCCGCTCAACCAGATCTCCGGCCGGGCGCGGTCCTTTCCGACGAAGGGGTTGTCGGGCGGGACCGTGTACGGCGTTTGGCCGCTCGGCGCGGCGACGTCGATGCGAAGGATCTTGGCGAGGAGCGTGTCGAGGTTCTGACCATTGCCGAAGGGGTCGTTGGCAGAGCCGCCGTCGCCGAACGTGATGTAGAGCATCCCGTCGTTGCCGAACGCGACCCCTCCGCCGTTGTGGTTCGGGAATGGCTGGGTGACGTGCAGCAGGACGCGTTCGGTGGCCGGGTCGGCCCTGTCGGGGGTCGCCGCCGGGACCTGGAACTCGCTCACGTTGGTGTCGCCCTGCAGGTCGGTGTAGTCGACGAAGATGCGGGGATCCTTCGGGTAGTCGGGATGGAAGGCGAGGCCCAACAGCCCACGCTCGCCACCGGAGGCGACCCGGTCCACGATGTCGAGGAACGGGGTTGCCGCGGACTTGCCGTCCTTGACGATCCGGATTCGACCCGCCTGCTCGACCACGAACAACCGCCCGCTTCCATCGCGCGCGGAGGTCACCTCGACCGGAGACTCGAGGCCGGTGACGGCCACGTCGGTCGCGAGCTCCAGGCCGGCGGGGTTGAAGTCGGCCGCCACCAGCGCCCGAGGCGGCGGGACTGGTCGAGGGCGAGGCGGGTTCGGTCGTGACCGGTGGGGCCGTCGTGCTGACCGGAGCACCGTCCGACACCGAGGAGACGGGAGACGCAGGCGCCGGCGACGTGCCCGGCGGGACGGTCGACAGGCTCGGGCTGGCGCCCGGCGAGCAGGCGGCGGCGATGGCCATCACAAGGCAGGGGCCGAGGAAGCGACCGAGACGTCCTGCTGGGGACCGGGACACTGACATGAAGGCTGGATGGTAGCGGGTCCGACGTTGGAGGTCGGTCGCGGCCGGATGGGCGGCGCTGCTACGCTGCCGACGATGGAGCGCCTGTTCGTCGATCGCCTCATCTCGGGTGCCGGCGCGGTCGCGGCGGGCGCGGATGAATTCGCCCGGGGCTTCGGCGAATCGGAGCCAGGCATTCTCGGCCGGCGTCCCGCGGCGGTCCCGGTGGCGATCCTGCTGCTCGCCCTCGCCGGTCTGTTGCTGCTCGTCGGGGTCGAAACGACGTCTCCGCCGACCGCTGCCACTTTGCGAGCCGGCGATCTCTCGGGCGACGGCGGCCCGGGCCAGCAGACGTATGCGACCGTATCGGGTTCGCTGGCCTCGGCCGTCCTGGCCGACGTTCAAGGGACGGAGGGGACCGGCGATGCCTGGTTCTACCTGCTGGTCGATCCGACCGACCGTCGCGGGATCGTCGTCCGATCGGAGCGGCCGCCGTCCGCAGTGTTCACGTCCCGGATGCGCGGCGTGGTCGTCGACGATCCGACGTACGTCAAGGATGACGTCGTCCATTTCAAGAACGACACCGATGAGCTCGGTCTGACCCTGGACCCGTCGGTCTACATCGATGCCACGGTCGCACCCTCCGGATCGGCCCAGCCGCTGGACCTCGCCGGAACGCCGCCGAGCGACGGCACGCCGGTCGAGATCTCGGGATCGCGACTCGTGGACTACTGGCCGATCTGTTCCAACGATGCGAACGGCGATGCCACGTGCACTGACGCCGAGGCGGATGGCTTCGATGTCGTCGTCTACGACCCGGTCGGCAAGCGCGCCATGACCGTCCTCACGCGCACGTCGCCCGCATTCATGGACGGCACGATGACCGGGATGCTCACGCGGAACGAGCGCGCCGTCGATGAGGCTGAAGGGTCGGGACCGATCGACGTCGGGGAGTACCAGTTGGAAGTCTCGCCTCATTACCTGCTGGACGACGGCGCGACCCCGCCCGATTCACCCCTCGCGTTCATCCTCGCGGCAGGTCTTGCCCTGCTCGGCGGAGTCATCCTCGCCGGGTCATTTGGCGGCTACCTCGTCTATCACCGCGCTCCCGGTCCATTGCCCGAACCACGCTCCACCATGGCTCCCGCGGAGCGCCTGCCACTCCGGGTGACAGGTTTCATCCACACGCCGTATGGCCGGGTCCATGTCCGCGAGGCGCCGGCCGAGCTCGTGCGGTTCGTCCTTCGCCCGGCCGTCGTCCACCAGGCCGACGCCCAGCCGGGGACCGATGCTCCGGCGGAGCTCGTGGCGGACGTCCCGGCAAGCACGACGCTCGTGATCGAGCGGTCCGACCATCCGCACGGCGTGTCCATCGGGCTTGGTGAGCTCGCCCGGCTGTCGGCAGGGGAGGTGACACCGCTGCGCGGCCCGCGCCCTGCGCTCCGAGCCGTCGCATCCACGGGTCCGCTGCTTCTTAGCTTCGACGCGGCGGCCGACCGCGACCGCGCCGCGTCCGAGCTGCTCGACGAGAGCGGACTGGGATCCGATGGGCGGTCTCTCGCGGTGTCCGCCGGGCTGCCCGCGCCGGCGTGAGGAGGACCCATGGACGCTTGGGAGCTCAGGACGATCGAGGCGGCGCAGGCGGCGGCCGGCAGCCGCTACCTCGAGTTCCTGCGGGTGGCGGATCTGTCGGCAGGCCTGTACGTGCTCGAGGCGGGCGAGCCCGATCCGCAGTCGCCGCACACCGAGGACGAGATCTACTTCGTGGTGACCGGTCGCGGGCGAGTGTCAGTCGGCGGCGAGGACCGGGCCGTCGAACCTGGCACGGTCGTGTTCGTCGCTGCCGGCGTCCCACACCGATTCCACGAGATCACGGAGCGACTCGAATTGCTCGTCGTGTTCGGTCCGGCGGAGGGCGACCGGGCCTGAGCGCGCTGGCCGTGGCCGCGGCACCGCCCGCGCCACGATGCGTCGCCCGAACGATCTATCCGCCCGAGCCGTCCACGGCCGCCACGAGCTCCGCGGCGAGCTCCGGTCCGCGCCCCGCCTCGTCGTGGCGAAAGAAGACGAACACGTCGTCGCCGGCGGCGAGGAACGGGTCGAGCCGAGCCGCCCAGGCCGCGGTCTCCGCGGACGAATAGTCGTGGCGCCGCAGGCGGAGGTACAGGAACGGGCCTGTTCGCCGGATGACGGGCGGCTCCTCGTCTTCGGGGAGTTCGGTCGCACACAGGGCCGCGCCCGCGCGAGTCAGGGCCTCGAACGTCTCGTCGACGTGCCACGAGGCGTCCTGGAACTCCATGGTCAGGGGCAGGTCCGACGGCCACTCGGCGAGCATCGCGGCCAGCTTTGCGTCGTCGCGCCGGACGCCCTCGGGGACCCGGAAGAGGATCGTCCCCAGCCGATCCCCGAATGCGCGGAATGGCCCGGTCAACCACGGCACGCTGACAACGGGGTCGACCTGGAGCGAACGGAATGATCCGCCTCGCTGGGCCTTGACCGAGAAGCGGAAGTCCGGCGGGCGTCGCCGCGACCCAGGACGCGACCTTGGCAGCCGACGGCGAGGCGTAATAGGTGTTGTTCAGCTCGACCGCGGGCAGGCGCTCCGCGTAGCTGACCAGGAATTCGGGACGCTGGCAGTCCCGCCGGGTAGAACCTGGGCGACCAGGTCGGATAGGCGAAGCCGCTCGTGCCCGCGTACAGCCGCCCGCGCCGCGAGGATCAGCGTCCGCTGTCGAATCTCCGCGACGCTTCGGTGTCCCGGTCAGCCACCTCGACACCGCTCGCGGCGGCCCCGATCTCCGAGGAGCCGCCAGGGCCAGACCCGCGCGCGACCGCGGTCATCGATCGCTCGAGGCTCCCGAGATCGGCCGGATCCACGACGTCGAGGAAGTGCTCGCTGATGCCGCGCAGGTGGGTCCGTGACGCCGCACGCATCCGGGTCAGGCCGGCCTCGGTCAGAACCGCCTCCGCGCCACGCGCGTCGGACAGGCAGGTCCCGCGCTCGACCAGCCCGTCGGTCACGAGTCGATCGATCAGCCGGGTGACGCCGCTCTTGCTGAGGATCACCTCGTCCGCGAGCAGGCCCATGCGGATGCGCCGGCCGGGCGATCGCGCGATCGTGAGGAGCGCGTCGTACTCGGCCAGCGACAGGTCGTGCTCGGATCGAAGCTCCTCGTCGAGCCGCCGCGAGATCCTGGCATGGGCGACGAGGAAGGCACGCCACGGGGCCAGGCGCGGGTCGTCTGCGGTCAGCCGTCGGGAGACCGGCTCGGAAACGGACATGGTCGCGATGCTAACACCCTCCATCGAGAGACGTTCCAAATGTAGTTGACAACGCAACGATATCGCGGTATGGTTGACATGTCAACAAAACCAGCGGCGCCGTGAAGCCGGCGCACGGAGATTCGAAACCATGGCGACATTCGCGATCGACTCGGCCCACACCGACGTCCTCTTCTCAGCCAAGCACATGATGGTGACCACCGTCCGCGGGACCTTCCGCGAGGTGTCAGGCACGATCGACCTTGACGAAACGAACCCGACCGCGTCCAGGGCCGACATCGTGGTGCGCACAGCCAGCGTCGATACCGGGTTCGGCGCGCGCGACAATCACCTTCGATCGGCGGACTTCTTCGGTGCCGACGAATTCCCGGAGCTTCGCGTGGTGTCGACCGCGGTCAGGCCCGCGGGTCCGACCGCTACACCGTCACCGCCGACGTGACGATCCGTGACATCACGCGACCCGTGGACTTCGACGTCGAGTTCCTTGGCTTCTATCGCGGCATGGACGGCAGCCGCCGGGCCGGCTTCTCCGCGAAGGCCACCGTCGATCGGAAGGACTGGGGACTCGACTGGAACGTGGCCCTCGAGGCCGGCGGCTGGCTGGTCGGTGACAAGGTCAAGCTCGAGGTCGATGTCGCGGTCCAGGAGGCGCTGGCCGTCGCCGCGTGAGCCGCGCTCCTGCCTCGGCCGGCGTCTCTTACGACGCCTCGAGACGGAAGACAGTCCCGCCGAGGCTGACGACGTACAGCTCGCCTCGCTCGTCCTCGCCGAACGAGCTGATCTGCAGGTCCGTGTCGAGCAGCAGGGACTTTGCCGCCGGCCGGAGCGCCCCGCGGCCGATCGTCCAGATCGAGCCTGAGCAGAAGTCGCCGAAGACGTAGCGGCCGGCGAGGGCCGGCACCGCCCGGCCTCGATAGGCGTAGCCACCGGTCACCGAGCAGCCCTCGCGATGGGAATACTCGGTGATCGGTCGGACCTTCCCGGTGGTGATGCACCCGGTCGCGGGCCGGTAGCAGTGGTTGCCCTCCATGACTCGCCATCCGTAATCGACGCCGCGTCCGCGGCCGGACGCCGTCGAGGACCGGTCGATCTCCTCGTACCGGTCCTGGCCGACGTCGCCGATCCAGAGGTCGCCTGTGACGCGGTCGAACGACCATCGCCAGGGGTTGCGGAGGCCGCGTGACCAGATCTCGTCGCGGCCGTAGCGACCGACGTACGGGTTCGACCTCGGGATGCGATAGGCGTGGCCGGTCGACGTTCCGTTGACGTCGATGCGCAGCATCTTGCCCAGGAGGGAGGTCAGGTTTCGGGCCCGGTTGCCCGGATCGCCCGCGCTTCCGCCGTCGCCGGTGCCGATGTACAGGTAGCCGTCGGGCCCGAACGCGATGCCCCCGCCGTTGTGGTTCGGGTACGGCTGGTCGATGGTCATGATCCGCCGGCCGGTCCTCTTGGACGCGACGTTCGGGTCGGCCGAGACGCGGTATTCGTTGATGGCGGTGTCGCCATCCGCCCGCGTGAAATCGACGTAGAACCTGCCGTTGTGCTCGTAGTCCGGGTGGAACGCGAGGCCCAGGAGACCCTGTTCGCCACCCCTGGACAGCCCGTCACTGATGTCGAGGAACGGCCTCGGCAGCAGCACTCCCGCCTTGATGATCCGGATCCGACCTGGTTGCTCGATCACGAAGAGGCGGTTCGAGCCATCGCCGGCGTTCGTGACCAGGACGGGGCGATCGAGACCGCTCGCGACTTCCGTCAGACGGACCCCGGCGGCGCTCGCTCCACCGGCGCCGAGCGTCGCGGCGAAGACCAGCGCCGCGAGGAGGGCTGCAGAGCGGCGAGGGCGAGGTCGCGATGGAAGGGTTCTGATGCCCCGATGATGACCGGCCGACGGAGCCAGGGCAAGGCTGTGGTCGTCGCGGCCGCCGACACGACGGGGGTCGGTATCCTCAGTGGATGACGATGACCGCCCGGCGCTATGGCGCACAGAGCATGTCAGCACCGCTCCTCGATGTGCTCGTCAAGCGGCCGGGCGCCTCGTTCGGAGCCGCCTTCAGCGACCCTGCGCACGGGTTCGTCCATCCCGTCGACCTCGCGCGCGCCCAGCGTGAGCACGACGCATTCTGCGAGCTGCTCTCGTCCCTTGGTCCGCGGGTGCACCATCTGGACGCCGAGATCGACAGCCCGGACCTCGTTTACACCTTCGACCCCTTGCTCGTGACCGACCGAGGCGCCATCCCGCTCCGGCCGGGCAAGCCCAACCGGGCGGCCGAGCCCGACGCGATCGAGGCCTGGACCGCCGGCCACGGCATCCCGACGCTCGGCCGGATCGACGCGCCGGGCACCGTCGAGGGCGGCGACACCCTCTGGCTGCACCCAGACCTGTTCTGTATCGGGCGAACGCTTCGGACCAACGACAACGGCGCGCGGCAGCTTGCCGCGCTCGTCGGGGGCGACGTCCGGATCTTCGACGTGCCGTATTGGCACGGACCTCGCGAGCTGATCCACCTCATGTCGGTCATCTCGCCGGTCGCCGACGACCTCGCGGTCGTCTACCTGCCGCTGCTTCCGGTCGGGCTGTGGGAGCTGCTGCGCGAGCTCGGGATCCGGTTGCTCGAGGTCCCCAACGAGGAATTCCCGACGCTTGGCTGCAACGTGCTGGCCGTCCGACCGGGGGTCGTCGTCCTCGCCGAGGGCAATCCCCGGACCTGCGCGGCCCTCGCCGCGGCGGGCTGCGAGGTGCATACGTATCCCGGCGCGAGATCGGCCTCAACGGCTCCGGCGGTCCGACCTGCATGACCAGGCCGATCCTTCGTGGCTGACGACGTTGGCGCCACGGATCTGCAACCGCCCCGGCCAAGGATCCGCGACCGGACAAGGCACGGCGCCGGCAAGCGCCGGCGCCACGGGAGCCGCGACCGCCAAGACCCCAGGCCGAGATCGACCGCGACCGGATGATCGAGGACTCCGCTCCCTTGTCCGCATCCCGAGCGTGACCGGATCCGAGGAGGCCGTCGCCGCCTGGGCGGCTGCCGCGCTGCGCGAGATCGGCCTCGAGGTGGAGACACTCGAGCCCGACCCCGAGGCGATCCGCGCGGACCCCGATTGGCCAGGTGAGGAGATGCCCCGGACCTCGCTGCCGGTCGTCATCGGACGGGCGCGGCGCCGGGACGGAGCGCCCGCCTCCGCCCGCGCGCCCGCCACCGCCCGCGCGCCCGGCACAGTCCCCGCGACGGGCAGAGTCCCCGCGACCGGCACCTTCGACACGTCGGCCACCACGGGCCCGAGGATCGTGCTGTCCGGTCACCTCGATGTCGTCCCGCCCGGCGACCCCGCCACCTGGACCGCCGACCCGTGGGGCGCCGAGGTCCGCGACGGCTCCCTCTACGGACGCGGAGCCTGCGACATGAAGGGCGGCGTCGCCGCCATCCTGGCCGCCGTCAGGGCGCTCGCGGCAGCCGGTGACCTCGAAAGCCTCGACGGCGAGCTCACGGTCGTGCTCGTCCCGTCCGAGGAGGACGGCGGGCAGGGCACGCTGGCGGCCATCCGGGCCGGCGTCCGGGCCGACATGGCGGTCATCACCGAGCCGTCCAACCTCGACGTGGTGGTCGCCCACGCCGGCGCGATCACGTTCCGCTTGACCGTCCCGGGCCGCGCCGCCCACGCCTCCCAGAGGCGCGAGGGCGTCTCGGCGCTCGACAAGCTGTTCGTTCTCACGAGGGCGCTGGAGGAGGATGAGGCCCGCCGCAACGGGGCCGAGACGGACCCGCTGATGACGGTCCTCGGGTTGCCATACCCGACGATCGTCGGCATCGTCACGGGCGGCGAGTGGGCATCGACTGTCCTGGACAAAGTCACTGCCCGAGGTCGCTACGGCGTCCGGCTCGGCCAGACCGAGGCCGAGGCTGAGGCCGAGCTCCGGGCGTGCATCGAGGCCGCCTGCGCCGCCGACGAGTTCCTGCGCGAACACCCGGCCACCGTGGAGTTCACCGGCGGTCGCTTCGGCTCGGCCCGTGTGCCGTCCGATCACCCTCTTCCGGTCAGGCTCGCCGACACCGCCGAAGCGATTACCGGGCGCCGTCCCGCGCTCCTGGGCGAGCCGTACGGCGCCGACATGCGTCTCTTCGTCAACGTCGCCGACACGCCGTGCGTGATCTTCGGGCCGGGCGACGTCAAGGTCGCCCACAGCGCCGACGAGCACGTTCCGCTTGACGAGGTCGAGACGTGTGCCCGCGTGCTCCTGACCTGGCTGCGACGCGAGCTGATCCCCGCGGCCGGGATCAGCCTCCCGCGGCGATGACCCTGCGACGGCGGCTGAGCAGCAGCCAGGCGGGCACGATGACCATCGCGGCCCCGAGCAGCCCGAGGGCCGTGTAGCTCGCGGCGGCGAGGACCACGCCGGAGCCCAGGCTGGCCGCGGCCGCCGAGCTCCAGATGAGCGAATTGGTCAACCCCTCGACCCGCGTCCTCTCGGCGAGACCGAGGCCGCGGGTGAGCAGCGCCGAGCCCGCGACAAAGCCCAGGTTCCATCCGTACCCGAGGAGGAACAGGGCAAGGAACAGGATGACGCCGCCGTCCATCGGCGCCGCGGCGGCCATGATCGCCGCGAGCTCCGTCACGACCAGGCCGGCGAGGACCACCCGGACGCTGCCGAATTGGTCGGTCAGTCGCCCGGAGATCGGGGAGAGGGCGAACATGCCGAAGGTATGGGCACTGATGACGAGCCCCACTGCCGAGAGCGTGTGGCCGGTCTCCGTCATGTGCAGCGGGGTCATCGTCATGATCAGGGTCATGACCACCTGGACGGTCACCAGCGAGACCATCGCGAT
Organism: uncultured Chloroflexia bacterium; assembly: GCA_963772995.1. Taxonomy (GTDB): domain Bacteria; phylum Chloroflexota; class Limnocylindria; order Limnocylindrales; family CSP1-4; genus SPCO01. The sequence continues at coordinate 98,347 of CAVYZQ010000005.1, read as the reverse complement.
CGGCACGTTCGGCTGGGCCAGGATTCGCGACAGCGAGGTCGCCGTCCCTGCGTTGCCGCCGAGGTCGCCTTCGGACCTGTCGGCGAGCTCGTAGGGATCCGGCCGGAGCATCACGAACGACAGGACGGCGGCGCTCCCCACGAACAGCATCGGGAGCAGGTAGGCGCCCGCGAGCGGCGGCAGACCGAGGGACACGCCGAGATCGCCGGCTGGCCCGACCAGGTTCGGTCCGAGGACGGCACCGAACGTGGCCCCCCACACGACGATGCCGATCGCCGACGCCCGTCGCGCGGTGGGATAGAGGTCGGCGGCCGTGTAGCGCGACAGCTGGTTGGACGCATTGCCGAAGCCGATGAGCACGGCACCCAGGAGCAGGAGCGGGAAGGTCCGCGTGATGACCGCGACGGTCGCGACGACGGCTCCCCCGACACCGGTCACGTATCCCGATGACAGCCCGATCCGCCGTCCCCGGGCGACCATGAGCCGGGACAGGAGCGTCGCGCCGAGGGCCGCTCCCAGGACGACGGCCGCGCCCGGCGCGCCGCTGAGGACTGCCGACCCCGACAGGTCGCTCGCGACGATCGTGGCAACGGTGACCGCGGCGATATGGCCCGTGCTGCCGAGCGCGACACCGGCCACCAGGGATCCCACGGTCCGGCGCCGGAGGTCATCGAGCCGGCTGGCGGGAAGGTCGAGTCGAGCGACGTGCACCGGCGGAGCATAGGGCCGGCCGCCTCAGTTCGTCGCTCGGGCCAGCTCCTCGAAACGACAGAAAGCGTTCGCCAGGCGCATCTGCTCCGGCGTCCTCGCGCGGACCCGGAGCAGGTCCGGGGAGGCGACCACGATGGCGACGCAGCGCGCACGGGATGTGGCCACGTTGAGCCGATGCCGGCTGTACAGGAAGTCCATGCCGCGCGGCGCCAGCTCGGGCGAGGACGTCGTCATCGAGTAGATGCTCGACAGGAGCCTCCTGGCCCTGGAACTTGTCGACGGTCCCGACGCGGGCCTCGGTCGGCAGCCGGCGCCTGATCTCGCCGACCTGGGCGTTGTATGGGGCCACGATCAGGACGTCGTCCCAGGTGACCGGCCGAATGACGCCTTCACGGTCCGTCCAGGTCGAGTCGCCCTCGACGAGGGTCCTGGCAAGGCCGGCCACGGCCTCGGCCTCGACCGGCGACTCGTTGTCGGCACCGTCCGTCGGCACGTCGAGCTGCCGCGGCCCGGTCCCGTCGGCGATCGTCCTCGATGGCGCTGACGCGCTGGGTGACGAGACCTCGCTCCGGCTCGAGCCGTTCGTCGTAGAACACCTCGGACGTGAACGCGCACAGGTCCGGGTGCAACCGCCACGTGTCCTCGAGGAACAGGCCCTGGGTCGGGGGCATCGTGGCGGCATCGCCGAGGACATGGGCCAATGCCGATCGATCGGCGCCCGGTGGGTGCGTGCCCTGGAGCGGCTGGTCGAGCTGCTGCGGATCGCCGAGTAGCACCAGGCTGTCGGTCGCACCCGCGATCGCGACCACGTTGGCCAGCGAGATCTGTCCGGCCTCGTCGATAAAGAGGACGTCGACCGACTCGGCCATCTTCGACGAGGCCCACAGCCAGGTCGTGCCGGCCGCGATGTTCGCGCGGCGGTCATCGAGGCGCGCCCGAACGTCGGTGGCGTCCTTCCCGCGCGTCACACGCGGGTCGTCCAGGACCTCGTCCTTCTCGCCCTTCTGGACCGGCAAGGCCTCGACGCCTTCGATCTCGGCGGCTTCGAGGACGGCCTTCAGGAAGTTGCCGATGACCTTGTGACTCGTCGCCGTGATGCCGACTCGCTTGCCGGCGGCCAGCAGCGTGCAGACCATCCGTGCGCCGGTGTACGTCTTGCCCGATCCCGGAGGGCCCTGGATGGCGAGCGTCGTGTGGTCGAGCACCGTCGCCAGTCGTCGCGCAGTCTCGAGCCCCGATTCGCCCGGACGCTGCAGCGGCTCATCGAGCCACAGACCGACTCGCGGCGGGAGCCTGAACAACAGGTCACGACCGGCGCGGACCGGCCCGGCCGCCTGGATGCCGTGGTCGGCGACCCAGCTGCCGAGGTCGGACAGGGCCTCCTGGTGCGCCGTGGTGCGAACCCAGTTGAGGGGCACGATGGCTCGCGGATGCGGCTCGGCGACCACTCGCCGAAGGTCCACCGTCCGTTCGGCCGGATCGACCGCCACGACATCGCCGGCGACAAACGAGAACGGGCTGTCATCGGGCCGGGCCTGCTTCTTGGCGGGATCGTAGACCTCTCCTCGCCCAAGGTCGTAATCCTGGGCGGGAAATCGGTATCGCCAGGTCTGCTTGCCTTTTCGCTCCTCGTCGAGGGGGCAGACCGGTTCCAGCATGCCGATCGGGTCGTCCTCGTCCACCAGGTCCTCGGGCGTCATATCCATGAGGTGGTGGAATTCCCAGAACGCCGACCTGTCCTCGCGACGATGCCAACCGAGGAGCTGGGCGAGCAGCCATGTCGCCTGCTGGGTCGGAGTGCGCTCTGCCGGGTCGGTCGGCATGATCGCGGGCCCTGCCAAACGCTCGACGAGCGCCTCGACGCGCGCCTGACGTTCGGTCAGCTCAGCCGGGAGCTGGGCCACGCGAACGGCAGGCCGCGGGACCTCGCGACCGGCGGCATCAGCGAACTCGGTCCGGAGGCCCTCGAGCCAGTCGCGCAAGCGCAGGTTGCTCACGACGTCGTCACGGTTGTAGCGCTCGATCCGTTCGAGGTGGTTCGCCGCCGGCCGTTCGCCCTCGCCGAGCTCGAGCCACTGCTCGAACGCGACGATGCTCGACCCAGCGTCGCGCAGGTCGATCTCGCGAGTGAACCCGTAGAACGCCTCCATCTTCTTGATCGAATAGCTCTCGACCGAGGCTCGCAGCGATTGGCGGACGACCCGCAGGAGGTCGACCATACGCCTTCGCGCAGAAGGCGATCGACATCGTCCTCGCGCGCCCCATACCGGCCCATCAGCCGCTTGAGCGCGGTCGGCTCGTAGGGGGCGTAGTGGTAGACGTGCATCGCCGGGTCCTGCTCGAGGCGGGCCATGATGAGGTCCATGAGCCGCACGAAGCCGAGCCGCTCGCCCTCGAGAGTGAACTCGCCGGCGTCGTCGCAGCGACCAGATGGCGTGGAACGTCCCGTCGTTCTCGAGGACGCCGAACAGGTAGTCGAGACCATCCTCGAGTGCGTACGGGTCGCCTTCGATGTCGAAGAACAGGTCGCCGGCCGACGGTGGCGGAAGCGAGGCGAGTCCGCGCTCGAGCTCGACCTCCGCGTTCGGCGCGGGGAGGAGGAGCTCGTACTTGAGCCGAGATTCGCGGCGTCCCTCGAGCTGGATGCGCGCCTGATCGTGGATCCGGCCGAGCGCGCCGGCTCCGACCCCCGCGAGCGGCGGCTCCATCGGCAGCGACAGGTCCGCCGAGGGCCTCGAGCGTCGGGACCCCACGCTCGATCAGGGCGCGCCGCTGGCGGGCGTGATTCCCGCGACGAGGCTCAGGTGGTCGTCCGCCCGCCGTCGGGCTGCGCATTCCGGCGCCCAGCGGCAGACGTCACAGTGTTCGACCGGGTCCGGGTACGTCCCTGCGGGCGGGAACGCCGGCGGCGACGGGTCCCCGAGCGTCGCCAGGAACCTGTCTCTGGCGCTCCGGTAGTACGCCATGTGATCGTCGACGCGCAGTCGCTCGACGGTGCGCGCGCTCCCGCCGAGCGCGACGTGCATCCACTCCGGCCGGACCTCCTGGATGCGCTCGAGCTGGTCCACGTACGAGCAGATCTGGAGGACGGCGCTCGCCTTGACGTGGCGGGCGAGCTTCGTGTCGGCGACCTCGTAGTGCCATGGTCCCCAGCGCGACGGCCGGTCGGGCGAGTCGATGCGGAGAAGGAAGTCTGCGTGCCCGCGGAACGTGCCGTCGAAGAAGGTTGCCTGGTAGATGACGTCGGCTCCCGACGCCATCGCGTCGATCGTCTCGGCGGCCGCGGCACGCAGGTCGGCGCCCCGGTCGGTGCCGGACCCGTCCACTCGGATCGTGATCGCCGTCCTGCCCTCGGCTTGGAGGGCCGCGAGAAACCGGGCCTCGTGCTCGAAGCCGCGGCGGCGGATGACGTCGAGCTCCGGGTCCTCGCGCATCGGGCGCTTGGTGAGCCCGGCGAGCGCAGCACGTTCCAGTTGGGTCAGATGCTCGCAGGCGAGGAAGGCCACGAGGTCCGTCGCCGAGTAGACGGGCTGGCCGTCGATCCGGTCCATCTAGTCGAAGGTGCGGCCGGTCCTGCCGCGTGCGCCCGAGGTCACGACAGGAACGTACGGCATGAGCATGTCAGCTTGTCTGTCACGGCCTCGGTCACCGATCGTCGCGGATCCTCGCGTAGACGACGAGGTCGTGGTAGGCGCCGGCGCGGTATTGCGCGCCCCGGACGACACCTTCCCGACGAAGGCCGGCCTTCTCGAGCGAGCGCTGTTCGGCGAGGTTCTCGACGTCGGTTCCCGCCTCGAGCCGGTTGATCGCTGTCTCGCTGAAGAGGTAGTCGAGCAGGAGCATCTGCGCCTCTGTGCCGTACCCCTGCCCGCGAGCCTCGGGGATCAATTCGATCCCGAAGTTGAGCGCGTCGGACTCGGGGTTCGGCCCGTACCTGACCTTGTGCCAGCCGACGGTGCCGATCGGCCGGCTGTCGGGGATGACCTCGACGATAAGCATCCCGTTGTGCTCATCCCGGAGCGGTCCTCGGGCGAGCACGTCTCGATCGATGGGCTCGGGCTCGAAGCCGAAGTCGTTGAACTCGCTTCGCTCCCGATTCCAGGCATCGAGCAGGTCGGCGTCATCGAGTGTCGCGTCGCGCAGGCGAACGCGCGGGCTCTCGGGGAGTGGCGTCATCGGCTTCCGAGTATCGCCGATGCGGCCCGTGCCCGTCGGCACGGATGCCGACCGCGGCGGCCACCGAGCTGTCGCGATACGATCGAGCAATGAGCCCCGAACGACGTGACGCCGAGGGCCGTCGCCAGATCGCCCCGACCTGGGAAAGCCTGGTCGAGCGCCAGATCCGGGAAGCGATGGATGCCGGCGCCTTCGACGAGCTGCCGTTCGTCGGAGAACGCCTGCCGATCGAGGACGACACCGCCGCAGGCGAGTGGGCGATGGCCCACCGGATGCTCAAGAATGCCGGCGCGGCTCCCCCGTGGATCGAATCGGACAAGGAGGCGAGGCGCCACCTCGCGGCGCTCGAGCAGGTCCTCGAGCGCGCGCGTCACGCGTCGCCCGCGTCGCGAGCCAGGCTCCGGCGGGAGTTGCTTGAGACAGTGGCCGCCGCCAATCGCGCGATCGAGCGCGTCAATGCCGAGGCGCCGACCGACCGCCAGCATCGACGGCCGCGCGACCCGATGACGTCGAGGCCGAACGGCTCGAGCGGGCGTTCTCAGGCCGGCTGACGCGTCGGCGACTGCGGACGAATCGTTGTGTTGGCAAGGCCGGTGGCGTCCGCGCGGACTCGCCGGGACTTCAGTGGGTTCGGCGCACGTACCCGCAGATATGACAGCGAGCGGTGCCGGTCTCGGCGTCGACCTCGAGGAAGCTCGTGCAGCCGTTCGTGGCGCAGTACAGGCGCGTCGAGTTGCTCGCTCGACGACGCAGGCGCCGCATGGAGGATGCTCGTCCCGTGACGGACGAGGTGGTGGATCGGGACATCATGTGTCTTTGGTCTGTGCTTTCTGGCGCGCCGTCATCGCGGGATAGGCGATCGGCTGCGCGGCCGATGTGTCGTCCGGGCGCTCCTGCGCACGGGACGCGGTTCTGTGAACGTCTGCGCGCCGGACCGGGAGCATGATCTTGGCTCGAACCGGGTCGTCGCGTCGGACGGGTTACCCACCGAGTATCGGGGAGATCGGACGAACCGTCAAATGGCCGATAGCCCCAGATCACGTGCCATGTCGGCGAAGCGGGTGCCGACACCAGACGTGTCACCCGGTGGTCGTACCGACCGGCGACGCCGCCCTGGGCGTCGTCGCGACCGTCGCGGACCGCGATATCGGTCGACTCCGTGCACCCGTTGGTCCGACCACCGACGAGTGCGGCGACGATCCCAACCTGAGCGGGCCTTGGCGGTCGATAGGACCATCCGGCGGAACAGATGATGGATCACGTCGGGGCCGGCGACGTCGGGGACGGGCGACGCGCTCCGGCGCGCCCGCATCAACGACCCTGGCATGATTCACGTCTCTTCATCAAAGGTTGGTTGATTCTTCCGCCCGCGTAACGTCACACTCGCGGCGGTTCGGGCATGCGGATCGCACGCCCGCGCGCGGCGGCCCCAGATTTGCCGCCATCGATCTGATACGCGGAGGTGACTCGGTGTCCACGCCCTGGACCGTTCGATCGCGCCTGGCGAGGGTCGCCCTCGTCGCATCCATGCTGGGACTCGCGTCGCTCGCCGGCGCCGGCCCGGTCGGCGCGGTCGACGCGATCTCGCTGACGACGCCTTATCCGGGGATCGCCGTCGCTCCGGGAGCCACTCCGAGCTTCGACATCTCGGTCAAGACCGCGACGCCCGGGCGCGTGGACCTCTCGGTCGGCAAGGTGCCCGATGGCTGGACCGCGCTCCTGCACGGAGGCGGGTACACGATCGACAGCGTCGAATCGCCGGGCGGCACGGAAGAGACCAAGATCACGCTCAATGTGACGGTCCCAGCCGATGCGGCCGAAGGCACCCAGCGCATCGACGTCAAGGGCACGACCGCCGGCGGTGCGTCCGCGACGCTGACGGTGGAGCTCCGGGTGTCGCCGAACGCCGCCGGCGAGGTCACGCTGGCGACCGACGTCGCGCACCTTCAGGGCGCGTCGAACGTGTCGTTCTCGTTCACGCTCACGCTGACCAACGGCACGCCCGAGGATCTTCCATTCAGCGCGACGGCGACTGGTCCTGCCGGGTGGACCGTCACGGCACAGATGGGATCGCAGGCGCAGGCCGCCAGCACCGTGGTCAAGGCCGGCCAGAACGAGACCGTGGCCGTCACCGCCAAGCCCTCGAGCGACGCTGCCGCCGGCGACTACCCGATCGCGGTGGACGTCAAGAGCGGGAGCCAGTCGGCGCACCAGGATCTCGCGGTCACGATCACCGGCAGCTACAGCCTCACCCTCTCGACCAACGACCAGCGGCTCAACATGAACGCCACGGCCGGGTCGACCACGGACCTGACGCTCGTGGTGGCCAATAACGGCACGGCCGACGTGGCCGCGGCAGCGATGAGCGCGAGCGCACCGAGCGGCTGGACCGTCAAGTTCGACCCTGCGACGGTGGATGTCCCGGCCGGCCAGCAGGTCCAGGTCGTCGCCCACGTGTCGCCGTCGGCCGACGCGATCGCCGGGGACTACGTCGCGACGTTCAAGGCCACGGCAGCGGAAGCCGACGCGTCGACCGACATTCGGGTGACGATCGAGACCGCCGCGCTGTGGGGCGCCATCGGGATCGCGCTGATCGCGATCGTGCTGATCGTCCTGTGGTTCACGTTCCGGCGTTTCGGACGGCGATGAGCGGCGTCGAGGCGCCACGGACGGCCATCCACCACGTGTCGGCGCCCGAGATCGAGGCACGGGAGCCGGTCATCTGGACGTCGGGCCTGACCAAGCGATACGGGACGCTCACGGCGGTCGACGACCTCGATCTCGAGGTCTACCCCGGCGAGATCTTCGGTCTCCTCGGCCAGAACGGCGCAGGCAAGACCACGACGATCCTGATGCTTCTTGGGCTGTCCGAGCCGACCGAGGGCGAGGCCGAGGTCATGGGCCTCGACCCGAAGCGCGAGCCACGCGAGGTCAAGCGAAGGGTCGGCTACCTGCCGGACGCGGTCGGCTTCTACGGCGGGATGACGGGACGTGAGAACCTGCGCTACACGGCCCGCCTCAACGGGCTGCGACGCGCCGAGGCGGAGCCCGCCATCGACGAGGTCCTCGAGCAGGTCGGCCTCACCGACCGGGCCGACGACGAGGTCGAGACCTACTCACGCGGCATGCGCCAGCGACTCGGCATCGCGGACGCCCTGGTCAAGTCACCCGACCTGCTGATCCTCGACGAGCCCACCACCTCGATCGACCCACTCGGCGTGGTCGAGATCCTCGATCTGCTGCGCAGGCTCGTCCACGAACGAGGCCTGGCGATCCTGCTCTCGAGCCACCTGCTCACACAGGTCCAGAGCGTCTGCGATCGGATCGGGATCTTCGCAGCCGGACGGCTCGTCGGCGTCGGCACCGTCCAGCAGCTTGCCGCGGACTTCAGCGAAGATTCGGCCGCCATCGACGTCACTCTCGAGCTCACGAGTGCGGACGACGTCGCACGGGCGGGGGAGACCCTGCGCCGACTCCCCTCCGTCACGTCGGTCGACGCGCCGGCCGATGAGGGCGACACATGGCGGCTGCACGTCCATCCTGCCAGGGAGGAGGGCCGTGTCCGACAGGCGGTCCTCGTGGCTGCGGTCGAGCACGGGCTCCGCCTCACCGCCATCCGCCCCATCGTTCCGTCACTCGACGACATCTACCGGACCGCGGTCGAGCGCAGCCGGAAGGTGCCGGGTACCACCGCCGCCGAGCCTGCGACGGTGCGGCCGCCAACGCCCGCGGTCACGGCCGCCCAGCCCGCGCCGATGCGACGGACGGGCATCGGCCGGCGAGGCGGTCCGAGGCGGAGGCCGGGCGCCACAGCCGGCGCAGCGGCTCCGACCGGTGCCACGGGAACGACTCCGGTGATGACGCCCGGCGGGGCCGCCGAATCGACACCGGCCACGGAACGCATCGCGACGCCGGGCGCGACCGCCGCGACCGGGCCGACTGATCAGGGTCAGGGGACCAACGCAGACGGAGGGCCCGAGTCGTGAGCGCAACAACCACCGCGAGCGTCCCCCCGGCCGACGCGACCGACGTTCGCGACCCGCGGCAGATGCGCATCCCGCGCTCAGGGTGGCGCGTGATCGCCGCCAAGGAGTTCGGCGACCACCTGCTCAGCGTTCGGTTCATCGTCCTGCTGATCGTGCTCGGACTCGCCGCGATCATCCCCATGTACTTCGCCGCCGACAGGATCCGCTCGCTCGCGCCGCAGGCGACGGGGGTACCGGCGATCTTCCTGGCGCTGTTTACCGTGGGCTCCGCCGACATCGGGATCCTGCGCGTCGATGCCTTCGTCGCGATGGTCGCGCCTTTGATCGGCCTCGCGTTCGCATTCGACGCCGTGAACGGCGAACGATCCGAGGGAACCCTGCCTCGCCTCCTGGCCCAGCCGATCTACCGCGACGACGTCATCAACGGCAAGTTCGCAGCCGGGATGTCGGTCATCGGGCTCGTCCTGGTTTCGGTCGTCGCGCTCATCGCGGGCTTCGGGATGCTCCGTCTCGGCATCGTGCCGCACAGCGAGGAGGTCGTCAGGCTTGTCGCCTGGGTCGGCGCGACATTCCTGTATGTCGCCCTATGGCTCGCCTTCGGTCTGCTCCTGTCGGTGCTCATCCGTCGAGCAGCGACTGCGGCGCTTCTCGGCTTCGGGGTCTGGCTGCTCGTTTCGGTCTTCGGCGGCCTGATCACGACGGTCCTCAACGGGTTGATCAAGCCGGCGGCGAACGCGACCCCCGACGCCATCCTGGGCACCGCGCAACTCCAGGAGTTCGTGAGCAGGCTGATGCCCAGCACGCTCTACCAGGAGATCACCAGGGTCATCCTCGACCCGACGGTCAACGCGCGCGACGTGACCGTGCCCTCGACGATCGGGCAGTACACCCAGGCTCAGCAGCAGATCTCGTCGGTCCTGTCGCTGAGCCAGAGCCTGCTCCTGGTTTGGCCCCAGATCGTCGCGCTCGTGGCCCTCGCGGTGGCGTGCTTCGTCGCGGCGTACATCGCATTCATGCGCCAGGAGGTTCGCGCCTAGCGAGGCGCGTGCGGGAGCCCGGCGGGCGGCTGGCGGCTGACAGGGTCACGTCGGCCGCCATCGACCTCCGAATCGCCGGACTCCGGGCGTTTGCCCGTCTTCGGGATGGGCTGGTACGGTAGACAGGAGGGGTCCTTTCGACGACGCGCCGGCCGCCCCTCGGCGTCGCGGAAGCCCCGTGGCCTGTCAACTGGGACCACGCAGCTTCTTCGATGGGCATCTGCGACCAACCTGGAACGGCGAATGTCTGTGAACCTGCAACGACCATCGATTGACTCGGAGCCCGGTCTCGGGGCGGATCGGCGCCCGATCGGCGCATCGAACCCCGCGGACTGGCTTCCGCCGGTCGCCGATCACGTGCTGCTCGGGATCATGCGCCGTGAGGCGCTGAACCACGGGCTTCCTGCACCCATGCGCATCTACAGGCGCTCGGGGTGGATGGTGCAGAACAGCGCGGCCAGCGCGGAGCTGCTCGAATGCGTGCTGGCCAGTGGTGCGAGCTGGTGGGTCCTGTGGAAGCGGGAACCGAGTCAGGCACACGACGGCGCCGAGTGTCCGACCGGAGTCGCGTACGAGACCCGGGTCTATGAGCACATCCTGGCGCCCGGCGGCCATGGACCGCCGCGGTTCCTCGGTGGCTCCCACAACGCCTCGACGGGCGAGGACTGGCTGTTCGTCGAATTCCTCCAGGGGGCGGTCCGCCTTCCGGGGTTCCCCGTGGAGGTCGCCGGCTCGGCCGCCAGCTGGCTGGGACACTTCCATCGCTCGTTCGAACGGTCGCCGGTCATGCCGGCATCCTCGTTCGTCCGCCGATACGACGAGGCCTGGTACCGCGATCGAGTGGACCGGGCGCTGGCCTCGGTCGGCGCCGCCGGGCGCGAGTCGCGCGACGTTGACGCCATCGCCGACTCGCTGCGACGAGAGCTTGCCGAGCTCCTGGAGGCCCCGACGACCCTCATCCACGGGGACTTCTGGACCCAGAACATCCTGATCCACGGGATGGCCATCCGACCGATCGATTGGGCCTCTGCCGCGATCGCGCCGGGCGAGGTGGACCTGGCCACGCTGACCGAAGGATTCGGCGCCGCCGACGAGGCCGCTCTCGCCGAGCGCTATCGTGCCGCGCGCTGGCCGAGCAAGGAGCCGCCGGGCTTCGAGGAGCGATTCCAGGCGGCACGTGCCTACTCCGCCGTTCGGCGCTTGTCCGAGCTCTCCGGATGGACGCCTTCCGCCGACCGGGACCTCGCACGGCTGATCGACGCCGCGGCGCGACTTCGCCTGCCCTGACGACAGCCTGGGCGCTCCCAGGACGAGCCTGGCCGCGGCAGGCCAGGTTCGTCGGCGGCGACCGGCCCTCAGACCTCGCGGGCCACGACTTCGATCACCTCGTCGCCATATCGGTCGAGCTTCGTGGGGCCGACACCCGGGACCCGCCGCAGCTCGGCGATCGAGCGCGGCCGCGCCGCGGCGATCGCCTCGATCGTCGTGTCGTGGAAGATGATGAACGGAGCCACCGAATCGGAGCGGGCACGGGCCGTGCGCCAGGCACGGAGCGCATTCGACAGTGGTGACCGGTCGGCCGGATCGACCTTTTGGCGCGCAGGGGCTGAACCCGAGAGCGCCCCCGCGGTGCGGGTCGGACTCGGGGCCGCCTCACGGGTCGCCGACACCTTGCGTGGCGCCAGGCCATCGAGGAAGCGAGACCTTGCGCGCCGGCCTTCACGACCCGTCGGCCCCGCACGCGACGTCGCCCACGAGAGCCACAGGTAGCGCCGGGCCCGGGTGATCCCGACGTAGAGCAGGCGTCGTTCTTCTGCGAGTTCGGCCGGTTCGGTCGCCTGCCGGATCGGCAGCGTCCCCTCCTCGAGCGCCGGCAGAAAGACTGCCTCCCATTCGAGGCCCTTCGCCCGGTGGAGGGTGAGCAGCTCGACCCCTGCAGCCGTGCCGCCGACCTCGATCGCCGCTCGCCGGTCGACCTCGGCGACGAACGAGGCGACGTCGGCGGCCGGGTCGATCGCCGCGATGTCGCCGGCCAGCTCCAGCAGCGTGACGACGGCCGCGTGACGCTCGGCGGCAGCATCGCCGTCCGGCATCGCGTCGCGCCGGACGCCGAGCTCGCGCTCGAAGGCCGCGGCCAACCGGTCGACCAGCGACGTCTCGTTGGTCGGCGCCTCGCTGGAGTTGGCGCGATCGTCGCGACCGGGCGCGTCGGGGGCCTCGCGCGCCGCGCGCACTCTCGTCTCGCGCGCAGCGAGCGCGCCAGCGACGCGCATCGCCCGACGCACCTCCGGACGACCGAAGAATCGCTCGCCGCGGACGTGGAACGGGATGCCCGCTCGCCCGAACGCCTCCTCGAATCCCGGCAGCTGGGCGTTGGTCCGGACGAGCACGGCCATCGCGCCGTGCGCCACGCCCGCGCGCGCAAGACCCCGGACGGCGTCGACGATCGCCGCCGTCTCGGCTTCGGCTCCGGCGAACCAACGGATCTCGGGTGTCGGTCCGGATGGCCGGCTCGGGACGAGCCGTTTCGGTGGCCGAGGCGGACGGTTCGGCTCGCGCTCATCGGTGGCCGAACGGCCCGCCGCGAGGATCCGGTTGGCAAGCCCGAGCACCTCTGGCGTCGATCGGTAGTTCCGCTCGAGCGTCACGAACCGAGCCTGCGGGTAGCGTTCCCCGAAGCGCACGAGGTAATCGCTCGAGGCCCCGGTGAACGTGTAGATCGTCTGGTCCTCGTCGCCGACCACGGCGAGGTCGTCGCGACCGCCGAGCCACGCGTCGAGGAGCGCCTGCTGGAGCGGGTTCGTGTCCTGGTACTCGTCGACCGAGAACCAGCGATACCGGTCGCGTACCTCGTCGGCGACCGTGGTGTCGGTCTCGATGAGCCCGATCGTCAGCTCCAGCATGTCCTCGAAGTCGATCCTTCGGGCGCGCTCCTTGGCCGATTCGTAGCGGCGGTAGAGCCGGGCCATCAGGTCCGGCGGCAGCGGCGCGTCACGGCCGATGCCTTCGGCCGTGGCCTCGTACGACGCGGCGGCGATCCGGCGCGCCTTCGCCCATTCGATCTCGGCAGCCAGGTCCCGGACGGCGAGGTAGCGGTAACCGCCCGGCAGGCCGGCCGCCAGCGGGGCGAGGATCGGCGCCTTCGACGCCAGGATCTCGGGCGCCTCGGTGCCGTGGACGCGCGGCCAGAAGTGGCGCAGCTGGCGGAGGGCCGCGGCGTGGAACGTGGCCGCCGCCACGCCACGATGACCGAGGCCGGCGAGCCGGCCCGCCATCTCGCCAGCGGCCTTGTCCGTGAACGTGACGACCAGCACGTCCCGCGGACGGACGACCCCGGTCGCGAGCGCATAGGCCACCCGTCGCGAGATGACCCGGGTCTTCCCCGAACCTGCACCCGCGAGGATGCACAGCGGACCGGACGTGACCGTCACGGCGGCCCGCTGCTCCGGATCGAGGCCCGCCAGCAGTACTTCGGGATCGGCCGGCGGTGTGGCCGGGTCGGCCTGGATCATGAGGACCAATGCTAGCGGGGCGGGCTGCACCGGGGATCACCCCGGTTATGCTCGGGCCGTGGAACTGCGAGGCCGCCTCGTGATGCTTCGACCGGCCGTCCCAGACGACGCCGCGGCCCTGGCCCGGATCCTCGCCGAGCCCGAGGTCGCCGCCTGGTGGGGCCGCTGGGACCTCGACCGGGTCGCGCGGGAACTGCTGGGACCGGACCCCGACGAAGAACCCTTCGTCATCGAGCGCGACGGCGCGATCGTCGGCTACATCCAGGTCTATGAGGAGAAGGAGCCCGATTTCCGCCACGCGGCCCTCGACCTCTTCGTCAGGACGGACGTCCAGGGGCAGGGCATCGGTCCGGACGCGATCAGGGCGCTCGCCGTCCACCTCATCGACGAGCGCGGCCACCACCGCCTGTCGATCGATCCTGCCGTCGCGAACACGCGGGCGATCGCGGCCTATGCAAAGGTCGGTTTCAGGCCGGTCGGTGTCATGCGCCGTTACCAGCGCCTCGCCGACGGGACCTGGGTAGACGCCCTGCTCATGGACCTTCTGGCGGAAGAACTCGTTCGCTGAGACGGAAGATCTGGCCGAGAAATGGGCTTGCCAGCCGTCAGCGGCTCGCTAGGATGGGCGCGACTCATGGCCGCCCCTTCAGGTCGGCAGGGTCACACGGAGGGTTATGGCGCATATGAGTGCCACACAAGCACGGCCGACCGGGATCACGATCCTCGCAGTCCTGGCCGGACTCAGCGCGATCGGCCAGCTCTTCGGCGGGTTCATCCTGTTCGGGGTCAGTGCCTCGCTCTTCGGGCTCTCTGGAGCGATCTTCGGACTCGCCTACCTCGCGCTCGCCGGCCTGTATCTAGCGCTTGGCTGGGGCTTCTGGTCGATGGCACCGTGGGCCTGGCCGCTGGGCGTCGTGCTCGCCGCCGCGAGCATCATCTACGCGCTCGTGATCGCCATCTTCGGTGGCGGCGGGATCGGCGGCGCGATCGTTCCGGTGGTCATCGGTGCGGCCATCCTGTACTACCTCAACCAGCCGACGATCAAGTCCCTGTTCGGGCGCGCCTGACGCCTCATCGCGGATCGGTCGCCGGGTGAGGGCCCCTCGCCTGCCCGGCGACCCTCGCTGACAAATGGACGAAGGAGGACACCATGGATCCAGCCGGCCCGTCGCCAACGGCGGCTCCGATGACCTCGCTCGTCTACGCCGATGTGCCCAACCGCGTCATCGCGTACATCATCGACGTCCTCGTCATCTTCGTCTTCAACATCGCGGTCGGGATCGTGCTGGGCATCATCGGGCTGGCGGTCATGACCGGAACCGGCGCGGGCGCCACGACGAACTGGTTCGGCTCGATCATCTACACGGTCGCCGCGCTCGCGGTCAGCGGCATCTACTTCGTCTACTCCTGGACGAACCAGCGCGCGACGATCGGCATGAAGGCTCTCAGCCTCCAGATCGGCAACGCTCCCGAAGGGGCGACCATCACCACCGAGCAGGCCATCCGCCGCTGGCTGGCGCTCGGTGCGGTCTTCACCATCGCCCAGATCCTCAATCCGCTTGCCCCTGCTCGGGGCTCTCATCGGGCTCGCCACGCTCGCGTGGGTCATCTTCCTGCTGTACACGACGGCCAGCAGCCCGACGAAACAGGGCTGGCACGACAAGTTCGCGAACACGATGGTGGTGAAGGCGATCCGGCCCGCCTGATCCGGGAACCGGTCGGCCGACCCCCGTCCCTTTGACGCCCAGTCACCAATTCATCGGTCATCGAGCCCGTTTGGCTCAATTCGATGCGACCGGGCACCGCTCGAGCCGTACTCCGTTGACCCGGGGTCAACGCCGCCGCCGTCGCGCGGTCGGTCGATGCGTCGTGGCACCGCTCGAGCCGCATTTTGTTGACCGGGAGTCGGCGGACCGCTTCCTGTTGAACCTGACCGCCCCGCCCCGGGGTCTGGCTAGCGAGGCGGGTAGTCGGTGATTCGGCGGATCTCCCGGTACAGCGGCCGCAACCGGTCGTACATCCGCCGGTAGACGGTGCGGTACAGGTCGTCGTAGACCCGGTGCGCGGCCGGGTCGGGGTCGTGCACGTCTCCGATGCGGACCATCGCCCGTGCGGCGGTCGCGACATCGGGGTGGCAGCCCAGCCCGACCGCGGCATCGATCGCAGCACCGAGCCCCGATGTCTCATGCGTATGGGCGCGCGCCACCGGGAGCCCGAACACGTCGGCCGTGAGCTGGACCGCGGCGGGGCTCAGCGATCCTCCGCCGGCGATACGCAGCGAGGTGAGCGGCACGCCTGTTCGCTTCGCCGTCCGTTCCGCGCCGTCGCGCAGCGCGTAGGCCAGGCCCTCGAGGATCGCCCGGTAGAGGTGCGCCCGCGTGTGGACGTCCCCGAAGCCGATGACGGCGCCCTTCGCCCCGGGCTCGGGGAACCGGATCCCGGGCGACCAGTACGGCTGAAGCGTCAGTCCCATCGAGCCCGGCGGCACCGACCGCACGAGGTCATCGAAGAGGATTTCGGGCTCCATCCCACGAAGGAGTCCGTCGCGCACCTCCGGATGACCGAATTCGCGCTTGAACCACTCGACCATCCAGTAGCCGCGCAGAACCTGGACCTCCATCGTCCACGCGCCCGGCGCGGCGGCGGGGTAGGCCGGCACGTACCGGATCGGCTCGATGTAGCGGGATACCGTCGTGTTGACGGTGGCCGCCGTCCCGTACGACAGGCTGGCCACGTCCGGTGTCAGGGCGCCGGAGCCCAGGACCTCGCAGGCCTTGTCGGCGGCCGCGGCGATGACCGGCAGACCGACCGGAAGCCCCGTCGCGTCGGCCGCCGCCGCCGTCACTTCGCCCAGGCGTTCGGTCGGGGGCACGAGAGCGGGCAGCCAGGCCGGGTCGACGGCCCCCGCCGTCCATCGCCAGTCGCCCGGCTTCGCCCACGCCACGGCCTTGAAATCGAACGGGAGGTAGCCCACCTGCGACGCCGACGAGTCGACGAATCGCCCGGTCAGCCGGTTGACCAGGAACGCACCCAGCAGCATGTAACGGCGGATCGCACGCCACGTGTCGGGCTCGTTCGCGCGCAGCCAGTTCGCCTCGCACTCGGCCATGAACGCGGCGACGGTGCCCGACACCCCGGCCGCCCGGAACGCGAGCCCGGTCAGCCCGCCGATCCGTGGCAGGCCTTCGGCGCGGCGCTGATCGAGCCACACGATGGCCGGTCGCAGCGGCCGGCCATCCTCATCGGTGACGACGACGGTGCCGCGCTGTGCGGTCAGCGCGACGCCGGCGATCGCGTCGCGCCGCACGGCCGGGTCCGCGAGGACCTTCCGGCAGGCATCGGCGAGGCTGCGCCAGTAGAGCTCCGGGTCCTGTTCCGCCCAGCCGGGCCGTGGCGAGACATACGGTTCGATCGGGATGCGGGCCACCGCGAGCGGCGTCCCGGCGGGGTCGAAGACGAGGGCGCGCACGCTCTGCGTCCCGACATCGATCGCGAGCAGCTGGTCGCCGCTCACGGCGCGCCGTCCTCGAGCAGGATGCCGTGGGCCATCCGGCCGTCCGGATCGAAGGTCCGAACGAGGGATTCGATCGCCTCCATGCCGAGCGGGCCCTTCTCATCGGGCAGGTAGGGCGCGTGGTCGATGCCGATGCCGTGCTGGTGGCTGATGGTCCCGCCGTGTGCGCGGATGACGGCGCTTGCCGCGGCCTTCAGCGTCCGCCAGCGCTCGAGGGTCTCGTCGGGGTCCGGGGCGATGCGGAAGACGTAGCTCGTGTAGAGGCTCGAGCCTGTCGGATAGGCGTGCGAGAGGTGGCTGAACGCGTGGACCCGTTCGCCGACTCCGTCCAGACCGTGGCGCAGCGTGCGCCCGAGCGTGGCCGCCAGCACGGGGAGCCTCCGCCAGTCGACGGCGGTCTCGAGCGTGTCGACGGCGTAGCCCGCGTCCCACAGCGCGTTCCGGAGGTACGGTGCCGCGAACCGTGACCTGCGCCAGGCCGGACCGACGCCGGGGCCGGCGATGCCGCGACAGAGGCGGACCTGGTCGTCGACCGCCCGAGACGTCGCACGGACGACCGACGCCTGCCCGGTCAGCCCGACGATGACGAGACACCGCTCGGCGCCCATCCCGCGGATGGCCAGGTACCGCGCGAGGAGGCGGCTCGCCCGCCCATCCGGTGCGAGCGCGAAGGTGGTCGCCGTCTCGAGCGGCGTCGAAACCCGGAGCATGGACAGTGGGAGTCCCGCTCTGGGCGAGTCGTCGCGCGAGTTCCAGCGCGCGCTCCCAGTCCGGCACGAGATAGGCGTCGAAGCGCTCGACGACCGGGGTCGCGCTGGTCCTGACGATGACGTCGGTCAGGATCCCGAACCTCCCCTCCGAGCCCAGGACCATCTCGCGGACGTCCGGTCCGGCCGCGGTGCCGGGGACCGGGGCGATGTCGAGCGGACCACGCGGTGACTCGAGGTGACCGCCGGCGAACAGGCCGTCGATGCGGCCGTAGCCTCGCGACTGCTGTCCGACGGAGCGGGTGACGACCCAGCCACCGACCGTCAATTCCTCGAACGATTGGGGGAAGTGACCGAGGGTGAGGCCGTGCGTGGCCAGCGCCGCCTCGATCGCCACGCCCGTCGTGCCGGCCCCGAAGGTGGCGAGGCGGCTGGTCTCGTCGAGGTCATGCAGCCCGGCGGTCGCGGCCATGTCCACGGTGATGAGCGGCCGCTCCGATGGCCGTGCCGTCACACCGCCGACGACGCTCGTCCCGCCGCCGAATGGGAGGAGTGCCGCGCCGGTCCGCGCGGCGAGGGCCATCAGCCCGGCCGCCGCCGCGGCATCCGGCGGTCGGGCGACGGCATCGGGCACGACGCCGAGCCGTCCGCTGCGGAGCGCGATCCAGTCGGGGAGGCTCTGGCCCCGTGCATGCCGGACGCGCACCTCCGGATCGACGTCGAGACGGGCGTCAGGGTCCAGCCGGGAGAACGGGACCGCGTTGACCACCGACTCGAGCGTTGCGTCGTGCGGCGGCGTCCCTCGCCCGATCAGCGCCTCGAGGAGCTCGCCTGCGCGGCGCGGCAGCTGGGTCTCGACCTCGTCGGGACCCCAGCCGTTCCATCGCCGCACGGATCGCTCCCGTAGGCTCGATGGCGAGGCCGGTCAGGGCATCTCGATCGGGCTCATCAGCTGGAAATAGTTGTCGTCGGGATCGCTGAACGTGGCGATCAATGCCTCCTGGGCGACAGAAGGGTTGTACGGCTCGGCGACGACGGTGGCTCCGGCGGCCTTCAACCGCTCGAAGTCGCCCTTGACGTCCGGCGTCTCCATGTTCCAGATGATCCGACCGGGCTGGCTGTTCCGGCCCTTGACCTGGTCGTGGGGACCGACGGTCAGTGCGCCGGTTCCGACCAGCCAGCCGGTGTAGCCGCCCTCGTTCCATCCCGGCTCGCCGAAGAGCTTCGTGTAGTACTCGGTCAGGCGGCCAGGGTCCTCGGAGCCGATGAGGATGCTGTTGATGTTCATGCCGCTTCCTCCAGGGCAAGCCCGTCTGCGCCCGGCCCGACGTCCGGGATCTGCGGTCATTGTGGTCCGGATCGCAGGGGCGGCGGGTGGCGCGCGAGTGGGCCGGCGCGAAGGCCTCAGAACGGCGGCCAGGGAATCGCCGGCCAGTCCGGGGGCGGGTAGGGGAACCGCCCCGAGGCGAGCAGCTCGTCCGTCCGGCGCCTCGTGGCTCGGACCTCGGTCCGTGACAGCAGGTCGCGCAGCACAGCCCCCAGGTCTGCGTCGAGCGCGTCTCGGATGCGCTCCAGCCCTCCGACCTCGTCCGAGGCGAGCCGCTTCCCGCGCCAGCCCCACAGCACCGTCCGGAGCTTGGGCATCGGCGAGAAGCAGACCCCGTGATCGACGCCGTGGACGTGGCGGCCGCCGTCGACCGGAAGGATGTGGCCGCCTTTCCGGTCGGTGTTGTTCATCACCGCGTCGAGGACCGCCATCCGCCGTAGTCGGGGGTCGTCCTCGACCACCATCGCGACCACGTCCACGTCGGGGTCGGCCTCGATGAACGCCTGGACCATCCCCTCACCGAACGGTCCGTCGCGCAGGATCGTCGGCGGGACGATGCCCCAGCCCGACGCCTCGGACACGTGCCAGGCAGCGACCTCGCGTCGCGACAGCGTCCCGTCCGGGAAATCGTCGAGCGGCCGCTCGCCGATCGTCGGCTTGTAGATGGCGTCGATCACGACCGGTGGCTCCGGATCCGGGCACGTGCGCGTCACCGTCACGAGCATCGCGTTGTTCGAGGAGCCGACGATCCGGCCCACGATGTCGAGGTCGCCATCGACAAGCGCGAGCAGCGTCGACGCGCGGTCCAGCACCGTGACTCCGGGCTAGTTGACGTAGTGGCCGTTGCGCCGCGGGCAGATATGGCCCTGCGGATCGAGTGGTGCGCCGCACAGCGGGCAGGGCGGCCGGCCGGCGGCGACGATGCGGACCGCCCGGGTCACGAACGACCGCGCCGTCTCGGGCGTCATCATCACCCGCAGGAGGTCGGGGCCGTCCTCGTCATCGTCATCGTCCTCGTCGGGGTCGATCGGCTCGCCATCCTCCGCCTGCGCTCGAGCCTCCAGCAGGACCCTCTCCGCGTCGCCATCCCAGCCGAGCGTCAGGGAGCCCGCGCGGAAGGCCTCGTTGATCGGTTCGTCGAGGGGAGCGGTGTCCTCGGCGGGGTCGGCGCTTGCGGCCGAACCACCGCCTGCCTTCACCCCACGGCGCTCAAGCTCGGCGAGGAGCTCACCGAGCCGTTCGGCGAGGACGGCGACCTGGCTCTTCTCGAGGACGACGCTCACGACCCGGACTCCGTCGCGGGCTTGGAGGAAGAACGTCCGGTCCCCCGGCCGGCCGATGGTGCCCGCCACGAACCGATCGGGCGGATCGAAGGTGTAGCGTCGTCGCGGCATACCTCGACTCTATACCCAAACGGCGAGACGCTGACGCGACCGCTAGGTGCCGACGTTGATGTCGATGGTGTGCCAGCCCCGGGCACCGTCGGGCGGCGGCGGCGTCGGGGTTTCTTCCTGCACGGCACCGGTCCCGTCGGTCGCTCGGACCTTGATGACGTGGCCGCCCGGCGTCGCGTCCCAGTCGACCACCCACTGGACCCACGTCGCGTCGGAGATCGGCCGCGACAGACGCGCCTGCTGCCAGGCGTCGTCGATCCCGACCTCGACCTTCGAGATCCCGCGGTCCGGCGCCCAGGCGATGCCGGCGATCGGGACCTTGCCGGCCTTGACGCCGCCGCGCGGGGTGTCGATACGGGACTGCGTGAGGATCGGGGCCTCCTTCGCCCAGCCACGCGGGACCCAGTAGCCATCGAAGTCCTCGAGGGTCGTGAGCTCCAGCTCGCTCAGCCATTTCGTCGCCGACACGTAGCCGTACAAGCCGGGGACGATGAGCCTCGCCGGGTAGCCGTGGGCTCGAGGCAGCGGCTGATCGTTCATCTTGAGCGCGATCATCGGCTCACGGTCGCGGTCCATCACCCACGCGACGGGCATGCCCGCGGTGAAGCCATCGACCGACCGACCGACGAGCTGCGTGGCCGACTTCTGGACTCCGGCCATGTCCAGGACGTCCCGCAGCCGGACGCCGGTCCACTTGGCGTTGCCAACCAGGGTCCCGCCGACCTCGTTGCTGACGCACGAGATCGTCACGTACTGCTCGAACATGGGGAGGTTGACCAGCTCGTCCCAGGTGAGCGTCGTCTCTCGATCGACCAGCCCGAACACCCGCAGCGTCCAGTCCTTTGTGTCGACGCTGGGAATCAGCAGCGCCGTGTCGATCCGGTAGAACCGGTCGTTGGGCATGACGATCGGCGTCAGTCCGGCGATCGCGGGAGCGAGGTCCTGGGTCGCGTCCAGTGCCGGGACCGTGTCGGACGCCGGGGGCACATCCGCGCCGGCGCCGCTCGGGGCGACACGCTGGCTGTCCAGGAGCTGGCGTCCGGCGACCCCGGCCACGACCGCTGCGGCGGTCACGCTCCCAGCCCGGATGATGAACGAGCGCCGCGACCAGTCGGGCATCGAGGTGGCGGTCGCGGCACGCCGGCGGTCGCCCCGAGCGGCTGCGGTCTCCGTCGTTGCCGTAGTGGGACCCGGTAGCGGGGGAAGGCGCGAGCAGCCAACCCAGGACCCACAGCCCCAGCCCGACCGAGACCGCCGCCGAAGCGGCCACGATCCCGGGGTTCGCCAGCGGATCGTTCAGCGACGCCGCGAATCCCAGCACGCCGAATCCCGCGAAGACCGCCCCGGCGATGGCGTAGTGCCGGCGAGCGAGGACTCCGAGACCGGCGCCGATGACGATCGCGACGGCCACGATGAAGAGCTCGAACGCGAGCTTGTCGTTGGTCCCGAACAGCGAGACCACGACGTCCTTGGCGCCGGCGGGCTGGTTGTCGATGATGACCTGCCCGATCGAGGCGACGAGCGACGTGGCCCCCGGCAAGCACGCCCGCGAGCAACTCGGAGACGCCCAGGGCCACGGCTGTCGCGGCGATGCCCGCCACCGCGTCACGCCAGGGCCGCGGCGCGGTCCGGGGTGCGGTCGCCTGGATGGTGACGACGTTGTTCACGTGCGCATCATCGCCCGAACGTGTGACGTTGGCATGTCGCCCGGCCGCGGGGCCGCGGACCGGTCCCGGACCCGTCGGGCTCGTCAGCCCAGCCTGGCCCACGTCCGGCCGTCGCGGCGCTCGACCACGATCGGGAGGCCGAACGCACGCGCGAGGGCACCACCGCCGAGGACGGAGTCGAGCGGGCCGGCCGCGACGACGGCGCCGTCGGCGATCACCAGCGCGTGCTCGAACCCAGGCGGGATCTCCTCGACGTGATGGGTGACGAGCACGATGGCCGCCGGCCGCGGGCTCACCGCGAGCCCGGCGAGGTCGCGAACGAGCGTCTCGCGTGCGCCGAGGTCGAGGTTGGCCGCCGGCTCGTCGAGCAGCAGCAGGTCGGGATCGGGCATGAGCGCCCGGGCGATCGAAACCCTCCGGCGCTCGCCGGCCGAGAGCGTCCCGTAGGCATGGTCCTCGACCCGCTCGAGCCCGAGTCCCTCGAGGAGCGTGCGAGCCCGTTCCCGGTCGGCGTCGGTGAAGACGTGCCACCACGGCTCGGTGGCGGCGTGGCGGGCGCTCATCGACGAGGTCGACCGGCGTGAGGTCGTCGCGGAGCATCGATTCGACGGCTGTCCCCGCCGCACCGATCCGCCGACGCAGCTCGCGCGAGTCGATCCGGCCGTAGCGGGCACCCAGCACGTCGACGGTCCCGGTCGTGGGCCAGAGCGTCAGCCCGGCGACCGAGAGCAGCGTCGTCTTGCCCGATCCGTTCGGGCCGATGACGACCCAGCGCTCGCCCTCGCGCACGGCCCAGTCGAGAGGGCCGAGGATCGTGCGGCCCGGACCGTCGAACGGTGACGCCGCGCAGGTCGATGACCGGGTGCGCCGGGGTCGCGCCGTCAGACGCCTCGACACCTCCGGCGCTCACGGGGGCGGAATCCGCGCGCCGGCAGGCCGGCCCGATACCCGGGTCGCCGGGGCCGGGCGGCGCGACGCCGTGATCCGCGCCGCACGAGTCGCCGGTGTCGTCGAGACCTGCCCGGTCACCGCCCCGGTGGCGCCGAGGCGACAGCGGGCGCGGATGCCGCCGGAGCCGGCGCCGAGGGCGTGGGCGTGGGTGTCGGAGTCGGGGTCGGAGTCGGGGTCGGCGTCGGGGTCGGCGTCGGAGTCGGCGTCGCGCGGCGGCTCCGTCGGCGGGCTCGGTCGGCGGCTCCGTCGGCTGGCAGGCGGCGTGGGCTCCTCTGAAGGCGGCACGCTGTCCGACGGTGACGCCGAGATCTCCGGGGACGCAGTCGGACAGGGCACCGGCGCCGGTCCGGAGCCCGACGCCAGCGGGATCTCGAAGGAAGGGATGACCCCGCTCGGGTCCGGTGTCGGCACGATGTAGCAGGTCGGCGCCGGCGCCGGTTGGCCGCAGCCCCTGGAGACCACGACGCCCCACGTTGCACCATAAGGACGGAACGCTGAGTTGTAGAAATACGCGGTCGCGGTCTTGTCTGGACCGCCGACCGTGCCCGGACCGCGCAGGGCTCGGCGGATCCAGTCACGGTCCGCGCTCATCCAGGTATCGCGATCCTTCTCGTAGCCGACCCGCACGATGACGTCGGCGCCGCAGGTGTCCGCAGCGAGCGTGGTCCGCGGCTCCGTGCCGGCGATGAACCACTCGTCGACCGCCTTCGATCCGGGACCCGGCAGCAGGCCGGTGAACGGATCGATGGCGACCTTCACCAGCCCATCCGGCCGCGCGAAGTCGGTCCTCGGCCAGTTTCGCGACGCCTCGGTCAGAAAACCCTGCCAGACGTACGTGGAGACGTCGATGGAGAAGAGCGGCTTGGCCGGCGTCGAGACGAGGCTGTTGTCCGAGTTGCCGTCCCAGACGCCGACGGCGAGGGCATAGGCGCCGTCGGTCCGGCCGGCGCCCGTCGGTGGCGCGATATAACCATAGGCATTGAGGTCCTTGGCATCGTTGTTGGTGCCGGTCTTGAGGGTCGCCGCACGGCGTCCGTCGCGGCCGTCGATCTCGAACTTGCCCCAGAACGGATTGACGTTCTTGTTCGTGTTGCCCGCGAGGATGTCGGTGACGATCCAGGCGGACTGCGGACTGATCACCTGCTTTCCGGCGGGCGGCTTGTACGGATCGACGACGTCCTTGCCCGCCGAATCCTTGATGGCGAGGATCGTCGTGTGGCCGATCGACTTGCCGCCGTTGGCGAGAGTGCCGTAGGCCGTCACCAGGTCGACCGGGCGAACCTCCTGGACGCCGAGGGCGAGAGCGAGGTCGGCGGTCCGCGGGCCCCCGAAGTCCATCCCAAATCCTTCGGCCATGTTGAAGACGTGGTCGGGGCCGTTGATGGCCATGGCCTTGACGGCCGGGATGTTGAGCGAGAACTGGAGGGCGTTGCGGACGCGGACTGGCCCGCGCTCGAGGTTGTCTGCGTCGGTCGGCGAATAGTCGCCGGCGAAGGTCGTCCCGACGTCCATCAGCATCGAGCCCGCGGTCAGCTTCTTGTCGTTGATGGCGACCGCGTAGTTGAACGGCTTGAACGCTGACCCCGGCTGGCGGAAGCCCTTGCCGACGACGTCGTACTGCGGCTGGAACTCGGCCCGGCTCGAGGTCGCGTAGTAGTTCGCGCTGCCGACGTAGGCGACCAACTCACCGGTCTGGTAGTCGAGCGCGACGAGCGCGCCGTTCCGCAGGTTCTTGGAGCGCAGGTTCGTCATCCACGGCTGGACGTCCTTGAACCCGAGCGCCTTGGCGGCCGCGGAGGGGTTCTTGGCGTGGGGCACGATGGCCGCCGCCTGGACCCACTTCTCGGCGATCGTCTGGAGCCGCGTGTCGAGGGTCGTCGTGACCCGCAGGCCTCCGTTCTCCATGGCCGTGCAGGTCTCGGCGTCGACGCCGCACAGCTTCGCCGTGACCTCGTCGCGGACCGCCCAGACGAAATGGGGAGCGATCCAGCGCGGCACGGCCTGGCTGGACAGGACCACCTGGTCGGACTTCGCCGACTTGAACTGCACTGCGCTGTATTGCGTGCCCGATTCGGGTGTCCGGCCCTGCGCCAGCAGGTCGAGGATGGCGTCGCGCCGCTGGACGACCGTGGTGTCGTCGGGGACGACCAGGATCCGCTTCGCCGGCGGGCAATCGTCGCCTTCGGCGACTGGCACCGAGCATCTCTCGATGGCGTTGCGGACGAGGTCGTAGTTCGATGGCGACTTGGGGAGCCCGGCGATGATGGCGGCCTGGGCCGGCGTGATCTTCGAGAGGTCGATCCCGAAGTAGGAATTGACCGCCGCCTTCACGCCGTAGCTCTGGTTGCCGTAGTAGTTCTGGTTGAGGTAGGCGGTGATGATCGTCTGCTTGCCCTCCTCGCCCGGGAACGCGCGGGTGAGGCGGATCGACTGGATGATCTCCTTGAGCTTGCGTTCGGCCGTCCGGTGCGGATCTTTCACCAGCTCCGGGTCGAGCAGTCGGGCGCGCACGAGCTGCTGGGTGATCGTGGACGCTCCCCGGCTGTCGCCACGGATCGAGCTCAATCCCGCGGACACGATGGCCACGGGGTCGAAGCCGGCGTTCTCCCAGAACGTCTTGTCCTCGACCGCGGTCGTCGCATCGAGCAGGACCTTCGGGATCTGGTCGAAGGTGACGACCTCACGCCGCGACGAGCCGAACCGGGCGAGCTCAACCTTGCCCGTGCGGTCGTAGATGATCGACTCCTGGGCGATCGGGATGTCCTGCAGGGTGCGGGGATCGGGGAGGTCCTGCGCGAGCGAGGTGTACACGCCGATCGCGGAGATTGCGGCGATCGCCCCGAGGCCTGCCAGGAACACGAAGACGATGATGGCGATCCAGCCGAGGGTGGACGGCTGGTCGCGACGCCGGCGGGGGCGCGCAGGGGCTCGGTTGGCGGACATGGGTACGGAAACTGACTCCTTCGATGGTGGCGACGCCACGGGCAAAGGATGCCGCATGCGTCCGGATGACGGCGCGCTGGCCGTCACGAACCGAGGTTGGGGGTCCTCGGCCGCCGGGTTAGGGACGAGCGGGATGCTGCCGATGTGTCGCCGCGGCCGGCTCAGGAAAGGGGGCCGGCACCGTCCGTCGCGTTGACCGGCAGGACCATGGGGCGCAGCCCGGTCATCTGTGGGTAGCGCGCCTCCACGGCAGCGCGGAGCGGGTCAACGGCCTCGGGCCTGACGAGATTGACCGTGCAGCCGCCGAACCCGGCGCCGGTCATCCGCGCGGCCACGACCCCCGGGACCGACGTCGCGATCGCCACCATCGCGTCCAGCTCCGGCGAACTGACCTCGAAGCGGTCACGGAGCGATGCATGGCTCTCCGCGAACAGCCGGCCGACCGACTCGAGGTCGCCGGCCTCGAGCGCGGCGACGGTCTCGCCGACCCGGCGGTTCTCGGTGACGACGTGCTCCGCGCGGGCGTGCTCGACGTCGGTCAGCCGGTCCGCCGCGGCGGAGAGCAGTTCCGGCGTGACATCACGGAGGCTCTCGACCTGTGGATCCAGCCGGCGAATCGCGGCCACAGCCGCCTCGCACTGGCTTCGGCGGAGGTTGTACTCGGATGTGCCGAGGTGGCGCGGGGAGCCGGTATGGCAGACGACGATGGCGAGGTCGTCGGGCAGCGGGATCGCCCGCCAGTCGCCGGAACGGCAATCGAGGAAGAGCGCCGATCCTTCCTGCCCGCACGATTCGGCGAACTGGTCCATGAGCCCGCTCTGGACCCCGACGTAGCCGTTCTCCGCTCGCTGGCAGAGCTTGGCGAGGCGGTACCGGTCGACGGTGGGCGCGGTGTCGCCGAGCATCGCCCACGCGGAGGCGAGCTCGATCGCGGCCGACGAGGAGAGTCCGGCGTTCGGCGGAAGGGTAGAGGCGATGACGCCGCGCAGGCCGGTGAGCGGCAGACCGGCCTCGTCGAGCGCCCAGGCGGTCCCGACGACGTAGTCGAGCCACGTGGAGGCCCTTGGTGCGGGGGGCGTCGAGGTCGAAGCCGTCGCGCTCGTCCGAGTCGAGCCGGCGGAGCTCGACCCGGCGATCGTCGGTCGGCATGTAGGCGATCCGGATCTCCAGGTCGATGGCGGCCGGCATCACGAAGCCGTCGTTGTAGTCGGTGTGCTCGCCGATCAGGTTCACGCGCCCCGGGGCTCGAACGATGCGGATGTCGTCGCGGCGGTCGCGTCGCCTGGGGCTCGGCGGCGACCAGCGCCTCGACCAGGGCGTCGCGGTCGATGTCGTCGCTCATCTGATCGTGTCGAGAGCCCGCCGGCCCGGCATCGAGCAGGGCCGCCAGCTCCGCACGGCTCGGAAGGCCGGACTGGTCGCCGAGCGTGGCCGCGGCCGCGGCGCCGCACGCGTTGCCGGCCTCCAGAGCAGCGGCGAGGTCCGCACCCTCGAGCCGGGCGGCGATGAAGCCGGCACAGAACGCGTCGCCGGCACCGACCGGGTCCACGACCACCGGGAGTGGCACGGCCGGGGCGGTGACGGTTCGCTCGGGATCGTCGCGTGCGACCGCGAGGCTGCCGCCGGCGCCGAGCTTCGCGACGACGATGGAGGGGCCGAGCGCGAGGGCGGCGCGAGCGAGGTCCGCGGCGCGATCGGCGGCGCCGGCATCGTCGGTGCGCGCGCCCACCTCGGACGGGCGTTCCTCGAGCACGGCCAGCTCGTCCGGGCTTCCCAGCACCACGTCGGCGAGCGCGGCAAGGCTGCGCAGGACCGGAGCCGCCTCGGCGTCCGACCAAAGCCGGCGGCGCAGATTGAGGTCGAGGCTGACGGTGGCCCCGTGCGCGCGGGCCAGCCGCATCGCGGCCTCGGTCGCCTCGCGCGCCTCGGCCGAGAGCGCGGGGGTGATCCCGGTCACGTGGAGCCATCGAGTCCGTGTCGAAGATCCCCGCGTCGGCCGCGCGCCCGACGTCCGCGCGGTCCACGCGCGAGCCGGCCGACCCGCGCCGCGCGTACACGACCTGGGCGGGACCCAGGATCCGCCGCTCGCGAAACATGAGCGCGGTGGGCGCATCGGGATCGGCGCTGAGGTGGGTCGTATCGACGCCTTCGCCGCGCAGCCGCCGGGCGATGGTGTCCCCGAACCCGTCGGCCCCGA
Organism: uncultured Chloroflexia bacterium; assembly: GCA_963772995.1. GTDB lineage: Bacteria > Chloroflexota > Limnocylindria > Limnocylindrales > CSP1-4 > SPCO01. Next base: position 70,225 of record CAVYZQ010000005.1, on the reverse strand, counting down.
CGCGCCCGATGTAGGCCACCTCGTGTCCCAGGCGGGCGAGCCCGACGGCCACGTTCGCCTCGGCGCCCGCGACGAACCGGCGGAACGTCGCGGCCTCGGACAGCGGCCCCGGCTCCTCGGCGACGAACGCGATCAGGCACTCACCGAGCGTGACGACTTCCGTCACGGGCGCCCGGTCCGCGCGGGCGCGAGGCTCGCTCGGGCATCGGCGACGGCCGCCGTGACCTGCGCCGCCCGCGTGCGGATCCCGTCGGGGTCGCCGTCTCCGAGCAGCCAGCCGCCCATCCCGACCGCCACGGCACCGGCGGAGATGAAGGCCGGGGCGGTCTCGAGCGTCACGCCGCCGGTCGGCAGCAGCGGGATGTCCGGGAATGGCCCGCGAAGCTCTCGAACGAACGAGGGACCGGCCGACGAGGCCGGGAACAGCTTGACGGCCGCGGCGCCCGGCTCGCCACGCCGCGAGGACTCTCGGTCGGGGTCGCCGCCCCGGGAAAGGCCGGGATGCCACGGGCCGCCGCCCACGCCGACCAGCTCCGCGTCCAGGTGCGGCATCACGAGGAACGTCGCCCCGGCGTCGATCGCCCGCTGCGCAGCCTCGATCGACAGGACGGTGCCGGCTCCGAGTTCCATGCCGGCATCGGCGGCCCCGTCCGCCACGGCCTCGATCGACCGAAGGGCCTCGGCCTCCGGCTCGTTCAACGTCAGCTCGAAGGCGCGGACGCCGCCCTCGGCGAGCGCCGCTGAGGATGTGCGCGCCACGGTCCGAGGCGATCCGTCGGCCGATGGCCACGACGCCGCCGCTCGTGATCCCCGCGGGGATCGCCGGCCGCGTGAGCGTCGATGCCATGCTGTTCGCCTCCGGTTGCCGCCCACGGTCGGTGAGCCGACAGCGTACCGCCCGGCCTGCTGGTCGGAGGCGACTGGCTCCACGAGGGCCCTCGATCGCCGTCACCGGTCCCGCTATGGTGGCTGGGAGTCAGCATCAGGCCAACGAAGCGCGTCTGCGGCCCGATTCGACACCGAGGCCGTGCGTGGCAGACACGGAGGCGGGTCGAGCGGGCGGTTCGAGACCCCGGCACGGGCGCCCGACCACAGGGTGTTGACCGACAGCCACAACCGGCCGATGTGCCGCCATGGCTCGCCATCCGCCCTCGCCTGGCCGCGACGCAACCCAGCGTTGGGTGCGCTCGGCACGCATCCATGTGACCCACGGCCCTCCCACCTGGTCCGAACGACTCCCAGACTGCGTCGATCAACCCGAATTGGGAGCCGATGTGATGACCAGGGTCCTCCTCGTCCACCATGACATCGACCTCGCCGACCAGGAGACCGATTCGCTCCGGCGGCGCGGCTACGAGGTCCAGCAATGCCTCGGCCCCATCGGGGCGCACTGCCCGGTGCTCTCGGGGCGCTACTGCGATATGGCCGAAGCGGCCGACGTCCTCGTCTACGACGCCTTCGCGACCGGCGAGCCCGATGGCGCCCAGCGCCTGATCGAAGGGCTTCGCGAGATCCACCCCGACGTTCCCGTCGTGCTGACCGCGACCGGCATGGAGCCCGATTGGATCGAGCTCGCCGGCCGGCACGGGATCACGCCGCTGGTGGGCAACCCGACCGGTGCGCGTCTCGCCGAGGCGATCGAGCAGGCGCTCGGGGAGGCGGCCGCCGCCGGCTGACTACGCGTCGCGTGCGTCGATGAACACCACCAGCGGCAGGACTCGATCGGATACGGCCAGTTCCGGCTCGCTGTTGAGCCTGTCCACCACGGCCATCCGATCGCCGAGCGACTCGAACGAAGCCTCGACGATGGCGATCGGACCCGCGAACCGCTGACCGAGCGGATATCCTTCGGGCCGGCGCGGCGCGCTTCCGACTCTCGGATGCCGAGCCGCCAACAAGCGGAGCCCTGCCCCGGTCGTCGTGACGGACCTGCCCTTCCTGCTCTCCATCGCGGCACTGAGTCTGAGCCTGGCGGGGCTGGCCGGGCTCGTCGCCGGTCTGCGCCGGTCCGACGGCCTTCGGTCGATCGACATGTTCCGGCTCCGTGAGATCGTCGAGTTCGCCTTCGGCAACGCGTTGCTCGCCCTCTCGGCCGTGCCCATCGTGAAGATCGTCGACAGCGAAGCCACGACGGTCCGGGTCGTCGCCTCGATCGGGCTCGCCTACCTTGCTTGCGGGTTCGCTCATCCTGCTCCGGCGGATCCGCGGGTCCGAGATCGAGATGTCCACATGGGTCCGGGTGATCATCGGCCTGGACGTCGCGATCATCGTCTTCTCGACGTCCGCCATCCTCACCGGGTCGCTCGCCGCGCTGGAGCTCATGTTCATCCTCTTTCTCGCGCGGCCGATGATGGCCTTCCTCTTCGTGCTCGCATCGTTCGACGGCGACCTTCGGAGCCCGCCACCGGCGGCGTGACCGGCCCGCGCGCGGTCAGGTCCCGCGGTACGAGCTGACCTGCTTGCGCGTCGCGAAAGCCCCGATGCCCCACGTCCCGAGATCGACCAGCAGCCCGCACGCGAGGAAGATCAGGTTCAGGAGGCTCAGTCCGTTGGGCGCGACGAAGCCGTAGATCAGCGTCGTCCAGGGGAAGAACAGGAACCCGAAGAGGAACCAGACCGGCGAGCCCAGCACCGATTCCCAGCCGGCCTTGTCGTTGGCCCAGCCAACAAGCAGCATGAAGCGCGGCAATAGCGCGCCAAAGATGGCCATCATCGGTGCAAACCTCCCTCTCGCCCTTCGGCCCTCGCAGCGTATCAGAGCGCACGACGCCGACCGCGCTGAAGCCGCCTAGGCTAAGCGGATGACCACGTTCTCGAAGATCGAGCTCGCCGAGCGGGCCGGAGTCGACGCCGATTTCGTCGATCGCCTGGTGTCCGTCGGCTTCATCAGACCGGACCACGACGGTCGCTTCGTGGCGGCCGATGCGAGGCGCGCGCAGCTGGCCCAGAGCCTCGAGGACGAGGGAGGGATCGCCCTCGATGACCTCACGGACGCCATCAGACAGGGCTGGATCTCGCTCGACTTCATGGATGCCCCCACATTCGAGCGATGGAGCGCGCTCAGCTCGGAGACTTTCGAGCAGGTCGCCTCGCGGACCGGCCTGCCCGTGCCCACGCTCATGGTTTTGCGTGAGGTGTTCGGCGCCGCCTTCCCGTCACCCGATGACCGCATGCGCGAAGACGAGCTGACGTTGGTGCCATTGCTCCGATCGATGACGAGCATCGGCTATCGACCGGCTGCGATCGAGCGGATGTTCCGGGTCGCCGGAGACAGCCTCAGACGAGTCGCCGAGACCGAGGGGGAGCTCTGGCGTTCGGAGATCCTCGCAGCGCAGGTCGCTTCGGGGATGACGATCGTCGAGATGGGTGAGTTCAACCGATCGGAGCAGGCCCAGCGATTCAGCGCGCAGGTGGACCAGGCACTGATCACCGTCTTCCACGCGCAGGAGTCCCACGTCTGGGGCGCGAACATCATCGCCAGTCTCGAGACCGCGATCGCGGATTCGGGCATCAAGCGCCGGCTCAACCGCCCACCGGCCATGTGCTTCCTGGACATCACGGGATATACGAGGCTCACCCAGGAGCGCGGCGATCAGGCGGCCGCCGAGCTCGCCGGCGACCTTGCGAGACTCGTCCAGCGCACGGCGGTCTCGTTCGGTGGTCGTCCGGTGAAGTGGCTGGGCGACGGCGTCATGATCCATTTTCGCGACCCCGCGCCGGGGGTCCGGGCGGCGCTGGCGATGATCGAGGGCGTGAGAGGCGCGGGCTTGCCGCCCGCACACGTCGGCCTGCACGCCGGACCGGTCATCTTCCAGGACGGCGACTACTTCGGGCAGACCGTCAACATCGCTTCGCGGATCGCGGAGTACGCGCGACCGGGCGAGGTGCTGGTCAGCGAGGAGGTCGTGACGGCCTCCGATCGGTCCCGGGATCGACTACCGGGAGATCGGGCCCGTCGAGCTCAAAGGCGTGTCGGGAGCTCTTCGGCTGTACTCGGCCCACTTCGCGGTTTAGCGGGTCCGAAGTCGGGCCCCGGCGATACCTATGCGGCGACGGCCAGAGCCTCGTTCACGATAGCGACAGCGCGGGACCATCGATCCGACGCCCGGATGAGATCGACCGGGTGCTTGAACCGGCCGTCCGCGAAGTAGTTGCCTTCGGCCAACGCGGAATGGGCCTCGTCGTACTTGCCCTCGAGTCCCTCGATCGCTGTCTCCCAGTCGGTGAGAACGTCATCGTCACTCTCGCGCCCTGGGCCGGTCGGGCCTGCGACGCCGGACACCCGCGCCTTGATGTGAAGCGACGGAAGGATCTGAGCGAAGGACGCCCTGTTCAATGCCGCGCGCTGGCTGCGGATCGTCGCTTCCAGCGACTGGCATGCCTGAGTCGCCTCATCCCGGGTCACCATGCGTCGTGCCTCGCCATACCAACCTCGATGTCAGTGAGTCGATCGAGTGTTTCTACGCAGCTATGCGCGCCAGGGGCTCGCTTGGATGCACGTCGGATCTTCGAGGGCATATCGCCGACGGACATGGGCAGATTACGCCACCTCGCCGCCCGCGGTCGACGACACCGAGCTGCCCGGGAACGTCGCGCTCGCCGAAGGCGACCTTGGTCCTGATATCCCGCCTCGCGATCTCAGGTGCCTGCTTCGACGCGGAACACCGGATATCGACCCGCGGCGGCAACGACCGCCTCGGGATCATCGGCATCGAAGAACCGCACTCCTCCCCGCACTTGGGCGAAGAAGGCGTGCAGGACCGGGCCTCGCTCACTCTCGGGTAGCTCGACCAACCCGATGGCCTTGGCGGCTTCGCCATGATCGCAGGAGAGGTCGTCCGCCAGCTGCACCCCGCGGCCTCCACCGTCCGATTCAGTTCGAGTCGCCGCGACGGCCTCCGCGGCACCTACCGCGACGGACGCTGTCGGCGGCTCAGTACGATGAACCGATGACGAATCAGCTTCGGGTGCTCGTGGAACAGCCCACGAGGGGCAAGCGCTGGGTCGCCGTCGCGGCGGACTGGCCGGGTCTCGAACGCGGTGGCAAGACGGAGGACGAGGCCGTCGAGAAGCTCGCCCGCTATGTGCCCCGATACCTCCCGGTGGCGAAGCGCGTCCGGCTGGGCTCGGAGCTCGCGGCACAGACCGATCTCGACATCATCGACCGGTACCCGGGCACTGGCTCGACCGACTTCTGGGGCATCTCGTTCGCGCCCTCGCCGCTCGACCGCGAGCCGTTCGACGCTCCGAGGTTCAACCGCAGCGCGCGGCTCCTGCGCGCGGCATGGGCCGAGTTCGACGAGACGGCCTCTCGCGTCTCCTCGGAGCTCCGGCCGGGTGTCCGGGGCGGCGGCCGCTCGCGCGACGGGATCGTTCGGCATGTCCTGGCGACCGAGGGCGGAGACTTTTCGAAGCGCGTCAAAGTGCCATCCGAGCTGGAGGACCTGGGGACGCCGGGCGAGCTCGCGGATCACCGCGACCGGTTCGTCGAGGCGATGCGCGCCTGGTACGCGGAGGGCAAGCCGCTCGGCAACTGGACGATCCCGTACCTGCTGCGCCACGCGGCGTACCACGTGCTCGACCATACCTGGGAGATGCAGGATCGGGATCTGACGGACGACGCATCCACGGGATGACCGCTACGGCGCGACCCGGCCCGCGTGCACTGCCCTCAGTCCACGAACGGCAGCGGCGTCACCTTGAAGTGGTCCGGCAGCTTCACCCATGTCGCGTGGGTCGGGCAGTTGTCGCGGGGTTCTCGCACCGGGTCAGTGTGTTCCCAGAGCGAGTTCGTCCTGTCGTCCCTGGCCTCGGGCGTCTAGCCGCCGAGCTCGACGATGCGACCCTTGATCGGCCCGGCCCCCGGGTATTCCTCGCCGTGCGCCAGCCCGATCCCCTGCAATCCGAGCCCTGTCGCGGCAGCGTCGGTCATGAACAGGTAGGGACGGGCGCCGATCCTGTCGCGCACGGTGTTCTTGAGCAGCCGATGGGCGACGGTCACGGCGGGCCCGAGCAGGTCGCTGCCCGATCCGACCGCCTGCCGGACGGCCGGTCCGCGATGGAGGACCACCTTCAGGTCGAGATGCGCCACGGCGGGACATGCGGTGCAGACGTGGTCGTTCGCGGGGATCGCCCGTGTCCGGGCGTCGATGAACGCCCGGTACGTCCCGTGGATCGTCTCGAGGACACGATCCCCCTGGCCATCGAGACCGGCCGCCGGGGCTGCCGCGAAGACGGCATCGCCTTCGAGCTTGACCAGCGCGAGATCCGGCTTGACGCCTTCGACGACGGCGTCCAGGAGGTCGGCCAGGACCGAATATGCGGCGGGGATGCCGTCGCTGAAATCGACCCCGTGCTCCTCCTCGACGCCCGACATGAAGCGGGTGTAGCCGGAGATGTCGGCCAGGAAGAGGTATCGCTCGCCTGCGGCGGCCTCCGCCCCGCTCGGATCCGATCGGACTGCCTCTGCCACGTGGCGATGATAGCCGCGGTCAGCCCCGGGCGAGAAGGTCGACCAGCTGCCTACCCAGTTCTCGCGCGACCCGATAGCTCCCGGCAGGCGCTGCGCGGAACGAGTGCCCGGACACGCAGCGGTCGATGCCGCACGGTCATCGGCCGCCAGCTGACGTTGGCATCCTCGCAGGTCGGCGCCCTGGCGGCGGGTGAACGTCGGAAGAGTTCATTCGCCAAACGCCCACGCCACCATGAGGGGAAACTCCTCCCGCCAGAACGCACCGCCGTGCGAGCCCGGACGTTCCTTCAGCACGATATCCGCACCTGCGTCCTGCAGGGCGCGCGCCCAACGTGCAGCGTTCGCGAGGAAGAACGGCTCGTCCGTGCCGGCGACGAGGTAGGTCCGCGGAATCTTCCTCGCCATGTCGTCGGGTGGTTGGTACCCGCCTCCCGGAGAAGCGCAGAAAATGGCAGCGTAGGTGTCGGGGTGGCGGAGGCCGATGGCGAGCGCCAGCTCTCCGCTCGCGGATACACCACAAACCGCGGTGCGGCTCGCGGGTAGCGCAACATCGAAACGCTCCCGCACCCATTGGGGTACGTCCTCGACAAAGAATCGCTCGTGCGCGTCGAATTGGTCAGGGTCGAAGCCGGGCGAGTACTCGTGGAGCCGTGACGTCTCGTCAGCTGGACGATGGACGCCAACGATCATCGTTGGAGGTAGTCCCGCTGCTTCGAGCACGCCGCCCCACTGCGAGACGAGCTGGCCATCACCGGCGAATACGACCGTCTGGGGCGGCTCGAACGGAACGTACGCCGTGACATCCCGGCCGCCGTCATACGCCAGCGTCGCAGTGGTCAGGCTTCCTTTGATGGACATCCTTGGTGGCTTGTCCGACAGGCGCGCGTACCCGTGCTAGTCGACGTACTGCAGCGGCGTGACCACGAAGTCGTCCGGCAGCTTCACGCCGGTCGCGTGGATCGGGCAGTAGCCGCGGGGGTTCTTGTCGAGGTACTGCTGGTGGTAGTCCTCGGCATAGTAGAACGGGCCCGGCGGGCACGATCTCCGTGGCGATCCGCCGTAGCCGGCCCCGACAGGTTCGCCTGGTAGGCGTCACGCGACGCCTCGGCGACGCGCTGCTGCTCGTCGTCCGTGGTCAGGATGATCGAGCGGTACTCGGTCCCGATGTCGTTGCCCTGGCGCATGACCTGGGTCGGATCGTGGTCCTCCCAGAAGGTCTTGAGCAGCTGCTCGTACGAGATCGTGAGGGGTCGTAGGCCACGAGGACGACCTCGGCATGGCCCGTCCTGCCTGAGCAGGACTCCTCGTAGGTCGGGTTCGGGGTGATGCCGCCGGCGTAGCCGACGGCCGTCGTCACGACGCCGGGCAGCTGCCAGAACGCCTTCTCGGCGCCCCAGAAGCAGCCAAGACCGAAGATCGCGGTCTTCGTTCCCTCGGGCCACGGGCCGGCGATGGGCGTGCCGAGGACCGTGTGCCGGCCTGGCTTCATGATCGGTCTGCGGGCGCCCGGGCAGGATCTGGCTCGGGGAGGGCATGGACGGTTCGCGGGAAGTGAAGAATCTCATGCCGTCAGTCTATGCACGACCGATGACATTGCGGTGACACGCGATCAGCTCGGTCGGGTGATGCGCACGTCGTCGATCTCGACCTCGACGAGGTTGTTCGACCCTCCGTCCACGGCCTCGAACCGGATGCGGATGCGCGACCCGGCGAACCGGTCCATCGAGATCGATGCCGTCCGCCAGGCGCCATCGACGTCGAGGCCGTTGCCGAGACTCGGAAGACTTCGACGGTCGACCCGTTGGCACGCTCGATGATGCCCGCAGACGGTCCGACGTGGTCGAACGGGAGTCGTGGGCGAACACGTACGCGAACGTCAGTCGCTGGCCGGCCGCGGCCGGCAGGTCGATCACCGGCGAGCGGGCGGTCGTCCGGCCGTCGAGATCGTTCGCGTTGGGCGAGCTGCCGGCCGCCGCGCCGGTGACCAGCGCGACCGACCCCGACGGAGTCGAACCGCGCTGCTTCGTGCCGTAGCGGCGAGGTCGTGGCCGGATTGCCTCGCACCAACCGGACCGAGGCCGGAGCGGTGTCGGTCCCGTCCGGGTTGCTCGTCCAGCCGCGACCGACCTCGAGATCGTCGTCGAAGGCGCCGCAGCGGGCGGTCCGAACGCTCGCCCCGAGCACGCCGAGCGGACACCAGGCTCGCTCGATCAGCGACAGGACGGCCTCCCGATTGCGCCCGGTCTCCGATGGGATGAGCGAGTCGTCCTGGTACGGGATGTTGTCGGGCGACATCTCGATGGTGAAGCCGAACATCCGGTACTGACCGTATTCGTAGTCGCGCGCTCGTCCCCGAGCTGACGTAGAGGTCGCTGCCTGCTCGGGCGTATAGCCGTTCGTCAGGGCCATCTGTTGGCCGAGCGCCACGAACGCCGCGTGGTCCTGTGCGGTCATGTCGGAGGGCACGTCCGTCAGCGTGTAGCCGTACGGCCACATCACCAGCCGGCCGTTCTCATGGAATGAGATGGCTGCCCGGATCTGTTGCCGGCCGTTGACCACGCGGTTGGCGAGGAAGGTGCGCATCGCTCGCGTCTCGGGCGCCGAGAAGGCGTATGGACCGTGATATGTCAGGTCGTAGGGGTCGCCGCTCGTGCGCCCGCCGCCGCCCCAGCGATAGTCGAAGTTCCGGTTCAGGTCCGTGCCGATCGCGAGGGTGCCGGGCGTCGGCTGTCAATTCTTCCGCCACGAGTGGAAGTAACCGTCCGCTGATGTCGTACTCGGCGCCGTCGGGGTTGACCAGGAAGACGATCCAGATCTCGCGGTTGTTGACGATGTTCGTGATGCGGGAATCGCGTCCGTACCCGTCGGCGAGCCAGTGAAGGATGTGAAGCGTCATCTCGACGCTCATGTGTTCGTCGGAGTGTGTTCCGCCGTCGAACAGGACCTCGGGCTCTGGTTCGTCGATCCTGACGTTGTCGGAGACCTTCGCGGCCCAGATGTCGCGGCCCTGGAAGCTCTTTCCGATGGAGAAGACCGTGACGATGTCGGGGTGCAGGGCCGCCACGGCCCCGATCTCGGTCGTGAGCTCCGTGTAGCTGTGATAGCCCTCGTCGCCGCGCGGGAACTCACTCGCCCATGCGGCCGAGCTGGCGACCATCGCGATGAGCGTGCCGAAGAGGGCGGCGACTGCCGCTGCCCGGCGAGGGATCAGATCCATCGGGGTGATGGTGCGCCCTTTGCCGAGTCCCCGTCAGGCGCAGGTCGGACCAGCGACGATGCGGCAGACGTCCCGGGTACGCTCTCGCGTGTGGGCAAGCTCGATGACGTGCTTCGGGCGATCGATGGCTGGCCAGTCGAGACGGCCGCGGCGGCTGTCGTCGCGCCGGAGGGCGTCCTCGCACGGCGCGGCGATCCGGGGCGAGGGTTCGCCTGGGCCTCGGTCACGAAGCCGCTGACTGCGCTCGTGGTCCTGGCCGCTGCCGAGCGAGGGTTGATCGACCTCGACGAGCCTGCGGGTCCGCCTGGTGCGACGGTCCGCCATCTGCTCGCGCACGCGTCCGGGCTCGGGTTCGAAGCGGGTCCTGCGCTCGCCACACCCGGCCGGCGCCGGATCTATTCGAACCCGGGGTATGACCTGCTCGGGGAACTGGTGACGGAGCGTGCGGGCCGGCCGTTCGAGTCGGTCCTGGGCGAATGGCTCCTCGATCCGTTGGGCATGTCGGGCACGACGCTCGTTGGCCGGCCGTCCGAGGGGCTGAACGGAACCCTCGCGGACCTGTGCGCGTTCGCGCGGGAGTGCCTGCGGCCGGCCGTCGTGTCGTCCGCGACGCTGCGGGCTGCCGCGACCGTCGCGTTTCCTGGCCTGCCCGGGGTGGTCCCGGGCATCGGGCGCTTCGATCTGTGCGACTGGGGCCTGGGCTTCGAGATCCACGGCACGAAGTCGCCGCACTGGATGGCGGACCGCAACAGCCCGGCGGCGTTCGGGCATTTCGGCGGGGCGGGTACGTTCCTGTGGGTCGACCCGGCGGTCGGAGTTGCTCTTGCGGCGCTGACGGACCGCCCGTTTGGCCCGTGGGCGCTGACGGCGTGGCCGGCGCTTTCGGAGGCGGTGCTCGCTGCCGTGGGTTGACGAGGGGCCTCGGGGTGCCCCTCGCGCGCACACGCGCAGCACGTCCCTCACGCTGACAATGGGCCGACGGCCGTTCTACCATCGCGCCCATGGATTACGGACTCTGCCTGCCCAACTTCCCGGCCGGCACGTCACCCGACGCGATCGACGCCGCGGCCGGCGTCGCCGAGACCCTCGGCTTCTCGACGGTCTGGACGACGGACCACGTTCTCGTGCCCGAGTCGGCGTCGGCTGACTACGGCCGCATCTACGAGGCCATCCTCACCCTCGCCTGGGTCGGCGCCCGGTACCAGCGGATCCGCCTCGGGACCAGCGTCATCGTGGTCCCGCAGCGGAATGCGATCGTCCTGGCCAAGGAGCTCGCGTCGCTCAATTCCCTCAGCGGTGGCCGGGTCACGGCGGGCGTGGGGCTGGGCTGGAATGAGGCGGAGTTCGCGAACCTCGGCATGGCCGACCGCTTCCATGTCCGGGGCGCCTACCTCGACGAGACCATCCGGCTGTGGCGTCACCTGTGGTCGGGCTCGACCGAGCCGTTCGAGGGTCAATTCCACCCGCTGACCGACTTCGTGTTCGGGCCGCTGCCGGCGCAAGGGGCCGGCCTGCCGATCCTCGTCGGTGGCCGCGCCGAGCCGGCGCTCCGCCGCGCCGGGACGCTCGCGGACGGCTACCACTCGAGCGCCGCCAGTCCGGCCGCCTACGCCGAGCGAATCCCGGCGATCCGCGCGGCCGCAGATGCCGCCGGGCGGCCGATGCCGGAATTGTCCGCCCGGGTGCGGGTCGATTTCGATTCCACACAGGGCGAGGGGTACGCGATGCGCGGTTCCCCGGAGGACATCGCCGCCGAGGTCGGGGCGTGGGCCGCGCTCGGCGTCACCCACCTCGCTCTCTGGTTCGGGACCACCGACGCCGACGAGGTGGTCGCCCGCGCCGAACGATTCGATCGGGAGGTCGTTCCGCTCGTCGCCGGGGGCTGAGAGGCGGCCCGAGTCGCGGCTGAATGCGCACGGGCCCGGTGGCCGGCGTCCAGCTCGTGCCAGATGCACGCCACCCGGGCAAAAGTCGGGGACTCCGGGCGCGCCACACGTTCGGATGATGATCCTGAGCGTGACGCTGGGGTCGTCGACCGTGGATTCGTGTCAGTTGCTGCCGCACACGTGCGGTCGTCGGAAAAGCCTCGCCGATCGCCCGCGTGGCGTGCATTTGTCAAGGTCCGGGCAGGGGCCCGCCCTCAGCGGCGCGCGCGCACGACCGCCAGAGCGGCGGATGTACGACCGACGGCAAGCCCAGACAGCCCGACAACGCCGCTGACGATGACCAGCGCAGGTCCGAGCGCGACCGCCGACAGGAGCGCTCCGACCGCCGCCGGGGTCCCCAGCAGCGCGGCCGCGCGGAACGTGCCGGTCACCGACATGACATCGCCCTGCTCGTCGGGCCCGGCCGCCAGGCTCGCGAGAGCCGGCGCAAGGGCCGTGACCGCGCCGCTCGCCGCGCCTCCGGCCAGGAGGAGTGCCAGGTAGACCCCGATCTCGGGCGGCGCGATGGCCATGGCGGCGAGGACGGTCACCGTTGCCGCGGATCCCACCCACACGACCGGCCGGACACGATTCCGCGGCCAAACCTCGTAATGCAACGAGAGCGGCGATGCTCGCGCCCTCGGAGGCGGTGATGAGCCAGCCGATGCCCCGCGGATCGATGCCGGCCCCGACGAGGATGACCGGGATGTACGAGCCGACCATCGACCACCAGCCGCCGCCCACGACGCTCGCCCAGCAGGCGATGTCGACGCCCTCGCGCCGGAGCAGCCGGATCGTCCCCGCCGAGCGCCGACGGTCGTACGGATCGAGCCTGATGAGGAGCGGCGTGCCGACGGCAGCCCCAAGGGCTCCGATGGCCGCGGCGCCGAGGGCGAAGGGCAGCCCGAGGGCCGCCAGGGAGCCTGCCAGGGCGGGACCGATGAGCGTGCCCACGTTGCCGGCCGTGTTCAGGTCGACGAGCCGTCGGACAGGCTGCCCGCCGCTCCGCACGGCGTGTGTCTGGCTGCTCGTCCAGAAGATCGCGCGGGCAGCGCCCTGCGACAGCTGAGCCGCCACGAACACGGGCAGCGCGGTGCTGCCCGAGAAGCAGCGCGAAGCCCGACAGCATGAGCAGGCTCGCCAGGGCGATCAAGGTCCGGTCCGGTAGCCATCCGAGCAGCCACGGCAACCCGAGCCGCGTCCCCAGCTGCGCCACCGCCGAGGTGGCGACGAGGAAGCCGACCGCCGCTTCGTCGTATCCAGCATCGAGCGCAAGCAGCGGGATGGCGACCGTCGCCACGCCGAGCCCGACCGAGAAGCCGAAGGCGACGGCGAGCGACGCAGCCCGATCGACCCGGGATCGAGTCGGGCCGGACGCGGGCATGGGAGCCATCACGGCGGACTGTGCGGTGCGCGATCGAGCCGCGTCAACGCGCCATGCGACCCTCCCGTCGTCAGGGTCGTCCCCGCGCCGCGCACACCCCGCACCGCCCGTCGGGGACGTCGGGTACGTCGATTTCGGGCCGACCGGCCCATGTCGGGAGCCCGGCTGGCGCCAAATCATTGTTGCTGGCGTCACGTCGACGCAAAGGAGGCCCGCCCATGCATGTCGTCATCCTGTGCGATTCGAAGTTCGGCAACACCAGGCACCTCGCCGAGGCGATGCAGAGCGCACTCACCGGCAGCCACCAGGTGGAATTGCGGACGCCGGCCGACGGGCTGCCCGACCGCGGTGCCGTCGACGTCCTGCTCGTCGGCGGGCCCACCATGCCCACGGCGCATCCGAGCCGCTCAAGACCGCCCTCTCGGCGCTGCCGAAGGGTTCGCTCGACGGCGCGAGGACCGCGACGTTCGACACGCGGTTCGACATGGCGAAGATCCTGACTGGCTCCGCGGCCGGGTCCGCCACGAAGCTGCTCAAGCGCGCGGGGGCGACGGAGGTCGCGCCGCCGGAGAGCTTCTTCGTCTCACGGGACAACCCGCCGGTCCTCGCCGCAGGCGAGCTCGAGCGAGCGGCCTCGTGGGCGCGCGAGGTGGTCGGCGCCGAGGTCTGAGGTCGCTGGTCCGGTAGGTAGTCCTGCCTGAGGTCGGTGCCGGGCCGGTCAGCAGCCGGTCGACAGGCTCAATGTCCCGCTGCCCTGCGTCGGGGGCCTCATCGCCGGCCGTGACGCCGGCGCGAGTCCGCGAGCTCGACGCGCGGATGGCGACTGTCTTCGGGCAGTCATGGCGGCGAGATCGAGGGTCAGGGTGAGCTCGCGCGCCGTTCGAGGCCGCCTTGCCCGGGAAGTCCGCGCCCTCGAGACGACGGCCGGTCGCCGAGCTCGGTCAGGGCCGGGCGGTACCCACCTTCGGGCACGTTCTCGAGGGATGCCACGAAGTCGGCCACGCCATCGCCGTTGGTGTCCAGGCCGAAGTCGTAGCGGACCGTGCCGACCGTCACCGTGCTGGCGGGGATCGCCGCCGCCAGCGACGAGCGACAGCTCGAGGCGGCCGGCCGCTCGCCCGTGCCGCCAGGCGCGTGATGTCGAGGTAGCCGGCGTCGGCGTCCCCGCCGGGGTCGGCGATCGCCACGCTTGTCTGGCTCGGCTCCCGATGGACCGGTCGTGGTCGATGGGCCCGCCCCGGACGAACCCGACGGACTCGCCGGCGCCACGGCCGAGGGGCTCGCGGGCTGGCCCGCTGTCGCCGCTCCAGCTGGGCTCTGCCCGGGGGCACTGCAGCCGACGACGGCGAGGATCGCAAGAGGCGCGGCAGCAGCCGGCCAACCGCGCAGGGTCCGCGTCCGTCGCATGCCCGCAAGGATGACGCGGCCACGGCGATCCGCGCAGAAAAAGAGGAGTGGGGACGGATCGCTCCGTCCCCACTCGTGCTGCGATGGTCCTGGTTCGGACGGTTACGGCCCGAAGAAGGTGAAGACGCGGCTCGTCAGGTCGGCCTTCTGGGCGGCCGTCCCGTAGGCCTCCAGCGGGAAGGCCAGGAAGACGACCTTGTAGGAGCCGGCGAAGGTCAGCGCGTCCGTGGCGCGGTGTCGTCGGTGAATGCCGGGGTCGCCGGGCTGATCGGGGTGATCTGGTCCTCGAACTCCGCGCCGAGGACGCTGTGGTCGAGCGGCACGGTGCCGATGCCGTCGGACACCGGGTTGCCGGCCACGCCGTCACCGTGGTCGGTGCCCTTGTCGTTCTGGGTCTCGGTGCCGTCCCAGTCGATGTGCAGGTAGTCGTGGACGAAGTCCGTCGTACCGGCGCCCTGGTCGAGGATGTCCTGGCCGACATGAACAGCCGTCCGCCGCCGTCAAGGTAGGCCGTCAGCTTGGTCTCGTATGGCCCGATGGGGGCCGGATACGAGTTGCCGGTGAACCAGACGACGTTCGGGTGTGCCTTCAGGAAGCCGAGCGGCAGGTCCGGGTTCGCGTCGAGGTCCCAGACATCGAACGTCTGGCCGGCGGCCGTCAGGGCCGCCGTGTAGTAGGACTGGACGTCGGGGTTCGTTGTTGTCGTTGTCGACGAGCAGCGTCCCGACGGTGACGGCGATCGTCGTGACGGTCGCGCTCCCGCTGACCGAGGGTCAGCGTTCGACGTTGCCGTCACGGTTGTCGTGTCGGTCGCCCCGTTCGTCGCACCGGCGGGGACGTCGACCCGGACGCAGATGTCGACCGCTGCCGCCGCCGACGGCAGGGCGATCGAGCTTGTCGGGGTCGTGCACGACGCGTCGAGGACGGTCGCCGCGTACGTGCCGGTGGCCGCCAGCGCGTAGGTGTCGTCGTTGGCGCCGATGTTCTTCGACGTGGAGCGTGTAGGTCGACCGAGCCACCGCGCGCCGCGCCGTCGGTCTGGTTGGCCGGGCGCGAGCGCGACCCCGTACGGCCGGTGCGATCGGCGTCACGTGCGGCGCTTCCGGTCGTCCCGATGCCCTGCGCCGAGGTGACGGTCAGCCCGTCGTCGACGATCGAGTCGACCTTCGCCGAGCTTGTCCTGATCGTGACCGAGAAGTGGACGTCCATGCTGTCGCCCGGCGGCGACCGTCAGGCCGCTCCACGTGACCTTGTCCTTGTGAGAGCGTGCCACCGTCGCCGGCGCGGTGAAGGACGTGTCCTTGGGGATCCTGTCGGTGATCGTACACCGGTCGCGTCGGCGTTGCCGATGTTGTGGAGGGTGATGGTGTAGTCGATCGCGGCTGCCCGGCCGCGACCGGGCTGCCGGCGTCCGCCTTGCTGACGACGAGCGCGGGCATCTCGGCGGCGTCATGCATCGGCCACGCCCCGCGGCCGTGCGTGCCGGCCGCCAGGTTGCGGTTGGACGGGTCGAGGTTGAGCTGCCAGATCTCGACGGTCGGGAAGCCGGTGCCGAGCGGCTGCCAGCTCTTTGCCGCCGTTGTACGTCACGAACGGGCCGACGTCGGTGCCGGCGTAGATCGTGTCCGGATAGCTGGCGTCGAGCATGGAGCGAGTTGACCGGCGCGTCCGGGATGTTCGAGCTGATGTCCTTCCAGTGCTTGCCGCCGTCGGTCGTCTTGAAGACGTGGCCCGGCCTGCCGGGGTGGCCGCATTGAAGCCGTTGAACGCCGCATAGGCGATCCGGTCGTTCGAACGGTCGACCGCGAAGTCGCTGACGGGGCGGTTCGGGAAGATGTTCTTGCCGACTCGCGTCCACGTCGGGTCGAGGCTGGTGACGCCATCCGGGCTGTACCAGACCCAGCCTTCGAGGGTGCCGGCGTACACGCCGTCGCCGCCGCTCGACACGCCGAGGGCGCTGACGTAGCAGCCACGTGCGCCGTTCGCCGCGCCGCCGGTGCAGCCCGACGTGAGGTCGCGGCTGATGGCTGCCACTGCACGGCGGCCGGATGTCGGCCTTGGCGTTGTCGGTCCGGTAGACCCGGTACGTGCCGAGGAAGAGCTGATCCGGGTTGCCTGGTTCATGATCTCCGGGACGTAGAACTCGGACCGGTCCTTGAGGTCGATGCCGTTGTGATGAACTCGTTCGAAGAAGAACGCCCGCCGCCGTCGTCGTTGCGGTACGGGCTGATGCCGAAGTAGTTGCCGTAGACGTAGTTCGAAGTCGGTCGGGATCGACGAGGACCTGGCCGCCGTCGCCGCTCTCGACGTCGAACCAGCTCGCGCTGGCCGTCGACTTGCGAAGCGTGCCGTTGTCCTGGGTCCCGCCCCATACCCGGGCCGGGACCGTCGGGACGTTGGCGATGCTGGTGAACTGGGTGATCCGCAGGCCGGTCCGATGGAGGACCGCCGGCGGTGTTCGGGTCGACCGTGCCGTTGAGGTTCTCCCAGTCGTTCCGGTCGAGCGCCATCACTGGCGTTGAGCCGGCCGCCCATCGTCTCCGAGTACCAGACGCCGCCGTCGTTGCCGATGAGCACGTGCGACGTGTTGGTCGGGTCGATCGCGATCGCGTGGTAGTCGGGATGGAGGTCGAAGCCGAGGTCCTTCCAGGTCTGGCCGCCGTCGACCGAGCGGAAGATGCCGCCCGCGCCCGTGCCGTAGTTGAACAGGCCGAGGGCGTACACGATGTCGCTGTTGGTCGGGTCGACGCCGATGACGTTGTCGTAGAAGCACTGGCCGCCGCAGTAGTCGGCGATGTCGTCGCCGCCCGGGGCGCTGTGCGGCAGGAGCTGCCAGCGCCGCCGTCGACGGACTTCCAGATCTGCGACGGCTGGTCCGACGCCATCGATCGTCCACTCGAACCCGGCGTACAGCACCGACGGCTGGCCGGCCGGATGCGAGATGCCGAGGGCGAACCGGGTGCCACCGCCGGTCCCGAAGGTGGCGTTGGCCGGGATGCCGGCCATGAACTTGTTCCAGTGCTTGCCGCCGTCCGTCGAGCGGTAGATCGCGTCGCCCCAGAACGAGGCGTAGAGCAGGTTCGGGTTCTGCGGATCGACCGACGACCTCGGTCGCGCCGTGGAGCTCGTTCTTGACGTTCATGAGGTTCTTCCACTTGGCGCCGCCGTCCTTCGACTCCCAGATGCCGTACTTCGACGTATCCGGCGGGGTCTGGCGCCGGTTGCCGGCCCGGCCGCGGATGACGGAGGCCCACAGGTGGTTCGCGTTCGTCGGGTCGATGGCGATCTTGGAGATCGAAACGCCGGTGAACGTGTCACCGCCGATCGGCGCCCAGTGGATGCCGCCGTCGGTGGACTTCAGGAAACCGTGGCCGAAGTAGCTGTCACCTGACAGGTTGCCCTCGCCGGTCCCGGCATAGACGATGGCGTCGTTGGTCGGGGCGATCGCGATGGCGCCGATCGACAGGGTGTTCTGGTCGTCCGTCCGCGGGATCCAGGTGCCCGTCGCCTCGTCGTAGTCCAGATGCCGCCCTGCGCGCCGCCGAGGATCTTCTGGCCGTTGCTCGGCCGGATCGCCAGGGCGCTGACGCGCCCGGACACCGCGTAGAAGGTATTGCTCCCGCGGTTCACCTGGACGATGGGGTTCGGGCTGATCTCGGTCCACGGACCATTGAACGTGACCGGCGAGATCGGCGGCTTGGTCTTCTTGAGCGCCTTCGCCGCGTCGGCGGCGGCGTTGCGATGCCCGGCCGCCTGATCGATCGAGAGGTTCGGTCGCCGGCGAGCCGGCGGGTCGTCGTCGCGTCCTCCTGCTTGAGGAGGAACTCGTCCTCGTCCTCCTTCTGGCCTTCGAGCGGCTCTTCGCGGGCGCGGCCCGGGGTGACCTCCGGATCGCCGCCGACCGGATGGAACGCCGCTATCCCAGCGGGCGCCGCCGCGTTGAGTCGCGCCCGGGAATAGCGACAGGACGATGGCTACGGTGCTGAACGCGACGAGCCAGCGTCGGCGCGCGTCAGCGAATGCCTGGATACCCATGCAAGGAACCCTCCCTAGCCATGGCAAGGGGCGCCCACGGGCTGGCGAGGTCTGGGGACACCAGCTCGGGTGGCGCGCTCCGAAGACATCGGATTATGCGCGACGGACCCTTCCGAAGTCCATCATTCCGTACCCTTCTGCCCCGCGTTCGCGGACAATCGATCCGTTGCGCCGGCATGGGCCAGATATCCGGTGCGGTTGTGCACCACCTTCGGCCTCTGAGCGACCGCGTCGCGGTTCGCACTGCCCGGCCGTCCGTCTAGATGCCGGCCAGGACCTGTCCGATCGCGGCCGCCCCAGCGATCACCAGGACCACCGGGACCCGGCCCGACAGGAGCGCCGCCAGTGCGGCCGCGGCCAGGACCACGTCCGCCGGGCCGGCGATCGCCGACGTCCAGACGGGCGTCACGAGCGCGGCAAGCAGGAGCCCGACGACCGCGGCGTTGGCACCGGCAAGCGCTCGCCTGGTGCCCTCGGACCGGCGGAGGAGGTCCCAGAACGGCAGTGTGCCGAAGACCAGAAGGAAGGACGGCAGGAAGATGGCCACGAGCGCGATCGCCGCCCCGGGCACGCCCGGACGGGGACCCCACGCGAGACCGTGCCGAGGTAGGCCGCGAACGTGAAGAGTGGCCCCGGCACCGCCTGCGCTGCCCCATATCCGGCCAGGAACCGGTCGTCGCTGACCCAGCCCGGGTCCACGACGCTCGCGTGGAGCAGCGGCAGGACGACATGGCCGCCCCCGAAGACGAGCGAGCCCGCTCGGTAGTACGCGTCGATGAACGCGACGCGCGTGGTCGTCGCCGCTTGCGCGGACGAGCGCGAGCCCGGCCAGCAGGCCGCCGAACAGGACCAGGAAGCCGATGCCCGCCGGGCGCGTGATCGGACTCCGATGGGCCGTGCCCACGACGACCGACGCCGCGCGCGGGACGATGAACCATCCGGCGATGCCGCCGCCGAGGATGACCGCCGACTGGGCGAGAGGCGTGGGCCACGCCAGGACCACGACCGCCGCGATCGCGGCGAGCGACCGGCGGCGCCAGTCGGGGGTCAGCGACCGCGACATCAGGAAGACCGCCTGGGCGACGACCGCCACGGTGGCGACCTTGAGGCCGTGGACCCAGCCCGCCTGTCGAGACGTCCACGGGCCCGTCAGGAGCGCGAACGCCACGAGCGCCGCCGCGGACGGGAGCGTGAAGCCGATCCACGCCGCGAGCCCGCCGGCCATGCCCGCGCGTGAGCGTCCCGATGGCGATGCCCAGCTGGCTGCTGGCGGGTCCCGGAAGCGACTGGCACAGCGCCACGAGGTCGCCGAACGTCGCCTCGTCCAGCCATCCGCGTCGCTCGACGTATTCGCGACGGAAGTAGCCGATGTGAGCCACCGGTCCGCCGAACGACGTGAGCCCCGAGCCGAAGCGCGGCCAGGAGGACCTCGACGACCGAGCCGTGCCGCGCGTCAACCTGGCCGGGCTTCGCGGTCGTGTCCACCGGCCCCATTGTGGCGCCGGAGGCGTCCAGTCGCGGGCCATCACACCGGGGCGGCCGGCGGTGGGGACGCCGGGGGCAGCCCCCGTCGGTCGGCCCGTCCGCGGCTGGCCTTCGGTCAGGAAGCCTCGTCGAGCGCCGCGGCGAACTGGCTGTGGTACAGGTCCGCGTAGAAGCCGCCGCGGGCAAGCAGGCCGTCGTGGGTGCCCTGCTCGACGATCGCGCCGCGGTCCATGACCAGGATCGTGTGGGCGTCGCGGATCGTGGAGAGGCGGTGGGCGATCACGAAGGTCGTCCGGCCGCGCATCAGCCGAGCCATCGCGCGCTGGATGAGGACCTCGGTCCGGGTGTCGACCGAGCTCGTCGCCTCGTCGAGGATGAGGATCGTCGGGATCGGCGAGGAACGCGCGGGCGATCGTCAGGAGCTGCTTCTCGCCGGCCGACACGCTCGTGGCGTCGTCGTCGATGACCGTGTCGTAGCCGTCGGGCAGCGTCCGCACGAAGTGGTCGACGTGCGCGGCCTCGGCGGCCGCGACGATCTCCTCCTCGGTCGCGCCGTCGCGCCCGTAGGCGATGTTCTCGCGGATCGTCCCGTGGAACAGCCACGTGTCCTGCAGGACCATCCCGAAGGTATGGCGCAGGTCGTTCGCGGGTCAGGTCCCGCGTGTCGATGCCGTCGACCGTGATCCGGCCGCCGTCCACGTCGTAGAAGCGCATCAGCAGGTTGACGAGGGTCGTCTTGCCGGCGCCGGTCGGTCCGACGATGGCGACCGTCTCGCCGGCGTCGGCGATGAGGTCGAGGTCGCTCGATGAGCGGAACGTCGGGCAGATAGCGGAACGAGACGTCCTCGAACCCGACGGCGCCGCGGGCCGCGGTGAGGACGTGCGGCGCGACCGGGTCGGGGACCTCCTCGGCCTCGTCGAGGAGCTCGAAGACGCGCTCGGCAGAGGCGGCGGCGGACTGGAGGACGTTGGCGATGCTCGCGACCTGGACGATCGGCATCGTGAACTGGCGGGAGTACGAGATGAACGCGATGACGTCGCCGAGCGACATCTCGCCGGACGCGACCCGCAGGCCGCCGATGACCGCGATGGCGACGTAATTGAGGTTGGCGATGAACTGCATCGCCGGCTGGATGATGCCGCTGATGAACTGCGCGCGATAGCTCGCCTCGTACAGCCGGTCGTTCTCCTCGGCGAAGCGTTCGATCGCCTCCTCCTGGCGGCCGAAGAGCTTGACGATGGAGTGGCCGGTATGCATCTCCTCGACGTGGCCGTTGAGGGCGCCGGTCGAGGCCCACTGGGCGACGAACTGCTTCTGCGAACGGCTGGCGATGAGGATCGTCACCGCGATCGAGACCGGGACGCTCAGCAGCGAGATGACCGCGAGGATCGGGCTGATCGTGAACATCATGATGAGCACGCCGATCACGGTCAGGAGCGAGGTGATGAGCTGGGTCAGGCTCTGCTGGAGCGTCTGGCCGATGTTGTCGATGTCGTTGGTGACGCGGCTCAGGAGGTCGCCCCGGGCGTGTCCGTCGAAGTAGCTCAACGGCAGCCGGGCGAGCTTCTCGTCCACGTCGCGGCGAAGCCGGTAGACGGTCCGCTGGGTGACGCCGGCCATGATCCAGGCCTGTCCCCAGCAGAAGATCGAGCTGCAGGATGTAGACGCCGGCCAGCAGGAGCGAGGACCTGGGCCAGGGCGCCGAAGTCGACGCCCTGGCCGGGCGTCACGGTCATGCTCGAGAGCATGTCGGCCAGCTGGTCCTGGCCGGTGGCGCGCAACCCGGCGACCGCCTGCTCCTGGGTCAGCCCGGCCGGGATCTGCTTGCCGACGACGCCGTCGAAGATGATGTTGGTCGCCTCGCCCAGGATCTTCGGCCCGAGGATGGCGAAGAAGACGCTGACCACGGCAAGGCCGATGACCAGCAGGATGAGCGGTCGCCTCCGGGCGGAGGCGACCGAGCAGGCGTCCGAAGGAGACGCCGGAAGTTCTTCGACTTCTCGCCGGTGCCCATCCCCATGCCCATCATCCCGGGGCCGCGGCGCATCGCCGGGTCCGGGCGCGGGCGCCCGGCCCGCGTCCCAGCCCGGCCGGAGGCCCGCCAGGCGCTCCTCCGCGGTCGCGGCCCGCTCACGCGACCGCCTCTTCCGCGGACAGCTGCGAGTACACGATCTCGCGATAGGTCTCGTTCGAATCGAGCAGCTCGGTGTGGGTGCCGCTGCCGACGATCCGTCCGGCGTCCATGACCAGGATCCGGTCGGCGCCCATGATCGTGCCGACCCGCTGCGCCACGATGACGACGGTCGCCCAGCCGAGCTCCCGTGCGAGCGCGGCGCGCAGGCGCGCGTCGGTCGCGTAGTCGAGCGCGGAGAAGCGTCGTCGAAGATGAAGATCTCGGCGTGCTTCACGATCGCCCGGGCGATGGCGAGGCGCTGGCGCTGGCCGCCCGACAGGTTGGCGCCACCCTGGCTGATCGGGGCCTCGAGGCCACCCTCCATCTCCTCGACGAAGTCGCGCGCCCTGGGCGATCTCGAGCGCCTTCCAGAGCTCCTCGTCGGTGGCCTCCTGGTCGCCGTAGCGCAGGTTGCTCGCGACCGTGCCGGTGAACAGGAACGCCTTCTGGGGGATGAACGAGATGTGCTGCCACAGGTCGCCTCGGTCCACGTCGCGGACGTCGACGCCGTCCACCAGGACCGCTCCCGGACGTCGCGTCGTAGAGGCGCGGCAGCAGGTTGACGAGCGTGGACTTGCCGCTGCCCGTGCTGCCCACGATCGGCCAGCGTCTGGCCCGGCAGCGCCTCGAAGCGAGACGTCCCGAAGGACCGGGTCCTCGGCTCCCGGGTAGCGGAACTCGACGCCGCGGAGCTCGATCCGGCCGCCGAGCCTGGCCTTCGGATCCGGGATCGGCAGGGCGACCGGGCGCACCGGGTCGTGGATGAGCGGCTGGGTGTCGAGGACTTCCTTGATGCGACCGGCGGACACGGCGGCGCGGGGCACGAACACGAACAGGAAGACGGCCATCAGCACCGAGAACAGGATCTGCATGAGGTACTGCAGGAAAGCCGTCAGGTTCCCGATCGACATCGCGCCGCTGTCGACCCGGATGGCCCCGAACCACATCGCCGCGACGGTCGACAGGTTGAGGATCAGCATCATCACCGGGATGGTCACCGCGAACAGCCGGTTGACCCGGAGCGACGTGTCGAACAGGTCGCGGTTGGCGTCGTCGAAACGCACTTCCTCGTGGCCGCGTCCGGACGAAGGCCCGGATGACCCGGATGCCGGCCAGCGTCTCGCGCATGACCTGGTTGATCCGGTCGAGCTTGACCTGCATGGCGCGGAAGAGCGGGATGGCCCGGGACATGACCGTGCCGATGAAGATGGCCATGATCGGCAGGACGACCACCAGCAGGAGCGACAGCGGGCCGTCCTGGCGGACCGCGAGGATGATCCCGCCGACGGCCATGATCGGCGCCGTGATCATCACGGTCAGGAGCATGAACACGACCGTCTGGACCTGAAGGACGTCGTTCGTGTTGCGGGTGATGAGCGACGCCGGGCCGAACGTGTTCATTTCGACCTGGGAGAAGGTCTCGACCTTGCGGAAGATCGCCCGGCGGAGGTCGCGTCCGAGACCCATCGCGCTCCGCGCGCTGAAGTACACCGCGACGATCGAGGTCACGCCGAGGACGAGCGTCACCAGGAGCATCAGCCCGCCGGTCTGGATGATGAACGCGGTGTCCCCCTTGGCGACGCCCTCGTTGATGATCTCGCCGTTGAGCGTGGGCAGGTAGAGGTTGCCGATCGCGGTGACCAGCGTCAGGCCGACGATCAGGGCGATCGGGCGGGCGTACGGCCGCAGGTAGGTGCGCAGGAGGGCGATCATCCGCGGGGTCCTGCTTCCTCGGGCTGCATCTCATCCTCCGCCTTGCGTTGCGCGATGTAGGCGATGCGCGCCGCCTGGAGGGCGCGATGGCCGGTGAGGAGCGCCGCCAGCTCCTCGTCGGTGAGGGTCTCGAGCAGCTTGTTCAGGCCTTCGCGCCGACGCGCATCGATATCGCGGAAGATCTGCTCACCGGCGGGGGACCGGTCGACGACCACGACGCGACGGTCCGATTCGCCGTGGCGCCGCACGACAAGGCCGCGGTTCTCCATCCGGCCGACGATCCCGGTCGCGCTGGCGACCGACACGTCGAGGAGCTCGGCCAGGTGGCCCATGGAGATCGGGCCGGCGTCCTCGAGCACCATCAGGACGTCGAGATGGACGAGGCTGATCGACCCTCGGTGCCAGTGCCGCAGTGCGCGGGTCCACTCGCGCGGGTTCCACGAGGTGAGCTCGCGGACGACGTCGGCGACGAGCGTCGCCCGGGGCGGCAGGTCTTGCGATGGCGGAGGTCGCGGGCAGACGGGGCGGCGGATCTCGCGCTGATATTCGATGGCACGTTGATAATCTACATGACGCGTAGTGAGCCGCGCAAGTGTTCTCCGCGGCTATCCGCTCCGGCGGCCACCCGGCGCGGGCGCGGACGAAGGTGCTCGGAGAACGGCAGACGCTTTCGGGCCATCGGAGCGGTCCACTTTCAGTGCCGATGGCAGTTCCAGCGAGAGGGCATCTCAGCCATGCTGGCCATGGTGGTGGGCCATGGATCGCATCGTTCGCGGGCGTCCCGTCACGGGCTTCGGGGGGCGGCTGTCAGTGCTCGGGCTGGCGAGCATCGTCGTCCTCGCGTCGTGCGTTGTCGGTGCCCGGAGCATCGCCGTCCCCGGCGTCGTCACCCGACGGGCCAGGCCAATGCATCCGGTCCAGCCACGCCGACCGCCAGCGCGAACCCGACCGTGGCGCCGACTCGCAGCACGACGCCGGCGTCCACGGCCACCTCGACCGTCCCGCCGGTCACGACGCCGCTGGCCAGCGTGGCGCCGGCTGAGACCGCGACCGCGCGCCCGCGGGCACCGCGACCCCAGGCCCGACCGCGACGCCGCGACGCCCCGCGACCCCGCGCCCGACCGCGACACCGACCCCGCCCGACCGCGACCCGCGCCGCCCGCGACCCCCGACCCCACGCGACGCCGCGCCCGACCCCCAAACCCACCCCGCGCCCCACGCCCAGCGCCACGCCACGACCCACGCCCACGCCGACGCCGCCACCCCGAGCACCATCGTCCGGCATGGGTCCCGCTCGCGCGACTCGGTCGCCCTGACCTTCGACATGGGCGGACGGGTGGGGGACGCGCTCGCCATCGTCGACTGGCTGGTCGACCACGGGTCCATGCCTCGATCTTCATGACCGGCGCGATGGCCGGCACGACCGCGGGCCGCCAGGTGCTCGCGCGGATCGAAGCCCACCCCGAGCTGTTCACGCTCGGCAATCACTCGTACTCGCATCCCGACTTCCGGGACCTGACCGCGTCCCAGATGCTGAGCCAGCTCCACCGCACCGAGGAAGCCGTCGCTCCGTACTGCTCCCAGGATCCGCGGCCGTTCTTCCGGCCGCCGTATGGCGGATACGACACGGAGACACTGGCGACCGTCGGATCGGCGGGCTACTCGAAGACCGTCCTCTGGGACGTCGACACGATCGACTGGCGACCGATCGTGAACGACCCGCCGGGACCCACGGCCGACCAGATCGTCGACAAGGTCCTGGCCAACGCCCAGGGCGGCTCGATCGTGCTGATGCACCTGGGCGGATACGAGACCTTCAAGGCGCTGCCCCGGATCGTGTCCGGCCTGTCGGACAAGGGCTTCACGTTCGTGACGCTCGACGAGATGTTCTGAGGGCCAGCCATGCAGTCGCTGCAGCCGCATCCGGTCCGGTCCGAGGTCGTTCGCACCGCGAGCCTGCTGGCGCTCGCCGGCTTCCTGGTCGTCGTGGCATTGCCGGCCCTGCTGGAGCTGGCGGCGACGGCTGCTCGATGACGGCTGACGGCGGCTCGACACGGGCCATCTGGCCCTGTCGCGCGGCAGCTCGCGATGACCGACGATCGGTCCATGGTGATGACGTCCCGCGAGCGCGTCCTGACCGCGCTTGCCCACGAGGAGCCCGACCGCGTCCCGATCGTGATCGGGGTCAGCAACGCGACCGGCATCAAGATGACGCCGTACCGCGACCTCAAGCGGATGCTCGGCATCGAGGCGCCCGACGCCTGGCTGTACGACTGGCCCGAGCTCGGGACGGCGGCCGTGGACGAGGCCGACCCTCCGGCGCCTGCACGGCGACGTTCGCGGCGGTGCTCGACCTCGAGCCGGCCGCCGTGCTCGAGCGCAACCGGACGCGCCCGCCGCACAGCGACTACGTCAACTCGTGGGGCTCCGGGGCGGTCGAGATCGCCCCCGGCGAGTGGTTCCCGATGGTCGAGCCGCTCGCCGATGCGACGACCGTCGACGCGATCGAGCGATATCCGTGGCCCGACATGGACGACCCGACGCGCGTCGCCCACATGGCGCGCCGAGGCCGCCCGGCTCGCCGCCGAGGGCGAGTACGCGATCATGGCCGACGCCGTGGCTCCTGTTCCCGCTCGAGCGGGCGTTCGCGATGCAGGGGATGGATCGCTTCCTGATGAACGCGGCGCTCGATCCGGAATTCGCCGAGGCGCTCCTGCGGCGCGATCGGCGGGCTGTGCGAGCGCCTCATGGGCCACGTCCTCGATGCGGTCGGCGACACCATCGACATCGTCAAGATCGGCGACGACCTCGGGACCCAGCAGAGCCTGCTGATGTCGCCGGCGATGTATCGGTCGATGCTCAAGCCGATCCACGCCGAGCTGCATCGCCTCGATCCGGCGGCGGACGACGGCCAAGGTCTTCTTCCACACCGACGGCGACGTCTTCCCGCTGCTCGACGACCTCGTCGAGATCGGGGTCGACATCCTGAACCCGATCCAGACCTCGGCCGGCAAGATGGCCGACCTCGCGACGCTCAAGCGGCGCTATGGCGACGCCCTGGTCGTTCTGCGGCGGCGATCGACACCCAGCGCGTGCTGCCGCACGGGACGCCCGACGAGGTCACGGCCGAGGTCCGCCGCGTGATCGGCGAGCTCGGGGCCGGGCGGCGGCTACCTGCTGGCCTCGGTCCACACGATCATGAACGACGTGCCGGCCGCGAACATCCTGGCGATGGTCGACGCGGTCGAGACGTACGGGCGTTACCCGGTGGCGATCCGATGACGCGCGGGCAGCGACGACGAGCGCGACGCCGAGATCCTCGACGCCCTTTACCGCCACGTCCTCCACGGCGAGGCGGAGCCCGCGGCCGGCCAGGTCCGGGCCGGGCTCGACCAGGGACTGCGCCGCCACGGCCCTGCTGTTCGAGGCGATGATCCCGGCCCTCGAGGAGGTCGGCAGCCGGTTCGAGAGCGGCGAGTACTTCCTGCCCGAGATGCTCATCTCGGCCCGGGCGATGCGAGCCGCGATGGAGGTCCTCCGGCCGCACCTGTCGGCCGACCGACGCGCCGTCGCTCGGGCACGTTCGTGATGGGCACCGTGGCCGGCGACATCCACGACATCGGCAAGGACATGGTCGACATCATGCTCGAAGGCGCCGGCTTCGAGGTCATCGACCTCGGCGTCAACGTGCCCGCCGCGCGCTTCGTCGCCGCCATCGAGGAGCACCGCCCGGTCGTCGTCGGCATGAGCGCGTTCCTGACGACCACGATGCCTCAGATCGGCCGGACGATCGAGGCCATCCGGGCGGCCGGGCTGCGCGACGACGTTCGGATCATCATCGGCGGGCGCGCCGATCGACGAGGCGTTCGCGGCCGAGGTCGGCGCCGACGCCTATGCGCCCGACGCGAGCTCCGCCGTGCGCGTCACGAAGGCGCTCCTCGCCTGACCCGACGTATCCTCGCGGTGGCTCGCCGAGCCCGAGCGATTTCGCCAGGAGATCCCGTGGACCCAGAACGAGACCAGTGTGGTCACCTCGACCAGATCGCTGACGTCACGCCCTCGGCGGTAGGCTGCGAGGACTGCCTGCGGACAGGTGGATCGTGGGTGCATCTCCGCCTGTGCCTGACGTGCGGCCACGTCGGCTGCTGCGACCAGTCACCCAACCGGCACGCGACCGCGCACTGGCGCGCCACGGGCACACCCGATCATCCGGTCGTTCGAGCCGGGCGAAGACTGGGCGTGGTGCTTCGAGGACCAGCTCGTCCTGGAGCCGGTCTGACGTGACGCGTCGGCCGTCGATACCGTATGCGTGGCACTCGAGGCCGAGAGCGCGGCCTGGTACGAGCTGGCCGGCCTCGTCCGGCAGCTCACCCTCGACGAACGGATGACGCCCGGGTACTACGAGGATCCCGCCTGGTCCGTCCGCGACCTGGTCGGGCACGTGGGCGCGTGGCTGGCGGAGGCGGCGCTCCAGCTCGAGCGGATCGCCGGTGGGACATACGAGGGCCATGACGTCGACATCGATGGATTGAACGCGGCGCTCCTCGAGGACATGCGCGATCAGCCCGTGGGAGGTCGCCTGGCTGACCGCGAACGCCGGGCGGACGCGGATGCTCCAGTGCTGGGTCGAGCTCGGCCAGGCGAACGAGGAAGCGGCCTGGTGGATCGCGAAGTCGGGTTCGGAGCATTACGCCGGAGCATCTCGGGCGGCTCCGCGCGTGGGTGGGCGAACTGGTCGAACGGCGGGTGGAGTAGGGCGGCGCGAGCTGCCGGCGACCGTCGACCGCCCCTCGTGACTCGGCGCCGCCCGGTCGGGCGCCGCTCGTGGTCCGATCGGGCGACCGGCTCTCCGACCGCGACCGGCGTGCGGGCCATCCGGACGATCGGCTCGATGACGTCGGACATCGACGGGCCGCCGACCGGGACGAGCTCGTAGCCGACCCGGGTGATCGGCTTGGCCAGGGTCAGCACGCGCGTCAGGTCGATCGGCGTCGCCGACAGGACGAGGTCTGCGTCCGTGGCGTCGAGGGTCGCCGCCAGGTCTCGCATCTGCGCCTGGCCGTAGCCCATCGCCGGGATGAGCGGCTCGAGCGCCGGGTAGCGCTCGAGCACCTCCCGGATGGACCCGACGGCGACCGGGCGGGGATCCACCAGCTCCGCTGCGCCGAAGCGGCGAGCGGCGACGACGCCGGCGCCGAAGCGCATGCCGCCATGGGTCAGCGTCGGCCCGTCCTCGACGACGACGACGCGGCGGCCGTCGATGGGCGGTCCGTCGAGGGTCAGCTCGGAGCGCCGCGGTGACGATGGCGGCGGTCGGGTTGAGCTCCGCGATCGAGGCGCGCACCGCGTCGATCGCCTCGGGCGTCGCCGAGTCGACCTTGTTGATGATCACCACGTCGGCCATCCGGATGTTCGTCTCGCCCGGGTGGTAGTGACGCTCGTCGCCCGGCCGCAACGGGTCGGCCACGACGAGGTACAGGTCCGGCCGGTAGAACGGGAAGTCGTTGTTGCCGCCGTCCCACAGGATGACGTCGGCCTCCGCCTCGGCTTCGCGCAGGATCGCCTCGTAGTCGACGCCTGCGTAGACGATCCGGCCGGCATCGAGATGCGGCTCGTACTCCTCGCGCTCCTCGATGGTCGTCTCGTGACGGTCGAGGTCCTCGTAGGTGGCGAAGCGCTGGACCCGCTGCGCGGCGAGGTCGCCGTACGGCATCGGATGGCGGATGACGACCGGGCGTCAGCCCGCGCTCGGCGAGGAGCTGCGGCCACGTACCGCGTGGTCTGGCTCTTGCCGGAGCCCGTCCGCGACGGCGCCGATGGCGAGCACCGGCTTGCGGCTCTGGACCATCGTCCGATCGGGGCCGAGCAGCCGGAAGTCCGCGCCGGCGGCGAGGACCCGGGACGCGGCGTGCATCACCGTCTCGTGGCTGACGTCGCTGTAGGCGAAGACCACCTCGTCGACGTTCTCCTCGCGGATCAGCGCGATCGAGCTCGGCCTCGGCGACGATCGGGATGCCGGCAGGGTAGTACGGCCCGGCGAGGATCGCGCGGTAGAACCGCTCGGCGATGCCCGGGATCTGGGTCGCGGTGAAGGCGACCACCTCGACGCCCGGCGTCGTGCCGATAGACGACGTTGAAGTCGTGGAAGTCGCGCCCGGCGGCGCCCATGATCACGACGCGTGTACGGTCCATGCGGGCTCTCCTCGATCGGTGACTGGCTGTTGCCGAAGGGCGTTGGATTGCGTCACTGGTGGTCGTGCGTGTTCACCTGCGGCTTCGGGACGATCCGGTGCCGACGGCGACCCGTCCGTTCGGATGCGGTACCGAGAAGCGTCGGGCCCGGCGCTGGCCGGACGCATGCGCCGTTCGATGCCTCCGGCGGGTGCCGAACGGCCCGAACGGCTCTGGCGACGGCGCCCGCGCCGCCAGAGACTCTCCGTGACAGTTGCACGAGGGGAGGAGCACCCATGACGTACGACATCACGACCCGCCATGTCCCCGATCAGGCGGTCGTCTCGATCCGCGCCCGGACGGACAGGGCGCACCTCTCGCCGTTCGTCGGGACCACCTTCGGCGAGCTGTACGGCCGGATGCAGCGGGTCGGCGTGGCACCGGACGGGGACGGTATGGTCATCTACCACGCATTCGAGGACGACGGCATCGATGCGGAGGTCTGCGTGCCGGTGGCGATGAACGTGGACCTCGACCTTATCGCCGCAGGCGGGCTCGTGCGACGGGTCGTACCCGGCTCGACGGTCGCGCAAACGGTCCACGTGGGCGCGTATGACGCCCTCGCCGACGCCTACTCGGCCGTGGCGACATGGATCGACCGGCACGACCTGCGATCCACCGGCCCGGCTCGCGAGCGCTACCAGGCCGGGCCCGGCGACATGGTCCCTGAGACCGCCTATCGGACGCTCATCGAGTTCCCGGTCACCGAGGCGCTCATCGCGGTCCGCTGAGGGTCGGGCTGTCGCGCCGCGGTCCGGCGGGGGAGTCCGAGCGGCTGCACCTGTGTCTCGCGAAGGCCTGGGTCTCGCGAAGGCGGGCGCGCACCCGCCGAGGGGCGCGGGACGCTCGGCGGGCGGCCCGGGCCATGACGGGGGCGAGGACGTGACCGACGGCCCTATCCGCCCGAGGGCGACCGAGCGAGGCTACGCAGAGAGGCGTCCCGACCCTCACCGGGCGACCGGATGGTAGGGGCAGGAGGCGAGCGATGACGGACTCTCCGCACGGGGCGATCGCCGAACACGCGTTCGAGGAGCGCGAGCACCGGGAGCTCGCCCCCGGCATCAACCGGATCCATGACGTCGCGATGGCGGTCGGCACGATGGCCGCACCGGACATGTGCATCGCGATGCTCGACGTGGTCGACTGGATCGACGAGGTCCTGATCCCGCACGCGGCCTGGGAGGAGACCTGGCTCTACCCGGAGTTCGAGCGCCGGGCGGGGACGCCATGGGCGACCCGCGCCATGGCCTTCGAGCACCATCAGATCCGCGACGTCGCGCGCAGGATCGTGGCCGAGCGCGAACGTCTCCGCAAGCAGCCGGCGAAGGCGGACATGCAGGCCGCGCGCGCCGACCTGTTCGCGCTCGAGGCACTCCTGCGGGCGCATATCGAGCGCGAGGAGCGCTTCCTCCTGCCGCTGCTGATGGACGAGGTGCCGGTGACGCTCGCTGCGTCCTGAGCGTCCCTCGCCCGCGTCCCCGCCGATCCTGGACGAGACGACGACCGGCCCGGCCGGCGGTGACCGTGCCCTGCTCCGCGGCTCGTGGCTGCCAGTCAGCACCGGGCCCTCGAAGCTCGCGCGAAGCCCGCGCGAACCCGTGTCCGGCGTCCGGATGGTGCGTGGCAGGCACAGGTCCCGTCGGTGGAGCCCGCCGTGACGAGGTCCTCGTGCGTTGGACGCTTCCGTGCTGACTGCCAACCACCATCGTGGGTCGCGTCCATCGTGGCTCGCGTCCATCCCACGGTCGTTGGGCTGTCACGCTCAGGGTCGCGCGTCTTCGTCGCCGGCACGCCCGCCGCCCCGCTTGCTCGTCGACCAGGCGGTCGACGGCGGAGGTCCGCCCGGCCCGGATCACGTCCCGGTCGGCGGATCGGTGTCCGGCGGTCGACGGCCGAGGTCCGCATCGCGTCCCTGCCGTTCGACGGCGTCACGTGGCGGTCAGACCGCCGCGCCGACCCTCGCTCGCTCGTACCCGGCCGCGAAGGCGGCCAGGTTGGCCTTGAGGATCTCCGGCCGGCTGCCGACCAGCTCGGCCAGGGCCGCCTCCACGGACGCCGTCGTGACGATCGGCCGCCGGGCCACGAGTCCGCCGAGCGCGACGACGCTGACGTAGCGGTCGTCGCCGGCCGTCCGGGCCAGCTGCGTGCAAGGCAGCCTCACGGCCTCGATGTCCGACCGCTCCGGCTCAGCCTCGATCAATGAATCGTTGATGATCAGGAGGCCGCCGGGCGAGAGCAGCGGCGCGTACTTGGCCATCGAGGGCGGGTTGAGGGCGATCACGCTGTCGGCCAGGTCGACGATCGGCGAGCCGATCGGGCGATCCGCGATGACGACCGTGCATGACGCGGTCCCGCCGCGCATCTCCGGGCCGTACGACGGCATCCACGACACCGCGCGACCCTCGAGCATCGCGGCCTGGGCGAGAACCTTGCCGGCGAACAGGATCCCCTGGCCGCCGAACCCGCAGACGATCGCTCCGTGCTCCATTCGCTCAGGCCTCCGGTCGTGGTGCACGCGGGGCGGCCATCCGATCGACCATCACGCCGAGGGGATACGTCGCCACGACGTCCGTGGCGAGGTGCTCCATCGATTCGATCGGGGTGAGTCCCCAGCCCACCGGGCAGGTCGAGAGGATCTCGACGATCGACAGCCCGCCGCCGGCGAGCTGGATCTCGAAGGCGCGCCGGATCATCGCCTTGGCCCTGCCGATGAGGCTCGGGTCGGCGATGGACCCGCGCGCCGCGTACGAGACGCCCGGCATGAGGGCGAGCATCTCGGTGATGGGGATCGGGTAGCCCGCCAGGCTGGCCTCGCGACCGGTCGGGCTCGACGTGGTCCGCTGGCCGAGCAGCGTCGTCGGGGCCATCTGGCCGCCGGTCATCCCGTAGATGCCGTTGTTGACGAAGATCACGCTGATCCGCTCGCCACGGGCCGCCGCGTGGACGATCTCTGCGGTCCCGATCGCGGCGAGGTCGCCGTCGCCCTGGTACGTGAACACGAACGCGTCGGGGCGGGCTCGACGGACGCCGGTCGCGACCGCCGGGGCACGCCCATGCGGCGACTCGACGAAGTCGACCGGCAGGTAGTCGTAGGCGAAGACGCTGCAGCCGACCGAGGCGACGCCGATCGTCCGGGGTCGGAGCTCCAGCTCGTCGAGGAGCTCCGCGACGAGCCGGTGGATGATGCCGTGCCCGCAACCGGGGCAGTAATGGCTCGATCTCTCCGTCAGCGACTCCGGCTTCGCGTAGATGAGCCGGCCCGGATGGGTCCGCGACGGTGTCGTCTCGGGCATGGTCGGCGCATTCGTCGGTGTCATCGTCGTCTTCCCGCCGTATCGGACAGTGGCTCGGTCGTGGCCCACGCGCGCCGGAGTGCGCGGACCACCTCGCCGGGCGTCGGGACCATGCCGCCCATCCGCCCGTGGAACATGACCGGGACGCGGTCGCCCACAGCGAGCCGGACGTCCTCGACCATCTGGCCGGCCGACATCTCGACCACGAGGATGGCCCGCAATCGCGGCGCGAGGGCGGCGAGCGCCTCGGACGGGAACGGCCACAGCGTGATGGGCCGGAACAGCCCGACGGCGAACCCGTGCTCACGCGCACGCTCGATCGCGGTTCGCGCGACCCGTGCCGACGTGCCATAGGCCACGATCGCGATCTCGGCGTCGTCGAGGGACTCGCCGGCCCAGCGCACTTCGCGCTCCGCGATGTCCTTGTACTTCGCTTGCAGTGCGATGTCGTGCGCCTCGAGCTCCTCGGGTGCGAGGTGCAGCGAGCGGACGACACGAGGCGGCCGGCCGTCGGCGCCCGACAGCTGCCAGTCATCGACGGGGCGCGCTGGCGTCCGGTAGGTCGGCAGGACCGGCTCCATGGCCTGGCCCATGACCCCGTCGGTCAGGAGGATGGTCGGCGTCCGGTAGCGTTCCGCGATCTCGAATGCGTCGGCCACGAGGTCGACGGCCTCCGAGATCGACGACGGTGCGAGGACGGGCACGCGGTAGTCGCCGTGACCGTGTCCCTTGACGGCCTGGAAGTAGTCCGCCTGGGACGGCCCGATGCTGCCGAGCCCGGGACCCCCGCGCATGACGTTGACGAGCACGACCGGGACCTCGGATCCGGCCATGTAGCTCATCGCCTCGGCCATCAGGCTGATCCCGGGGCTCGACGAGGAGACCATGACCCGGGCCCCGGCCGCCGCCGCCCCGAGCGCCATGTTGATCGCCGCGAGCTCGCTCTCGGCCTGGACGAAGACTCGACCTTCCTCCGGCATCCGGCGGGCCATCCATTCGAGGAGCTCCGCCTGCGGGGTGATGGGATAGCCGAAGTAGGCGTCGCAGCCGGCCTGGATGGCGGCCTCGGCGATCGCCTCGTTGCCCTTCATGAGGACCGGCCGGACCGGCGCCGTCGAGGTGGGGGAGTCGAGGGTCACGACCACGTCAGCGCTCCCTGGGGCGGGCATAGACGGTGAAGACGACATCCGGGCAGATCCGGGCGCACAGCGCGCAGCTCGTGCAGGCGGCGGCATCGGTCAGCCTGATCGGGTGGTAGCCGAGTGGATTGACGATCGTGGTGTCCAGCTCCAGGACGTGCCTGGGGCAGATGTGGACACACAGCTCGCAGCCTTTGCATCGGTGCATCGCGATGTCGAGTGGCTGGAAGACCTCGACTCGCGGGACGGTATCGGGGATCTCCTCGATGGCGGTCGCCATCTTCACCTCCGATGACCAACCCTAGCCCGTGCCCGCCGAAGGCGGCGAGTGCCGGACGATGGTCAGTGGCGGGCCATTCGGCCGTCCGTGGCACGCCGGCGACGAGGCCGAACCTCGCCATCTGTCACCTCGTTGCGACACCGCGTCGGCGTGGGATGAGTCCGGACGTCCAGCGGCGCGCGGTGCAATCGCCGCACAAGCCGAATGGAGGTGTGTGGACATGCCGCAGCAGGCGTGGAGTGACAAGCGCGAACGCCAGTACGAGCACATCAAGGATTCCTACGAGGATCGAGGTGTGGGCGAGGACGAGGCGGAGGAGCGCGCAGCGCGCACGGTCAACAAGACCCGTCGCGAGCACGGCGAGACGAAGGCACAGCGCAGCAAGAAGAACTGACCGGCCGGCCGCGCCCGGCCCGTCATCCCGAGCCAGGCGTGCCGACCGTCATGCCGCTGTTATGCAGCGATGGCTTCCTGTGACGGGCCGCCAGGCTGACCGCATCTACCTTCCACCTCGGCGACGCCCGAGGGCCGCATCCACTTCCAGCCGCGGACGCCGACCCGAGCCCGGTCCCGAGCGGGGCCGGGCTCCTCTATCTGGCTGGAGGCTCGCTCCCATGTCCGCGCAGTCAGGGACCCCGCACGACGGATCGCGTCCGCGTCTCGACCGCGGCGAGCGCACCGACGCGGGACGGCCGCGGGAGCCGAGGGTAGTCGGGTGATTCGCTCGGAGCCGGAAGCGCCGCCCGATCCGGTCCGGGCCCTGCGGTCTCCATGCCGAGCATCTGTCGATAGAGCGCGAGATAGTCGTCCGTCATCCGGGTCGCCGAGAACCGCTCGAGCACGGAGCGGCGGATCTCGGCGCGGTCGAGCTTGTCGACGGACTCGACCTTGAAGGCTATCTGGCTCACGTCGTCGCCGAAGAATCCGTCGACGCCGTCCCGGATGATCTCGGGCAGGGCACCGGTCCGCCGCGCGATCACCGGCGTCCCGCACGCCATCGCCTCGATGGCGACCAGGCCGAAGGGCTCGGGCCACGAGCCCGGCATCAACGCGGCCGCGCTCGACGCGAAGAGCGCGTCGCGATCGGCCTGTTCGAGCTCACCCAGGAACTCGACGTCGGAGCCGGCCGACTCGAGGGCAGGCAGGAACGCGCTCTCATAGTAGGCCTGCTCCGGCGGGGTCGGACCGACCTTCGCGGCGATCTTCAAGGCACGGCCGGCCTGTTTGGCGATCTCGATCGCTTCGACGATGCCCTTTTCAGGAGTCACCCGTCCGACGAAGCAGAGGGCGTCGCTGCGGCGGCGGTCGAATGGAGCCCCCTCGAGTGAAAGCCCGTTGTAGATCACCGTGAATGGCACGTCGGGATGAGTGGAAGCCTGGTTCTGGCTGATCGCGACGAGGCCCGCCGGTGGGTTCTGGAACGCGTCGCGAGCCCAGTCCTTGTCGAGCCGCCCGTGGAACGTGGTCACGACCGGAACGGACAGCACCTCTGCCAGCAGAAGGCTCCACCATTCGAGGTGCGAATGCACGATGTCGAACTCGTCCGCCTGGTCGATGACCTTGCGCATCGTCGCGAGCATGTACGGGCCGACATCGCCGCCGTAGCCCTTGGGCCGAAGGGCGACCGGGACGGTCTCGACGTGGCGGCCCGGGACGCTCGAATCGCCGCTGGCGAAGGTGGTGACCTCGTGGCCCCGACGCACGAGCTCGACGACGAGCTCGGAGACGACCCGCTCGGTGCCGCCGTATGCCGTGCGGCGGGACGCGCTCGATCGGAGGAGCGACGTGGGCGATACGCAGCGCGCGGGACGTCATCAGGCACCTCGAAAACGGCGACCGCGACCGGGCCGGCCGACCAGTGTCCCACGGTAAACGCGAACGGGGCGGGTCGACATCGCCTCCCGTCGCAGACGACATTTCATCACCGTTGCAGCCTCGTGTGGTATCCATGCCGCACACCGGAGGATCGGATTGACGTCAGACAGCAACGAAGGTCGCACGCTCATGCGCGCCCAGCGGGATGCCCTCCCGCCGGATCAGCAGAGCGCGCCCGTCGTCGCCGGAGGCCGCGCGGCCGCGGCACGGGACATCGCGATCGGTGCCCTGGTCGGCCTCGGGGCGATCGTCCTGAAGGCCGGTCTCAACGCGATCCTCGGCGGCGACACCGGTTTCATCGTCCTGATCGTCGGCCGCATTGGCAGGTGCCTGGCTCGCCGGCCTCCGCGGTGGGCTGGCGGCGATCCTGGTCGCGGCCGTCCTCAACCTCGTGGTCTTCGTCGGCGTCCCGGGGCCCGCACCGTTGAGCGCGCTCGATGCGGGTCGAACGATCCTGTTCATCTTCGGCGGCCTCATCGTGACCTGGCTTCTCGCCTCGCTCCAGATGTCGAGGGACCGGCTCTCGGCGTCGCTGGTGGAACTGGGGGCCATGGCGGCGGCGATCGAGCGCCGCGACGAGCGCCTCGAGCTCGTCCTCGCCACCGTCCGGCACCGGCTTCTGGGAATGGGACGTGCGATCGGGAGAGCTCACCTGGTCGGACACGATCTTCCGCCAGCATGGGCTCGACGGGACGGAGGAGGCCCCCTCGTTCGAGCGCTACATCCAGACGATCCATCCCGACGATCGCGAAGATGTTCCGCCGGACGATCGACGAGACCGTCGCATCACGCGAGGACTTCAGCCTGGAGTTCCGCATCCTGTGGCCCGACGGTTCGGTCCACTGGACCCACGGCGTTGGCCGAGTCTTCCGAGACGCCGACGGGCGGCCGACCCGCGTGATCGGCACCGGCACGGACATCACCGGGCGGCGCAGGCTGGAGGCCGATCGCGACCGGCTCCTCGCCGACGAACGCCGCGCCGGGGCCTTCCGCGAGGCATTCATCGACGTCATCTCGCACGAGCTTCGGACACCGATCACGACCATCTTCGGTCTGACCCGGATCCTCGCTCGCCCGGGACGGATCGACGACGCTCGTGAACGGGCGGGTCTGATCGACGACATCGCGGTCGAATCCGAGCGATTGTTCCGCCTCGTCGAGGACCTCCTGGTGCTGACACGCGCGGAGCGCGGCCAGTTCGCGGTCGAGGCCGAACCGCTTCAGCTCGCGCCGCATCCTTGCGCGCGTCGCCGACGCGCGAGCAGGCGAGGCTGCCCGGCCTGGTGATCAGGACCGAGGTCGCGCGCGATCTGCCGGTCGTCGCGGGCGAGGAGACCTACGTCGAACAGATCGTCCGGAACATGCTGTCGAACGCCGCGAAATACACGCCTCCAGGCACAGAGGTCGATCGTCCGGGCCGAGCAGGAGGACGGTACCGTCGTGGTGCGCGTCCTCGACTCGGGGCCGGGCATCGACCCAGCCACTGCCGAGCACGCCTTCGAGCTGTTCTTCCGCAGTCCGGATCGCGCGCGCTCCGTCGCGGGTTCCGGGATCGGGCTGTTCGTCTGCGCCAGCCTCGTCGAGGCCATGGGCGGAACGATCTGGGCGCGATCCCGGCCCGAGGGTGGCGCCGAATTCGGGTTCACGCTCCGGGTCCTCCCCGACGACGAGACGATCGGCGCGGAGCCGCCGGCGCCGGCGGTCGCGGGGCGGGCCTCCGGAGCGGAGTCGGACTGAAGGGCAGGTCTCGGGGCCGCGTGCAGGTGCGGATTCTCTTGTTCGGGGTCACTTGACCGTTGGCGTGACCGCTACATGTTCATCTGAGGGTCTTCGGCGCGGCTAGGGCCGGAGGTCGGCCGGACAGCGGATCCGACCGGCTTCGACGATCCTGGACGAGCTTGACCGACCCGGATCGCTCACCCCATGTGCTTTGCTCGCAACACCGGCGACGTCAGCGTTCAGCGCGTCTCCGGTATGGCCGTGGAAGTCCCCGAGATGAACATCGAGCGTGCGTCGCCGAGGGGATGGGCCGGACGGTCGAGCGTGGATACGGGATGAGCCGAAGGCACCGGGGCCGGGCCCTATCGATCCGGATTGTTATGCCGCTGCAATGTCCATCCGGCCAGAGGCAATCAAGCGTTGCATGCCGGCCGCCCGTACGGTATGCACGCAACAGAGAGACACGAGGACCCGCCGGGGCCTCCAGACATCGCAATATCTCCAGGGCGACTCGTGACGGTGGCCCGCAGCACGGACGGTCCGGTCCCCCTCCCGGACCGTCCGTCGCCGTATCTGGGACCTGGATCTGTGGCGCCCCCGAGTCCGCTTCCGGCGCCTCCCTGCGCGACCAGGCGAAGGCGCCGGTGCCGGCGGTCCAGATCTAGCCGAGGGACGCCTCGCATCGTCTTGCCGACGTACAAGCTGGACTTCGACCGAAGGCCAACCTGGCCGCCTTCGCGGCCGGTCGCGAGCGAGGGTCGCCGCGGCGGTCTGACCGCCACGTGACGCCGTCGAACGGCAGGGACGCGATGCGGACCTCCGCCGTCGACGGCCGGACACCAGATCCGCCGACCGGGACGTGATCCGGGGCGTGCCGACCTCCGCCGTCGACCGCCTGGTCGACGAGCAAGCGGGGCGACGGGCGTGCCGGCGACGAAGACGCGCGACCCTGAGCGTGACAGCCCCACGACCGTGGGATGGACGCGAGCCCACGCTGGACGCGACCCACGATGGTGGTTGGCAGTCAGCACGGAAGCGTCCAACGCACGAGGACCTCGCCACGGCGGGCTCCACCGACGGGATCTGTGCCTGCCACGCACCATCCGGACGCCAGACACGGGTTCGCGCGGGCTTCGCGCGGGCTTCGAGGGCCCGGTGCTGACTGGCAGCCACAAGCCGCGGAGCAGGGTACGGGCACCGCCGGCCGGCCCGGTCGTCGTTTCGTCCAGGATTGCCATTTGTTGACGCGGGGCCGGCCGAGCTGGGGCGCCTCGCGGTCGGGATCCGGGCCGTGCGCGATCCGCCGAGCTGGGGAGGCTCGTGGTCGATATCAGGCCGTGCGGGGCCGGGCTGATGGTCCGCAGGCGCGGGACCGGACCGCATGGGCTCACCTCGTCCACATCCCACGCCGAACACGTCGAAGCCGCCGGGCCTGCGCGCCCGGCGGCTTCGCGTGAGGAGGAGATCAGAAAGGTCGGGTCAGTAGCCGCTGGTCCCGGCGCCGGTCGTGCTGCCTGCCTGCGACCGCATCTTCTGAAGGGAGGATTCGATGTTCTGGATCGTCTCGTCCTTCGACATGCCCTGGCCGTCAGCGGCCTTCTGGATGTCCTGCTGGACGATGTCGCTGTCCTTGTGACGAGTTTCGGGTCACCGCAGCCGCAGTTCAGGCACATGAGAGATCCTCCGAGCGTGGTTCCGGGGGTCGCTGACCATCGTCGCCGCGCGCCTGCGACAGCGGCCCCAACGCACGACGGGCCTGCCTTTCGAGGACATTGCGAGCGTGCGCCGCCCCGTGGACCGTTACGCCAAGCCGCCGCGCTGTAATGCCGTTGCAACATGTATAAACGCTCGGGCACCCTCGGCGGCACGGAGCCCTCGGCCATGCTGGCGACCGAACCCATCGCAGAGATCGCCTGGTCGCGAACGCCGTTCACACGCATTCGTCACCATGACACCAATCCCAGGAGGTGCCGGTGAGTACCCAGCCACTCGTGCTCGTTGCGGACGACGAGCCTCGCATCACCAAGCTGGTCTCGATCGCCCTCGGCGAAGAGGGTTTCCGCGTCGTCACCGCCAACAGCGGCGAAGAGGCGCTCCAGAAGGCCGAGG
This sequence comes from uncultured Chloroflexia bacterium, assembly GCA_963772995.1. Classification (GTDB taxonomy): domain Bacteria; phylum Chloroflexota; class Limnocylindria; order Limnocylindrales; family CSP1-4; genus SPCO01. The sequence goes on along the minus strand of CAVYZQ010000005.1, from coordinate 29,767 downwards.
ATGTCCGCCCGGACATCGTCCTCCTCGACATCGTGATGCCGGACCTCGACGGCATCGAGGTCATGCGTCAGCTGCGGGAGCGCCGCCCGGTCGCGGTGATCCTTCTGACGGCAAAGGGCTCGACAGCCGACAAGGCGAAGGGCCTCGACCTCGGAGCGGATGACTACATCGCCAAGCCGTTCCATCCGGACGAGCTTGCGGCGCGTGTCCGCGCCGTCCTGCGACGCTCATCTGGCGCGCAGCCCGGTGCCGGGATCCTGGCCTTCGACGACGTCGAGATCGATCTCGAGCGGCGGATGGTCACCCGCAATGGCGAGCTGGTGCAGCTTTCCCGGACTGAGTGGCTGCTGCTCCAGCACCTGGCGGCCAACGCCGGCAAGGTCGTCCTCCACACGCGAGCTCCTGACGAAGGTCTGGGGGCCGGAGTATCGAGACGACCTCCAGTACCTGCGGGTCTGGGTCTCGCGCGTCCGTCGCAAGCTCGGCGCCGAGCCCGGAGAGCCCGGCCGGATCAAGACCTTCCAGGGCATCGGCTATCTGCTCGACGTGGAGCCGCCTGCCGCCGCCCCCATCGAGCAGCAGATGGTCAAGGACGAGCGCTCTGCGATGATCGGATAGCCGATCATCAGCCGGATCGTGACCGGGCTCGGCCGGCGCCAACTTCGGTCGTCGCTCCCTAGCCGACAGGGGTCCCGAGAAGCCGCTCGAATTCGGCGCGGATGAGGCCGTAGCACTCACACGTCGCGACCTCGATCCCGCCCCTGTCGAGGACACAGACCGAGCCCCGCTCGTTGCGGATGACGCCCTGCCGCGCCAGCGCACCGAGCGAGGCCGACACCTTCGGGCGGGACGTGCCGAGCATCATCGCCAGGAAGTCATGGGTGAGCGGCATCTCGTCGCTGCCATAGCGATCGACCATGGTCAGCAACCATCGTGCGGTCCGCTGCTGAAGGTCGTGGAGCCGGTTGCAGGCCACGCTCTGGCTCGTCTGGAAGAGCAGTGCGGCGACGTATCGATCGACGATCCAGTGGAATGTTTCGCCGCGCTCGTGTTCGGCACGCAGGACATCTCCCGAAAGCGATGCCGCCGAGCCCGGCAGCTGCACGATCGCCTGCAGAGGCATGCTGACGGTGTCGAGGATGATCGGCAGGCCGAGCAGTCCCTCATGCCCGACGGACCCGACCTCGACGCCGGCACCCGATGCGTCGAATGCGATGATCGACACAGCGCCATCCAGGGGAAAGTAGCCCCGGCTGAGCGGCGCATCGGGGCGCATGAGGATCTGCCGTGCCTCGAGAGGCGCGATCTCGAGGGCCGGCTCGAGCCGAGCGAACGTGTCCTCGTCCAGGAGCGCCAGCAGCCGATTGGCCCGCGGATCCGGCGATCCCATCCGCTCTCCTCCTGGGGTGGCGCATCCACTTCTCGGACGCGGCCCCGCCGCGACGTCCGGCAGGGTGCGCCCGATCGAATGCGACGTCAATGCTTCCCGACGCCGACGATTCGCTTACGTCGACGGACGCGACGTCGATCGTCCCCTACGGTACCGACCGGGAGCATCCGCTGCGCTAGCATCGCCGGGCTCGGAAGACCGTCGGAGGGCACCAGCCCGAACATGCTCACGTGATCGGCGACCACGCCGCCAGACGCCCCGCTTTCGCCCTGCGTCTCATCTGCTATCCGGACGGCGATGACACGGTGCCCGACCGTGTCAGGAGCGCCGTCGAGGAACTCACGCGGCTGGGCCTCCCGGTCACGCCCGGGCAGGTCATCGAACAGCTGCGGACGTGGTATCCGCGCATCGCCATCTCCGTCCGAGAGCCGCTTGCCGACCAGTGGGGAAGCCAGGATCCAACTTGGTATGTCTATCGTGACGGCAGCATCCTGCCGGGCCGGAGTGCCGACGCCACCTCGGCGTAACCGGTCATAACCCACCGGGTCGCGACGCCGGTGCGTGAGGGCGCCCGGCGCCGGCCCGGCGCGGTCGAGGCCGTAACGCGGCTGCAATCATCAGGCGGTCCGGCTGGCGAGCCCTGTGCGAGCGGCCGACCGCGAACATGCCCTCACGACGTCCATCGGATCCCGTCCGTCGCGGTCTCGGGTGCGCGTTCGTCATGAGGTGCCCATGACCGAGCGAGCGACTCCTCTGGCCCGCCAGCCCGGCGAGGCGATCGCTCGGGCGCATCCGCCTGCCCGACACCTTCGTTCCGGCCAGGGATCGCCGCGTCGTATCGACTCCTGCGCGCTCCACCGACCCGTCCCGGCCGCCCTCGGCACCTGCGGCGGCGTGTCGGCAGCCGACGTAGGTGTCACGCCGAGCGCGCCTCGACGTTCGCGTGGGGCGCACATCGAGAGTGCTCGTAGTGCTCGTAGTCCCTGACGTGGCACCGGCCGACTTGCCGGCTGGGCTGCCGCCTTGAGTGCCGCACCACGGCCCATCGTCCAGACCATCCCGTCGGATGACGCCGGGTTCCGTGAGCATGTCAATCGACTCGTCGGGCGCCGGCAGGCCACGCGGCCGCTCGTGCTCCAAGCCCAGTTGTCCGTGCTCTTTCCGAAGGTCACGGTCCGCGTTCGCGAGCTGTCGGGCGAGCACCCGATCTGGTACGTCTATCGAGACGGTCGGTGGACACCGTCGGACGTCAGCAGGTGGTGGGAGGCGCCCAAGCTTCCGAAGATCGTCGTGGAGCCCGACGGATCGATCTCCACGGCGAACGCGGGGGCGCGGAGCCTCCTCGGATTGTCGGCGTCGCCATCATCCCCTCAGAGCTTTACGGATCTCGTGGCACCCGGTGCCGTCGACGAAGCGGCGGAGCTCCTCCGCGTCGTGCTCGACGGAAACGACCTGACGGCCACGGTGCTCGTCCGGCCCGCCGGCAGCGAGACCATCGCGTGTGAGGTCCACGCCGCTCGAGCCGATGGCAGGATGACCTGCGTCCTGCGCCTGGCCGAGGATCCCGGCATCGGGTCCGGGCTCGCCCCGCCGCCGTCCCAGGTCGTCTGCCTGCCGGCGACGGATGCCGGCTTCGCGGCCTACGTCCGGATGGTCCTTCACGCCTTGCCGGCACCGACGGTGGAGGGCCTCGCTCTACGGATCCGTCGTCTGTATCCGCACGCTCGCGTCGAGTTCGACGGCCCGCGCTGGGTGGTCCACCGCGATGCGGAGGGGGTCGATCCGTCGGCAGAGGGCTGGTGGCTCGACGAAGCGCTGCCCACGGTCACCTACGACGGGGACGCCCTGATCACGGACGCCAACGAAGCGGCGAAGCGGCTCCTGGGCAGCCCGCTGGTCGGTCATCACTGGCAGGAGTTCGTCACGCCCGGCGGTACCGGCCGAGTGGCCGAGTTCCTTCCGATCATCCGCCGAGCCGGGGTCGTCGACTCGCGCTTTCGGATGCCCCGCGACGACGGCTCGCTCATGGAATTCGACTCTCACACCGAGTTCCACGGAGGTCGCTTCCGGACGATCCTCAAGCCGCGCTCGTGACGGACCTGTTCCAGCCGTTCGCGGACGGAGCCTCGTCCTGACCGGACCATGGCCCTTCAACGACACGCCCGGCGGATGCCGGCGACGCGATCGGGGGCCATGGCGGCGCGCTGAGGCAACACCGCGATCGACTGTAATACCCAGTGGGGCGCCGGTTCCCTGAATGCAATGAACCTGTTATGCCCCGCCGTGCCGCGGACGGACGATATTCGCCGTCAGACCCCGACACGGAGGCTTTGCGCGCCCTTGGACCCCCTGACGCTGCTCATCCAGGGGGCGTTCTATGTCCTTTTCGCGGCCGCACTCTGGCGATACCTCCAGAAACCGACCCCGCTCGAGCTCGCGGTCGTCCTCGTCTTCTCGACGACCGTTGCCCTCTTCACGATCTCCATCGTCAACCAGTTCGTCGGGCCCGATGCCGCGGCGATCCTGCGCCCGCTGGCGTTGACGGCGCTCATCGCCCAGCCCTACCTGATCGTCCGGCTCATGAATCTCATCTCGCCTGTCGCGTGGCAGGCGCGCGCGGCAGCGCTCATCGGCTTCGTCGCGTCGCTGGCAGCGTTCCTGATCCTCGGATTCCCGGAGCGTGCCGGCCATCCTGCTTCTCGTCCTTTACTTCGGGATCGCCGAGGCGCTTGCGGCGGCGCAGATGGTGCGACTTGCGCGGCGTCGACTCGGCCTGCCGCGCGTCCGGCTCCTGCTCGCCGCCATCGGGACGGCCATGTTCGGGCTCACCATCGTCATCGCGGGACTCGGCGCGGCCTCCTCCGGCGGAACGGCAAGCACCACCGTCACGCTCATGAGTCGTGTGCTCGCCCTGTTGGCGGGCCTCGGGTATCTCGCGGCCTTCCTTCCGCCGCGCTGGCTCACCGGCCTCGTTCACCGTGCCGTGGCATTCGACCTGACCCGATCGGTCGTGACGGCCGGTGTCGGCGCAGAGCCCGCGGCGGCACTGTGGAACCGGCTCGAGGTCGCGGCCCAGACCATCCTCGGTGCCCGCACGGTCGTGATCCGCGACCAGGACGGGCGTCCAGTCGATGCGCGACAGGATGGCCTCGGGGAACCTTCCCCGGCCCCCGAGATCGACGACGAGGCGTGGTCGTCGGGGGGACGGACCGTCGTGGCGATCCCGTTCGAGGCCGACGGCGAATCCGCCGTCCTCCACGCCTACCTCGACGGGCGGCCACTGTTCGTCGAGGACGATGTGGCCGTTCTGACCCTGCTCGGCTCCCTGACGGTGCGCTCCGTGGCCCACGAACGGGCGGTCAAGCGTCTGCGGGCTTCGCTCGTGGACCTCCAGCAGTCGGCCGCGGTTCGGGCCAGCGAGGCACGCTTTCGCGCGCTCCTCGAGGCGCATCCGTACGCGGTCCTCGCCACCGACGAAGACGGCCGGATCAGCTGGAGCACGGACTCGACTGCCGAGCTGTTCGGTCATCACGTGAACGACCTCGTGGGCCGATCCCTCGGCGAGCTCGTCGACCTCGCCGGTACCTACAGTCTGGAACCGCTTTCCGACGACGACGAGGTGCGCCGCATCGAGACCACCGCCCACCGAGCCGATGGCACGACCTTCCCAGCCGAGGTAGCGCTCAAGAGCTTCGAGCTCGAGGGCCGGCCAAGCCGGCTTGCCCTCATCTCCGACGTCACATGGCGACATGAAGCCGACGAGATCCGTGACCGCTTCATCGGGATCCTGTCGCACGAGCTGCGGACGCCCATCACCTCCATCTACGGTGGCGCCCAGGTCCTCGCCAGGCGAGCCATGCAGCTCGACGACGAGACTCGCACGGAGCTCCTCACCGGGCTGGCCGCCGAATCCGAGCGGCTCCAGCGGATGATCGAGAACCTTCTGATCCTGGCGCGTGTCGAGCGTGGTGCCGATTTCTTCGGACTGCGACCCGTCCTGGTCGACCGCGTCCTGCGCGAGGTCATCGCCCGGGAACGCGGGCTCTGGCCGTCGGCGACGATCGGGCTCGAGATCGACGGCCCGATCCCGGTCGTGTCCGCCGACGAGGATCACCTCGCCCAGATCATGCGAAACCTGCTGGCCAACGCGGCCAAGTACGCCGGCGACGAGGCGAATGTCGTCGTCGATGTCAGCTACGACGATCCATGGGTGACGGTGGCTGTCCGTGACGACGGTCCGGGCTTCCCGCCGGAGGAGGCCGACCAGCTGTTCGGGCTCTACTACCGCTCGACGCAGCGGACGGCGGTTGCGGGTGCCGGGATCGGGCTCTTCGTCTGCCGCCAGCTCGTTTCGGCGATGGGCGGGAAGATCTGGTGCCGGACACGCCCTGAAGGCGGCGCAGAGTTCGGGTTCACCCTCGCGCCCTACGTCGACGAGGAGATGCCCCCGGCGCGACTGCCCCGATACGAGGAGGACGGCGCCGGCGCGCCGATGCGCGGTGGTCCGGGTGAGGCGGAGATGGTTCCCACCACGGGCCGGGACACCGCGGCGTGACGCACTCGTACTCCTAGGATTCCTTCGCGCAATCCCACGGGCGCGGCCCCTCGTCCGGGGGCGAGGGGCCGCCGCCCAAACCCAGGACCGCAGGGTGGTCGACACCGGGCCCCGCCGCCTTCCACCGGTCGCCCTTGCCGCCGGCGATGGACTTCCTGTCGGGGGCGCGAGCGCCTACCATCGAACCGTCCGCCCCGCCCGAGCGGACGATTCGAGCGGACGGCCTTCGCCGACAGGAGGTGTGGCATGGATGAGCGCATCGCCCTCGATCGCGGCGTCGAGGAAGAGATGGGGGTCGGGGACGCGGGCTCGACGTTGATGTTCGGCGCCGACGGCTGGGAAGCCGTCGACTACGTCGATCCCGACGACGACTGGAGCCTCCAGCCCGACGGCTCCTTCACCTCGCCCGACGGAACGACCCGGACGTGGCCCCTGGCAGGCCCCGAGCCGGGCTGACCGCCGGGCACGGAGACCAGGCCTTCGGGCTGGTGGAGGCCCCGAGGCGACCGCGGTACTGGTAAGGCGAGCGGCGAGCGCCGCTGCCCGCGTCCTGACGAGGCGCTTCCTCGCGATCGAGCCGCGGCCGGTCTCGCGCTGCGGTAGGGTCGGCGTCGACGGCCGCTCGCCGAGACGGGCACACCATCGCGATGGAGATCGACGGCATGGGCAGCTACCTGGTGACCGGCGCAGCGAGCGGGATCGGGCTCGCGACCGCGACCGTGCTCGCACGCGACGGGCATCGCGTCTTCGCCCTCGATCGTGATGCAGCCAGGCTCCAGACCGCGTTCGACGGGCTCGACGGACCACGGCCCGAGCCGTTCGTCATCGATGTCGCCGACCCCGCCGCGGTCACGGCCGCACTCGAGGCGATCGCCCAGCGAACCGGGGCCCTCGACGGTCTCGTGAACGCGGCGGGGGTCGTGCGCATCGTGCCGTTCGAGGACCTGACCGTCGACGACTGGGCGACCACCTACCGGATCAATGTCATCGGGACATACCTGATGCTCCAGGCTGCGCTCCCGCTGCTGCGAGCCGCCCCGTCGCCCAGCGTCGTCAACCTGGCCTCGATGGCGGGCAAGATCGCCAGTTCCTACACCGCCGCCTACAACGCGAGCAAGGCCGGCGTGATCAGCCTCACGAGGTCGGCGGCGCTCACCCTGGCGCCGGCGATCCGCGTCAACTCCGTGTGTCCGGGCGTGGTCGACACTCCGATGTACGAGCAGATCGACCGGACGCTCGCCGCACTGGGCGCCCCGGACGAGCTTCGCTTCCACCGGCGCGCCCCACAGGCGCCCCTCGGGCGCGCCGCAACGGCCGACGAGGTGGCGAGCGTGATCGTGTTCCTGCTCGGCCGGGACTCGAGGTTCATCACCGGCGAGGACGTCAACGTCACGGGCGGGTTCGTCATGTATTGAGGTGAGTGCCCTCAGGGACGAACCGCGAGCCGCCCCACAGTCGGTTCGACTCCGCTCAGATAGGCCGTCACGCCTTCGATCGTCTCCTCGAAGGCACGCTTCTCGGCCGCGACGGAGTACCACGCGGTGTGTGGCGTGATGATGGTGTTGGGCGCAGCGAAGATCGGCGAGTCGGGCGGTGGCGGCTCGGTGGGGAGCACGTCGATCGCGGCACCGCCGAGATGACCCGACGAGAGCGCCTCGGCGAGGGCTGCCTCGTCGACGAGCCCGCCGCGCGACACGTTGACGAGGAAGGAACCGGGCCGCATTCGCGCAAGCTCGGCAGCGCCCACCATCCCCCGCGTGTCGTTCGTGAGCGGGCTGTGCAGCGTCACGACGTCCGATGCCGCGAGAACCTCGTCGAAGGTAGCCACGAGCTCGGCGGGCGCCGGCGGCTCGTCGATCCATGGGTCGAAGGCCAGGATCCGCATCCCGAACGGAGCCATCCGCCTGATCACCTCGCGCCCGATGCGCCCGCATCCAGCGACCCCGAGGGTGGCCTCCGACAGCGGCCGGATCACCCCGATGGAGCGCCACGCCGGCCAGTCGCGTCTGGCAACAGCATCGGCGGCGAACAAGCGGCGCCAGAGCGCGAGGATCAGCGCTGCCGCGTGATCGGCCACTTCAGTCGTGCAGTAGTCGGGCGTGTGGAAGACGGCGACGCCCCGGGCGCGCGCCGCCTCGAGGTCGATCGCGTCGAGGCCGATGCCCGACCGACCGATGATCCGGACGGACGGCGCGAGTCCCGCGATCGATTCCGCAGGCATCGAGTGGATCGAGATCAAAACCGCGTCTGCGTCGGCGCTGAAGTCCGCGACCGTTTCGGGACCGCCGAATGGGCGCCTGACCAACCTGAGCCGCCCGCGCTCGTTTTCGGCGTCGATCGCCGCCTGCTCCCACATCCCCTCGGGAACCACGACGACGGGCGGGGTCACGTCGCGGCCTCCGGGGTGACGGCGCTGGGGGTCGCGCCGGCTCCAAGCGCGCCACGGACCGCCCGCTCGATATCGCTTTCGCCCGGGACCAGCGCGGCGAACAGGACCGGGCTGTGGGGGATGGGGGAGTGGGCCGCCCCGACCCGCACGACAGGCCCGCGGAGGACGTGGAAGAGGGATTCACCGATGGACGCCGAGATTTCCGCTCCGACGCCGAGGAAGCGCGGCGCCTCGCCGACGACCACGACCCGGCCCGTCCGCCTGACCGACGCCTCGATGAGGTCGAGATCGAGCGGCATCACCGAGCGCAGGTCGATGACCTCGACCTCGGTGCCTTCGTCGGCCAATCTCGTGGCGACCTTGATGCAGGCCGGCAGCATCCCGCCGTAGGTCACGACCGTCACGTCACGGCCTGGGCGAGCGATGCGCGCCTGCCCGATCGGCACGAGGTCGTCCGGCCCGCCGACCTCGCCCCGGCTGCCGCCGAGGCGCTTGTGCATCAGGAAGATCACCGGGTCCTCGCCCCGCAGGGCGGACTTGATGAGTCCCTTGGTGTCCGCGGGCGTCGCCGGCATCAGGACGATGAGCCCCGGCGTGTGGGCGAACCAGGTCTCGATGGAGTTGTTGTGCTGCATCGCGTAGAGGGTCACGCCATAGCTCGCCCGAATGACCAGGGGCACCGGGACCCGGAGCATGTACCGCATCTTGGCGGCCTGGTTGACGATCTCATCCATCGCGCCGAACGCGAAGTCCAGGAAGTTCAGGTCGACGATCGGGCGCATCCCACCGACCGCGGCACCGACGCCGGCCGCGACCATCGCGGCCTCCGAGATCGGCGTGTCGCGGACGCGCTCGGGCCCGAACTCCGCGCCGACCCCGACCAGCTGCGCGAAGTTCCCGCCGCGCGACAGCAGGTCCGTGCCGAGGATGAAGATGCTCGGGTCGCGAGCCATCTCCTCGCGCACGCCTTCCGAGAAGGCCCGGGAATACGTGATCGGGGTCATGCGTTTCCCCGCACGCGCAGGTCGATCCCGGTCACGTCGGCGGCGGCATCGTCCGTCGACGGCAGCGGCGACGCCTCGGCGAACGCGATGGCCTCGGCGACGCGCCCGGCGACCCGCGTCTCGATGGCCGCCTGCTCGTCGAGGTCCGCCAGGCCCGCCTCGCGCATCGCCTGGGCAAGGCGGCTGATCGGGTCACGAGACCTCTTCCATTCATCCAGCTCGGCCGCGGTGCGATAGGTGATGACCTGCCCGGTGCTATGGCCCTCGTAGCGGTATGTCCGAGCCTCGATGAAGGTCGGGCCCTCGCCGTCGATCGCCCGGCGGCGCGCCGCGGTCACGGCTCGGTGGACCGCAGTCACGTCCTGCCCGTCCACGCACAGGGCGTGGATCCCGAAGCCCGACGCCCGCTCCACGATCGAGGTTCCGCCGGTCAGTCGGGTGCTCGGCGTCTCGACGGCGTACAGGTTGTTCTCGCAGACCACGATCAGCGGCAGCCGCCAGACGACCGCGAGATTGATGAACTCCCAGGTCCGTCCGGTGTTCATGCCGCCGTCGCCGACGAACCCGACAGCGACCCGGTCACGCCCCTGCAGCTTCGCTGCGAGGGCGAGGCCCATGGCGAGCCCGACGCCTGCGCCCACGATCCCGTTCCCGCCCGCGTACCCGACCCCCCAGTCGCGCAGGTGCATGCTCCCGCCACGGCCCTCGCTCACACCGGTCGCGCGGCCGTACAGCTCGGCCATGACGCCGGCGGGAGGCAGCCCCCGGGCAAGGGCGTGGTGGTGCGATCGGTGCGAGCCGGCGACCTGGTCCTGCGGCTCGAGGGCTCGCATGGCGCCGACGGCGACGGCCTCCTGGCCTGCCGAGGAATGGATCCCGCCGATCACCTTGCCGGCCAGTGCCAGCGGGTCGCAGGCGGTCTCGAATTCGCGGATCAGGATCATGGTCTCGAGCCACTCGGCGAGGTTCTCGCGGCCGAGGCCGTCGAGGTCGAGCGGGTCCGGCGGCGGCAGGACGGTGGAGGGCTCGCCGGCGGCGTTCGCGGGCGACTGGTTCGGCGGCGGCGTGCCCGGTCGCCGTGGCGCCGGAGCGCTCATCGGTCATGCGTCGCCCGCCTCGGCGATCTCGGCGATCGCCTGTCCCGGATCGACCGCATCGCCTTCGGCCACGAGCAGGCGCGCCACGACCCCGGCGACCGGGCTCTCGATCTCGAGGGTCGACTTGTCGGTCTCCAGCTCGGCGACGATGTCGCCCGCGGCCACGGCGTCGCCTTCCTGCTTGAGCCACGCGATCAGGGTGCCCTCGGCCATGGTCACGCCGATCGCCGGCATCAGGACCTGTCTCACGACTCGCCCCCGGCTTCCACATACTTCGCGAGGGCACACACGCCGCCACGCGAGGGCGCACTCGTCGCGCGGTCAGCCAGGAGGACAATCGTTGGCATGATTGGACAGGATACGTTCCCGGAGCCATCGTCTGTCTGGTCAACGCCGCGCGACGCGCCGACCTATCCGCGCTATCCGATCCATTTCCGGGATTCCGAGCTCCTCTCGATCCAGTACCGGACCGATGCCGACGCCATCCGGGCACTGCTTCCGGCCCCGCTCGAGCCGCTCGGCGACGTCGTCCTGTTCCACATCGCCCGGTGGGGGGACGTGCCGGGGCTGGGAGCCGACCTGCACGAGTGCAACATCATGGTCGGCTGCACACTGCCCGGCGAGGAAGGCGTCACCGGAGTCCGTGGCGCCTACTCCCCGTGGTTCTTCCTCGACAACGACCGGGCGATCGCGCAGGGCCGCGAGGTCCAGGGGCAGCCGAAGCGCGCGGCCACGATCTCGCTCGAGACGCGCGGCGACCTCCACGTCGGCACGGTGACCATGAACGGCATCGACATCATCACCGCGACCCTGCCCTACAAGCCGCGGGAGTCGAGCCTGGATGCGCTCATCGAGAACGTGGACATGCGGACGAACATCAACCTGAAGGCCATCCCGCACATCGACGGCGGGATGGCGGTCCTCCAGCTGGTGGCCCGGGAGCTGGCGAACGTCACCGTGGACGAGTGCTGGCAGGGGCCGTCCACGGTCGAGCTCCGTCCGAACGCCGGAGCGCCCGTCCATCGGCTGCCGGTGCGCGAGTTCCTCGATGGCTTCTACTGGCGCGCCTCGTTCTCGCTGGTGGGCGGGACGGTCCTCCACGATTACCTCGCGGGTTCACCGGGCGCCGCGCCTGAACCATGACCGTCGGCAGGGCACCGCGACGTCGCTCGCGCACCGGGATCGGGCTGGCACCACCGAGTCGGACCGGGTAGGCTCGGAGGATCGGCGGCGGCACCAGTCATGAGGCCGGCGACACCCGGGAGGTCGAACATGCCGAAGTCGAAGGCGGAGCAGGAGAAGCAGAGCGTCCAGCTGGCCAACGTCTGGTCCGACCCGCCCGTCGAGGAGCTCGGCGCGACGGTCCGGACACTCTCCAACAAGGCGTATCTGCGCGAGCTGTCCACCCTCCAGATCGAGCTGGTCAAGCTGCAGGAGTGGATCCGCCACGAAGGCATGAAGGTCGTCCTGGTCTTCGAAGGTCGCGATGCCGCGGGGAAGGGCGGCGCCATCAAGACCGTCACCCTGAGCCTCAACCCCCGTTATGCCCGGGTGGTCGCTCTCGGCACCCCCACCGAGCGTGAGAAGACCCAGTGGTACTTCCAGCGCTACGTCGCGCACCTCCCGGCCGCCGGCGAGATCGTGCTCTTCGACCGCAGCTGGTACAACCGCGCCGGTGTCGAACACGTGATGGGGTTCTGCACCGACGAGGAGTACCGCGAGTTCTTCCGGTCCGTCCCCGAGTTCGAGCGGATGCTCGTCCGCTCCGGGATCGTCGTCGTCAAGTACTGGTTCTCGGTGAGCGATGCAGAGCAGGAGCGACGGTTCCAGAGCAGGATCGAGGACCCGACCAAGCGCTGGAAGCTGAGCCCGATGGACCTCGAGTCACGTGCCCGCTGGGCCGAGTACTCGCGAGCCAAGGACGAGATGTTCGCGTACACCGACATCAAGCAGGCTCCGTGGTACGTCGTCAACGCCGACAACAAGAAGCGGGCGCGCCTCAACCTGATCCGTCATCTGCTGGGCCTGATCCCGTACCAGGACCTGACGCCGGATCCCATCGAGCTCCCGCCACGACAGCCCGACGACGGCTACATCCGCCCGCCCATCACGGACCAGACGTTCGTCCCCGAGGTCTACTGACCCTCGGTCGGGCTGGCGGCGCCATTGAGAACTCCATGACGCGCTCGACGCGCTACGTCGTCACCGGCGTGGCCGTGGCCGCGGCCGGGGTGCTCGGCTGGCTTTTCCTCCAGCCGCTTGCCCTGGCCCTCGCCCCGGTCGGTGTCGTCATCGCGTTCCTGGGCCTCACCGAGGCGCGCGCGCGGCGACGGAATGGCACTCGTACGAGCTCGTCGCCGAGCCCGATGGCGTGGCGACCGTCTTCCAGACGGCCACTCCGTTCGTCCCCGGGACACTGATCGTGTTCGTCGACGGGATCGCCCACGCGACCGTCGTCGAGCATCCCGCGTCGGGCAGCTTCGCGCTCGGCTGGGCCCCGGACGTGGGGAGCAGCCTCGAAGCGTCCTGGCGCGAGCGCTCGCCACGCGCCGCCCGCGCCGCGGCGCCGCCCGGCGCCGCCCCGGCCCCGGCCACGGCGGCCGGCGCCGGGATCAGCGCACTCGGGATCAGTTTCCGCAGGGCGCGACGTTCCTCCAGTTGCCGATGGTGTCGTTGACCGTCTGGGTGCCCGTGGCGCCGTAGCTCAACGTCAGCTGCCGGTTGTTGATCTCCCCGCAGGCACCGTCCTTCTCGACGTGGTCCCAGTCGCCAAGCGTGTACTTGTACTCGATCTGGGTCGATTCCTTGCCGGTGAAGGTGATCGTCCAGTGCGTCGCGTCGGCGCGCGTGAGCGATACCCCTCCCGGGTCCCATTGCGGGAGGTTGCCGTCGAGCCGGTCGAGGAAACCGGCGATGTAGACGGACCGGCCCGTGCCGTCGGTGGTCGCCGGCACGGTCACGTTGAAGTGCAGCGTCACGGTCCGGAGCTCCGCCGTGGCCGTCACCTCAGCTCGAGGGGCCGGACCGATTGAACGACGTGTCCACCGAGCGAACGACGTAGGAGTATGTCTGGGCCTCGGTGACCCCGGTGTCGTTGAAGGACGCCGCAGTCGTCGTCCCGATCGTCGTGTACGGACCGCCGCTCGTCGCGCTCCGGCGCACCTCGTAGCCGTAGAGGGTCGGATCGCCCGTCACGGCATCCCAGGCGAGCTCGATCCCGGCGGGCGAGGCCGACACCGTGCGGAGGTCGGCGGGCGTCGCCGGCGCGGTCGTGTCGCCGCTCGAGTTGACGGTCAGCGTACCCGGCCTGGTCGGGCGAGTAGCCGTTCCCGATCCCGTCGAGGTCGGCGTAGATCCAGTCGCGGCCGTCGGTGACGCTGTAGCGATAGGCGTAGTCGAAGACGCCGGTCGTGTCCGGCAGGAGCGACGCGACGAACTCGTCGTTGTTGCCCGCATCGGTATTGAAGCTGGCGTCGACCCAGGTCCAGCCGGTATTGCCCGATGGGTCGGAGCCGTCAGGCCCGAACCCGAGCTGGGCGACCAGCCCTGGCGTCGCGCCGGGCTGGTTGGTCACGCCATCGATCCAGACCTGGCCGTAGACGTTGTCCGTCCGGTTCACCGCCGAGATCGTATGGTTCAGCGTCGGCGGCCACTGGAGATTCGCCCAGCCGACGATGAGATGCGGGATCGCCACGACCTCGTTGGACGGGCCGCTGGCATTGCCGGCCGCATCGAGGGCGCGGACGACGATGTAGGCGCGCCTGGCGTTGCGCAAGGCCCGTGAGCGTGTACGACGTGGCCGTCACGGGAGCGGAATTGGCCTTGACGTAGCCGCCGCCCGACAGCGGGCTGACCCAGACGTCGTAGCCGGCGGCCCCGCCGACCGCGTTCCAGGCGACCGTGGCGCTCCCGTCGCCTTCGCCGGTCACCTGCAGGTCCGGTCGGCGCCTTCGGTGGCTTGAGATCGACGTGTTTGCCCGTCGCGAGGACGAGCGCCGGACATCGGCGGGAGCGTCACCTCGACCGCCCCGCCGGCGACCGACACGGAGCCCGATGCCGCGACCCCGACACCGAAGCGCCGATCGAGCGTGGTGCCGTCCGGCAGGTAGCCCGCAGACCGGGATCGAGACCGTCTGGCTCGACGACGACCGGTTGACCGCGACGATCGCGGCGGAGTCGTCCGTCCGGCGGCCGTAGGCGACCGTCTGAGCCGCGTCATCGGCGAGGAGGACCCTGAAGTCGCCGTCCGTCAGCGCCTTGACCTTGTCGCGGAGCGCGGCCAGCGACGTGTAGTGGGCCAGCATCGCCGTGTCGGGCGAGCCGCCCAGGTCGGCCCACGGATACGTGCGCCGGTCGTCCGGGTCGTCGTAACCGGTCATGCCGACCTCGTCGCCGTAGTAGACGGTCGGCGCGCCCGGGACCGTGAACTGGATCAACGACGCGAGCTGGACGCGCAGCTTCCCGGCCGCCACGGCTGGACGGCGTCTCCTCGCGTCCGGCGGTCGTCTCGGGGCCCGCGGTGAGCGTCCACAGGAGCCGCGGCGTGTCGTGGCTGTCGAGCAGGTTCATCAGCGAGTAGTAGGCCGCGTCCGGATAGTCCTCGCGGGTCGACGCGAGCCGGTTCGCGAACGCCGACACGCTGATCTGGTGGCCGCTGTCGGCGAAGCCCTTCGGATCGAAGTTCCCGGGAGCGAGCAGCCCGAGCACGGCATCGCGCAGGCGGTAGTTCATCGTCGTATCGAGCCGGTCGCCGCGGAGCATCCGCAGGAGGGTGCGAATCCTTCTGCCAGGTCTCGGAGATCGTCAGCGCCTGCGGGTCCGCCTTCTTGACGACCGCTCGGAACGATTCCCAGTAGCCGTTCGGGAAGGAGGCATCGCCGGCGACGTCGAGACGCCAGCCCGACGCGCCTTCCTTGATCCAATGCTTGGCGACGCTGTCCTTCGAGGTCAGGAAGTACTCCTGGACCGCCGGCTGCGACTTGGTCAGCACCGGGATCGAGTCGAACCCGAACCATCCGTCATAGGTCGCCGAGTCCGCCTGCCCGGTCGAGGAGACGCAGGTCCCTGTGCCCGCGGCGACGTCGTGGAAGGTGAACCACGAGCGATACGGCGACGTGGCCAATTCGCAGGCACCGACCGAGGTGTAGTGGTGGTACCGGTCGAACAGCGGGCTGTCGGACGACATGTGGTTGTAGACCCCGTCGAGGATCACCCGGATCCCGTGCGACTTGGCGTGCTTGATCAGGTCGTCGAAGTCCTTCTGCGTCCCGAAATAGGGATCGACCTTCAGGTAGTCCTGGGTGTCGTACCCGTGGTTCGAGCCGCCGTCGAAGATCGGGTTGAAGTAGATCGCCGTCACGCCGAGCTTCTCGAGGTAGGGCAGCTCCTTGTCCACGCCCTTGAGGTCGCCGCCGTAGTAGTCGCGGCCGCGCGGCGACTCCTTGGTCGGGCTGTAGTCAGGCGGCGTGGTATCGAAGCGCCACGGGCAGTTGGTGTCGCCGTCCGCGTAATTCCGGCAGTAGCCCTCGGGCTTGACGCCCCAGATCGAGCTTCAGCACCGGATCGTCGTAGCGGAGGTCACCGGTCTGGGGATCGTTCTTTGTGCGTGCCATTGCGGAACCGGTCCGGGAAGATCTGGTAGATGACGGCGTCCTTGGCCCACTTGGGGGCGGTGAAGCCGGGCACGTACTGCATCAGCGCCCAGGAGTTGTCGACCGGGTCGTCGGTCGCCGCGCCAAGGCCGCCGTCGAGCGCGGCGGTGTCGTCGGCGTAGTAGTCGGTGTCGGTGCCGTCGGTGACGATGAACCGGTACCACAGGTTGTCCGGCTGGTCGGCGATCCGTGGGGGCATCGTCAGCTGCCAGAAGTCGCACGTCTCCGCTTCCAGCCCTGCCTGGTAGCACGGCACGCCCGACGCCGCGATCGACATCGGCACGATCTCCTGGCCGGCCAGGTTGACGCTGAAGAAGCGCGCGCTCACCGACGTCACGTCGTCATGGAAGGTCCTGAACCGGATCGTCACTGGGGTACCGGCCGGGACCGCGCCACCCGGTGTCCGGTAGACATCCGAGCGGGAGTCGTGTCGGAGTCCATCCCATTCGACGTTGTTGTCGTGACCGTGGCCGGCGCTGACGGTCAGGATGTGGGTCGAGGCGACATAGCGGAACGTCACCTTCGCGTT
The DNA here is from genome assembly GCA_963772995.1 of uncultured Chloroflexia bacterium. GTDB lineage: Bacteria > Chloroflexota > Limnocylindria > Limnocylindrales > CSP1-4 > SPCO01. The sequence goes on along the minus strand of CAVYZQ010000005.1, from coordinate 13,152 downwards.
GTCGGTCGGGACCGTGAAGGGGATATTCGCAGGGCCTCCACCCTGGCCGTAGCTCTCGTCCCACGACTCGTTGATCGCGACCTTCGTCTCGTAGCTTCCGGCCGTCAGGGCCGTCGTCTCGAGCGTGTACACGCCGTCGCCGTCGACGTCCTCGAGCCACGACCGCAGGCACGAGGGGTCCCAGTCGCCCGGACAACCGAGTTCGTGCTGGAAGCTGCCCGGCGCGACCGCGATCACCGAGGAGTGGTTGTCGGTGATCCAGTGCGACTTGTGGTCGTAGTAGAACTTGACGTTCGTCGTCGCAGCGGTCGACAACGGGACGTTGTCGGGGCCGGTGTGGAGACCGTAGCTCTCGTCCCACGCGTTGTTGATCGCCGCCTTGTACTGCCAGTCGCCGGCGGGGACGCTGAACGTGTTCTGCCACACGTCGTCAGTCGCGTCGTAGGTCAGGTGCGTCGCAGAGCAGCCCGGGTCCCAATCGCCTCCGCAGCCGATCTCCGACTGGAGGTCGCCTGCGACGGTCACGGAGGCAGGCGCGGGCGTGTGACTCGCCGCGACGGGCAACGGCCCGGCCGCCGGGATCAGTGTCCCGAGGAGGATGGCCGAACCGGCGATCACCCGGAGCCGGGCTCGAAGGCCGTCGGACCTCGCAGGGCGGGACGATGCGGACATCGGTGGTACCTCCAGGAGCGGCCGCGGGCCGACTCTCCTCCTCCACGGACGATGGAACGCTCGTGCGACACGAGGGGATGCGGGCATCGACCCCCACGTGTCCCGGGACCCCTTGGGTCAGGGTTTTCGAGTGTCCAGAGGATGCGACGGTGCCCGACCGGTGTCAACGGGCGTCAGCCGATTCCAGCCGGTCGCGCCGTGCGCGATCCGTTGACACGAGGCAACACCCGGTTCGCGCGGGGCTGGCTCTTGGCGGCCGCGCCGGGCCCCAGTCGCGCCGGGCTCAGCCTCCGAGCGCCGCGACCTGGCCGGAAGCGCCACTCGTGATGGGCCGCCGTGGCCGGGGTCGTCATCGAGGGCCGGCCTTCCCCAGCCGTGGAGCAGTCATACGGCACCCTCGCCTTGAGCCGGGTCGAGTTTCAAGGTTTGCCCCGGTGAGCCCCGCCTGCCCGGTCGCCGATGACGACGCCCTCAGCGGATCTGGTGGCGAGGTCGGAGCAGAGGTCAGCCGAGCGGTATCGGACGGATCGCCTGGGCCGGGCGGTGATGCGGGCCGAGCACCTGCGGCTCCGCCACCGGCGCCACCACCGGATCTTCCAGCCAGAGGTCGTATGCGCAGAACGCGCAGATGGTCCAGGAGTGACCGGCGACGGCCGCGCAACGCGGACACGGCTGGCCGATCTCGGTCGAACAGTACGGGCAGGTCTGCAAGCCGACGTCCGTCTCCCGCTGGCAGGCGGGACACATTGGCCTCCTCGGCGCCGCCGCTGCGGGGACCAACGCACTGCGGCGCCTCTGGGCCGCCTCCTGCGCGGTCCACCGCGGTCGGAGGAGACGGTAGAGGCTCCAGACGAGGGGCGCGAGAACTGGTGTGGCGATGATCGCCGCCCCGGCGGCGAGATATGGCCCGAGGTGGCCGGTCATCCGGCTCCGGCCATCGAAGAAGATCCAGATCGCGGCGGCGACCCACACGAGAAGGATGGACACGACGATCAGACGAGCACCGATCTGCACCGGAGCGGCCGCGACCACCGCGCCGAACGAGGCGCCGAGCTGGACCAGGATCTCCGTCATCGCCGAGCCTCCGCTATCAGAGCAGGCTGCGATCAGACGGTATGGGTCGGGCTGCGGGCGGGGGACGTCAGACCGACATCTGGCCTATCAACGGGCTGCGGATCAGGCGAACCACGCCGACCATCGAGCAGATGCTGGCCCCAGCTGAACGCGCCGACGACGACCAGGATCCACAGCGTCGCGGCCGCCAGGCCACCGATCACGTCGGTCAGGTAGTGGTAGCCCAGGTAGATCCTGCTCGTCCCCACGACGACCCCACCGACCAGGCCGCGACGACGGCGACCCGGCCCCACCTGCTGCCGCGGACCTGCCAGATGACGATGGCCAGTCCGAGCAGGAACGCAAGCGAGATCATCGAATGCCCGCTCGGGAAGCTGAAGTCGGGCAGGACCTGCGACCACGGGAGCTGCGGCCGGGGACGCTCGAAGAAGAGCTTCATCGCCCCGTTAAGGGCAAGGCTGCCGAGCACGACCACAGCGAGGAACAACGCCTCGCGAAGCCGGTGGATCACGATCAGCCCGACCGCGATGAGGATGAAGGCCGGCACGACCACTTCGTTCGACCCGAGGAACGTGGCGCTCCGCATGACGAGGTCGAGCTGAGGCGACGCCAGCCCATGCAGGAACGGCGACGCGAAGGCGTCGAGGGCGTTGAGCTCTTCGTCGCGGATCGCTTCCGCGAGCGTCCCGAGTACGAGCAGACATGCGGCCACCCCGAGGAACCCTGCCGCGATGACGATCGAGGAGGACAAGGTCTCGTTCCGGGGCACGCTCGGGCGCGGCGCTCGCGTTCGGCTGCGAGATCGGCCGCTCGACATCGCTGCGTGGGCCGCTGTGCCCGTCCAAGGCTGACGGGCCGACCTCACCGGCGCGATCCCCGGCCGCTGCTTGATGCGCCATGCTCGTGAGCGTTCGATCGCCCGTTCGCGGCTCGTCCGTCGGCCGCGCCACGCCACCGCGCCGCTCCGACAGCAGGATGAAGATCGCGAGGATGCCGACCCCCGCCAGAAGGCCCGCGAGGACGTCGCTCGGATAGTGGGCGTTGATGGCGACCCGAGCGACGGCGACGAGGACGACGAAGATCGAGACCCCGATCGGGAACGCGACGCGCAGCGCGAGCGGCAGTCGACTGCGCCAGAGCAGGACCGCGATGATGCCGAGCACGGTCACCGATTCAGGACGTGGCCAGACGGGAAGCTGTAGATCACGCCGGGCACGACGGTGTCGCTGCCCGGAGGCCGCGGCCGGGAGACGAGTTGCTTGACCGCTTCGCTGCCGGCGGTCGCGGCGGCCAGGACCAGGATCACCAGCAGGGCGCCCCGCCGATCGTGACGCCAGAACAGCCAGAGGACCGTCCCGACGCCGAGCGCGACGAGTGGCAGGTTCGCGGCCTCCGACAGGAATGCCCACTCGGGCGTGTAGGCGGTCCACGTGCGGGCGAGAGTCAGCAGCGGCTGGTCGAAGCCGGACCTGGCCGTGGCTCCACATGAGCCAGGTGAGGAAGCTGAACGCGCCGAGGCCCATGACGGCGAACAGGACCAGCGCCAGGGTCTGCGGCCCGGATCTGCGGGTGGTGCTCGGGACGCGCGTCGGCGCGCTCGATCCCTGCGCGCGGCCGGGCAGTCATCGACGTGGCACGAGGACCGTCAGCGCCTTGGGCAGGACCCTGACGCTGAGAGGTGTGCTGCCGATGACGCTGCCGTCGCCTTCGACGAGTCGCGGCGCTTTCGTCTCGACCCGGATCCGGCTCGCCCGTGCCCGGAAGACATGTCCACCGCCGCTGACGCCGGTTCTCTTCTGGCGCAGGACTTCCCAGGTTGCGACGAGACCCGGCAGGACACCCGACGCGCTCACGACGATGACGTCCAGCAGCCCGTCGTCAGGACGGATCGCCTGGCGCGGCTCGACGACGGGGAGCAACCGGCCGAAATTGGCGATGAAGACCTGCGACGCGTCGATGGTTCGCGACTCTCCGTCCAGGGTGATCTCATGGGTGACGTTCCGGATCTCGCCGACCTGCCCGATGGCGTTGGCAATGTATGCCGCCTTGCCCCATTGCAGCTTCTGGCCCTTGTGGGTCGCGTCCATGACCTCGGCGTCATAGCCGATGCCGCAGGCGATGACGAAATCGCGCTTCTCGCGGCCAAGGGTCGCGCCGACGACGTCGATCACCCGTCTGCGTCCGGTCAGGATGACTCGCGCGGCGTCGGCCGGATCGTTCGGGAGTGCAAGGTTGCCCGCGAGCAGATTGCCGGTGCCGGTGGGCACGATGCCGAGCGCGACCTTGGTGCGCGCCAGCGCCGCGACCGCCTGGCCGACCGATCCGTCGCCCCCGACCGCGACGACGACGTCGTAGCGCGCCGAGACCTTCGAGGCCGTCGCCTCGCGGATCTCGCGCTTCTTCGACACCAGCTTGCTGTCGGTGGTCCAGCCGCCCGCCCGCAAAGCGCGCTCCACCTCGCGCACGACCTGTCCGTTCCTGCGACCCTTGCGCCTGCGTCCGATGACGAATGCCCGAGTCACCTCGGTTCTCGCGGGTCGGTCGAGACTGAGCCGGGTGACATCGCGAACCGTCAGCTGCCGGAACGGGCCCGTGCGGCGGATGTCCAAGGGTCATGACCCGGGACCTTGGTCTCGGTCGCGCCGGGGCCGGGCCCGGAAGCCGAGCGCCGGCCGAGGGCGCGCGGCATCAGGACCGGTTGCGTCCCGCGACGGGTGACCCACAGGACGACCACGGCGTCGTAGGTCATCGCCTCTGCCGCCAGCATCAGGATCTGGGCCGTGGTCATGACCACAGTCTCCCGGTCGATGGGTAACGCGCGGACGCGTGTCGGGCGGTCTGCGCGTTGCATCGTTGCGAGAGGTCGGCCGTCGCGGGTGGTCCTGAAACGTCGCTGCAACCGCGGCCGGTCCCCTGACGCGACGCGTGCGACAGCACGCTGACTACGGTCTTTTCCGCGGCCCAGGCGACCGCGACCCACCCCCTCGTCCAAACGGCGCCTGACATCGCCGCCCAGCAGTCGGAGGTCGATCGTGAGCGAGCTCGATACCAAGAAGCGCGATTCCCTGCCGAAGTCCGAGTTCGGACTGCCGGAGGAGCGGAAGTACCCGATGCCCGACAAGTCTCACGCGCGCAACGCGAAGGCCCGGGCGGCGCAGCAGGAGAAGAAGGGCACCATCACCAAGGCCGAGGAGACCAAGATCGACCGCAAGGCCGACCGGGTCCTGAACAAATAGAGACCATCCACGGCCGCACTGGAGCCCGGCCGCTGCGTGCGACCGGGCGTTTCGGCGTGTTCGCGAGCACCGTTCCAGGCGTGCCCCTGATCGTGGCCTTGCGATGACGACCCGAGACCCTATCGACGAGGTCGGCGACGCAGCCGGCGCGATCGATGGCGCCCTCGCAGCCGTCGCGGCGCAGGACGAGGAAGGGTCGCCTGCTGCTCTCTGGACCGCGTTGTCGGACGCCCTCGCCGGCTCGCCGCCCGACCTTGACTCGGGCGGGACGGCTGGGACCGCGCGCTCGGGTGTGGGGCGGGGTCTCGCAGAGACGACAGAGCTGATCGAGCGTTTCGTCGACGAGGGCCTGCTGCGCGTCGTCGTCGTGGATCTCGAGGCCATGGGAAGCGGGCGTCGGTCGTCGGCAACGGACACGCAGCCGCTTCGTGAAGCGGTCGACGCCATCAGCGCCGCCCATCCTGCGGCCGACATCCGGTACCTCGGACCCGCCGAGCCGGGAGCCGGACAACCCGACATGGTCGCCGACCTCATCGCCGGAGCCGGGACGGCGTCTCCGGAGGAAGTGACCGGTGCGGTCGAGCGTGCGTTCGGCCACGACCCTGGTGCGCTCGTCAGGTTCATCGGCACACTGCGGGAGGCGCTGCCGCCCGACACCTCGATCATCCTGCGCGGAAGCGCGGTCAGCGGGCACAGCTACACGACCGACGAACCGTTCGATGGCGCAGGAGTCGGGACGAGCGACCTCGACATCGTCGCGATCGGCCAGGGAGCCCTCGAGCTGTTCGACCCCGAGGCGCGTTTGTTCGGAGGCGTCAACACGCTGCCTCTGTCCGATCACGCCCCGTGGGTCGCACCCGCGCTCGATCCGGCCCGCCGCCGGTGCCAGGAGATGCTCGGGCGACCCGTGAACATCCAGGTCATGGCCCGCTGGTTCCTCGATCTGCGAGCGGCCGTCCAGGGCCAGCCGTACGTCGATCTGTTCGTCCCGTCGGACTGACCGTGCGCATCGCCAGCTACAACATCCGGAAGGGCGGCTTTCGTGGAAAGGCGGCCATCGCGGAGGTGTTGACCGCGCTCGACCCCGACCTCACGGTCCTCCAGGAGGCGACGGACCCGGAGGTCGTCGCCTGGCTGGCGCGCAAGACCGGCAACCCGTTCTGGACGAGCCGGGTGGGCCATTCGGTGGCCCTGCTCGGACGCAGGGAGCCCGACCAAGTCCGCTGGCACCCGATCGGGCCCAACCGCACGTGCATCGAGATCCAACTGGCGGACAGTTTCCGCCTGTTCGGGATCCACCTGTCGTCGGGCCTGTCACGCCGCGGCGAGCGTCGTCGTCTGCGTGAGCTCGGCGTGATCCTCAAGTTGACTGGCCCCGCGGACGACCGCGGCGGACGATGATCGTCGGCGATTTCAACTCGATCGCGCCCGGCGACACTCTCGCTGTCGCGATGCTGCCGCGCTGGATCCGGATGCTGCTTCGACTCGACGGCGGGATCCAGACCGAGGTGATCGCCTCGGTTCGCGCGGCGGGTTTCGTCGACGCCTACCGGCGGTTCGAGCCCGCTGACGGCGCCACCCTGCCGGCCGCCGCACCGGTCGTGCGACTCGACTACGCGATGATGGGGGCGGACCTGGCGGGCGCCGTGACGTCGTGTTCGATCGGTGGGGCGAGCCCGTCACTGCTGGCGATCGCCTCCGACCACCTGCCGCTGCTCACGGTCCTCGGGCTTGAGACAAGCGCCAGGCCCGGCCTCGAGAGGGAGGGAAGGCCGGGCCTGGTGGATGCCGACGGTCCTATCGGGGATGCGTCTCTACCGCCGACACAGGCACGGTAGGCGCCCTCGCATCATCGACGAGATTCCGCGCCGCCGGTGCGTTCATCGCAGATCCATCGCATCGGTTATGGCCCAACGGCGATCACCGGGAGACACCTCGCTCCGCGCCTCGCGACCGCCCGAATCGCCCAACGGCGATCGCGAGACACAACGCGTCCGCAGCGACACGAAAGCCATTCCCCGATCCCGTGACACCCGAATTGCCTAATGGCCATGATCGCCAGATACCCTTGCTCGTCGCCGACACGCACGCTGCTCGTGATTGCTCGAATTGCCCAACGGCGATCGTCGGAAGCACCGTCCTCCGGGAGAACGCACGCCACCCAGATCCCGCGACACCCGAAATCGCCCAACGGCGATCGTCGGAGACACCGCGCGCCGCGCCGCGCCGCCCGAACTGTCAGCTGCGTTTCTGTGGACGGACCCAGTGGCCCTCGCGATAGACTACCAGACCGTCATCGGCTCGCCGGTGAGATCCCGCGGGTGACGGCGACCCGCGGATAGTGGCGGCGCAGGGCCGCCTGGAGCGCCGGGGTCCGTCCGCCTGGCCGGCCGGATGGTCGATGGCGGCCCGCGCGGACGCCGCGAACGCACATCGTCCGCCGGGTTGAGGATGAGGATCGGCATCGTCGGAATGCGCATCGCCGCAGCATCGCTTGCGCTCCGGGGTCCTTGGGCGCCATCCGACCGGAGTCGCCGTTACAGCGGGACGACAGATCCCGCGACCGATGACGGGTCGGTCGAAGGTCGAGGTGCCTTAGCCGGGCCCGTTCCGACCGTTCAAGCGGCCTGCTTGCCGCGGGCGGCTTCGGTCGTCTTCTCATCGGGCGTCCGCCGACCGCGGAACGAAGCGATCCCGATCGCCGCCACGCACGCGCCGACGAACGGACCCACCAGGTAGATCCAGAGGTCGCCGAGCTGCCCGTTGACGAGTGCCGGCCCGAGCGACCGGGCCGGGTTCATCGACGCCCCGGTGATCGGCAGCGCGATGAGCCCGCAGGCAGCGATGGTCGCTCCGACCGCGATGGCCGCATCGGGCCCGACGATCCGTGCCCGATCGGTCGTTCCGAGGATGACCGTGACCAGGAGCATGGTGAGGATCGCCTCGATGACCACCGCCGTGCCCGCAGCCACGTGCGGGGTCGAGACGCCGGCCGCCGCGGCGTCTCCGAACAGGATCAGCAGGACCAGGGACGCGATCACCGCTCCGAGCACCTGGGCGAGCCAGTACGGCGCGAGCCAGGCGGCCGGGAAGTCCCGCCGGAGCACGAAGGCCAGGCTGACCGACGGATTGAGGTGCGCGCCCGACTCGTCGGACATCGCGTAGATGACGGCGGCCACGATCAGGGCGGGCGCGACGGCCCGCGCCGCGACGCTCACCTGCCCGCCGCTCACCACGGCCATCGTGTCGGCACCCGCGGCGACGAACACGAGGGCGAAGGTGCCGACCACCTCGGCGATGAATTCGACGGACCAGCCGATCTCGCTGCGCTTGCCGCGCCGCGAAGGGGCGGGCGACGGTGGGTGTCCCACGAGGCGATCAGGCCGCGAGAAGGCGGCAGGCGCCGGATCGCCGCCCGAGCTGTCGGGAGCGAGCGACAGTGCGGTCGAGAGGGCCTTGTCGCCCCCGCGGTCCCGGTTGGTCGGATCGGACCATGGCTCGTAGCCTCGGGCCGGGGCGGTCTCCGCGACATCGGGCAGATCGCGCGTCCCCTTGCGGCCGTCTCACAACAGCCGCGCCGCGAAGTTGCCGCAACGCCCGCGCATCCCGCGACCGAAGCCCCGAAGCCTCACCGGATGGGAGCGTCCGTATTCTCGGTCGGCATGACCATCGATCGCCGGGAGGTAGAGGCATGACCGCTGGACCGACGCTTGGGGCTCTCTCGTCCGAGGAGCACGCACCGGCAAAGCTGGTCGATACCGCCGTCGCCGCCGAGCGCGCCGGCTTCTCGTTCACGCTGATCTCGGACCACTATCACCCGTGGCTGCCGTGCCAGGGCCAGAGTCCCTTCGTATGGACCATGCTCGGCGCGATCGCCGCGCGAACGTCGACCCTGACCTCGGGACGGGCGTGACGTGCCCGATCATCCGGACGCATCCGGCCGTGATCGCGCAGGCCGCCGCAACGACTGCGGCCCTGGCGGGCGACCGGTTCTGGCTCGGCCTGGGCACGGGCGAGCGGCTCAACGAACACGTGGTCGGCGCGCCGTGGCCGCCCTTCGACGTCCGCCAGGAGATGCTCGAGGAGGCCGTCGACGTCATACGCCAGCTGTGGACCGGCGACGAGGTCGATCACCACGGCCAGTACTTCGACGTCGAGAACGCCCGGCTCTACACGCGGCCCGATGAGCCGCCACCGATCATGGTCGCGGCCAGCGGGCCTGTGGCTGCGGCGTCGGCTGGACGCGTCGGCGACGGAACTGATCTCGACTTCGCCGGAAGCCAGATCGTGGCCCGGTACCGGAAGCGGCGTCGTCCAAGGCCGGCCCGACGATCGGCCAGCTCACCGTCTGCTGGGCGGCATCGGAGAAGGAGGCCCGTGCACGGCCCGGGCGTGGTGGCCGACCGCGGCGCTCCACGGAGCCGCCTCGCAGGAGCTGGCCCGCCCGGAGGACTTCGAGGACCTGACGCGGACGTCTCAGAGGACCAGGTGGCCTCCTCGGTCGTGTGCGGCCCCGATCCGCAGAACTACCCCGCGGCGGTCGAGGGCTTCGAGAAGGCCGGGTTCGACCACGTCTACCTCCACCAGGTCGGGCCCGACCAGGCGGGCTTCATCAACTTCGCGAAGACCCACCTGTTGTAGCCGGCTCGATCGGCTCCCGGGCTGCGTCTATCAGGCGCGCGCCGCCATCGAGCGTCGAAGCATGTACCAGCCGAACAAGATCGACACCGCAGCGATCGCCCCGAGGGCGGTCATCGCCTTCACGTCCGGCGCCTCGCCGAACAACATCACGTCCTGCAGCTGGCGATCGCGTGTGTCACCGGGATGAGCTGGCTCAGCGCCTGGACCGGAGCGCTGAACAGGTCGAGGTTGATCACGAAACCCGAGAAGAAGATCGACGCGAGCAGCAGCAGCAGCGAGGCCTGGACGGCCATCCGCTCCGAATCGGAGAACACCGCGACCAGCAGGCCCACGCCGATGGCAGAGAGCATGAGCATCCCGATCACGAGGAACACGCTCGTGGGCGGGCCCAGGAATGGCTGATGGAGGGCGGTCAGGATGAACACCAGACTCGCGCCGGCGATGACGGCTGCGACCACCCCGTACGACGGATCTTGGCCACCACGATCTCCCAGGCGCTCGTCGGGCCCACCCGCCAGAGCTCGAGGATGCCGCTGGTCCTTTCCCGGAGAGTGACAGCGCCACGAGCGTGACACACAGGTGCTGGAGCACGAGTGCCAGGACGGCCGGCGCGAAGAAGTTGACCAGGCTCGGGCTGGCCGGCGCGATGTCGACGAGCTTCGCCTCTGTCGGCGCGGCGACGATGTCGGGAGGCATGTTCGCGGAACCGGCCGCGCCTGACCCGCCTGGACCGCCGTGGCGACGATCTTCTGATTGACACGGTCGGCGAGCTGGGCGGCCATCACGTTCGCGAAGTTGACCTGGGCCGGATCGACCATGTTGACCTCGACCTCGATGGTCGAGCGCTGGCCCGCCTTGAATTTCGCCTGGACGTCGGGCGGGACCACGATCACCGCATCGACCTCGCGCGCCCGAAGCTTGGCCTCGGCTGTCTCCCGGTCCGTACCCACGCTGTCGACGATCAGCCCGTCCGCGACCCCCGCGTAGCTGGCCGGATCAGTCGGCAGCCCCGATTCGGACGGGATGACGAGGAGGGCGTGGACCGGCGCCCGCACGCCCTGGTAGCCGAGGCCGAACAGGGCGAGGATCAGGAACGGCCCGAGGATGAGGCTCGCCATGGTGGCCGGCCGCCTGGTGATCTCGATGAGCTCCTTGCCCGACGAGCGCGAGGATCCTTGTGGCGATCGCGAAGATGCTCACGCCGCATCAGCCAGTGAGGACGGCTCGGGGGCCGTCTGCTCGACGAGCTCGGCGAAGATCTCGTCATAGGTCGGGCGCCACTCCCGCGATGATGTGACGGTCGCACCGGCCTCGGCGATGACGTTGAGGATGAGCGGCATCGCCCGGCCGGCGTCATCGACGACGACCCGCATCGTCCGCAGCCCCAGCTGGCGGACCGCGCGCACGCCCTCGATGGAGTGGAGCGTGTCCACGTCGAACGTGCCCGAGGTCTCGAGCTCGATGACCTCTCCGCCTGTCGCGCGGCGGCGCAGGGCGTCGGGCGTGTCGAGGGCGACCAGGCGTCCCGCCGCGATGAGCGCCACCAGGTCGCACAATTCGGCCTCGGTGACGTACTGGGTCGTGACGAGCAGCGTGCGCCCGGCATCGCGCAGTCGTCGAAGCTCGGTCCAGACCTGGGCTCGCAACAGCGGATCGATGCCGACTGTGGGCTCGTCGAGGATGGGCAGCTCCGGATCGTGCACGAGCGCAGAACCCAAGGCCACGCGCCGCTGCATCCCGCCCGACAGCTCGCGCGCAAGGCGGCCTCGGACGGGGGAGAGATCGAGCAGCTCGAGGACCTCGGCGACCCGACGGCGGCGCGACCGCCAGAGCATCCCGAAGAGGCTGGCCGCGAGGTCCAGGTTCTCGCCGGCCGTCAGCTCCGGCTGGAGCGTGAGGAGCTGGGGCATGTAGCCGATCCGGCGTCGCGCCGACGGCGTCAGCTTGATCGGGTCCTCGCCCAGGACCCGGACCGACCCGGACGTCGGCCGAAGCGCTCCGGTGATCAGCCGCAGACAGGTCGTCTTGCCGGCGCCCGACGGTCCGATGACGCCGAGCACCGTGCCTCCAGGGACGGTCAGGGTCACGTCGTCGAGGGCCACCTGTTCGCCGAATGAGCGGGACAGGCCCTCGGTAACGATCATGGGTTCGGGCGGGTGTTCGCGTTGACCGGTCATCGGCCGATGGTGGCGGGCCATCGTGTCGGGAAGCCTAGCGGCCGGTGCACTCGCGGTTACAGCGTCGTGCCACACCGTGAGCGGCGGAAGGCGCGGGCCCAGGATCCGGTGACGGCCGTGGCGGTCGCTCGCCTGCGCGGGGGCACCGTGAAGTCCTTTTGTCGGAGCGCTGTAACGGCCGCCGTGCGGCTGCTGGTCGGACCGCGACGTCCGCCGTCGATGGTGGCACCGGTACGCAGCGATGACGAGGAGGCCCCCAGTGAACCCGCCCGGATCGCCGACGGATGACCGCCGGCCCGGTACGACGCCTTGCCATCGCGGAGGCGCGGATGCCGACGCCCACCGAAGCGCCGCCGGGACGGGCCGCGCGTGAACCGTGCGACCCCCGCCGGAATCTGGACGGCGACTGACCGCCGGCCCGGATGACGCGCCGGACGTCGGGCGCGACCCCGGCGAATGGGTCCAGCGGGGCATCGCGCTGACGATCGGCGTCGTCCTCGTGGTCGGGCTCGTCTGGCTCGGCATCCAGGCCCTCAACGTGCTCGTTCTCGTCTTTGTGGCGATCCTGCTGGCCGCCGGTCTCGAGCCCGCGCTCGGGTCCATGCGCGCCCGGCTGCCGATCGGTCTCGCATCCAGCATCCTGCTCGGCTACGGCATCTTCGTGGTCGCGGTCGTCGTCGTCGCCTTCCTGGTCGTGCCGACGGCACTCAGCCAGATCGACCGGTTCGCGACCGAGCTTCCAGCGTCGCTCGAGCGCGCCCGCGCGTGGGCGCAGACGCTCCAGCCCGAAGCAGCCGCCTCGACCGTGACCGCGATCGTCGATTCGATCTCGCGCACATTCGCGATCAACGGGCCTCCGAAGGCCGATGAGGTCGTCCAGGTCGGTCTGACGCTCGCCGAGGTCATCGCCTCACTGGTGACTCTCCTCGCCCTCGTCTTCTTCTGGCTCACCGAGCACGCGCGGCTCCAGCGATACGCGCTCGCGTTCGTGTCGCTCGACCGGCGCGCGGGCATGCGCGAGGCCTGGGATGAGGTCGAAAACCGGCTTGGGCTGTGGGTCCGCGGTCAACTGATCCTGATGGGGTCGATGGCGATCGCGACCGGAGCGATTCTACTCCGTGCTCGGCCTCCCCTCGGCACTGCTCCTGGGCCTCATCGCCGGGTTCGCCGAGGCGATCCCGATGGTCGGCCCGCTGATCGGGGTGATCCCGGCGCTGCTGGTCGCGGCCACGGTCGATCCGCGGACTGATCATCTGGGTCGGGTCAAGCACATCATCATCCAGTTCGTCGAGGGCAACGTCCTCGTCCCCCATGGTGATGCGCAACACGATCAGGCTGTCGTCCTTCCTCGT
>CAVYZQ010000004.1:0-113466 GCA_963772995.1 uncultured Chloroflexia bacterium | reverse complement strand
TTGTCCCGCGTCGGTGCTCATGCAGGCTCGGCCGCCTCGACTGGCGTCGCCACCGTGTCGGGCGGCTGGACCATATCCGACCCCGCGAAAATGGCGACCTGGCCGACCGCCCCGGGCTCCGCGGTCCCCCCGAGCTCGCGACGTCGCTGCCCGATGATCGCGAGCACCGTCCGCCACGTGACCGCGACAACGCCCATCGCCGGCACCACGACGAACATCCCGAGGATGCCCGCCACGGCGGCTCCGGCGGGGATCGCGACGAGGACGACGGCCGGATGGAGATGCACGGCTTCCCGTAGACGAGTGGGGCGACCACGTTCCCAGTGACCAGGTTGAACACCACCGTCCAGAGGGCCATGACGACGATGGCTTCCTGGGACCCGAACGCGACCGTGAGAAGGAACGCGATCCCGGTGGAGATGAAGCCACCGATGTACGGGATGAAGCACAGGACGAACGAGAGGACGAAGACTGCGAACGCGAACGGGATCCCGAGCACGAGCATGATGACCAGCTGGCTCGCGGCGCCGACGAGCGAGATCAGGCCCGTGCCGACCATGTAGCCGCCGAGGACCTGATCGCGCGACTGCCCGCGGCACCGACGGCGGGTGCCATCTCGGGGCGGCTGCGGGCGACGACTCGGGCCCACAACCGATCGCCGTCGCGCAGGAAGTAGAACGCGAGCAACGTGCTCAGGATCACGATCACCGCCGAAGCGGCGATGTCCTGGACGAACCCCACGATCGCCTGGAGCAGTCCGGCACCACCCTGCACGACGGCCTGGACAAGGATCGAGACGTGGTCGCCCGAGGCCTGGTTGGCCGCGCCGGCTCCCGTGGCCGTGCCGGCGACGAGGGCTGAGGCCTGGTCGACCAGGCCGAGCAGGATGAGGCAGATGATCAGCGCGATACCGAAGAACGCACCCCCGGCGGCGATCGCGGCGGCCCTGCCACGCGACCATCCACGGCGGACGAGCCCCTTCACGCCGGGCTCCAGCGTGGCCGCAAAGATCGTCGCCAGGAGGATCGGGACGATGACGAGCGGCAACGTCACGAGCACGGCGACGACGAACGCGACCAGGCCGATGGCGACGAGGAGGCGCGCGGACCACTGAGCCAGCCGATCGAGCCAGCCGGGCACGAGCGCGGGACGTTCCGGCTGCGGTCCCGGGTCCAGGATGGCGACCGCGGCGTCGGCGACTGCCAACACGATGGCTGCGACAGGCACAGCGGCGAACAGGCCGACGACGCCGGCGAGCTCGAACCCGACGGGCAACGCGACCAGCACCAGCGCCGGATGGAGGTGGACCGTCCGTCCATAGACGGCCGGGCGGACCCCGTAGGCCAGGACCACGTTACGCACGGCGATCAGGGCGAGCAGAGCGATCGCCGGTCCCGCGCCGAGCGCCCCGTACGTGACGCCCAGGAGGATGAGGTTCGCGACGATCCCGCCGAAGTACGGGATGTAGGCGCTGAAGAAGACGAGGATCGTCAGCGGCACAGCCAGCGGGACACCGAGGAGCCACATGAAGGCGTAGTCGGTGACCGCCATGATGCTCGCCAGGACGGTGGTGCCTCGGAGGTAGCCGCCCACTCGCCCGAGCGCGTTGTCGCCGGCCTCGGTGATGCGCTCGCGGTTCTGGTCGCTCGCCGCCTGGAAGATCCAGAGCCAGGCCCGGTCTCCGTCCTGAAGGAAGAAGAACACGAGGAACGTGGCGAGGATCCCGATGGTCGCCATCTGCGCCGCGTTCGCGGTCAGGTCCCTGGCGCCGCCCCCGGCCCCGTCGCGCATTGCTCTGAGGACAGTGTGGACGGCGTCTGCGACCGCCGGGGGGATATCCGCCGCGGCGAGCGCGGCCTGGAGATTCGTGACGGCCTGTTCCAGGGCTGTGAGCAGCTCGGCGACGTACGGGAGCAGTGCCACGGCGAGGACGACGATCGCGCCCAGCACGACGGCCAGAGCCGTCGCCCAGACGACGCCGGCGGCCTTCGTCCGGGACATCCCGCGGCGGCGGAGAGCGAGGACCCAGGGCGCGAAGAATGCTGCGATCACGATCGCCACCGCGACCGACGCGGTGACCGTCCAGAGGGACGACGCGAGCAGCCAGATGATCACCACGAGCGCGCCGATCGGATCACGCGCCAGCCAAGCGCGGCCAGGTTCGCGAGCCATTCCGGCACGATCTCGATGGTCCGGGCGCGCGTGACGGATGCTGCGCGCGCGCGAATACTTCCATGAGCCGATCCCCCTCTGTTTCCCCGGCCGGGGCTCGCCAGAGGATGGCTCGCTGCGGGTTCAGGCGCAAGCCGTCGCTGGGCTTCTACGGCGCGGACGCCGAGAGCGACTGGGCAGGAGCCGCGCGGGTCCGGCGATCCCGATGTGCGCTATCATCCCGGAGCCCTGTACGACGGGCACCTCGGTCGGGGCGTGGCGCAGCTTGGTAGCGCGCATCGTTCGGGACGATGAGGTCGGAGGTTCAAATCCTCTCGCCCCGACCAAACCTACCTCACGGTCGAGCCACCGCTCCGATGGGATTCGTCCACAACCACCCATGCGGCGATCCGAGGCCCCACTGAATCGGTGGGAAAACCGTGCAGAGCGTCACCGCTCGTCACGCCTTCATGCCCTGCCGCGTCTAGCGCTGGAGACGCTCAAATGCACGCCCGTCGACATCGCGATGAGCGTGGCCGAGTAGGGCGGCGGTCTCGCCTGCGGGGCTACACCTCCGGAGCCAAGGGCAGCCCGGGGTGAGGTTCACGTTCGACGCTGCAAATCGGATCGAGCTCAACGTGAAGATTGACGGTCGTCACCCAGGGTCAGATCAACCCCACGGCGTCAGCGATCCCCCGGACCACCCGCGTTCGATGTGATAGGCGCGACATCGAGGGCCTCGGTCATCGGTCGGAGTTCGAAGAGCGGATGGCGCCGAGCCTCGGCAACGTACTCCTCGACGGTGTCATCGATCCGGAGATGGATCCGCGACAGCACGCCGATCGGAGGCCTGAACTGGCGCCCGAGCAACGCACCAAGCAACCGCGAGCGATGGTATGGCTGTAGCACACCCCGAAGAACGGATCCCGCTTCCTCCGGCGTCAGCTCGATCGCCTGAACAGGCAGAGAACGTCCGCCGGGATAGGTGACCGTCGCCTCGCCCCCTGCCCGCAGGTTCGCGACCCAGCCACCCTCACCATAAGACGCCTGGACGAAAGTACGACCGTCGAGCACCGCGATGCCCAGCGGGACGGTTCGAGGCCTGCCTGACCGCCGACCGCGTACTGTCAGGAGCACGTTCGGGGCGCCGGTCGGGATCCCGGCCGGGATCATCCGGCGGGCGAACGGGTTGATGGAGCGGAGCAACAGGCCGGCCGACCGGTTCCGAAGACCGAGCCTGGCTGGCGCGCGCTGATCGGCAGTCATGATGCACCTCGTGGAGCTTGTCGACCGTGGTCCCATTCACTACGAAACGGTGTCCCCGGATGTGACCACCGACGATCAACCGGGCGGGTGTCACGTTTTGCGGACGCGATCCGTGTTCCACCCATGACGACCCCCGACCGCGACGATGACCTGACCCGACGCGACTGGCTCGCCCTGGAGTTCGAGCGCCACCGCGGGTACCTGCGCGCGGTCGGCTACCGGATGCTTGGATCGGTCTCCGAGGCTGATGACGCCGTCCAGGAAGCGTGGCTGAGGCTTGACCGCAGCGACCCGGGTGGGAGCGATGACTTTCGGGGCTGGCTGACGGTGGTCGTCGGCCGGATCTGCCTCGATGCCCTGCGCCGCCGAAAGGCGCGCAACGAACAGCTAAGTGGTTCCTGGCTTCCGGAACCGATCATCCGGGGAGTGAATGAAGCCGCGCCAGAGGGCGACATGCTCATGGCGGACTCGGTCGGGCTGGCATTGCTCGTGGTCCTCGAGACGCTCACGCCGGCTGAGCGGCTCGCGTTCGTGCTGCACGACGTCTTCGGCGTCCCGTTCGACGAGATCGCGCCGGTAGTCCAGCGGTCGTCGGCCGCGACCCGCCAGCTCGCGAGCCGGGCACGGCGACGGGTCAGGGCGCGGGCGCCGGAGCCCGACGCTGACCTCGCCGTCCAATGGCAGGTGGTCGACGCCTTCCTTGCCGCCGCCCGAGAGGGCGACTTCGAGGCGCTCCTGCGGGTGCTCGATCCGAACGTCGCCCTCCGGGTGGACGGCGGCCCGAATGCGCCACGAGCGTTCGCGCGGCGACCCATCTTCGGCGCCGCGGCGGTCGCAGGTGAGGCGTCGAGCTTCCGGGATGTCGGCGTCAGGCTCGAGGCGGTCATCGTCAATGGCGCTCCGGGGTTGTTCATCCGATTCCCGGCTCGTTCAATCCTCGGGGCCTTCACGGTGGCCAACGGTCGAATTGTCGAGATCGACCTCATCGCCGACCCAGACAAACTCCGCGGGCTTCCTCTGGACTGATTAGGACAACGGGACGGCGCCTTTGATTGACGAGCCACGTACCCTGGGGCCGCGTCTTCGGCCTCGTTGATGGATCCAGCTCGCGGTAGCCTTCCAGCTAACCGGCGACGACTAAGTGCGATGTTCGGGGACGTTGTTGACAGCGACGCGAGCAACGAGGCCGCCGATCGCGGTGCGCGGACGTCGGTAATCGTAGAAATCGACGAACCAGGCAGCGCTCGTAGACGGTCGCCATTCGTGCGGTAGGGACGGGTCGAACCGTGACCCCGCTTTAGCCGGAATCGACCCACTGTCGTCGTCCGACGGTCTGACTACCGCCCGTACGCAGGGTAACGGCCCAGTCCTGGTCATCCGGCGTGGTTGGAGGCTCGGTCGGATCCGTTGGCGTTAGATCAGCCGCGCTGCGATGCCGTGGACGGCCGGGAGCCAGGTTCTTGGCAGGCTTCCGCCAAGCCCGGGTGGTCAGTGGATGGTCAGGCGATGGTCAGGCGAGGAGTGGGATCGCCCGGAGCCTCGACGAGCGCCGTGGTCCAGCCGATCGCCCACGGCCAGCGGGCCGGCAGGTGGAGCGTCACCGTCCGAGCCCGGCGGGTCAGCCGCCCGGCCAGGGCGAACAGCCGCCGGCGCAGCGTCTTGGTCGTGACGATCCCCTTGCCCAGACCGAGCCTCCCCGTCCAGCGGGCGAGGTTGTGGGCGATGACCTGGACGGCCAGCCAGGCGCCGTTCGCCCCGAACTTCCCCGACGGCAGGTGGTTGAGCGCCATGCCGTACTTGAGGTCGCGGATGGCGTTCGACCTCGGCGTGACGGCGATGGTCGGCCTCGAGCTCGAGCAGCTCGCCCGGGCGGTCGGTGACGAAGGCATGGAAGTCGTACAGGGTCAGCAGGGCGAGCTGGGAACCCGGCGTCGGGCGGACGCGGCGGACGATGAGCCGGACCGGGACCGCGTCGCGCTGGTCGGCGAACGGGGTGTACGCGTCTCGGCCACGTCGGCCCCACCGGCGAGCCAGTACGGGATCGGCGTCCAGGCGTCGTCGGGGATCGCCTCGATGAGGCGTCGGGTGGCCGGGCTCTGGCGGATGGTGATGGAGAAGCGGACACCCATCGCCGGCAGACCGCGACGACGGCGTGGGCATAGAAGCCCGAGTCGGCCCGGACCGTGAGCTGGCCGCGGCGCCCGCCGCGCGGACCCGGCCGATCGTCTCGCGCAGGAAGTGGCCGGCCCCTCGGGCGGTGTTCGCCCGGCCCTCGCGGAGCCTTGCCATCAGCACGTCGCCGGTCCCGGCGGCGATCGCCAGGAGCGGGTGATAGCCGCGGACATGGGTGTACGTGTGGTGCCGGGCGCCGTCCTTGCCGAGGCCGTAGGTCTCGCAGATGGTCGAGTCGAGATCGATCGTGAACGGCGCCGCGCCGGGTCCGGCGCCCGCCGCCCAGGCACGGGCGAGGAGTTCCCGGCTGACCCGGTCGAGCTGGCGGACGTGACCCCAGCGGAAGCTCCGCAGGAACGTGCCCAGGGTCGAGGCCGCCTTGACCCTGAAACAGGGATCCGCTCGGTGCCGCCGGCGCGCAGCGCGTTCGCATCATCGATGCAGTCGCCGCCGGCGAGGGCCGACATGACCAGCGTCAGGACCTTGTCGCCGGCGTTCGCCGCGCCGGCCGCGGCCGCCAGATGGACGTGCTCGTCGACGAGCGCCTTGAGGCCGAGGTGCTGCGCCAGGGTGGCCGGCATCAGGAGCCCGGCATCGGCCACCAGACGGTCGTCATCGAAGGCCGTTTCGAACCGGTCGAGGCTGTGCGATGATCGCATCGATCAGGTGCTCCTCTGGTGGGTCGACTGGTCGTCTCTTCAACGCCATCTTCCCAGTTCAGATGGGCACCTGATCTCGTCGTTCAGCGCACCGCCAGCCCCGGCACATCGGTGGGAATCCGGGTTTAGGCCACGGTGTCTCGAGGCAGCGGTCAGCGGCTCACGGCCTGGCCGAACCAGGTCGTGGTCCCGTCGGACACGAGCACTCCGCCGGGCAGGAGGACGGCCGGGCCTGTGCACTCGGGATGTCCCCGGAGAGGGCGAGCGCCGTCCAGTGCTGGCCGTCGGTCGAGACCAAGGCGGCTGCGTCCGAGCCACCGCGGACCGCGACGAGCCGATGACCGTCGCCGATGAGCGTCCCGTTCGGCTGCAGGCCGCAGTTCGCGCCTCCGCACGTCGTCGCCCCGAGGGGCGGGAAGTCTCGAGCGGCTGCCAGTGTCGGCCATCGAGCGATCGCCACCACAGAGCGCCGCGCCCGAGGCGTCGCCGATCCCCTCGGCGATCATGCCGTGGTCGCCGACCATGAGCGTCACCGCATTCGAGAAGACCGGCCTCCTCGGAGCCCGACGCCGAGGTCGGCAGGAGGGTCGGCGTCTTCGGCCAGTCGCGGCCGTCGGCCGACCAGAGCGCCGCCGCTCGGGCCGAGCCACCTCTCATCCACGCTCCGATCGCGACGTAAGCCTGTCGAGGTGCCCTTGAGGTCGTCGAGGGCGAAGTCGGCCGGGAACGCGTTCCGTGGCGAGAGGCCCAGTGCGATCCGTCGGACGAGGTCGCGGAACGGGCGGCGAGCCCGCTCGTCGCGACGACCAGCCCGTCCGGTCCGGCGGCGACGAGCGGAGCCGAACCCGTCGGGCTCGACAGCGCATCGGCCGGCAGGGTGGTCGCATGGGTCCAGCTCTGGCCGTCGGTCGACGTCCAGGCCACGACGGGCGGGAGGTAGCGGTACAGGTAATCGTTCATCTCGGTGACGGCGACGAACCTCCCCGCGAGGGTGGCCAGGCCGATCACCGTCAGGCCCGACCAGAGGTTCGCCGACGTCCCGCGGTCGAGAGGCTGCCAATGCGTCCGGTCCGTCGATGCCCAGAGCGTAGTGGACGTCGTCCCCTCGATGTCACCGATGGCGACCGAGGTCTCGCCCGAGGTCACCTCGGTCTTGACGATCCCGAGCGGGTCGTCCGTCGCGAGTCGCTGCCACTCGAGGCCGGCCCACGTCTCGGATCGCGGCGGCGGGGCAGTGGTGAAGGCGACCGCCAGCGGATGGGGGAGGTGGGTCGGCGGAGCTGTCGACCCGGGCAGGGCTGACGCGGAACTGGCGTCGCGGAGGGGCTGACCGCGGCCACGCCCGGGCGGGCTCGAGGCTGCCGGCTTGGCCGGTGTCGCCCCACGGCTTGGCCATGGCGAACGCGATCCCGACCACGACGAGGACGACGGCCACACCCACGAGCTTGTCGGGACGCCGCCCGGGGGCGGACGGTGCGCCGTAGAACGAACCGCCGTCAGCCATCGGCGCTCGGGACCGGGCTTGGTCGGAATCTCATGCAATCGACCACAGACTCTCAGCATCGGTCGTCCGTCCGCATAACCTCGGGAATCGCCCTTCCCTCCACTGCCATTATGTCGCCGATGCCACCCAGAGGCGGCTGACCTTGAGCGCCGTGGTGGTGACGACGGCAGGACGTGTTCAATCGGGAAGCGGTGTGCAGCCCGCTTGCATTCGCCGATTCATCCGCGTATAGTGAACCGTATGGTTCAGTATATGAGCGGGCGGCTCGATGCCTCCTTCGCGGCGCTCTCGGACGCCACCCGACGCGGCGTCCTGGAGCAGCTCGGACGTGCCGACGCTTCGATCACGGATCTGGCCCAGACGTTCCACATGACCCTCACGGGTATGCGGAAGCACGTCGGCGTCTTGGAGCAGGCGGGGCTCGTCACCACGGAGAAGGTCGGGCGCGTGCGGACCTGCAAGCTCGGCCCGCGCCGACTGGAGGAGGAAGCTGCATGGATCGAGCGGCACCGCCAGCTCTGGGACGCACGCTTCGACGAGCTGGACAAAGTCGTCGAGGAATTGAAACGGAAGGAGAAGGTCGATGGACGCAATAAGGGAGAGTGAGGTTGCCCCCATGAAGAACCGTACGACGGTGGAGCGGACGTCCGAGCGTGAGCTCGTCGTCACGCGAACGTTCGACGGCCCGGCGCGCCTCGTGTTCGAGGCGTGGACCAAGCCCGAGCTGTTCAGGCAGTGGTGGGTGCCGAAGTCGCTGGGAATGTCCCTGCTTTCCTGCGAAATGGATGTTCGTGTCGGGGGCACGTACCGTTTGGAGTTCGCACACGGGGACTCACAGGCGGCGTTCTTCGGCACGTACAAGGAAGTGACACCGCACTCGCGCCTCGCCTGGACCAATGAGGAAAGTGACGAGGGTTCCGTCACGACGGTGACCTTCGCGGAAAAAGGCGGCAAGACGTTGCTGGCCATGCACGAGCTGTATCCCTCGAAGGAAGCTCTCGACGCCGCCGGCACCGGGGCGGCGGATGCGATGGGAGAGACGTTCGAGCAACTGGACGAGCTTCTCGTCACCCTGGGCGCGAGCGAAGGGCGGTCATGACGTCGTCGATCGGCGGCGGCCGGAAACGATCATCTGCCGCGTGACGGTCCTCCGAATCGAGGCTGATTCGACGCGGGCAGTCACTGTCGAGGGGTGATCAGTGGTCTGGGACTCCAGCGGGCCGAGTCCGCTCGCCTCGACCACATCCCTCGTGCCATCCTAGAACGCGTGACCGATCCCCTCGCCACCGATGCGACGCGTGTCGATCGCTGGTTGTGCGCAGTCCGCCTCGTGAAGACTCGCCCGCTCGCGACCCGGCTGTGCGAGGGCGGCCACGTCCTCGTGAATGGATCGCCGGCAAAGCCGTCGACGAAGGTACGCGTGGGTGATCGGGTGGAAGCGCTCATCAACGATCGCGAGCGAATCGTCGAAGTCATTCGGCCGATCGAGTCGCGTGTCGGTGCGCCACCCACAGGGCAGGGAGGTCGTCGAGCCGGGCGACCGCCTCGGCGGGGTGACGACCTCCGCAGCAGACCTGGCGCTGGCATCCTCGGCCTCGAGGTTCGCCATCACTTGCTCAAGCTTGCATGGCGGCGGGGTCGGGCGGGTCGGGACCCAGCGCGGTCGTTACCTGGATGAGCGTGGCGCCCAACGCCACGAACGCGATCCCGGCGAGCCAACCGCCCAGGACGTCGCTCGGGTAGTGCACCCCCAGCGCGATGCGCGAGAGGCCGACCAGGATCGGCACCGTCACGCCGACGACGACCGCAGCCACGCGAACGCCCTGCGGGAGGCGGGCCCGCCAGGCGACGAACGCGAGGAGCCCGTACGTCGCGGTGCTGGTGAGGGTGTGGCCTGACGGAAAGCTGTAGCCGGGTTCGGGAATGAGTGGCCCGCCCGGCGGGCGCGGTCGGGCGATGTAGTCCTTGACGAGATCGGTGAACAGCGCCGCGGCGATCAGGGTGACCGCGACGATGACGGCCAGCCGCAGCCGACCGGCCAGGAGCGCCGCGACGACGAGCGCGACCCCGACCGGGATCAGGAAGACCCCGCCGAGGAAGGTGCACGCCTCCCAGAACCCGATCGGGAGCGGCAGTCCCTGCAGCCACGCCGCGAACGGCGCATCGAACGGCAGACCGCCACGACGGGCGACCAGGACGGCCACTACCAGGAACGCGATGGTGCAGCCGATGCCCACCACGGGCCATGGATCGCGTCGTGCCGGACCCCGTTCCATCCGCACAGCCTACGATTACATGACGGTCCAGCGGCCCAAACCTTCTCCTGATCCGCGGACGCACATCGCGCCCCGGCGAGCCCGGCCAGGACCGAGCGCAGCGCCGTCGCCAGCGCCTGGCGTCCATCGGGTCTCGAGTCTGCCTTGGAGCCATGGAACCAGGTGGGCGCCCAAGGAGGATCGACGGATCGGTTCGATCGGTCAGCCGATGGCCCTGAGGAGCTTGAGGGCGGCCAGATACGCGGGCCAGCCAGACCAGCCACTGCCGAGCACACGCCGGATCGGGATCAGGACCTCGGCATGCGCACGTCGAAGGCCATCGGGTGCCGACCAGCAAAGGTCGATCAGGAGTCGCGTGACAGGAGCCTCGTAGACGGGTCGGATCTGCATCTCGAGCGACGCGTTTGGTGGGATGCCGCGGTCGGCCAGACCTGTCGTCAGCCAGCGGCGCCAGCGAGCGGCATCGGGTGCCGACGGGTCGAAGTCCATCGGCCTGTCGTAACGACCTTGTTCCTGAGTGCAAGTTCCGAAACCCCTAGACACGTGCACCGTCTGGCGTAGATACTCCGCGGTATGACCGAAACAGAGGAATCCTCTGGACCGCGTCTCCGCGTGGGCCAGGCGGCCGAGATGCTCGGCGTGTCCGTCGAGACCCTCCGACGCTGGGAGAGCGAGGGCCGGCTTCAGATGGAGCGGTCCGAAGGTGGCCAGCGCCTCGTCGACCTCGCCGAGGTCAGTCGCCTCCTCGACGAGCGGCGCAAGGCCGCCACGGACCGGCCGATCCTCGCCCAGTCCGCTCGCAACCGCTTCCCGGGCATCGTCACCCGGATCGAAAAGGACCGGGTCGCCGCGGTCGTCGAGGTCATCGCCGGCCCCCATCGGATGGTCAGCCTCATGACCGCCGAGGCCGTCGACGAGCTCGATCTCAAGGTCGGCGACGAGGCCGTCTGCGTCGTGAAGGCCACCAACGTCATCGTCGAGATCCCGTCCGCAAAGGAGTCACGCTCGTGAAGGCCCGCCTCGCTGGCGTCGTCTCGATCCTCGCGGTCGTCCTCGCCGCCTGCTCGAGCGGCGGCGCGTCACCCTCGGCGAGCACCTCGGCGTCAGCGGCACCGTCGACGGCGGCGACCGCTCCGTCGGCCGGAGCGGGCGGGGAACTGACGATCTACGGCGCGGCGTCGCTCAACGGTGTGCTCGACAAGGCGAAGGCGGCGTACGAGTCCGCCAACCCGGGCACGACCCTGACGATCTCGACCGACTCATCGTCGGCGCTCGAGACCCAGATCGAGCAGGGAGCGCCGGCGGACGTGTTCCTGTCGGCGGACACGACGAACCCGAAGAAGCTTGTCGACAAGGGTCTGGTCGACGGCGCGGCGGTTCCCTTCGCGGGCAACAAGCTCACGATCGTCGTGCCGACGGCCAACCCGGGCGGCATCACGTCGCCGATGGACCTGGCGAAGGCCGGGGTCAAGGTCATCGCGGCGGGCGACACCGTGCCGATCACCAAGTACGCGACACAACTCGTGGGGAACCTCGCCAAGGAGGCGGGCTATCCTGCCGACTTCGCCACCAAGTACGCCGCGAACATCGCTTCCAGGGAAGACAACGTGAAGGCCCTCATCGCCAAGATCGAGCTTGGCGAGGGTGACGCGGGCATCGTCTACGTGACCGATGCCAAGGCGTCCGACAAGGTCAAGACGATCGACGTCCCCGCCACGGCCAACGTCCCCGCGACCTATGACGGCGTCGTCGTCAAGGCGTCGAAGAACGCCGCGGCGGCCAAGGCCTTCCTCGACTGGTTCGCGGGCTCCGACGGCCAGGCGATCCTCAAGGACCTCGGGTTCCTGCCGCCGGCATCGTGATCGAACGCACCGCGGGGGCGTCGGCCGGGGGGACTGGAGACGTGGCGGGTCGCTCGCGGCCCGTCGCGCCCCGGTCCGGTCGCTGGGGCGAGCGTGGGGTCACCGCGCTTGCGGCACTGTTTGCGCTCTTCCTCGGGCTGCCGGTCCTCGCGCTCGTCGCTCGGGCGATCCTCGATGGTTCACTCCAGATCGCCCTCGGTTCGCCGGTCGTCCTCGAGGCGCTCTGGCTGAGCCTGGTCACGACGGCGATCAGCCTCGTCGTCACGGTGGTCCTGGGATTGCCGCTCGCGTACGTGCTCGCCAGGCGGACGTTCCGGGGCAAGGGCTGGATCGAGGCGATCGTCGACCTCCCGATCGTGCTGCCGCCCTCGGTCGCCGGCCTCGCGCTGCTGCTCGTGTTCGGCCGGCGCGGGTTGCTCGCGGCGCCGTTCGAGTTCCTCGGCATCTCGGTGCCGTTCACGACCGTGGCCGTGATCATGGCCCAGATCTTCGTGTCCGCGCCGTTCTTCGTCCGTTCGGCACGCACCGGGATCACCGGCGTCGACCGAGACCTCGAGGACGCGGGCCGGGTAGACGGCGCATCCGAGCGCCAGCTGTTCCGCAGCATCACCGTGCCACTGGCGAGCGCCGCGCTCGCGGCCGGCCTGGTGATGAGCTGGGCGCGGGCCCTCGGTGAGTTCGGGGCGACGATCATGTTCGCGGGCAACGTCGAAGGCCGGACCCAGACCCTGCCGCTCGTTGTGTACTCCGAGTTCCAGGGCGGCGACCTGGACCAGTCGATCGCGGCCGCGGCGATCCTCGTGATCGCCGCCTTCGGGGTCCTTGTCGCGGTCCGGTTCTTCCACTGGGGCCGGGTGCTCGACGTCCGAGACATCTCCTGATGCGCTGCGAGTGCTTGTGGGACTGGCCTTATCGCATCGGGATCGTGCCCCTCGTGCGACGGTGCGATGAGCCTCCCGCCGCACGTCTGTCTACGCTGGATGGCGATGATCGGCGATGAGCACGGCTGTCTGCCCTCGTTCACGCGACTCGAGGACGATCACGAGACCGCATGGCGACTCGACCACATCGACGGGTATCCCCAGAGAGGAGCCGGATCATGAAGATCAGCGCGCGCAACCAGTTGCCCGGGACGGTCACCGCATCTGGTCGGTCGATCTGGACGTAGTGGACCCGCTGCCGGCGTTCAGGCAGGTGTCAGGACGGGAGCGATCCTGGCTACCGGGCTCGTGCGGATCATCCAGATGCCAAGCCAAGTGATCGCAATGGCGAGGGGGATCGCGAATGGCGGCAGGGCTGCCTGGAAACCGATGATCCCTCCGACGACGATCGCGACCGAGATCAGTCGCGGATAGACGCGCGCCCGGAAGCTGGCGAGTCCGAACAGGACCCATCCGACGGCAAACAGGACATAGCTCATGAAGGCGCCGATCACGAGCATTCCGCCCGGCATGTGCAGCGCGGCCGGTGCGACATCGCCGAGCCATGGCACCGCGAAGGCCTCGAACCAGAGGTCGCCAGCCAGGAACATCGTCCCGACCAGCGCGACGAGGAAGCCGAGCACGCCGAAG
Source organism: uncultured Chloroflexia bacterium (assembly GCA_963772995.1). GTDB lineage: Bacteria > Chloroflexota > Limnocylindria > Limnocylindrales > CSP1-4 > SPCO01. The sequence goes on along the minus strand of CAVYZQ010000004.1, from coordinate 100,005 downwards.
GCACCGGCTTCGTCAGCCTCCCAGCTATATGCGGCGACCAGCGCAACGAGCAGACCGCAGAACGCGATGAAGTACGCGACGGCGAGGGGGACGAAGAGCGCGTTCGCCATCGTGGCTTCGATCGCGCTTCGATCGAGGAACGACGCCATCGCGAGTTGCTGACCCAGAAGCAGGACACCGACGGTGAGGGCGATCGGCCCTGCAAGGCGGGCGAGAGGTTGAGGCGACATCGACTTCTCCTGTCATGAGATCACCGGCATGTCCGGTGATGTCACGATGTCGCCCGCCTCGGGGCGTGCCATCGGGGGAGTCCCGGCTCAGCGAAGAGGGCAGGCCCTGAGCCGCCAGCGAGATCCCGCGTCCGGATCAGCCGCGGAGGTGAGCGAGGACGGCGAGGACTCGGCGGTGGTCGTCGGGGGCGGGCAGCAGCTCGAGCTTCGAGAAGATGTTGGCGATGTGGGCCTCGACGGTCTTCGGGGCGAGGAACAGTCGATCGCAGATCGCCTGGTTCGAGCGACCTTCGGCCATCAAGGCGAGCACCTCGCGTTCCCGCTCTGTCAGGTCGTCGAGGGGCACTCTCGCCCGTCGACGCCCGACGAGCTGCGCGACGACCTCCGGATCGATGACCGAGCCGCCCTTCGCGATCCGGCGGATGGCGTCTGCGAAGTCGCCGAGGTCGTCGACGCGGTCCTTGAGCAGATACCCGACGCCACCTGCACCGTCGGCCACCAGCCGAAGCGCGAATGTCGTCTCGACGTATTGCGACAGCACCAGGATGCCGACCGAGGTGCCATGCTCGGCCCGGATGGCCTCAGCTGCACGAAGGCCCTCGTCGGTATGGGTCGGCGGCATTCGGATGTCGACGATCGCCACGTCGGGGTGGAGCTCGCGGACCGAAGCGAGCAGCCGGTCGGCATCGCCCACCTGGGCGACCACCTCGAAGCCGGCCTCGACCAGGAGTCGCGCGATGCCCTCTCGAAGCAGGACCGAGTCGTCAGCCAGCGCGATCCGTAGCGTCATGGCATCGGGATCAGCGCTCGGATCGCGGCCCCGGACAACTCGTCCTTCGGGATGAACCCGAGAACCCGGCTCGCGACGAGCCGGGTCCGTACGCGCCGGCCTCGCGGCTGGACGTGAGGACGACGAATGGCGGCGGGCCGTCCACCGCCAGCTCGCGAGCGACTTCGAACCCCTCGACATCCGGCAGGCCGATGTCGAGCAGAACGAGGTCCGGCCGGAGGGTTCGAGCGGCCTCGAGTCCCGACAGTCCGTCCGCGGCCTCGCCAACGACCTCGAAGCCGTCCGCGGTGAGGAGTGCGCGCGCCTGGATGCGGAAGCCGGCGGCGTCATCGACGATGAGGATGGTGTTCATACGCCGATCGTGGCAGATGCGAGAGCACCTTCCTACAGGGTTATCCCGGACGAACGCGAACATCGCACGGCGGCACGACGGGCGTCCTCCGGCTCTACCCTGAGTCGCGCTCAGGGTCAACCCTGCTCCGCTCCGGAATGTCGTGTGTCAGAGTGCCGCCATGAGCGGTCGCGGCCTCCGTCTGGCGATCGGGCTTCTCGGCACGGTCTGGGCATTCGTGAGCGAAGGGCTCAGCTTCCAGGCGGGCCAGACGCCGAGCGCAGGGCTCCTCCACCTGGCGATCGGGCTGACATACCTGTACGGCGGACTTGCGATCTGGGGCCACGAGCCCGCAAACCGGACCGGCGCATTGATGACCGCTGTCGGGCTCACCTGGTTCATCTCCGGGTTCGCCCATGCGGAGATCCCGGTCGTCAGCGAGGTCGGTCTGGCCCTCGAAGACACGTCGACGGTGCTTCTCCTCGCCCTTGTCCTGACGTACCCGAGCGGCCGCTTCACCTCGGCTGTCGACCGGGCCGCGGTCGTGATCCTCGCAATCGGGGCGACCGGCCTGAACCTGCTCTTCTCGACGAATCTCGTCAAGATCGATCCGGGTCCGACCGGGCTGTACGGAGGCCTCGCACTCGCGACGATGGCGACCGTCGTCATCGTCCGGCGCTGGCTGATCGCGCCGGCCCGCGCGAGGCGGGAGCTCTTGCCGGTTCTCGTGGCCGGGCTCGTCTTCCTGGCGATCCTGATGATCAATATCGCGCGCCGGATCGCCGACGTGCCGGAGGACGTGGCGGCTGTCCTGATCGCGGTGGGTCAGCTGGCCCCCGCGGCGATTCCCGTCGCCCTGTTGATCGGGTTCTACCGCCAGAGCGAGCGCCGGCTCCGCGCGGTCGTGGACGCGATCCCGGATCGGATCGTGCGGTTCGATCGCGACGGCGCCTATCTCGCCGGCGCGATCGGGCCCCGCGAGCAGGACTTCGAGTCCGACGTCCCGGTCGGGCGTCGTCTCTACGAGGCGATGTTCGCGGCCGCTGGGGACCGCGCGAGGCATGCCGCGGCGGAAGCCATCGACACCGGCCGCTTGCAGTCGTACGACTTCGCCCTGGATCTCACGGGCGGGCGGCGGGAGCTCGAGGCCCGCGTCGCCCCGAGCGGTCCGAATGAGGTCACGGCGATCGTCCGCGACTTCACGGATGTCCGCGCCGTGGAGGCAGAGGTGCGTCGCTCACGGGCGCGGATCGTGGAAGCGACCGATGAGGAGCGCCGACGGCTCGAGCGCGACCTGCACGACGGCGCGCAGCAACGACTCGTCACGGTCTCCCTGGCGCTGCGGCGGCTCCGGGGCCGGCTGGCCAGCGAGAAGTCCGATGCCGACACGGTCGCCGCGGCCGACGAGGCCGCAGCCGAGCTGAAGTTGGCGATCCAGGAGCTGCGCGAGCTCGCCCGGGGCATCCACCCGGCGATCCTGACGGAGGCTGGCCTGGGGGCAGCCATCACGGCCCTCGCGGAACGCTCGCCCGTGCCCGCGACCGTGCGATCGGTCCCGGACCGGCGCCTGCCCGCGGCCATCGAGGCAACGGCGTACTTCGTCGTGTCCGAGTCGCTCGCCAATGTCGCCAAGCACGCGGGCGCGACGAACGTGAGCATCGCCGCGTCAAGCACGCGATCGTCGCTCCGGATCGAGGTCGGCGACGATGGGGTCGGCGGCGCCGATGCCGCCCACGGGACGGGGATCCGCGGCCTCCAGGATCGTGTCGCCGCGATCGGCGGGTCGATGGCGGTCGAGAGCCCGGCGGGCCAGGGCACGCTGGCGATCGTCGAGATCCCGATCGGGTGACCGAGCGGCACAGGGCCTGCCCGGACGCCTGAGCAGGGACCTTCCCCCACCCATCGCGGGGTCGCCCTGATGTCCCGGCGTGCCTCGTCGCCGATCGTGTGCACATCGATCGGCCGGCTTCCGGCGGACGAGGAAGGAGACTCACGATGAACGGCCCCGACGTCAGCGAGAGCACCTCGATCACAGTCATGCCGGCCCGCAGCGCCTGCCTCGTCGATGGCTGCCCGTGCAAGGACGCGCGGATCGTGTCGTCCCGGCGTGCTGCCTACTTCGCCAGCATCGCCCGCTCGCGCGGCGAGACTGCCGACCGGATCGTCGCGACAGACGACGACTGGCGACTGCCAGGTTTCGACGCGGCCGCCTGAGGCCCGATCCCTCTGCCGGCTCGAGTCGGCCCCAACCCTTCCAGCGAAACGACGCCCGTCCCACCCCGGGCGTCGTTTCGATTCCCCGCCCCACGCACCGGGCAGACCCTGCCCAGCGAAACGGGGGTCGCCCCGATGAAGCCCGAGCTCGCCTGACAGCACGCTCTGACATGTTCTCCGCAGTACCCGACAAGGAGTGGTTCCCATGACGAACGCCATCTCGATGGATGGGCTGACCAAGCACTACAAGGGCGTGCAGGCACTGACTGACCTGACCCTTGACGTCCCGGCCGGCACCATCTTCGGGTTCCTTGGTCCGAACGGCGCCGGCAAGACGACCGCGCTCAAGGTCCTCGCAGGGCTCGCCCGGGCGACGTCCGGGAGCGCGACGGTCAACGGCGTGCCGGTCACCACGGCTGGCGAACATCGTCGCCAGCTCGGATACCTCGCCCAGGATCCACGGTTCTATGGCTGGATGACGGGGCGAGAGACGCTCCGCTACGTGGCCAGTTACCGCGGCATCGGAGCGGACCGCGAACGACGGCTGACCGAGTTGCTCGATCGCGTCGGCATCGCCGAGGCGGCGGACCGGCGTACGTCGACCTATTCGGGCGGCATGCGCCAGCGTCTCGGCATCGCCCAGGCCCTCGTCGGTCGGCCGGCGGTGATCCTCCTCGACGAGCCGGTGTCGGCGCTCGACCCGATCGGCCGCAAGGACGTCCTCGACCTGATGCGCGAGCTGAAGGGCGAGACCACCGTCTTCTACTCCACGCACATCCTCGAGGACGTCCAGCGGGTCAGCGACCACGTCGCGATCCTCGACCATGGCCGCCTCGTGAAGGCCGCCCCGACGCACGTCCTGCTCGGGTCGTTCACCGCGAACACGCTCCGCGTGGTTCTCGGTGGCGCGAAGGGCGCGACCGAGGTCGGCATGCGCCAGATCCCCGGCATCGTGTCGGTGACCATCGTGTCCCGGAGCGGCGACGACACTGCCTACGACGTCTTGACCCAGGCCGGCGCCTCGGCGACCGTCCAGCGCGAGATCACCATGTTCGCCGTCAATGCCGGCCTGACCCTCATCGCCAATGCGGAAGAGACGCTCGACCTCGAGACCGTCTTCCTCCGCCTCATCGACCAGAGCGAGGTGGCGGCATGACCGCGACGCGACCCCGATCCGCGGGGTCGATCCGCACTGCCATCGCCGCGCATCCGATCGCGTCCTTCGTGGTCATCGCCTTCGGTTCGTCATGGGCGATGACGGGCTTGCTCTCGGTGTCGCTCCTCTTCGGGCTCGTCGCCCTGTTCGGTCCGACCGTCGGCGCGGTGGTCGTGTCCTGGGCCGACGGCTCGCTCGTCGAGCTTCGCGACCGCCTCACCGCGAGGCGGTCGCCGTGGTCCGTTCTCGTCGCCTTCGGCATCCCGTTCGCCGTGACCGGCGCAGCGGCCGTCCTCTGGGCGATCGCCGGCAACGGCGCGCCGGGGCTCGGCTCGGTCGGCGCCATCGAGATCCTCATCTTCGTCCTCGTCATCGGCGAGGAGACCGGCTGGCGAGGGTTCCTGTTGCCGCGGCTGCGCGGCCGGATGAGCCTTCCGGCGGCCGGGATCGTCACCGGGATCGTCTGGAGCCTGTGGCACCTGCCGATCTACCTTCAACCCGGCCAGGGGCTCGCCGCATTCGCGGTCTTCGCCTGGTGGGTCATCCCGTTCGCGCTTGTCATGGCGTTCGTCGTCGAGCGCGCGCGGTTCAGCATCGTCGTGGCCACCGTGATGCATGGCGCCGGGAACATCGCGCTCCCGATCTTGCTGCCGGGTGTCGATCGCACATGGACGCTGGTTGCCAGCGGAACGCTGTACATGCTCCTTGCCGGTGCGCTGGTCATCCATTCAGTCGTCATGAGCCCGGAGTCTGCCGTGGCTCGTTTCAGTTCGAAGGAGGTAGCGGCATGACCGCTCAGCCCGCGGCCCTTGCGACCGCAACCGCCCAGTCCCGTCGTGGCCGTCCGTTCCTCGGACTCGGCACGGTCATCCGCAAGGAGCTGACCGAGTGGGTGCGAGGACCGAAGGCCCTCATCATCCTCGGCGTGTCGGTGCTCGGGGCCGTCTTCATGACGCTCATCCCGATCATCGCCAAGCTGACGAACGAAGCGGCCGAATCCGGTGTCGAGCGAAGCCCTCTCGCCCTGACGATGGATCCGACCGCGAACGTCCTGCTCGGCTGGACCGGGCAGACGGTCGCGCTCATCGCCGTTCTGTCCACGATGGCGCTTCTGTCGACGGAGCGCGACCGGGGCACGCTTGCGTGGACGCTGACGAACCCGGTCTCGCCGACGAGCGTCATCGTCGCGAAGTTCGTCGTCGCCCTGGGCGTCTTCGTCGCAGTCGCCGTGTTCCTGCCGATGCTCGTCTCGGTCGGACTCGCGACCGTGGTCTACGGCGGCCTGCCGGATCTCCGGATCATCGGGACATTCCTTGGACTGTTCATCGCCCTGCCCGCGTTCTATGTCGCGCTCACCATCGCCCTCGGCACGGGCCTGAAGTCGACCGTCGGCGTCGCCGGCGTCGCCTTTGCGGTGATGTTCCTGCCACAGGTCATCGGCGGCCTGCTCCCGATCGTCAATGAGCTCTCCCCCACATCGATCGGGAGCTGGGCGCTGCTCGTCGCCAAGGGCGAGCCGGCGTCGATGCTGACGCCGATCGGCTGGGCGATCTCGATGATCGTCCTGATCGTCGGGGCAAAGCTGGTGTTCGACCGCCAGGAGCTCTGACCCCTCGACGCCAGATCCAACGCCGGACGGTCGCCTGGGGCACCGTCCGGCGTTTTCGATTCCGGCCGGGCGGCGAGGTTCGTGACCATTCCGAACGTCTCGTCGCCAGTGGCCGCCACGACGCCGGCGCCCGTTCCGGGCAAGCCCTGACGACCACCTCGGGCCGGCCCCGATGAAGGTGGCACCCGCTCCCCGCACAGTCGGTTTGTCATCCGCCGATCCCACACAGGAGCTGCTGCCATGTCCACCGTCACCACGTCGGCCGGACGTCTCGAACCAGCCATCGCCGCCAGGCCCGCGACGGGCGGGCTCGGCCACGTCCTGGCCTTCGCCGGCCTGAGCGTCGGCCTGGCGGCGGCCGCCACGCTTGGAGGCGTCCCGCCGGCGCTCGTACCGTTCGTCCTCGCCCTGGGGCCGACCGTGCTCGCCCTCGCCTTCACCTGGCGCGAGGGTGGTGGCGGGGCCGTCCGTCGCCTCCTCGGGACCGCCGCAACCCGCCCGAATCGGCGGGTCTGGTACGCGCTGGTCGCCCTTCCGATCGCGTGGGCTCTCGCCGTCGTCGCTGTCGCCGTTGCGTTCGGTGAGCCCAGCGGCGGTGTATTCGACAAGGTGTTTCCGGCGATCGTGGTCCTCCCACTCGTCGTCCTCATCCCCGCGTTCGCCGAGGAGATCGCGTGGCGGGGCTACGCCGTCAACCGCCTCCTGCCGTCGATGACGCCGCTGACCGCGGCGCTTCTCCTCGGCATTCCGTGGGCGGCCATGCACCTCTTCCTTCAGCTCCCCGGCCAGATGAACGCGGGGCTCGACTGGTGGCCGACGATCGTGAGCCTGATCGGCTACTCCGTGATCCTCACCTGGGCGTTCGTCGGCAGTGGGGGGAGTGTCCTCCTGGTCGCCTTGATCCACGCCGGGCTCAACGGCGTCGCGCCGCTGATGGCCGGTGTCGACATCGACCGCGCCTGGATCATCCGGGCGCTCATCGTCGCGGGGATCGCTCTCGCGATCGTCGTCGTGGACCGCTTCCGGCGCCCCGCCGTGCTGGGCCTGATGCGCCGCGCTTTTGGCTGAGGGTCGGCCGATCCGAGTCAGCCAACCACATCCACCAACCCCTCCAGCCACAAGGAGTCTCGACATGAATGCCTCTACCCACCTCGCCTGGCCCGCCAGTTCAACGATCCGCGTCGGCTCGTTGACCAGCCGTCTCATCGGCATCGCAAGCGCGGTCTTCGTCGCCCTGCTCGTCATCGTTCCGGTCACGCTCGCGGCCGACCCCTCCACCCGGCCTCCGGCTCACCAGGTGCCCTTGCCCAACCGAGGCAGCAGCTCAAGGACGCCAGCGGTCGCCAATTCTTCGACGCGCTCGACGTACCAAGTGGCCAGCGCACCTTGGTCAATCGGGCTACCCGCCGGATGGGCTACCCGGAGCGCCTGCCACGTGGCAAGCTGTCGCACCCAGGCGGAGTCCAAACGGCCCCGATCCGCCGCGTCGATGATCGCCCGTCGCTGCGGGCCGTACTTCGGGTTCGACTCTACCCATGCCTCGGGCGTCGGGGCCCCGCGGCCCTCGATGCCGAAGTAGAGAAGGGTCTCTCCGCCAACGCGCAGCGGCACCTTTAGCATGAAGCGGCCGCGGTGGCTGAGCTCCCCCTCGACCATGCTGCGAATCGCGCCGCCCCGCGGCCACGCGAACTCCGGGTAGCGAGGTGCCAGGCGCGAGCAGGCGTCGGCCAGTACGTGGCACAGCTTCTCGTAGAGGCTAACGGCTTGGGGAAGAGCTTCGAGCTCGTCGGGCGAGATCGGTCCGTCGTGGGTATCGACCATGCGAAGCTCCTCCAGCCAGTCGGCGAGATCCTGCCAGTGTGGCGTCGCGCTGCTCCGGGCGGCGGCGTGGACGGTCCCCCAAGGCAGGAGTGGCGGACCATCGCCGCGGATCGGTTCGCGAGCGAGCACGATGAGCTGCGGACGACCCTCGGCAGGGAGGGCCGATACGTGCGCGGCGTAGCGGGCGAGCTGGTCGCCGCTCTCGGGAGCATCGACCTTCACTTCGAACCAGCACTCCTCGAGGGCGGCACCACCCAGGCGCACGACGAGATCGACGCGACCCACACCAGGAACGGACAGCTGCGTGTAGGGCACGACCGTCGTCGGATTCACCGCCTCCGGTAGCAGCCCTTCGGTGCGGAGCGCATCGATGAACGGAGCGGGGTCATGGCGAAGGCAGATGGCGAGCGCCTCGGTCGTGAAGTCCTCTTTGGCGTCGGCTCCGCCCTTGGCGTACGTGTAAAGCCTCCCTAGATTGCCCACGCTGGTCTCATCTTGCGGCACACCCCAATTCCTGCGCCCCTCGAGTATCGGCCAGCAGTCGACACCGAAGCGGACTGCCGATGGGGTACCGACATGCTGAAGGTTCACCGGTTGGTCAGGGCGCGAGGACTTGACCCCGCCGTTCCCACACCTCGGATCGTGCTGCCCGAGTGGATCGCCGACGCGCTCCGAGGCGCCGCCTAAGCCAAGTCGTCGACCCGAGAGGACTCGCGCCGACGCTTTCCGACTGATGGTGGTGACACGAGGCGCCCAAGCTCGAAGTCGCGTGACTCGGGGCCCGTGGGAGTAGCATCACCGCCTCGCGGGAGGAGGTCGCTGTCGATGTCGACATCGGAGGTTCGGGTCTTCGACCCAGTCGCATACAAGAGCACGACCCGCGAGCAATGGCAGACGGCCGCAGAGGCCTGGCACCGGTGGGGGCCGACGCTGGAGGCCTGGCTTGGCCAAGCGACCCAGGCGATGCTCGACATGGCTGGCGTCAAGGACGGCGCTCGGGTCCTTGACGTCGCCGCGGGTGCGGGCGGGCAGACCGTCGCGGCGGCCCAACGGGTCGGGCCGAGCGGGACCGTTCTCGCCGTCGACATCTCCCCTGCGATCCTGGAATATGCGCAGGCTGAGGCCTCGACGGCCGGACTGTCGAACGTGACGACCCGAGTGACGGACGGCGAGGATCTCGAGGTGGAGCGCGGATCGTTCGATGCCGTGATCTCGCGCCTCGGACTGACCTACTTCCCCGACCAGCAAAAGGCACTCGGGGAGATGCGCCGCGCCTTGCGCGACGGCGGACGGGTCGCGGCCATCGTCTACTCGACGCCCGAACGCAATCAGTTCAACTCGATCCCGATGTCGATCATCAGGCGACGTGCTGCGCTACTGCCGCTGCTCCCTGGACAGCCCGGGCCGTTCAGCCTCGGGGCCACGGGCGTGGTCGCGGCCGCCTTCGAGACCGCCGGCTTTCATGACGTTGAGACCCGCCTGGTCGACGCGCCACTTCGGCTGACGTCAGCCGCCGAGTGTGTTCGATTCGAGCGGGAGTCGTTCGGAGGGCTCCGCCAGATGCTCTCCGGCTTGTCCGAGTCCGAACGCAACGAGGCCTGGGTCGAAATCGAAACGGCTTTGGCCACGTTCGAGGGTCCGGACGGCTTCGTTGGGCCGTGCCAGCTGGTTGTCGCCGCAGGGATCAGGTAGCCAGGCAACGGTCGGCGCTTGAGCCTACCGAGATCGTTGACTACCTGCGGTCATTGGCGACCCTGCGGGCCGATTCGGGGACTGCGGGGCGCCAGGCGATCGTGTCCGCGATCTTTGCCCAGATCGACATCCTTGGGTTCGAACGCCTGGAGGACGAGCTCAGCGCGGACGCAATTCGTCTCCGACTCGACGCGGCGCTACCGCCCGTCATCGAGCTAAGGACAACGTTGCTAAGTTTGGTCGGGGCGAGAGGCGTAGGGCCGACCTCTATCCGTCCGTTTGAACCACGCTCTCGGGCTCGGGGAGACGCGAGGCGAGGACCCACACGAGCTGCGCCGTCGTCGCCGCTCCGACCTTGGATCGGGCATTCGCCAAGTGGTGCTTGACGGTCGAGTGCGACAGGCCGAGGCGGTGGGCGGCGCCCTTCTCCGATCCGGCGACGAGGACCGCGGCGACCACCCCGACCGCGCGGTCGGTCGCACGCGCCGGCGGGCCGGCGGGCCGGCGGGATGGCAGGTGCGTAATGCGCTGCGGACCAGCTCGAGCGACGTCGGCGGCTCGGCGAGGCGAGGTCGGCATGGCCTCTCGGGCGCGAATCAAGCTGAGCGGACGATGCGGCGGGCTCACGGCGACCGCCCATCGTGACCCTGCATCCCCTGATCTGCCTGTTACCCAAGCCTCGAACCCTCTCGCCCCGACCAAACCTATCTCGTCGTCCAGCGATGGCTCCCGCCTGGGCGGCATAGTCCGCGTCCCACGGGTCGGAGGATCGGCCGGTCGCGTCGCGCGGGCATTGCCCCTGATCAGCGCCGTCATCGTGATGTGCCTGGGGGCGGGGATGGCGATGACCGGGCTCATGTCGGTGATGAGCGCCTCGGGCTGACGCAGTGCTCATGACCATCGGCGCCCTGACCGCCCTCGCCGTCCCGCTCGCCGATGCGCTCGAGCCAGCGATGACCGGGGTCGTATAGCGCGATGGCGTCGCGCAGCGAGCCGCAGGCATCCGCGTCGAGGAGCGGTAGGATCGCATCAAGATCCCCCTCGCTCGAAGGGCGCGGATCGCGGGCCTTGAGGCTCATGACGATCTCCGGACGCAGGTAGCGGATCCCGTCGGGCCCCACGAAGACAGCGTCCTCAAGCGGCATTCGCACCCGGTCATCGCGAACCGAGATCCACGTCTGGCCGTCATGCGGCGTCATGGCCAAGTCCATCAGCCACGGGCTTGCGCCATCGCGACGCACCCACAGCTGCCGACAGCCGTCGAGCAGGTCCTCGGGCCGTTTCAGCGGACGAAGCGTGCCGCCCAGGTTCGACCAGACGCAGAGCTCCGGCTCGAGCCGCTCGAGGATGACCGGCAGGTCCGCCCGGAAGAACCCGATATCGATATCTTCGTGCGGCCGCGAACGCCGGGTGAACGCCTCGATCGCCCACCCGCCGACGATCCACCACGGAGCTCCGAGGCCCGCGAACAACGCGGCGACGTCCGGTGGTGTGAATGGCGTCCACGGGCCGTACCAGTGATAGAACGCCGCGTCCTCCGGGTCCATCGTGACATCCTCGCATCCGGCACGCCCCGTGTCTCGCGGCCGGCGTCACGTTCGAGCGGTGCCTGAGCACGGTATCGTCAGTGGTTCGGAGTGAGATGGTCTCGCGCACGGCGCGCCGGTCCTGCTCTGGCTTCGCGGCCTATGGATCGGGTCAGTCATCTCGTTCGTGCCAGTCTTAGCCCGCCTGAGCCGACTGCGCCTCGCCCGCGCGTTCGACCGCCGTCCATTCGACCCGAACGTTCACCTGGATAGTGAAGGCGCGAGACCTCTCGCCCCGTCGTGGCGCTCACGCGACCGCCCCGACCAGCGCGTCGTATCGGGCGAGGTCGACCTGCGGTCGCCTGGGATGCCCTGGGAGATCGGCCTTGCGGACGCCATCGAGGATGCACTGCCCGACCCGAGCACTCGGACCGGGAAGGCCATAAAGGGCGCCCAGGTCGAAAAGAAAGGGTCGCGACCTCCATAGATCGAGAGATCGCCGGATGCCCGATCCTCCTGTCTCGCCGACGCTGCCTTCCTCGGGCCGACACCTCGCCGGCCGAACCGGGGGACGGACGCGTGAGCGCTATCGGCTACGGTCTCGGAAGCGCGCTCGTCTACGGCGTGGCCGACATCGCGGGCGGGCTCGCGACCCGGCGGGCCCACGTCGTGACGATCCTGTTCGGAGCGTATGCGTTCAGCTTGCCGCTCGTCCTCCTTGCGGCGATCCTGGGCGGAGGCGCGGTGCCCGAACCGAACGCGATCCTCTGGTCGTCCGTCGGCGGTGCCGCCGAGACAGCCGCCGCGGGCATGCTCTACCTGGCCCTCGCCTCGGGAACGATGAGCGTCGCCTCGCCGCTCGCGGCGGTCGTGGGGGCGTCGATCCCGGTGGCCGTCGGTCTCGCGAGTGGCGAGCGCGTCGCACCCCAGCAGGCGCTCGGCATGCTCCTCGCGTTCGGTGCCATCGTCCTGGTCGCCGCGCCGCAACGCTCACCGGTCGCCGCGAACCGCCGGGCCGTCCCGTTGGCGGTCGCCAGCGGCGGGATGTTCGCGATCTCGTTCATCGCGTTGTCGCAGGCCGGCGCCGGGAGCGATCCCTTCTGGGTGGCGGCCACCGCCCGGATCACGGGTCTTGCGATCCTGGCTGTCCTGGCGGGGTTCATCTCCCAGCCACTGGTCACTCCCCGAGGACTGCGGCGCCTCGTCGCCATCGTCGGACTTCTCGACGCGACCGCGCTGGTCCTGCTCCTGATCGCGTACGGAGGCGGGCGGCTCGGCCTGACGACCGTGCTCATCTCGCTGTACCCGGCCGTCACCGTGGTCCTCGCCGCGCTGTTCCTGCGCGAACGGATGGCGCGGGTCGAGCTGATCGGGGTCGGTGTCGCGCTCGTGGCCGTCGGGCTCCTGGCGACCCCGTGATGGCACTCCCGCGCCCCCTCTTCGATCTCGCCCGGACCCCGGACGCCGGGCCGCGCCCCAGACCGCGAGTGGTGGAGTCCGCTGACGACCCAGCGATCGAACCGTGGACCGCCGAGCAGATCCGGCTGGTCGGGCGCGAGGTCGTCGAGCTGATGGTCGACCAGCTCGCCGGCTCGCCGGACTCGGCCGGTGTTTCAGCCGGTCCCGCCGGACCTCGCACGGACGCTGGCTTCCGGATCGCTTCCCGACGACGGTGCGGAACCCGCGCAGTTGCTGGAGGCGTTCCGCGACGAGATCGCGCCGTACCCACTGGGAAACAACCACGGCCGGTTCTGGGCGTGGGTCTGCTCGCCCGCCAACGTCATGGCGGTCTTCGGAGAGGCGTTGGCTGCCGCGATGAACCCGCATTGCGACGTCGCCAACCACGCCGCCGTCCACCTGGAGCGTCAAGTCCTCGATTGGTTTCGCGACATGGTCGGCTTCCCGACCGAATCCGGCGGCGTCCTCGTCTCCGGCGGCTCGATGGCCAACCTGACCGGCCTCGCAACGGCCCGCCACGCGCGGTCGGGCTGGGACGACCGCGAGGATGGCCTCGCCGGCGGGCCACGCCTGCGTGTGTACGTCTCGGACCAGGGTCATTAGCTGCATCCGCAAGGCGATCGAGCTGCTCGGGATCGGCTCAGCGAACCTCCGCGTGGTGCCGACCGACGATCGCTTCCGGATGCGCATCCCCATCCTCGAGTCGATGATCGCCGAGGATCGGCTGGCCGGGTATCGGCCACTGGCGGTCGTGGGGTCGGCGGGCTCGACCAACACCGGGAGCATCGACCCGCTCGAGTGCATCGCCGCGGTCTGCCGGCGGGAGGACCTCTGGTTCCACGTCGATGGCGCTTACGGGGCACCGGCGGTCTTGACCGATCGCTATCGCGATGCCCTGGCGGGACTGGCGCTCGCGGACAGCGTGGCCGTCGACCCGCACAAGTGGCTCCAGATCCCCGTCGAGGCGGGTGTCGCCCTGGTCCGCGACCGATCGCTGCTGCGCGACACGTTCAGCCTCGTCCCGGCCTACCTCCGGAGCGATGGTGGCGAGGATGGCGTCGAAGGCCCGATCTCATTCGCCGAGCTCGGGTTCCAGCAGACGCGGGGCTTCCGCGCGCTCAAGATCTGGTTCGGGCTGCGCGAACTCGGCAAGGACCGGATCGAGCGACTCATCGACCAGAACTGTCGCCTGGCCGAGCGCCTGTACGCGGAAGTCGTCGACGCCCCCGACCTCGAGGCGCTCGCCCCGCAGTCGCTGTCGGTGGTCTGCTTCCGGGCCGTGCCGCCGTCGTTGCGTGGTGACGAAGCCGGGCTGGACGCGCTCAATCGCGCGATCGTCGAACGGATCCAGCTCGGCGGGTCCTTCTTCGTGGCGAAGACAGTCGTTCGAGGTCGCACAGCGATCCGCGCCTGCATCGTCAACGGCGGGGCGCGGCCGTCGGATGTCGGGGTACTGCTGCGTCTCGTTCGCGCCGAGTCAGCTCGTTTCGTCGCCGAGGGCGAGACGCGGCTGGATCCGTCTCCGGTTGCCCGCGTCACTTCGTGAGGGGCTCGACGGTGGCTGGCTGAGTCCATGGCCGCGCTCGACCGACGTGCCGGCCGATCCGTTCTCGCGCCGGGCCCGATGTCATCCCGCCGCAACACTCCCGGCCTACCATCTGGCCATGAAGCGCCGAACGACAAAGTCGGAGGCCGAATGGCGCGCCGACCTGACCCCCCAGCAATTTCGGATCCTGCGAGAGAAGGGCACCGAGCGCGCGTTCACAGGCGACCTCTGGGACGAACACAGGTCCGGGGTCTACCGCTGCGCGGGCTGCGGCACCGAGCTGTTCGACTCCTCGTCGAAGTTCGAATCGGGCACGGGTTGGCCGAGCTTCTTCGCGCCCTCCAGCCCGGACGCGGTTGCCACGGAAACTGACCGCTCGTTCTTCATGACACGCACCGAAGCGATGTGCGCCGGTTGCGGTGGGCACCTGGGCCACGTCTTCGACGACGGGCCACGACCCACCGGCTTGCGCTACTGCATCAACTCGGCAGCTTTGACCTTGGATCAGCGTGAGGAGACCTCGGGGTAGCGGCCCCGCAGGCCGCTGCCGGCAGCAGGCCTTGGCGGCGCCGACGTCCAGGCCCGTAGCACAAGATCTCCGAGCGGTCGTCGCAGCTACTATCGCTGACAGAGGTGGGAGGGGCCCCCGACGCAGTCGCAGGGCCCACGCGGCTACAGTGGCGCGGCATGTCGGCTGACCTACTTGCGACGAAATTCTATGTCCCGAGGCCTCGAACCGGCCTCGTGCCGCGCCCGAGCCTGACCGGCCGCTTGCTCGGTGGCACCGAGTCCAAATTGACCCTCATCTCGGCTCCGGCGGGCTTCGGCAAGTCAACGCTCCTGGCCGAGTGGCTGGCCGCGCCAACGGATGGTTCGCTGACGGCATGGCTCTCGCTCGATGCCGCCGACGATCATCCGAGCCGATTCTGGCCACACCTGATCGCCGCGCTCCAGACTGCGCTTCCTGGCGTTGGGGTGACTTCGCTGGCGCTCCTTGAGTCGAGTGACCGGTCGATCGAGACGATCCTGGCGCCTCTGCTCAACGAGCTGGATGACCTGCCCTGCGACATCGTCCTGGTACTCGACGACTACCACGTGATCGACTCGCAGGAGATCCAGATCGGCATGTCGTTCGTTCTGGATCATCTTCCAGCGCATATACGCCTGGTGATCGCGACGCGGGTCGACCCAGCGCTGCCCCTGGCTCGCATGCGCGCACGAGGCGAGCTGATCGAGATCCGCGCCCGTGATCTCCGCTTCACTCCGGACGAAGCGGCCACCTATTTCAACGGGGTGATGGGCCTGGGGCTGACGGCCGCCGACGTCGCAGCCCTGGAGGGCCGGACCGAGGGGTGGATCGCAGCGCTCCATCTCGCCGCGTTGTCGCTGCAGGGGCGCGACGATCCCGCTGGCTTCATCGCCGGCTTTGCGGGCGATGATCGCTACATCGTCGACTACCTCGTCGAAGAGGTCCTCCAGCGCCAGACCGAACGCGTCCGGACGTTCCTGCTGGAGACATCGGTCCTCAGCCGCTTGAATGGGTCGCTGTCCGATGCGGTCACCGACCAGGGCGGCGGCAAAGCGATGCTGGAGGCGCTCGATCGACGGAACCTGCTGCTCATCCCCTTGGACGACCGGCGGGATTGGTACCGCTACCACAACCTGTTCGCCGATGTGCTCCAGGCTCGTTTGCGCGATGAACGGCCCGAGCACGTCGGGGTGCTTCATCGGCGCGCGACCGAATGGTTCGAGCAAAACGGTGAACGCGCCGAGGCGATCCGTCACGCCATGGCAGGCAAGGACTTCGCGCGAGCCGCGGACCTCGTCGAGCTGGCAATGCCGGAGATGGGCCGGGAGCGGCAGGAGGCGACCCTCCGCCAATGGCTCGAAGCGCTGCCCGACGAGGTGATCCGGCGCCGGCCCGTGCTGAGCAACGGGTATGCCGGGTCCCTCTTGGTGCGGGGCGAGACGGAGGGCGTCGAAGCCCGCCTGGAAGACGCGGAGCAGTGGCTGGACAGCGGGGCCGAAGACGCCGATGCGCTGGGCGATCCGGCGTCGTCCATGGTGGTCCTGGACGACGATGCCTTCCGCACGCTGCCAGCCAGGATCTCCATGCACCGCGCAGGACTGGCCCGACTCCGCGGCGACATCGACGGAACGATCGCTCATGCCCGGCGTACGCTCGAACTCGTTGGCGCGGACGACGACCTCGGCCAGGGAGCGGCCTCGACGCTCCTCGGCCTTGCGTACTGGACGCGTGGGGATCTCGAGTCCGCAACCGACCTGTATGTCGGTGCCATGGCGCGCTTCGAGAAGGTGGGGTACCGCTCCGACGCCGTTGGGCTCGCGATCGCCCTCGCCGACATGCGGATGGCGCAAGGCCGTCTCCAGGACGCGATGAGGACGTACGCGCGAGGCCTTGAGATCGCGACCCGCGAGCCGATCGTCGCGCGGGGAGCCGCGGACATGCACGTGGGCATCAGCGAGGTCCTCCGCCAGCGCGACGACCTGGCCGGCGCCACGCAGCATCTGCAACAGGCCAGGGACCTGGGCGAGGAGAACGGCCTTCCGCAGAACCCTTACCGCTCGCGCGTGGCCGCTGCCGGGATTCGGCAGGCTAGCGGCGATCTCACGGCGGCCCTCGAGCTTCTTGGCGAGGCCGGTCGCCTCTATTTCAGTGACTTCTCTCCGGAGGTCCGCCCAGTCGACGCAGTGATTGCGCGGCTGTGGCTGATCCAGGGCCGGGTACCGGAGGCGGTGCGGTGGGCGCGAGAGCGTGGGCTCTCGACAGCCGACGACCTGACTTACGTGCGCGAGTTCGAGCACGCGACCCTCGCGAGGGTGCTGACTGCGCAGGGGACGCTTGATGAGGACCAGGATCTCGTTCGCGCGGCGATCGAGTTGACGGAGCGACTCCTCGTCGGCGGCGGAGGCCGGTCGGCGGAACGGCAGCGCTATCGACATCCTCATCGCGCAGGCGCTGGCCCGTCATGCATCCGACGATCTGGATGGCGCAAAGACAGCGTTGGGTCGCGCCGTGGCGATCGCCGAGTCGGAAGGCTATGTCCGGATCTTCGTCGACGAGGGGCCCTCGATCGTGGCGTTGCTGAAGCTTGCCGCGAAGGACCGGAACGCCTCGAGTCATGTGCGCCGACTTCTTGCGGCTTCGACGGTGGCAGGGCCAGGGGAAAACGTCGCCGCCCAGCCGTTGATCGAGGCACTAAGCCACCGGGAACTCGAGGTCCTGCGTCTGCTCCAGAGCGATCTCGACGGGCCGGACATCGCCCGAGAACTCACGGTCTCATTGCCGACTGTGCGAACGCATACCAGCAACATCTACTCGAAACTGGGGGTCACGAACCGGCGCGCCGCAGTCCGGCGCGCGGGCGAGCTAGGTCTGCTCTCGACGACCAGCGACCGCGGACCCCGCGCGTAGATCCTCGTCGTCGCCCTGCCGGCGGCCGAGTGAACCAGCGATTTCATCACTGCGCTCATCACATGTGCTGATGCGCGGTCATCACGTCCGCCTCCACGGTGTCGCCAGTGACTCAACTGCAGCACGAGGAGCGAAATGACAGAACGACCCACGCCTGGACCTGATCGCTCCGAGTCCGGACGTTACGAGGTCCGACTCACGGGGCATCTCGACGCACATTGGACCACCTGGTTCGACGGATCGAGCATCAGCTACGAGGACGACGGAACCACCGTCATCAGCGGCCAGGTCGTCGACCAGGCAGCCCTCCACGGTCTCATCCAGCGGGTTCGAGACCTGGGCATCCCACTCGTCTCGGTCAGGAAGGTCGACAGCGATCAGCCCGACGTGACGACACCCGACGCGTAAGCGCACCCCACGACCAAGGAGATCTGACATGGCCAAAACGACTCAGACTTTCACGACCAAGCGATCCTCGATGAGCTCGATGCGAAAGACCGCTTTCGTTGCAGGCTTCCTGTACCTGCTCACGTTCATCAGCTCGATCCC
Source organism: uncultured Chloroflexia bacterium (assembly GCA_963772995.1). GTDB lineage: Bacteria > Chloroflexota > Limnocylindria > Limnocylindrales > CSP1-4 > SPCO01. The sequence goes on along the minus strand of CAVYZQ010000004.1, from coordinate 81,647 downwards.
GGCCGTCTTCCTGCAGAGCCCGGTCCTGAACGATCCCAACTTCATCATCGGCAGCGCTGGCGCCGACACTCAGGTGCGCCTCGGCGCTCTCTTCGACATCGTCAACAGCCTCACCGCCATCGGCACCGCAGTGGCGCTCTATGCCGTCATCAAGCGCCAGAACCAGGGCCTCGCGATCGGATTCGTCAGCTCGCGGCTGTTCGAAGGCACGGTCCTCATGATCGGCGTCATCAGCATCCTGTCGATCGTGACCCTGCAGCAGCCGGGCGCGACGGGAGCCGAGGCCTCGCTGCTGGTCACCGTGCAGCAAACGCTCGTCACCGTCCGTAATTGGACCTTCGTGCTCGGGACCGGCGTCCCTGCCCTCAACGCCTTCCTGCTGGGCTGGATCATGTACAAGTCGCGCCTCGTCCCGCGCGCGATCCCGGTGATCGGCCTCATCGGAGCGCCGGTGTTCACCTCCTGGATCATCGGATACGTCCTCGGCGTGGCCGAGCCCGGCACGGCCTGGCACGCGATCGGGGTCGCTCCGATCTTCATCTGGGAGCTGTCGCTCGGCCTGTGGATGACCTTCAAGGGCTTCCGCAAGGACGCCCCGCTGATGGTCGAGGCTGCCACCGAAGACGCCAGCCTGGCTGACTCAGTCAGCGTCACCCGCTCGTCGATCGGTGTGGCCTCAAGTGCGGGCGCCGCATGACGTTGGTCCACCGGCAAGCGCCTCGAACCCCGCCACGCTTCGTGGTTCGAACGTTCTGGCTGTTGGACCGCACGGCCTACCGGCTCACCGGGGGAGGCTTCGGCATCTCCCCTGGACCCGTGCGATGCTGGAACGCGTGACTGATCCCCGCGCTGCCGACGAGACTCGCATCGATCGCTGGCTGTGCGCGGTGCGCCTCGCGAAGACCCGCCCGCTTGCGATGCGGTTGTGCGAGGGCGGCCACGTCCTCGTGAACGGATCGCCGGCGAAACCGTCAACGAAGGTTCGCGCAGGCGATCGAGTGGAAGCCCGCATCGCGGATCGCGAGCGCGTCGTCGAGGTCGTGCGGCCGATCGAGTCGCGTGTCGGAGCCCTCGTCGCCGCGACCTGCTACATCGACCACAGCCCTGCGGTCGTGGCGGAGGCCGGGCCACAGATCAGGGCCATGCGTGGGGAGGGCCGGCCCAGCAAGCGTCTCCGGCGCGAGCTCGAGCGCCTCCGCCGGGCTGCGGACGCCTGAGTCCGAAGTCGGGCAGCGCGTCCACACAGAGCCGTCGCTTCCTCGTCGCCGCGGCTGACAAAGATGAGGAACGCCGACGCCTGCGTCGCGCTCACCACGAGCCTTGGTCACGGCGGCCCATCGCTTGGCGAGACAAACGCCGTGTCGACGATCGTGTTCACCATGCTCAGCCGTTGGACCGGTGCCTTGCCCTGCTGATGATCGCCAAAGGCCGTCGTTCGATCGGCGATGGTCTCCGTCGTCGGCCTATGCTCCGCCCGTGAGCCAGTACCCGAAGTCATCCGCAGCGCCCAGTGCAACGCCCGAGCCTGGGGCCGCACTCGATCGAGGCGTGATGGGCTCGCTCAGAGCTGATGCCGACACGCCTTTCATAGACGCGGGCGCAGAGCGGAACGCGCCCACAAGGATGGCCGCGCCGTGAGCGTTGATGAACCTGCCATCCAGGGAGGACGCGCGCGGCGCCTGCTTCCTATCGTCGGCTGGTTGCCGGCCTACGACCGCAGCTGGTTGCGGGGTGACGTCATCGCGGGCATCGCCGTCACGGCGATGATCGTGCCCAAGAACCTCGGGTACGCCGGGATCGCCGGGATCCCCGTGGAGAACGGCCTGTACGCGGCCGCCGCCGGCGCGATCATCTACGCGCTGTTCTGCACCTCGCGGCACATCTCCACGGGCCCCAGCTCATCGCTGGCGGCCGTGGCCGGCGGAGCCGTCCTGCTCACCGGCCTCGGCGGCGAGCAGGCAGCCCAGCTGGTGGCGGCGATCGCTCTCGCGACCGGAGCCTTGTTTCTGCTCGTCGCGGCACTCCGAATGGGCTGGATCGCGCGGTTCCTGTCGAAGGCCGTCGTGACCGGGTTCCTGGCCGGCGCGGCCATCGACGTCGTCATCGGCGAGCTGCCCAAGCTCACCGGGACGTCCACCGATGGCGTCAACGCGTGGCAGGAACTCGCCTCGTGGATCAGGGGCCTGGGCGATACCCACTGGGCGACGTTGCTGGTCGGCGGCGTCGCCCTCGCGGTCATCCTGGGCCTGCGATTCGTTGCACCCAAGATGCCCGGGGCTCTTGTGCTCGTCATCGGCGGCCTCGTCGCCTCGGTCGCGCTCGACCTTGGCGCGCACGGCGTCGCGCTCGTCGGCGAGGTCCCGCGCGGATTGCCGCTCCCATCGATCCCGGCGCCCGACCTTGTGCTGCAGTACTTTCCCGAGATCCTCATCTCGGCCGTCGCTCTGCTGCTCATCGGCTTCTCCCAGACTGCCGGCGACGCCCGGGCATTCGCCGACCCGACACCGCTATCGCATCGACGTGAACCAGGAATTGATCGCCCAGGGCATGGCCAACCTCGGGGCCGGCGTGTTTCAGGGCATGCCCGTCTCGACCAGCCTCTCGGCAAGCTCGCTCAACGAGTCATCGGGTGCCCGGACTCCGGTCGCGTCGCTGGTCACCGGTGGGCTCGTCATCGGCACGCTCATCGTGCTGGCTCCGATCTTCTCGGAGCTGCCCAAGGCAGTGCTCGCCGCAGTCATCATCGACGCCGTCGTGTTCGGGATGATCGACCTGTCCGAGTTCCGCCGCCTGCGTCGCGTCAAGCGATTCGACTTCTGGATCGCCATGGCCGCGGTTCTCGGCGTCCTCTCGGCGGGCGTGCTCCTCGGCGTCGTGATCGGGATCGTGTTGTCTCTCGGATGGCTCGTGTACGTCGCGACGAGTCCGTCCGATGCCGCTCCTCGGCCGCGAGGCGGGGACGGCCGTCTTCCGCGACCTCGATCAGCACCCGGACGACGAGATGTCGCACGACGTGGCCATCCTGCGCATCGACGGTGGCCTGTTCTTTGCGACTGCCGAAGCGCTCGACGATCGTGTCCGGGCGATCTCCGACGCCTCCCCAGGCCTCGCGACCCTCGTGCTCGACCTCGAGGGGGTCAATTTCATCGATGCCCAGGGCGCCGCAAGCTGTCCGAGATCAAGGGGTTCACGGATGCGAACGGCGTCGCGCTGCGCCTCGCCCGGGTCAAACCGTCCGTGCTCGCGGTGCTCGATGCCGAAGGGTTCATCGACGAGATCGGCGCCACGAGCGTCCACGGCAACGTCGACCGGGCCGTCGTAGCCCACCTCGATGCCTCCAGGCCCTCACGCGAGCGCTGAACGAGCCGGCCTCGACCATCCACGATGTCGCGACCGCGCGCCGCGGCATCGTGCCGCCGGCGACGTCACGGAGATGTGGAATCCCGTTCGTACGATGCGCGACATGCCGGGCGAGGCGCTGCTGCTGGGAATCGCCGCGATCGCGGTCGTGGTGGCGGGATTCACGGGCGTGACCTCCACGCTCGTGCCGCCTGGTGGCTCGTGGCACCCGTCGATGCGCATCCGCCAGCGAGCGATCGTGTCGACGAGCTTCAACGTCACGTTCGAGGCGCTCGCGCCGTTGATCGCGTACGCGTGGCTCGAGGATGTCCGAGCCGCGATCGTCGTGGCGAGCCTTGTGGTCGCTGTCTACGCGACCGTGGTTGTCGTCGTGCGCGGACGCCAGTTCCTTCGAGCGGGGATGAACCAGTCGCGATCAGCCGTCCTGTTGTTCGCGCTCGGACCGACCGCGACGCTGCTCTTCTGGGCAAATGGCCTGGTGTTCGGCTCGCTGGCGGTCTATGCGATCGCCCTGTGCATCCAGCTCTCGGTCGCGGTCGTCAGCTTCTACACGGTGGTGCCGGCACCGTAGTCGAGTCGGGTCGGCTGCCTCGCGGCAGCCGGCCGCGGGTCGACACCCGCCAACCTCAACGCGGCCACTGATGATGCTCGCCGAGAAGCTCAGTGACGGGATCCGCGGCCGGGATCCGATGGCACCGTCCCCGCTTCTGTCCATCAAGGCGACGGCGCCCGTCCTGGTCCAGACCGAGGCTACCCGCGATGAGCCAGAGCCCGCGGTCACGGGCGGATGGGTTTGCTAGATCGAGCCCAGGAAGCCCACGATCGCCCCAAGGACGGCCTCCGGCTCCTCCCAGACCAGGCCGTGCGTGGTCCCCGGCACGCGGATGACCCGGCCATCGCGCAGCAATCCGATGACGTGGTCGGCGTGCTCAGGGGAAACGGCACTGCCGGGTCCAACATCAGCCAGCAGCAGGAGCACCGGACACTCGATACGAGGGAGCAACTGCTCGGCCTCGTATCCCGCATGCGTGGCCTCGAACTCGATGACGGCGTCGAGCATGGCCGGGTCGTTCTGCAGAAGGGTGTCCGCCTGTTCGTTGAAGATGCCGTCGTCGTCCCCGAAGAGTTCCACCAATCGCACGGTGCGCCCGGTTGCTCGGTCGCGGATCGGCACATCCCGAAGCGCGGCCGCGCGACGCTCAAGATCGACGCCGAGGTCCTGCGTGCCGTCAAGGTGCGCGCAGCTCGTTTGGGCAAGGGTGACAGCGACGTGATCGAGGACGCACTGCGCCGCGACCTCGGCCTCGACCTGCTCGACCGGCTGTGGGCGAGGAACGACGTCGCCGAGGATAAGGCGATCGCGCTCGCGTTGGAGGCCCAGCACCGCACGCGCGCCTGACGCCTGTGCGCGCGGTGCTGGAAGCCAACGTCCTCATTTCGGCCCTCCTATCGCCACGCGGAACGCCCGCGCGGCTGCTGCTTGCCTGGCAGGCCGGCGAGTCCGAGCTCGTCGTGTCAGCCCAGCTTCTGGCCGAAGCAAAACGCGCGTTCGCCTACCCAAAGCTTCAGCGACTCGTATCGTCGATCGACGCCGATACCTACGTGGCTTGGTTGGGGCGTTCCGCACTGGTCGCCGCGGACCCTCCCTGGCCTCCGCCCGTGCACTCCGAGGACCCTGACGTCGACTACCTCATCGTCCTTGCCGCCGCCGAGCGGGCGGTGATCGTCTCGGGCGACGTCCACCTGACCTCGCTCGCACCGGGCGTCCCTGTGCGGACGCCGGCCGAGTTCCTCGTCGAGCTTGGGGCGTTGTAAGCGGCGACGTGACGGCCGCGCCCATACGAGCGTCGATGGCCGGCTGCCCTGCGACAGCCGGCCCATCGACCCGCGCAACCAGACCGAGTCAGCCGATCTGCACGATGACGTCCACCGTGACGATCCCGGTCCCGATGTCGTTCGCGAAGTCGCGCACCCGGAGCTTGATCTCCCAGGTCGGCTCGTTCGGCGCGAGCGGCGAGACCCCGAGCGAGACGGTCGGCTTCGAGCAGTCTTTGACCGGCGCGGCCACGGCGGGCCCGTTCCCGGTCGGCGCCTTGAACTGCGAGCCCGTGCACAGGACCACCGTCTTGTTGCCGGCCGTCGCGACCCACTGGAAGCGCGTCCCCGGCAGTGGCCCGTCTTCCGCGTCGACCGCCGACCCCGCCAGCTTGAGCTCCACGGGCGCGCCACCGGTGTGCAGGACCTTGCCGTCAGTCGGCTTGCTGATCGTCACGACCGGCTTGTGATGGCCGGGCGGGAGTGCCTTGACCACGATCGAGCGGGTCGCCGTCACGGTCGCCCCGTGCGACGTCGCCTTGAATGTCACCTTGTACGAGCCGGGCTCGAGCGCGGAACCATTGACCAGGTTGTCGTGCCCGTCATGCGCCCAGATCACGGTGTTGCCGTTCGTCCGCCGGATCTCCCAGCGGACGGCGCTGTCCGCGAGTGCCTGCCAGTAGTTCTCGGGGTCACCCGTGCCGGCCGCGAGCAGGAGCGGATCGCCCTTCCTCGATCTGCGTCCCGTCCGCGGGTGAGCTGACTATGACCTGGACCGGCCGGCGGATCACCTCGAACGAGATCTGCGCCTTGCCTGTCTGGCCGATGGCGTCGACCGCGGTCGCGGTGAGCACGTGCTTTCCGATGGACAGCGCGCCCAGACTGACCGTGCCGACCTTGTTGCCGAGCTTGCCATCGAGGCTGTCGACCCACGTGATCGGCAGGGCGACGCCGCGGTAGTCGATGGCGGTGCCCTTGAGCTGCAACAGCTCGCTGAGCGGATAGTCCTTGCCGTTGGTCGGGTTGGTGATCACGACCTTCGGCGCGTGCAGATCGACGTGGAGCGCGCGGGCGACGGCCGCCAGGGCGTCGACCCGTCGCTGGCTGCCGGTGATCCACTGTCCCTGGACGCCGGAGTTGGCCGTCTCGTTCAGGATCTTCCGGATCTCCTCGGGGCCGAGCGACGGGTCGGCGGCCTTGACGAGCGCGGCCACCCCGGCCACGAACGGGCTGCTGAAGCTCGTCCCGCCCGTCCACTTGGTCGTGAAGTCGAGGAATGTGCGGTTCGGGTCGTTGATGGTGACGACGCTCATCGGGCCCCACAGCTCGACCGACCGTCGATCGTCCTTCCAGCCGTAGTTCGACTTGCCGGCGCGCGCGGTCGTGTCCCTCGCGATCCCGCCGACGCACAGGACGTACGAGCTCTCGCACGGGAACACGAGACGACGCTCGAAGCATGACCCTGCCACGCACTTCTCCTGGTCGAGGTCGAAGCCATCGTTGCCGGCCGCGGCGACGAGCAGGGCGCCCATGTCGCGCATGTGCTTGTAGCGGCGGTCGTAGGCCGCCTGCGTCGCGGCGCGAGCGGCGGTGACCGTTGCCCCGTAGCTCATGTTCACGACGTCCGGCCGGTACGTGGCGACCATGTCCTCGAGGGTCCGGAGCCGCTTCCAGGTGTCCTTCTGGATCGACACGAGGATGAGCTTGTCGACCACGGGACCGGCCGGACCGACCGAGCCGTACCCGTTGTCGAGCTGGCCGACGAGCGTCGTGGTCACGTCCGTCCCGTGGAAGGGACACGGCTTGCCGCCCGTGCACTTGGAGGGGTTCTCATCGCCCCAGTCGGCCTTGCGGAGCGTGACGTCCTCGGGGAAATCCGGCGTCGAGGTGAACCCGCCGTCGTTGATCATGATGCGGACGCTCCGCGTCAGGCGACCCTTGGCCGCGAGCAACTGCCACGCCGGGGCGACGGCGAAGTCCTGGGTGCCGCCACCGCGCAGGTAGGACCAGGTAAACGGATTCGCCTGATCGCTGGATTCCTGCGCCTTGCCGTCGGGCACGCCGTCAGCTTCCTCGAGCTGGTTGAGCATGACCGGCGTCCCATGCCGGGCGGTCTCGGCGGCCATGATCGCGAGCAGACGAAGCGTCGCATCGTCGCTCACGGAGATGTCGTCGTGCGGCTCGAAGGCGGCGAGATCCGCGGCGACGTTCGAGACGTCGGCGGTCGATGGATCGATGCGGACCAGGTGGTCGGTCATGCCGTCGTCGGCCGTCGGGAACGAGTCGAGCACCACGCCGTTCCATCGGGCGAGGAAGCCCTCGAGCTCCGCCTGGGTTCGGGTGGAGACGATGAGCTCGTCGCGGACGAGGTCGCTCGCGCCGTCCGCCTCCGCGATCCTGCCGACCGGGCGGGGCGCGTCGCCGTCCTCGAGGCCCTCGACCTCGACGACGGTCGGCTTCAGGTGGGGCGCGACCGAGACGTCGAAGTCCGCCGAAGTCTCGGTCGACGCGCTCGGCGAGGGCGGCGCAGGTGTCGCGGCGACGGATGTGGCCGGCGCCGATGGCGAGGCCGATTCGATCGGTGCGGAGACCGTTTCGATGTTCGTCCCCGCGTCGACCGCTGGAGCCGACGGGGACGACGTGGCCACGAGTGCGCCCGTGGTCACGACGATGCAGGCCAGGATGCCGATGGTCGCTGCGCGGGTGGTCCGGTTCATGCTCGGTGCTCCTGTACGGGTGCCGTCATGGGTACGACCACCGAGCCGCCGAATCCTTACAAGCCATCTCCCCGTTGACCGATGCCCGAGACTGGCGATGGGGATGAACACGGACGAAGACCTCGTCGGCCGTGCTGCCGGGGGCGACCAGGACGCGATGTCGGAGCTGTACGAGCGGTACTTCGACCGCGTCGTCGACTTCCTGACCCGGCTCGTCCACGACCGCGCCGAGGCGGCCGACATCGCCCAGGACACCTTCATCAAGGCCATGACCGGGCTCGGCGGCCTCTCGAGTGGCGCGAGCTTCAAGGGCTGGGTGTTCACCATCGCAAGGAACACGGCGCTCAACCGCCTCGAGAAGGCGAGTCGTGTCCAGCCGCTCGATGCCCGGGCGGGGTCAGAGGAGGACGCGACCGGGTTCGACGTCGTCGACACGAACCGCTTCGGCGATCCGGAGGAGGCATTCGAGGCGCGGCGACTCGCGGCGCTGGTCTGGGACGCCGCCCGGGCCCTCGAGCCACGGCAGTACTCAGTGCTCGATCTCAACGTCCGGCAGGGCTTCAGCGGCGCCGAGCTAGCTGCAGTCCTCGGGGTATCGACGAACAACGCCTACGTCATGGTCAACCGGATGAAGCGCACCCTTCAGGAGGCGATCGGTGCGCTGGCCCTCCTGCGCCAGCCGTTCCGGCGTTGCCGGGAATTGGACGCCGTGCTCGCCGGGCTCGCGACCGACGAGCTGACGCCGGAGGTTCGCCGGGCGATCGATCGACATACGGCAGGCTGCGCGGTCTGCAACGAGCGACGCCGGACTCTCGCCTCGCCGTTCGCGATCCTCGGCGGGTTCACGCCGCTCGTGCTCGCGCCGGACGCGCGTGCCCGGATCACCGACGCCGTCGCTGTCGCCTATCGCGCTGGCCATCCGATCGGGCGCGTGAACGAGGGTTCAGGGTCGGCGTCGGTATCGGGGCCCGCGCCGGGGGTCTGGCCCCCTTCGGCACCGACGGAGGTCGTTCAGCCCGGCGCACTGCCGACGACCACGTACTCGTGGCGGAAGATCGGGTCGTCAGTGCTCGTGCTGATCCTGCTCGCCCTCGGATCGGTGCTCTTCGTCCGGTTCGCATGGTCGGCGCCGGGGACGAGCCAAGCGGGGGCGACGGAGAGCGAGTCCGTCGTCCTTGCCGACGCCAACGGTGCCGGCGATCCGACGGCATCGGCCACAAACGCGCTTGGCGGAGGAGCCGGCTCGTCTCCAACCCCGGCGGCCGCCCCTCCGTCATCGGCGCCGGCGCTTGCGGATCAGCCGGGCTCGCCGTCGCCGACATCAACGGTGATCGCCGATGCGCCGGGTGCGCCGTCGCCGACGTCGACGGGGCTCACCGGCCCGACCCCACCAACTCCGACAGCGTCGCTGGTCTCGACGCCCTCACCTCGACCGCCGGCACGGGCAGCGACGCCGCGACCTGCCACGCTGCCACCGAAGTCGACGCCGACTCCGACGCCGAGTCCGCGTCCGACGCCGACGCCGACGTCCGACGTCCGACTCCGACGTCCGACTCCGACTCCGACTGCCACACCGGCCTGCTCGCCGTCTCTCGTCGCCTCACCGAATCCGGTCCTCTTCGGCTCGACGGCGACGCAGAAACCACTGACCATCACCGCCTCCCGCTGTCGCGGCCATGTGCCGTTCGGTATCGTCGCGGACCAGGAATGGTTGAGCGCCAAGCCAGCTTCGGGGGCCTTGACACCCGGAACGCCGTTCACCGTCCAGGTGACCGTGGACCGCACGCGATTGTCCGCCGGCACGAATGTCGGGCACCTTGTCATCACGTCCGGGACCTCGACGATCAGCGTGACTGTCGAGGCCATCGGCGCGGGATAGCAGGGAGCTCTCCGCCGCGACCGGAACCAGTCGGCCAGTGCGGTCGTATCCTTTCACGATGCTGCATCGACGGCCGCGCGTCTCGGCCTGGGCCGCGGTCCGCTGGGCCCGCGTCCTCGTCGTCTGTGTCCTGATCCTCGCCCTTGTCCCGTCCGGAGCGACCGCGGCGACGAAGCCGTACGTCTACGACCTCGGCAAGCGCTCGGACTTCGTGTCCCAGACCAATCTCGTCCAGTGCGTCGGCGCGAGCATGCAGATGATGCTCAACATGCTCGAGCCCGGTGCCGACGGATCCGCGAGCACACAGCTCCGGCTCCAGAACATCGCCAGGGCCTGGAGCCCGCCTCGACCGCCAGGCCGCGAGCGCCAGGGCGCGAGCGTCGTCGGGTGGGCGGCAGGGCTCAATCTCGCCGGCGCGGGACCGTATCTGGTGGTCGGGACCGACACGATCGATGAAGCCATGCAGATGGCTGCCATCGCGATGCGCACGACCGGCAAGCCAGTCGGATTGCTCATGTGGCGGGGCCGCCACGCCTGGGTGATGAGCGGCTTCCACGCCACCGCCGACCCACTTCGCGGCGGCGCCCGGGTTACCGCGGCGATCGTCGAGGACCCGCTCTACCCGCGCGGTTCGAGTGTCTGGGGAGCGAGCCCGGCGCCAGGCACGGCCCTCAGTGTCGGGGCGCTGGGACGCCAGTTCGTGCCCCGTCGGTCGTCGTCGTCCAACCCCGGGCTGGCCGGCAAGTACGTCCTCGTGATCCCGCACCAGTTCAGCTTCCGGACCCAGGTCTGATGGATCTCGTTCGCCCATGATCCGAGTCGCCATCCTGGGTTTCTGGCACGTGCACGCCAAGGACTATGCGGCCGAAGCGCAGGCGCATCCCGACGTGGAGCTGGTGGCCGCCTGGGACGACGACGCAGGCCGCGGGCGCGCCCGCGCGGCGGATCTCGGTGTCGTGTTCCACGACGACCTTGCCGAGCTCCTCGCCCGGGACGACGTCGACGGCGTCATCGTCACCACCAGGACGAGCGCCCACCCCGAGGTGATCACGGCCGCGGCAGAGGCCGGGAAAGCACGTCTTCACCGAGAAGGTGCTGGCCCTCACTCCGGCCGATGCCAGGCGCATCGTCGACACGGTCGATGCCAACGGGGTCACGCTCACGGTCTCGCTTCCGAGGCTCGCTCACGGCTATACGATCGCGATCCGGGAGCTGCTGGGGTCGGGCCGCCTCGGGGAGGTGACCCTGGTGCGCTGCCGGCTCTCGCACGACGGCGCCGTGGGCCGCCGCTGGCTCCCCGACCAGTTCTTCGATCCCGTCGAGGCAGGTGGAGGTGCCCTGGCGGACCTGGGCTGCCATCCGCTCTACCTGACCCGTCTTTTCCTCGGCGGCATGCCCGAGGCGGTCTCCGCCGCATACGGGCACGTCACCGATCGCGCGGTCGAGGACAACGCCGTGGTGACCCTGCGTCGCTCGACCGGAGGTCTCGGCATCGCCGAGACCGGCTTCGTCAACCCGCGCTCGCCGTTCAGCATCGAGGTCCACGGGACACGCGGAAGCCTGCTCTACGGCACGCCCGAGCCGCGCCTGCTCGTCAGCGACACCAACGCCGACCGGGATGCGTGGACCGAGATCCCGATCCCCGATTCGGCGCCGTCGCCCTTCCGGCAGTGGGTGGGCCACATCGTCGAGGGCACGAGCGCGACCGAGAACATCGCCCTGGCGCTCGACCTCACGGTGCTGGTCGACGCGGCGAATCGATCGGCGCAGACGGGCAGAGAGGTGGCACTCGAGCCGGGACCCGCCGCCCAGGATGCGGAGGCGCCAGCACGAGGTGGATGAGGACGGACGGGTGAGGATCGGCATCATCGGCGCGGGGTCGATCGCCGGCGCGCACGTAAGGGGCTACCTCGCGGCACCCGAGGCGGCGACCATCACCGCGATCGCCGACGTCGACCGCGAGCATGCCGAAGGCCTCGCCGCGCGCGCAGGCGGCGCCAGCGTCCACCTCGACTATCGAGACCTGCTCGCGTCCGCCGACGTCGATGCCGTGGACATCTGCCTTCCCCATCACCTTCATGCCGAAGCGATCGTCGCGGCGGCCGAGGCGGGCAAGCAGATCCTGTGCGAGAAGCCGCTGTGCCTGACGATGGAGGAGGCGCAACGGGTTCAGGAGGCAGTCACGGCCGCCGGCATCACGCTGATGTGCTCCCACAACCAGCTCTACCTGCCGGCCGTCGCGGAGGCGCGCAGGCTCGTGCGCGAGGGCCTTCTCGGGACGATCTACGAGGCCAGGACGACCGACAGCTTCTACAACAACCTGAAACCCGAGACCATCGGGTGGCGCGGGCAGCGCTCGACGAGTGGAGGCGGCGAGCTCATCGACACCGGCTACCACCCGACGTACCTCCTGCTCAACCTGGTCGAAAGCGAGCCGGTCGAGGTCGTCGCGATGCTGGCCCGTCACCGGCTGACCTTCCTCGAGGGCGAAGACTCGGCCCAGGTCATCGTCCGTTTCGCCGACGACTCGATCGGAACGCTGACGACGAGCTGGGCGTACCAGCCTCCTGACTCCATGGAGAAGTTCTCGGTGGTCGGCGAAGCCGGCAGCCTGTGGAGCGATGGTCAGGCCCTCTACCACCGGCCACGCGGCGGCGAGGTCATCCAGCTTCTCGCGCCGCCCCACGAGAAGATCGAGACGATCCCCCTCGCTGTCATCGACTTCGTGGCGTGCCTCCGCGAGGGGCGTCGGCCGCTCAACACCGAGGTCGAGGGCATCAACGTGCTCAAGGTCATCCTCGGGGCGTACGCCTCAGCCGAACAGGGACGTGCGATCGCGCTCCGAGACCTGCAGGGCGTCGGGTAGCCCGCGAAGGCCGCCCGCGTCCCGTACAGGGAGACCCGCCGAATAACGTTCTTGACTTATATAAGTCGAACCTTGTATCGTCGCGGAGATGCACGCGTTCGATGTCCTAGGCGATCCGGTCAGGCGCCGGATCCTCGAGCTCCTCGCCGAGGGTGAATCGGCTTCGGGCGCCATCACGGCCGTCATCCAGGCCGAGTTCGGGATCTCGCAGCCGGCGGTGTCGCAGCATCTCAAGGTCCTCCGGGACAGCGGGTTCGCGACGGTTCGCCCGGACGGCACGAGGCGGCTGTACGCCGTCGGATCGGAGCCGCTCCACGACGTCGACCGATGGCTCGACCGGTTCCGCGGGTTCTGGGAGCAGCGCCTGGATTCGCTCGAGACGGAGCTTGCCCGTGGCAAGCGAGAGCGTCGCTTGCGCGCCGCGAGCACCGACCTCACAAGGGAGACCGCACCATGATCGACATCGCCAACGAGATCGGCCAGGTCCAGCGCGAGCTCGGCGAGGGCCGGATCCCGGCGGGGGAGGGGAGGGCCGTCCGACTCCGGCGGACATACGACGCCCCGATCGAGGACGTCTGGGATGCCCTCACGGACCCGGAGCGCATCGGGCGCTGGTTCCTGCCGGTGAGCGGCGACTACCGGATCGGCGGGCATTACCAGTTCGAGGGCAACGCCGGCGGGACCATCCTTGCCTGCGACCGGCCGAACCGATTGCGCGCGACGTGGGTCCTGGGTGAGCCGGCGAGCGACCGCGACATCTCCGAGGTCGAGGTGCGGCTCTCTCCGGCCGGCGACGACGCGACCGTCCTGGTGCTGGAGCACGTCGCGATCGTGCCCGACGAGTTCTGGGACCAATACGGCCCCGGCGCCGTGGGCGTGGGCTGGGAGGGTGGCCTGCTCGGGCTGGCCCTTCACCTGCGCGGCGGTGCCCTCGAAGACCCGATCGCCTGGCAGCTCTCCGCGGAGGGTCGAGATTTCGCGACCAGGAGCAGCCAGGCGTGGGGCACGGCACATGTCGCGGCGGGCGCAGATCCTGACGAGGCGGCCCGCGCCGTCGCGAACACGACGATGTTCTACGCGCCGGAGCCCGACGCGACCTCCTGACGCTGGTCGAGGCCGTCCGGGCCGTCCGGGGCGTCCTCGCCGGTCGCCGCCGGTCGCCCGGTCGCCGGTCAGTCGGGGGTCACCGGCTGGCTGTCGCGCGGCAGACCGTCGAACAGCGGGACGAGGCGTGCCGCCAGCACTGCCCGGAAGAGATCGACCACGAGACTCGCTCGCTCGCCGTCGGAAACTGCCGCATCGAGCAGAGGATCGAGGACCTTGTCGATCTGGTCGCGGCGCTCGGCGGGCGAAAGCCCGGGTCGAGCGAGAGTGGAGACGTCCCAGAGTTCCTCGTACAGGAACCAGGCCAGGTCGTCGTAGATCAGCCCGGCCTCGAGCTCCCATGCCTGGGCGGTCTTGACCGCGGAGCCGATCTCGAGCATGGCCGGCAAGCCACTCTGCAGCAGGCGGCCCAACCCGTCCTCCTGCCTGTCGGCGATGTCGCCGAGACTGACGGCGGCGACGGCAGCGGTGCCGAGGACGGCACCCCAGCGACTGGATGCGCGCGACGCGGACTTGCTCTCGAGGTCGCGGAGGCAGGCATGGAAGGCCCGCGCGACCACGCGTCCGCGTGCTGCGGGCTCGCCGCCGATGACGAGGAGCGCCTTCTGGAGTTGCCACAAGTCCGCCGGCGTGGGCTCGACGATGATCCGATCGAACGCCAGCCGTGCGGCCGCCAGCGCGGTCCCGTTCACGTGATGCCTCCCCGCGGATGCCGGACCTCAGAGTACGCGTCGGAAGGCACGGCGGAGGCCAAGGTTCCCGGGGCAGCCGTTATGGACGTCGATGTCCGCCTGACGTGACTCGGCTCGTCCCGATGACGGACCATTGGCGCAACGAATCCGGCGAGACGCGCGCGGCGATCCGTGCCCAAGGAGGCTCCCCCACATGCTGAGAACCGCGACCTTCCCGGCCGGCTTCGTCTGGGGAGCGGCGACGTCCGCCTACCAGGTCGAGGGCGCCCGGAAAGAAGACGGCAAGAGCGAATCGATCTGGGACCGGTTCACCCATACGCCCGGGACGATCCTGGATGGCTCGACCGGCGACGTGGCGTGCGACCAATACCACCGCTATCCCGACGACATCGCCCTCCTTCGCCAGCTCGGTCTCGGTGCCTATCGGTTCAGCATCGCGTGGTCGAGGGTGGTCCCCGATGTCTCCGGCAAGGTCAACCAGTCGGGCCTCGACCACTATGACCGGCTGGTGGACGAGCTTCTGGCTCACGACATCGTCCCGTATCCGACGCTCTACCACTGGGACCTCCCGCAGTGGGTCCAGGACGCCGGTGGGTGGGCCGATCGCGCCGTCATCGGGCGCTTCGCCGAGTACGTCGATGCGGTCGTGCGGAGCCTGGGCGACCGGGTCGCGACGTGGACCGTGCTCAACGAGCCCGAGGTCTTCGTCAGGGAGGGCCACCATGACGGCACGCACGCCCCGGGCATCCGCGACCCGGACCTCGCGCTCCGGGTCGGCCATGTCGTGAACCTGGCCCACGCCGAGGGCATCCGCGCGGCTCGGGCGGCCGCCTCGCACGCGGCGGTCGGGTCGGCGTTCAACACCGCGGTCGCATACCCC
Organism: uncultured Chloroflexia bacterium; assembly: GCA_963772995.1. Lineage (GTDB taxonomy): Bacteria > Chloroflexota > Limnocylindria > Limnocylindrales > CSP1-4 > SPCO01. The sequence continues at coordinate 66,334 of CAVYZQ010000004.1, read as the reverse complement.
GCGTCCGAGGACGCCGAAGACCTCGCGGCAGCCGAGCGCCACCACGCCCTGGTCAACGCCTGGTTCCTCGATCCCCTGGTGCGCGGCACCTACCCGGTGGCGTTTCTCGACCAGGACGCGGCGCTCGCGAAGATGGACATCCGGCCCGGGGACATGGAGTCGATGGCCAGCACCTTCGACTTCATCGCACTGAACATGTACTCGCGCGCCATCGTGGCCGCCGACCCGGCGAACCAGCGCCACGGGACGCGCCTCCTCGACGGGCCCGGCCGCAAAACGTCCTTCGGCTGGGAGGTGTGGCCCGCGGCTCTGCACCGTCTCGTCATGCGCTTCGACCGGGACTACGGGCATCCGCCCATCTACATCACGGAGAACGGCTGCGCCGAGGCCACTGCGCCGGGACGCCGACGGGCGCGTTCACGACGCGGATCGGGTCGACTACCTCAGCGGGCACATCGGACAGCTGGCCCGCGCGATCGACGACGGTTGCGACGTGCGCGGGTACCTCGTCTGGTCGCTGCTCGACAACTTCGAATGGGCGGCCGGCTACACGCAACGGTTCGGCGTCGTGTGGGTCGACTTCGATCACGACCTGCGCCGGATCGTCAAGGACAGCGGTTGGTGGTTGCGCGACCTCGTCGCAAGGGCGCCGCTGGAGTACGACGACAGCCTGGTCTGACCGGAGCCGACCCGAGATCCGGCTCTTCGCTCCCGGCAGCTGATTTGTCTCGGGCCTCCGTTCGACGTCGTCGTCGATCTTTGCCAGATACAAATGGCGCTCGTGTTATGCGAAACGACGGATCGGATGGGGCTCTTTTACGGGCTCAATCGACGGCCATTCATATGTGGCAAGGATTCGGCTTGTTGGATGCGGGAGCTCGCATACCACTATCCACGCTCGTATATGGCAGGAACTGCCGCGGCCGCACGCACAGTGGCTGGGCGAACATCCAGCGGTGGCCTTCGAGATCCGCGACCCGGTACTGACGCTGGCCGGCCTCGACGTTGTCCTCGACCTCGCTCAGGATCGTCGCACCGGCCGCACGGGCTCGCTTACAGTGGGCGTCGATGTCGTCGACGATGACATGGACGCCGTCTACGACGAACGGGCTGGCCAGCCACCTGCGCGCGTCTTCGCATGCCTCGGCATGGTGTTTCGGGCTCTGATAGTGCGGTCCGGGCCAGCCGGCCATCACGACGCCGTCGCCGAACCTCAACTCCGCGTGGGTGACCCGTCCGCCTTCGTCGATGCGGAAGGCCTCGCTGAATCCGAACGCAGAGCAGAGCCAGTCGGCGGCAGCGCCGACGTCCTCGTAGGACAGCATCGGGGTGACCTGCGGAAGGCTCATGGGGCAGTTTTAGTACACGGCGGCGTTCGAGGCAAGATGGGCGAAGCGCGCGGCGCGCCGACGTTCGCGCCCGCATCCGAGGTGGTCGACATGAACCCAGAGGACTTCCCCGCTCCGAAGGAGGGGCTGGTCATCACCCACTTCCTGGTCGTCGCGGACCAGGATCGGTCCCGCGAGTTCTACCGGCGCCTGTTCGACGGGCTTGTGCTCATGGAGCGCGATCCGGTGATCATGAAGGTCGCGAACACGTGGCTCATCCTCAACGTCGGTGGCGGCCCGACCGACGACAAGCCGACCGTCACCCTGACGACCCCGCCCGATCCCGATCGGACGAGCGCGTTCCTCAATGTCCGGGTCGCCGACATCGCGAAGGTCTACGACGAATGGACCGCCCTCGGGGCCGAGTTCCTGACCGAACCGAAGGACCACGGGCGCGAGATCCGCGCCTACGTCCGCGACCCGGACGGCCACCTGATCGAAGTGGGCCAGTCAACAGGCGTGCTCCGCTGACCGATGGTCAGCCCCGCGGCGCGCGACCGTCGCCGCCTGTTGACGAGCCGGGGACGATACAGATTCCGAAGAGTTCACAGCGCACGAAGGAGGGCTGGCATGAAGGCATTCCTGATCTCGACCACGGACGAGCCGGGAGTCGCCGGCCGGCTGCTGGAGGCGACCGCGGCGCGTGGCGTGAACGTGACGCAGGCCTATGGGCTCGCCGACGGCAAGACGGCGCTGATGGTCCTCGGCGCCGAGGACGAAGCCGGCCTCGAGGCGGCCATCGCCGACACCGGACACACCGCGACGCCGATCGAGATGGTCGTCAGCGAGCTTGACAACAAGCCGGGCGCCGGCGCGGAGCTGTTCCGCAAGCTTGCCGACGCCGGCGTGAACCTGCGGGTGGCGGTGCCGGTCGGGATGAGCGGCGATCGGGTCCAGATCGCGCTCGGCGCGACCGACGCGGGGCCGCTGAAGCAGGCGCTCGGCATGTGATCCGGATCGAGCCGGGTCCGCGGTAGGCGCGCCCCGCCGGCGCCCGGCGGCAGCGCGGGAACGGCCACGGTCAAAGCGAGGATCCGTGGCCGGCCGGACAACGGGGCATCCTCGCGCAAAGGCCGGAGGGTTTGGCATGGCGGGCATCGAGCAGCGGAGCTTCGACGAGGCGGACGAGGTCACCGACTACGGCGACCAGGGCAAGGCCGAGAAGATCACCCTCGGCATCGCCGGCTACGGGCTGGGCAGTGAGTCGACGGTCTGGCGTTCGACGCTCCGACCGGGCTGGAGCTGGGAGCGCAACATCCAGCCGAACGTGCCATTCGACCGCTGCCCGCTCCACCACCGGGAGTTCGTCGTGGCCGGGCGCATCCGCTACGTGATGTCCGACGGGAGCGCAGTGGAGGCGAGCGCCGGCGACCATCTGATGATCGAGCCGGGTCACCAGGCGACGGTCGTCGGCGAGGAGACCTGCGTCCTGCTCGACTGGTAGTCGGCGACGGTCTCTCCGGGTCCGGGTCCGGGTCCGGGTCGTCCGGGTCCGGGTCTGATCGGGCTCGCGTGCGTGCGCCGCGGGCCCGCGCCGCGGTCAGCCCGAGCACGCCCTCGCGCGGGCCAGCGGGCTGCCGACTGAGGTCCATCGCTCGACGCGCAGCCGCGCGACCGCGAAGCGCGTCGACCAGGTCACCCGAGCACACGTCCCGCCCTCGATGAACGCGATCCGGTAGCCGGTCGCGGCGAGCGGGGTGGCGAGGCCGCGGTTCCACTTGCCGAAGGGATAGGCGAGCGTGATCGGCCGCACACCGACCGCCGTGCGGATCGCCCGCGCCGATCCGCTCAGCTGCGAACGGACGGACGTGGACGACAGCTGGGTGAGATCGACATGGCTCATGGTGTGGCTCGCGATCTCCATCCCGGCCGCGGCCATCCTCCGCAGTTCCGTGGGATTGAGATTGCCCGTATGGCCGATCCGGTTCGTGATCACGTAGAACGTGCCCGTGAATCCGTACCTGCGGAGGATGGGGAATGCATATCTGTACCCGTCCTCGCGACCGTCATCGAAGGTCAGGACGAACGAATGGCGCGGTGGGCGCCGGCCGGCTGCCAGGTCGTCGGCCAGCTCGACGGGCCGTGATGGTGGTCCAACCAGCGCGATGCAGGGCGTCCATCTGGGCGGCGAACCGTCCCGGGCTCACCACGAGGCCCGGCAGGGAGCGCCCGATCTGCGAGTCGGGCGCGATCCGGTGGTACATGAACACCGGGATCCGGATCGTGAAGCCCGCCGGTGGCGTCCCGGTCGTCGCGAGCACGGCGGATCCCGACGCCGACCCGGTCACCGCCGCAACCACATCGGGGCCGGATGCGACCGATGGATCCGGGCCGGATGCGACCGATGAACCGGGTCCTCCCACGGCCGGTCCGGCCCGGCGGCTCGCGCCGTCCGGCGTGTTCGCACGGGCCGCCGGCGTCGGAGCGGTGGCGGGCGTGTTGACCGCGGGCGGCGCAGGCGATCCGCGGGTCCCCTCGAGGGTGACTGCGGTCGTCGTCAGGGCGAGCGTGAGAAGCACGGCGCCGACGGCCGTCGCGAGTTGACGCAGGTTGCGCAACTTCATACCCCGAATGAGCCTGACGCGAAACGCGACAGGATTGTGCTCATCTTGGCAGTCCGGCACAAGCGTCCCGCGGGCCATGCGCGAATCAGTTCCGTTGCTGTCTGCCGGGACGCCGCGACGACGACGCGCCCGGGCACGGCCTGGACCGAGGCTCCAGCGACGAGGACGGCCACGCGCCGTGACGAAATGCAACGGTTCCGGTGGCGTCTTTGCGATCGCCTTAAGGCCCGTGCCCCTACGGTGCGTCCACATCGCGACCGTGGCTCGGAGCCCGCGAGACCGCGTCCCTCCCGTCGGTCTCTCAGAAGCGGCGCTGACGGTCCGCAGGACTGAAGGCTCGGCTCGGACCCGCGAGCCGTCGGTCCCACGCGGAGATGACATGCATCGGATACCCAGGAAACTCGATGGCGTCCTTCCGGTCTTCCTCATCCTTGTCGGGCTCGGGTTCGCGGCGATCGGCGTGCTGGGGATCCCGTCGACGACTGCGCCCAACCCCGAACCCTCTCCCGACGTCATCTACGCGGAGACCTGGACGCTTTCCGATCTGATCCGGGATGCCGGCGCGGGCGAGGTCGTCGCCGTCATCGAACCGACCGCCGGCGACCACTCGGCTCGGACCGGAAGCGAGACGACGGACCCGCCCAAGCTGGGCGCACGGACGATCGACGGACGGTGGGCGAAGGTCCAGCTGGCGCAGACGGCCGACCAGGCCATCGAAGCCCTCCGGGCACTCGGGTACGCCCGGTTGATCTCGGCCCAGGCATCCGCCGGGCAAGGCTTCGGCCCGGCGACCGGCCCGTTGGCCGGGGCGCTCATGATGGCGGCCGCCGCATTCGTGGTCGTCGGGAGCCATCATCGCCGCGCACGAGGCAGGCCACGCCATCTGCGGCCGAGATCCACGCGGAGGCGCGCACGGTCGAACGGATCAGCATGTTCCGCCACGGCGACGCCCTCGGCTACACGCTCACGTCCGAAGGAGACGAGCTGCTGCCGTCCGAGGGCCAGCTCCGGGGGCAGCTCGTGGCGCTCATGGGCGGTCGGGCGGCGGAGGCGCTGCTGTTCGTCGACCACACCGGTGGCGCGTCGAACGACTTCGAGAAGGCGAACCAGCTGGCCGACGCGATGGTCACCAGGTGGGGTCTCGGCGCCGATCCGGAGACCGCCGGCGGGATCACCGGCCGGGGCGCGCTCGGCTACCTGGTCGGCGGCGAGAACGGCACGCTCCGCGGTCCGGCCGAGGCCGCCGCGACCCGTGCTATCGCCTCGATCCTCGACGAGGCGTACGAGACCGCGCTCGACACGCTCCGCGCCAACCTCGATCTGCTCGAGCGGGTCGCCGCCTACCTCGTCGAGATCGAGGAGATGACCGGCGAGGAGTTCGTGGACATCTGCGAGGGCCGGCTCTCCCCATCCCGCGAGGCCCTCGCGACATGGCTCGCCGCGGACGCCCAGCCACGCGAGCGCGCGGCGATCCGGGCGGGGGAGATCACGCGCGCCGGCCTCACGGTCCGGCGGGCGCCGATCGCCGCGATCGTTCCCGCCACGCCGCACGCGGCCGGGACGGCTACCGGTCCATCGGGAGCTTCCGGGAGCCTGGCCGAAGCGGCCGCGACCCGGGACGAGCCGAGCCGCTCCCGACGGGTCCAAGCGTTGCGTGGGCTGGTAGGCGAGAGTCGCCGGCGGATGGCCATCGTTGCCGGCCGTCGGCCAGGGCGTCGCGCGAAGGACGAGGTGACCGCCACGTGACGTCCGCTCAGATGCGCAGGCGGTGCGCTCCCGTGGCCGCCGAGCGCAGGACTCGGCGCCCGACACGGCCGGCCTGCAGGCGCGTCCAGGCGACCTTGTCCACGCGAAGCAGCAGGTCACTCGCGAGCTGCCGCCCGATGGCCTGCCAGTCGTAGGTCGACTCCGCTGCCGCGCGGCCGGTACTCCCCATCCGACGTGCGAGCGCCGGGTCCGCCAGCAGCCTCGCGATCGGCGCCGCCAGATCGTCGGGCGTGTCGCCCTCGGTCACCAGGCCGGCACCGTGCCTTGTTACACGGTCGGCCGTCGCGACCCGGGGTGTCGTCACGATCGGCCGGCCGGCGGCGAGATAGTCGAACAGCTTGATCGGCAGCACGGCGTCGTAGTACGACCCGGCAGGGTGCGGGAGCACCAGGACGGTCGTCTTGGCCAGCCACGGACTCAGCTCACCGAAGGGCACGGTCTCGATGGTCAGCCCAGGCTCATCAGCCGTGGATGACTTGAGCGCGTCCAGGTAGGCCTTTCCCTCGATGGTTGTGCCGACGAGCGCCAGTCGCAGCTTGAGGTCGGGTATCTCGGACCGCAGGCCTCGGCAAGCATCGATCACGGCCTCGATCCCGCGGCGCGGCGAGGCGCCGGAGACCATCCCGACCGTCGGGATCTCCGGCCACGGACCGGGAACTATCAGGCGCGTGTCCGTCCCGTTCGAGGCGATGATCGTCTGACGCGCTGTCCACATCGGCGAAGGCCGCGTACTCGGGCGTGGGCATCACGACGTAGCGGAACGCCGCCACGTTCGTCGAGACGAGGTTCCGGAACGCGTCCTTTGCCTCGGCGCTGAGCACGTGTCCGAGCTCGCTGCTCTGGTTGATCGGCTCGTCATGGAGGTCGACAAGGGTCGGCGTGGTCCGCGCTCGGGCGATCGCGAGGGTGTCGGCATCGAGCAGTTCTGCGCTCGCGAGCAGCCGACGGCCGGTGGGATGCTCGTCGAGCGCAGCCTGGAGTGATTCGCAATTCCAGCTCGGCCGGAGGCGGGTACCGGTCGTGATCCCCAAGTCCTTCAGCAGATAGTGGCGCCGGAGATCACCGCCCCAGCGCAACCTCCCGCCTTGGCCGAGGATGATCCAGTCGCTACCCACGCTGGCATCCTAGCGGTCTGGCGGAGGCCCAGGATGGCGGTTCCGCGCGGGGCTACTGTCCGGTGCTAGTCGACGGCGCGGCTCCCCCAGCGCCACCTCCCGACGGCGCGGCCGAACCGGGGGCGCCTCCTGATGGGGCGGCCGAACCCGTGGTGCTCCTGATGGTGAACCCGAGGAGGGCGCAAGGGTCGGGCCGAAGGTCCAGCCGCCGCCCGTGTTTTCCTGGGCGGAGCATGCCTGTACCACGATCGCCGCTGCCAACAGGACCGCGAGCGCGATCGTGGATCGTGTCGAGCGCCTGCGCATGACCGCGAGGATGAGTCTCGTCGCTTCACGGCGAACCCGGGGGAAAGGCGGCGCGCGTGACAGCCGCCTAGCAACCGAGCCTCGACGGCTCGATCACCGCTGCTGCAGGGAGCCCAGCCCCTTCGCGACGATGTTCGGACGCAATGGCGGGGGACGCGCGGCCAGGTCGCCCGCTCTGGGCAGAAGGACCTGAGCTTCATGACGGTCGACTACCTCGGGTCGACGATCAACGTGCTATGGGGCTGGGACGACACCGCGACCAGCGGCAGCAACACGCGTGAGGGCTGCGCCCTGTTCGACACCAGTGGGGACGGTCTCGCCAACTACGCGTTCTGCATCAGCGTTGCGTCGAACGGGACCGCGTCAACCACCCTCGTTTCATGCGGGAACACCTCGCCCAGCCGGTGCACGACTCCGGTGGCAGTCGCGCCGCCAACGGCGTCGAGCGCCACCGGAGTCGACCATCCCCGGTCGGATCCGTTCAAAAATTTCCTCGCTCACAAGAAGCAGAACGTCTGCACGACCGAGCCCGCGTGTCATACAGATGACACCGTCGCCGATGTGACGATCGCTCTGAGCGACTTCGGAGGGGCCCCCGCGTCCCTCGTGAACGTCTGCAGCTATCCGTCGGGTCTTGGCTCGGCACCAGGCGAATGCGTCGTGGCACCGGATTCCGGGTTCTTGACGATCGTGAAGGTGGCGAATCCGAACGACGGCACTCCGTTCGTCTTCAACGCGTCGGAAGCTGCAACCGACAACACCGCGACGTGGACGATCAACGGCAGCGGCTCGCAAGAACTCATCCCGCACGTCGCCACGACGACGCTCGACCTGAATGAGGTGGTCCCACCGACTTGGCGGCTCGACGCACGCTCCTGCGTCGTCAAGAACGCGGCATCGTCGCCGACCGGAACACCGACCGCAAGCGGCGTTGACAACCTGACGATCAGCGCGGTCTCGAGACCGTGTGCACGTTCACCGACTCGCCCGCCGACGGCAGGCTGACGCTCGTCAAGGTCGTCGACAATCTCGGCCAGAGCGGGCCCGGGTACAAAACCGCCGCAGACTTCCCGCTGACGATCGACGGAAACGCCGCGACGACGGCCACGCCCGTGACCCTCCGGCCTGGCACCCACACGATCGCGGAGACGTCGCAGGGCGGCTATACGGTCGGCACCTGGACCTGTAACAACGGCACGACCGGCACGCCCGGATCGGTTTCCGCGACAGTGAACGTCGCACCCGCTGCGAACGTCACGTGCTCGATGACGAACAGGCTCATCGCGATCCCGGCGATCAGCGTTTCGAGTCTGCGCCGACCTTTGCCTATGAACAACTGAAACCGTAGCGGTCTCTGAGTCTGAGGGTCTTCTCGAATGCTCCCTTAAGGTACTCGGCAGCCACATCCGCGGGCACCCCCCGCCACCTCGCAAGGGCGACAGGCATCACGCTCCTCGACGGGCCGCCGAGGGCGGAATGGCGCCTCACAAGCTCGACCTCGCGGCCGATGAACGTCCGGCTTGAGACACGTGTTGCCCGCGCTGGATTTACGTGAGCCGCGCCTAAACGTTCGGCCGAAGGTTGGAGATTCGCGCGAGATGCCGGTCAGCTGCTTCGGCCAGCAACGTGATTGCCACCCTCGAGCGCGTTGACGCCTGGGATGCCCTCGGCCTCCGCTCGCCGGGCAGCTCGGTCACGAGCAAGCGGAGCCTCCTTCCGATTGACTTTCACCCTAGCTACGGCTACGTTCGCCGTGGAAAGTCCCGTTGTTGCCCGGTACCACTTGCGGTTATCGGAGCGCGGGCGAAGGGTCTGAGCGGTCCGGACCCTTCCTTATCCGTTACACGGGCGTCCCTCGGGACAGGGCAACCCTTTCCGTTGGGACCGGATCTGCCGTCCTCATCGAGGCACCATCAGGGCGAATCCAGGCGGGGAAAAGACAGCCATGACGGACACGACGGCCGGTTCTGCCAACGCTCATCTCTCAGGGAGGCGACGGCGGCCCGTCGCGCTTCGCGGCTTCCTGTCGAAGGCGCTGCTCGGCTCCGCGCAGATCGCGCTCATCGCCGCGGCATTCTTGGGCGGGTCCACGGTCACCCCTGTCGTCGCGGCCAACGCGTCGGCGAACCTTGACCAGTGCGCCAACGACCCTGCGCCGTCGCCGAACACGGATGGCTGCTCGACGAGCGCCTCGGACTGGGTCAACGGCAACCTTGGCGCCAGCAAGTCGGTGTACCTCGAAGGCGACTCGGTCCCGTATCGCCTGACCATGAGCGGGCTATCGACCACCGGCAGCCACACAGTCACCATCGAATGGGACACCACCCAGAGCGGCAAGCATGCACTCGACTACCTCACGACGTTCAACCGGTCAGTGCTTGATGCCAACCCGTGCCTGGGCGTCGCCGGCTGTACTCTCGCCGCCGGAAAGACGTTCCCGATCCCTGCCGACGATCAGATGACCAGCGGGGCGGAGAAGATTTCCGCCCCGGGTCAGGCTTCGGGCGACTTCACGATCTTCGGCGGGCGTCATCACAGGCGTGAGCGCCTACTCGGGCGGAGGGGTTGTCTGGCCCGCTGGTAACAACTCACGGCGCATCACGATCACGTTCACGGCCTCCGTGCCGAATCCTGTCCTTGCCTGGGGGGGTCACATCGCCCAGCGCTTCCCCGACAGCGGCTCCGGTGGCTGGGGCCTCGGCAACTCGGCAGTCGCCATTTCGGGCTCGCCGTACCACACCCGCCTGATCGAGCTCGACGGTAGCGGTGGCAACCAGGATCGATCGCTGTCGGCGGCTGCAGTCATCTTCCCGGGCTTCATCCACGTCAACAAGACCACGACGGGCGGCGACGCCACCTTCGGTTACACGGCCAGCCCGAGCCCGCTGGCCAACTGCTCGATCACGACGAGCGGCGGCTCAGGCGGCGGACCCGACGCCCCGAGCGTGCTGGTTCAACACGATCACGAACTTCCAGACCTACACGGTCAACGAGACCACGTTGCCCCAGAACTGGACGTTCAACACCCTCAGCTGCTCGGTGCTTCCGGGAACCGAGAACGGCGGCAGCCGGACGGTCAACGGCTCGACCGCGACGATCGCCCTCGCCGAGGGCGAGGGGGTCACCTGCACCTACGCGAACTCCATCCAGCCGCGCCGCGATCGACGTCACCAAGACGGCCGACGCGGCGAGCGTCAGCGCAGGCAGCCCCATCGGCTTCACGGTGACACTCGCCAACACCGGCACCGGCACCGCCACGGGCGTCGCGTTCACCGACGCGCTGCCCGCCGGGCACGGGCGTCAGCCTGGACGATCCCACGCGCCGTCGGCCCGGCTGCGTCGATCGGCGGCGCCGTGCCCAGCCAGACCCTGGTCTACACGCCCACGACCCTCGCCCCTGGCGCGAGCCCGACCGTCCACGTCGTGAGCCAGACACGACGCCAGCGCTCCTGCAAGACCTACGACAACACCGCCAGCGTCACGACCACGAACGCCGGCAATGACTCGGCCGAGCGCATCCGAGTATGTCCTGTGCGCCGCCCTGACGGTCACCAAGACCGCCGACGCGAGCCCGGTCAACGCGGGCGACCCGCATCGGCTTCACGGTCACCGTCCACAACGGCGGCACCGGCAGCGCGACCGGCGTCACCCTGACCGATGCGCTGCCCGGTCGGCTCGGGCACGGGCGTCACCTGGGTCAAGGACCCCGCCCCCGGTAACCCGGCCGCCTTCACGCTGGCCGGCGCCAAGGGCAGCCAGACGCTGACGCTGGCGGGCCAGCCGATCACCCTCGCCGCCGGCGCCACGCTCACCGTCCACATCAGCGCCCAGACCTCGGCCAGCGAGTGCTCGACCTACAACAACACGGCCACGGTCGCCAGCACCAACGACGGCGGCAACTCCGCGCCCGCCTCGATCGTCTGCAGCTCGCGCCGCCCTGACGGTCACCAAGACCGCCGACGCGAGCCCGGTCAACGCGGGCGACCCGCATCGGCTTCACGGTCACCGTCCACAACGGCGGCACCGGCAGCGCGACCGGCGTCACCCTGACCGATGCGCTCCCGGTCGGCTCGGGCACGGGCGTCACCTGGGTCAAGGACCCCACCCCCGGTACCCCGGCCGCCTTCACGCTGGCCGGCGCCAAGGGCAGCCAGACGCTGACGCTGGCGGGCCAGCCGATCATCCTCGCCGCCGGCGCCACGCTCACCGTCCACATCAGCGCCCAGACCTCGGCCAGCGAGTGCTCGACCTACAACAACACGGCCACGGTCGCCAGCACCAACGACGGCGGCAACTCCGCGCCCGCCTCGATCGTCTGCAGCTCGGCCGCCCTGACGGTCACCAAGACCGCCGACGCGAGCCCGGTCAACGCGGGCGACCCGCTCGGCTTCACAGTCACCGTCCACAACGGCGGCACCGGCAGCGCGACCGGCGTCACCCTGACCGATGCGCTCCCGGTCGGCTCGGGCACGGGCGTCACCTGGGTCAAGGACCCCACCCCCGGTACCCCGGCCGCCTTCACGCTGGCCGGCGCCAAGGGCAGCCAGACGCTGACGCTGGCGGGCCAGCCGATCATCCTCGCCGCCGGCGCCACGCCTCACCGTCCACATCAGCGCCCAGACCTCGGCCAGCGAGTGCTCGACCTACAACAACACCGCCACGGTCGCCAGCACCAACGACGGCGGCAACTCCGCGCCCGCCTCGATCGTCTGCAGCTGCGCCGCCCTGACGGTCACCAAGACCGCCGACGCCGCCAGCGCCAGCGCCGGCGACCCGATCGGCTACACGCTCACGATCAGCAACACCGGCGACGGCAACGCCACCGGCGTCGAGCCTCACCGACAGCCTGCCCGGCGGCAACGCCGCCACGCCCGTCACCTGGGTGATCGACGGCACGACACGGCAACCCGGCCAGCTTCAGCCTCACCGGCGGCCCCGGCAGCCAGGTGCTCAGCCTCGCCGGCCAGCCGATCACGCTCGCCGCGGGCCAGAGCCTCGTGGTCCACGTCACGGCGGCCACGACCTCGACGAGCTGCGCCACGTACAACAACAGCGCCAGCCTCGTCAGCACCAACGACGGCAGCCCGACCGGCGGGCCCGGTCGACGATCACCGTCAACTGCGGCGACCTCGCCATCACCAAGACCGCCGACGCCCCGAGCGTCAGCGCCGGCAGCCCGATCGGCTACGTCATCACCGTCACCAACAACGGCGCCGGCGCGGTCACCGGCGCTCACCGTCAGCGACACCCTGCCGACGACGCCGCCCGGCCTCGCCTGGAGCATCGACGCGGCCGGCTCGAGCCCCGGCTGGACGATCGCCGGCGGCGTGCTCGGCTTCGGCCCGGCGTCCCTCGCGGCGGGTGCCTCGGTCCACGTCCACATCACCAGCCCGACGACGGCGCCAGCTGCGGCACGGTCAACAACACGCGCCACGGCCGACAGCACCAACGACGGCAGCCCCTCGGTCGGCCCGATCGCCATCGTCGTCAACTGCCCCGACCTCGGCGCTCACCAAGACCGCCGACGCCGCCAGCGCCAGCGCCGGCGACCCGATCGGCTACACGCTCACGATCAGCAACACCGGCCCGGGCAACGCCACCGGCGTCAGCCTCGCCGACAGCCTGCCCGGCGGCAACGCCGCCACGCCCGTCACCTGGGTCATCGACGGCACGACCGGCAACCCGGCCAGCTTCAGCCTCACCGGCGGCCCCGGCAGCCAGGTGCTCAGCCTCGCGGGCCAGCCGATCACGCTCGCCCCGGGCCAGAGCCTCGTGGTCCACGTCACGGCGGCCACGACCTCGACGAGCTGCGCCACGTACAACAACAGCGCCAGCCTCGTCAGCACCAACGACGGCAGCCCGACCGCGGGCCCGATCGCGATCACCGTCAACTGCGGCGACCTCGCCATCACCAAGACCGCCGACGCCCCGAGCGTCAGCGCCGGCAGCCCGATCGGCTACGTCGTCACCGTCACCAACAACGGCGCCGGCGCGGTCACCGGGCTCACCGTCAGCGACACCCTGCCGACGACGCCGCCCGGCCTCGCCTGGAGCATCGACGCGGCCGGCTCGAGCCCCGGCTGGACGATCGCCGGCGGCGTGCTCGGCTTCGGCCCGGCGTCCCTCGCGGCGGGTGCCTCGGTCCACGTCCACATCACCAGCCCGACGACAGGCGCCACCTGCGGCACGGTCAGCAACAGCGCCACGGCCAACAGCACCAACGACGGCAGCCCCGCGGTCGGCCCGATCGCCATCGTCGTCAACTGCCCCGACCTAGGCGCTCACCAAGACCGCCGACGCCGCCAGCGCCAGCGCCGGCGACCCGATCGGCTACACGCTCACGATCAGCAACACGGGCCAGGGCAACGCCACCGGCGTCGAGCTCGCCGACAGCCTGCCCGGCGGCAACGCCGCCACGCCCGTCACCTGGGTCATCGACGGCACGACAGGCAACCCGGCCAGCTTCAGCCTCACCGGCGGCCCCGGCAGCCAGGTGCTCAGCCTCGCCGGCCAGCCGATCACGCTCGCCCCGGGCCAGAGCCTCGTGGTCCACGTCACGGCGGCCACGACCTCGGCGAGCTGCGCCACGTACAACAACAGCGCCAGCCTCGTCAGCACCAACGACGGCAGCCCGACCGCGGGCCCGGTCGCGATCACCGTCAACTGCGGCGACCTCGCCATCACCAAGACCGCCGACGCCCCGAGCGTCAGCGCCGGCAGCCCGATCGGCTACGTCGTCACCGTCACCAACAACGGCGCCGGCGCGGTCACCGGGCTCACCGTCAGCGACACGCTGCCGACGACGCCGCCCGGCCTCGCCTGGAGCATCGACGCGGCCGGCTCGAGCCCCGGCTGGACGATCGCCGGCGGCGTGCTCGGCTTCGGCCCGGCGTCCCTCGCGGCGGGTGCCTCGGTCCACGTCCACATCACCAGCCCGACGACAGGCGCCACCTGCGGCACGGTCAGCAACAGCGCCACGGCCGACAGCACCAACGACGGCAGCCCCGCGGTCGGCCCGATCGCCATCGTCGTCAACTGCCCCGACCTCGGCGCTCACCAAGACCGCCGACGCCGCCAGCGCCAGCGCCGGCGACCCGATCGGCTACACGCTCACGATCAGCAACACGGGCCAGGGCAACGCCACCGGCGTCGAGCCTCGCCGACAGCCTGCCCGGCGGCAACGCCGCCACGCCCGTCACCTGGGTCATCGACGGCACGACAGGCAACCCCGGCAGCTTCAGCCTCACGGGCGGCCCCGGCAGCCAGGTGCTCAGCCTCGCGGGCCAGCCGATCACGCTCGCCCCGGGCCAGAGCCTCGTGGTCCACGTCACGGCGGCCACGACCTCGGCGAGCTGCGCCACGTACAACAACAGCGCAAGCCTCGTCAGCACCAACGACGGCAGCCCGACCGCGGGCCCGATCGCGATCACCGTCAACTGCGGCGACCTCGCCATCACCAAGACCGCCGACGCCCCGAGCGTCAGCGCCGGCAGCCCGATCGGCTACGTCGTCACCGTCACCAACAACGGCGCCGGCGCGGTCACCGGGCTCACCGTCAGCGACACGCTGCCGACGACGCCGCCCGGCCTCGCCTGGAGCATCGACGCGGCCGGCTCGAGCCCCGGCTGGACGATCGCCGGCGGCGTGCTCGGCTTCGGCCCGGCGTCCCTCGCGGCGGGTGCCTCGGTCCACGTCCACATCACCAGCCCGACGACAGGCGCCACCTGCGGCACGGTCAGCAACAGCGCCACGGCCGACAGCACCAACGACGGCAGCCCCGCGGTCGGCCCGATCGCCATCGTCGTCAACTGCCCCGACCTAGGGCTCACCAAGACCGCCGACGCCGCCAGCGCCAGCGCCGGCGACCCGATCGGCTACACGCTCACGATCAGCAACACGGGCCAGGGCAACGCCACCGGCGTCGAGCTCGCCGACAGCCTGCCCGGCGGCAACGCCGCCACGCCCGTCACCTGGGTCATCGACGGCACGACAGGCAACCCCGGCAGCTTCAGCCTCACGGGCGGCCCCGGCAGCCAGGTGCTCAGCCTCGCGGGCCAGCCGATCACGCTCGCCCCGGGCCAGAGCCTCGTGGTCCACGTCACGGCGGCCACGACCTCGGCGAGCTGCGCCACGTACAACAACAGCGCAAGCCTCGTCAGCACCAACGACGGCAGCCCGACCGCGGGCCCGATCGCGATCACCGTCAACTGCGGCGACCTCGCCATCACCAAGACCGCCGACGCCCCGAGCGTCAGCGCCGGCAGCCCGATCGGCTACGTCGTCACCGTCACCAACAACGGCGCCGGCGCGGTCACCGGGCTCACCGTCAGCGACACGCTGCCGACGACGCCGCCCGGCCTCGCCTGGAGCATCGACGCGGCCGGCTCGAGCCCCGGCTGGACGATCGCCGGCGGCGTGCTCGGCTTCGGCCCGGCGTCCCTCGCGGCGGGTGCCTCGGTCCACGTCCACATCACCAGCCCGACGACAGGCGCCACCTGCGGCACGGTCAGCAACAGCGCCACGGCCGACAGCACCAACGACGGCAGCCCCGCGGTCGGCCCGATCGCCATCGTCGTCAACTGCCCCGACCTAGGGCTCACAAAGACCGCCGACGCCGCCAGCGCCAGCGCCGGCGACCCGATCGGCTACACGCTCACGATCAGCAACACGGGCCAGGGCAACGCCACCGGCGTCGAGCTCGCCGACAGCCTGCCCGGCGGCAACGCCGCCACGCCCGTCACCTGGGTCATCGACGGCACGACAGGCAACCCCGGCAGCTTCAGCCTCACGGGTGGCCCCGGCAGCCAGGTGCTCAGCCTCGCGGGCCAGCCGATCACGCTCGCCCCGGGCCAGAGCCTCGGGTCCACGTCACGGCGGCCACGACCTCGGCGAGCTGCGCCACGTACAACAACAGCGCCACCTCGTCAGCACCAACGACGGCAGCCCCTCGGTCACCGACGTGCCGATCGCCGTCAACTGCCCTGACCTCGCCATCACCAAGACCGCCGACGCCGCCTCGGTCTCGGCCGGCGACACGATCGGCTACACGCTCACGATCAGCAACACCGGCCAGGGCAACGCCACCGGCGTCAGCCTCGCCGACAGCCTGCCCGGCGGCAACGCCGCCACGCCCGTCACCTGGGTCATCGACACGGCCGACGGGCCAACCCGGCCGCCTTCAGCCTCACCGGCG
Source organism: uncultured Chloroflexia bacterium (assembly GCA_963772995.1). GTDB lineage: Bacteria > Chloroflexota > Limnocylindria > Limnocylindrales > CSP1-4 > SPCO01. Next base: position 50,001 of record CAVYZQ010000004.1, on the reverse strand, counting down.
CCCCGGCAGCCAGGTGCTCAGCCTCGCGGGCCAGCCGATCACGCTCGCCCCGGGCCAGAGCCTCGTGGTCCACGTCACGGCGGCCACGACCTCGGCGAGCTGCGCCACGTACAACAACAGCGCAAGCCTCGTCAGCACCAACGACGGCAGCCCGACCGCGGGCCCGATCGCGATCACCGTCAACTGCGGCGACCTCGCCATCACCAAGACCGCCGACGCCCCGAGCGTCAGCGCCGGCAGCCCGATCGGCTACGTCGTCACCGTCACCAACAACGGCGCCGGCGCGGTCACCGGGCTCACCGTCAGCGACACGCTGCCGACGACGCCGCCCGGCCTCGCCTGGAGCATCGACGCGGCCGGCTCGAGCCCCGGCTGGACGATCGCCGGCGGCGTGCTCGGCTTCGGCCCGGCGTCCCTCGCGGCGGGTGCCTCGGTCCACGTCCACATCACCAGCCCGACGACAGGCGCCACCTGCGGCACGGTCAGCAACAGCGCCACGGCCGACAGCACCAACGACGGCAGCCCCGCGGTCGGCCCGATCGCCATCGTCGTCAACTGCCCCGACCTAGGGCTCACAAAGACCGCCGACGCCGCCAGCGCCAGCGCCGGCGACCCGATCGGCTACACGCTCACGATCAGCAACACGGGCCAGGGCAACGCCACCGGCGTCGAGCTCGCCGACAGCCTGCCCGGCGGCAACGCCGCCACGCCCGTCACCTGGGTCATCGACGGCACGACAGGCAACCCCGGCAGCTTCAGCCTCACGGGTGGCCCCGGCAGCCAGGTGCTCAGCCTCGCGGGCCAGCCGATCACGCTCGCCCCGGGCCAGAGCCTCGTGGTCCACGTCACGGCGGCCACGACCTCGGCGAGCTGCGCCACGTACAACAACAGCGCAAGCCTCGTCAGCACCAACGACGGCAGCCCGACCGGCGGGCCCGATCGCGATCACCGTCAACTGCGGCGACCTCGCCATCACCAAGACCGCCGACGCCCCGAGCGTCAGCGCCGGCAGCCCGATCGGCTACGTCGTCACCGTCACCAACAACGGCGCCGGCGCGGTCACCGGGCTCACCGTCAGCGACACGCTGCCGACGACGCCGCCCGGCCTCGCCTGGAGCATCGACGCGGCCGGCTCGAGCCCCGGCTGGACGATCGCCGGCGGCGTGCTCGGCTTCGGCCCGGCGTCCCTCGCGGCGGGTGCCTCGGTCCACGTCCACATCACCAGCCCGACGACCGGCGCCACCTGCGGCACGGTCAGCAACAGCGCCACGGCCGACAGCACCAACGACGGCAGCCCCTCGGTCGGCCCGATCGCCATCGTCGTCAACTGCCCCGACCTCGCGCTCACCAAGACCGCCGACGCCGCCAGCGCCAGCGCCGGCGACCCGATCGGCTACACGCTCACGATCAGCAACACGGGCCAGGGCAACGCCACCGGCGTCGAGCCTCGCCGACAGCCTGCCCGGCGGCAACGCCGCCACGCCCGTCACCTGGGTCATCGACGGCACGACAGGCAACCCGGCAGCTTCAGCCTCACCGGCGGCCCCGGCAGCCAGGTGCTCAGCCTCGCGGCCAGCCGATCACGCTCGCCCCGGGCCAGAGCCTCGTGGTCCACGTCACGGCGGCCACGACCTCGGCGAGCTGCGCCACGTACAACAACAGCGCCAGCCTCGTCAGCACCAACGACGGCAGCCCGATCGGTCGGGCCCGATCGCGATCACCGTCAACTGCGGCGACCTCGCCATCACCAAGACCGCCGACGCCCCGAGCGTCAGCGCCGGCAGCCCGATCGGCTACGTCGTCACCGTCACCAACAACGGCGCCGGCGCGGTCACCGGGCTCACCGTCAGCGACACGCCTGCCGACGACGCCGCCCGGCCTCGCCTGGAGCATCGACGCGGCCGGCTCGAGCCCCGGCTGGACGATCGCCGGCGGCGTGCTCGGCTTCGGCCCGGCGTCCCTCGCGGCGGGTGCCTCGGTCCACGTCCACATCACCAGCCCGACGACCGGCGCCACCTGCGGCACGGTCAGCAACAGCGCCACGGCCGACAGCACCAACGACGGCAGCCCCGCGGTCGGCCCGATCGCCATCGTCGTCAACTGCCCCGACCTAGGGCTCACCAAGACCGCCGACGCCGCCAGCGCCAGCGCCGGCGACCCGATCGGCTACACGCTCACGATCAGCAACACGGGCCAGGGCAACGCCACCGGCGTCGAGCTCGCCGACAGCCTGCCCGGCGGCAACGCCGCCACGCCCGTCACCTGGGTCATCGACGGCACGACAGGCAACCCCGGCAGCTTCAGCCTCACGGGCGGCCCCGGCAGCCAGGTGCTCAGCCTCGCGGGCCAGCCGATCACGCTCGCCCCGGGCCAGAGCCTCGTGGTCCACGTCACGGCGGCCACGACCTCGGCGAGCTGCGCCACGTACAACAACAGCGCCAGCCTCGTCAGCACCAACGACGGCAGCCCGGCGGCGGCCCGATCGCGATCACCGTCAACTGCCCCGTCGAACCGCCACCGACCGAAGCCGTCTCTGAGGCGATTTGGGCGCTCGGACCGAGTGGGAGTCTCATGGTCGGCGGCGTCGTACTTGCGCTTCTGGCGCTCGGCCTGCTGTTCGTCATCCCTGCGGGTCCACGTGGGCGTCGTAGCGACGACCGCTAGCCCTGCTTGCGGGGCTAGGAGGTGACCAAATGAGCGAAGTTTGAGGTCAGGCGGCGAGATTGGCGCGCGTGAGGAGGACGCCGATCGAACGATCGAACGCCTCCCAAGGTCTCCCGGCCGGCACCGGTGGACCGCAGCGGGCCAGCCCGGGATCGAGGATGCGGTCGGCGAGCTTGGTCAAGAAGGCGCACTGGCGAAGACCGTCTGGCGTCAGCCGGTAGCGGTGGCTCTTGGCGATCCGCTCGATCAGGCCGTGACCGACGAGGCGGCCGAGGTCGTAGGTCATCCGGGCGCTCGTGTACTCCCCGAGCGGCATGCTCAGGAGCGCGGCGACGTGTCGCCGGAGTTGGGCGTTTGAGAAGCCCGCGGGGAGGTGAGCCAGCATCACCACCGCCGCAAGGAGCGCCATGACCCGCGGATCGCCGAGCCGGAGGGCGGCGATCCGTCGACCATCGACGACGGTCGGCCGGACGAGTTCGGTGAGCTCGGGGCCTTCGAGCCGCGCGGTCTCGGCGTTCGCTTCGTGCTCGAGGAGTGCCGCGTTGATCGCCTCGCCCCGCGCTCGCACCGAGGCGAGGTTGTCGATGCGTCGGCCGAGGTCGAAGTCGTAGGCATCATTGATGGTCGTCTCGGTCCGCAGCGCGAGCCCTCCTTTGAGGTACTGCTTCACCGTCGAGTGCTTGTAGCGGAAGGTGATCGTCGGGCTCGTGTAGGCGTTGACGACGCGGGTCTCGAAGCGCCAGGTGCTGCGCCGGTTGGGGCGACGCCCGAAGAGCAGGCTGACTTTCTCGGGTCGGCCGAGGGTGAGCTGCTCGGTGATCGTCGCCTCGAACCACTGACGGGCCCGGATCGGGCCGATCGAAGACGCGGGTGTCGGACACCTCGACCTGGAGCATCGAGAGCGCGTAGCCGTAGCCGGCGGCCCGGTCCTCGGCGGTCAGCGGTTGCGGGAGCTGGGCCATCCAGCGGGCGAAGTAGGCCCGGATCTCGTCGGCGCCGAGTGAGCCGGTGAGCTCGTCGAGGAGGGCCGGGTCATCGACCGAGCGAAAGCCGTTGTCGAGGCTGACATAGCCGACGCCGCGCTTGGCCAGCTGGCGCTTGGCCCACTCGTGGCCGTTGAGCCAGATCCGGCCGCCCCACGGCGCGTAGCCGCTGAGCTTGATGAACGACGGGCCCCACTCGGCATCCCAGAGATAGCAGTAGTACTGGTTCACATAGACGCTGACCCGGGAGAACCCGAACGTGAAGCCGCCCCGGTCGAGGGCCTGCTTGGTGCCCTTCCAGCCGGTCGTCCGCTCCTGGGCGACGCCGACCGCGACGAGGCCGGGCAGGAGGCGCTGCTCGGCGGCCTCGAACAGCGGCCGCATCCGGTCTTCCTTGCGTTCACCGCGCTCGAAGGTGATCCACGGCGCCCCGTGGGCCTGGGCATAGGCCCGGAGGTCCTTGACGAAGGCGTCCGACCGGGCTTGGAACAGTGCCGGCGAGGCGATCGGCGTCACCTCGCGCTCCAGGAAGCGCTTCACGAGCGCTGGCCGTTGGAGCTCGGGAACGTAGGCGTTGAGATACAGCCGGTCGAGCGAGCGGCACTGGAGGACGGTGTGGTCCTGGAGTACGCTCAGAGCGCTGGGCATGGCACACCTCTCGAGCTTCGAAGACCCGAAAGGTTAGCCCGCCCAGCTCTCCTCTCTCGACGGTTTGAGGGGCGCGTCAGCGCCCTTCACTGGGTGGCTGGTGTGAAACGCGCGTTCTGACGGGCTGACGGACAGGTGCGAACAGAGCGGGGCACTGGCAAGGGTTGGCCACGGGATCCCGGGTCTGGCTCTCTCATACCCGGACCGGCACGAACCGCAGACCGGCGATCGGCGAGGCGTCCGGCTCTCGGTGGCGTCAGCCGGTCCGGGTCGCCCAGGTGCCGCAGCTCCCCGTGAGCCCGAGGACCGCCAGCCGTGCGAGGTTCGCCGCGGCGGCGAGGAGGGAGAAGTCGGCGCCGACCTTGAGCCGGCCCCGGACCCTCGCCCGCCGGCCACCGTGGCGACGGCGCATGAGGTGGGCGAGCTTGCGCTCGACCTTCGGCCGCGTCGCCCGGTAGTCGGCCAGCCAGGCGGGATCGCGGCTCGCGGCGCGGCCGTGCGCGAGGCGTGCCTCGTGGGGACCGATCTCGATCTTGCGCCCGTCCGGGGAGATGGTGCACCGGGCGGCCAGCGGGCAGGTGGCGCAGGCGCGGCCGAACTCGGCGTACGTGCGGGCGCTGCCCCGGAACGCCGCCACCCGTCCGGCCGGGCAGGTGACCGTGCGGCTGACGAGGTCGATCGTGAAGTCATCCTTGGTGAAGCGGCCGCCGGGAGCGTTGGGCGGCTGGACCTTGACCCGGCTCACGACCCCTGCGGCCTCGAGCGTCGCGAGCAGCGGGCCCGTCCCGTACGCGGAATCGCCGTACACGACGGGCGGATCGGCCGGGGTGGTCGCCCGTGGGGGTCGGAAACCCCGGATCGCGATCGGATCACCCGGGTACGATCGGCCGATGTGGTCGCTCCTCTACCTCGTCGTCCGGGCCCTCGTCCGTCTCCTCGCCAGCGGTGGGCGTGGCCGAGACGACGAGCGCTCGAAGGACCTCGAGATGCTCGTCCTCCGTCATCAGCTCCGGGTGCTCCGCCGGACGGCGGGCCCACCCGAGGCTCCGGCCCATCGACCGGGTCCTGCTCGCGGCCGCGAGCCGGGTCATCCCGCGTGACCGCTGGGTCGCCTTCCTCGTCACCCCGGCGACCCTCCTCCGCTGGCACCGCGAGCTCGTGAACCGGAAATGGACCTCCCGCAGGACCGGTCGGCCAGGCCGACCACCGATCGATCCTGCGATCCGCGCGCTCATCCTCCGGTTCGCTCGGGAGAACCCCCGGTGGGGCTGTGTCCGGATCGGAGGGGAACTTCGACAGCTCGGGGTGCGCGTCGGCGCAACGACGATCCGGACCCTGCTCCGAACTGCCCGAGCGGGTCCTGCCCCACGACGGACCGGCCCGACTTGGACCGAGTCCCTCCGCGCGCAAGCGGATGGCATCATCGCGTGCGACGTCTTGACCGTCGAGACCGCCTGGCTCACGACGCTCTCCATCCTCGTGGTCATCGAGCTCGGCAGCCGGCGGATCCACCTCGGCCCATCAACGGCTCACCCCGATTCGGCGTGGGTCACCCAGCAGGCCCGGAACCTCGCCCTGGACCTCGACGCTCGGGCGAGCCCCGTCCGCTTCCTCATCCGCGACCGGGACGCGACGTCCAGTGGCTCGTGTGACGCTGTCCTCCGCTCGGAGGGACTGCGGGTCATCCGCACCCCGATCCGGGCTCCGAACGCCAACGCCGACGCGGAACGGGTGATCGAGACGATGCGGGCCGAGTGCCTCGACCGGACGCTCATCGAGGGGCGGCGGCATCTCGATCGAACCCTCCGGACCTGCGCCGAGCACGACGACCGCGGCCGGCCCCAGCGCGCCCTCGGCCTCGCTCCACCGCTCGCAGCGGCCGCACAGCCGATCCAGGTCAGTCCGCGCGATGTTCGCCGCCGGGACGTGCTCGGCGGACTCATCCACGAGTACCACGGCCTCGCCGCATGATCGAATCCGGGTTTCCGACCCCCACGCGCACCGGGGTACGCCCACCGCTTGACACTTTCATCCGCCCGCTGTCGGTGACCGCCCGCGAACTGCTTGCCGCCAATCGCCTCAACACCGGTCTTGCGTGAGCGCCGAATCCGTCGCGACGGCGATGCCGTTGACCAGGCGTGGGGAACGTGTTCGGCGGCCCTGTTGCGTCGCCGCACCACTTTTCGGAGATGCACTGCCTTGCCTTCGGCGGTGCATCCGGACACACTGGAGGTCCGGGTGGGAGGCGGCCGGAGAGCTTCCGGACTTCGCACCGCACGTGACGAAGGAGGACCCCAGTGAGACGACTCGTCCGAGCCTGTGCGTTCCTTGCGGCCCTGGTCGCAGTGACCTGGGGCACGATCCCAGCCGGTTTGGGAGCCCCCATTCCGGCCACGAACTGGGGTACGAGGCCGCTGTGGGTCACCCATGTCGAGAACTTCGCGGGCGGCATCTCCGGCACCGCGCGAGCCGTCGCCGCTCAGGACCCCGATAGCGCCAGGAGGGCCGCGGCGGCGCCTGGGGCCGGCCACGGGAACAATCTCGGTTCGAACGTCCAGATGAACGACGACAGCTATCCGCCGATGCCCCAGAACGAGACCGCGGTCGCCTACAACGTGGTCCACCCGGAGATGGCGGTCGCGGCGGCGAACGACTACGTCAGCGGCGGCGTCGTCGTGATGCGGACGTCGGACAGCGGCAAGCACTGGGCGAGCACCCGGATCAGTCCGCAGTTCGGCGGCACCCGGGACTTCTGCAGCGGCGGCGACCCAGGAGTCGCCTACAGCCGGCGGGACCGCGCGTTCTACATCTCGCAGCTGTGCTTCTTCCGCGCGCTGCCCTTCTCCGAGGTGCAGGTCTACAAGTCCGTCGACGACGGCCAGACCTGGACGCCGGGCCGCCAGGCCGCGCGTGCGGCCTCCAACTTCGACTACAGCACGGGCACGGTCGACGATTCGATCTTCAACGACAAGGAGCTGATCGCGGTCGACAACAACCCGAGCAGCCCGCACTACGGGCGGATCTACGTCACCTACACCAAGTTCCACCTCCAGCCGAACGGGTTCAGCGACTACTGCCCGCTCCAGCTCAGCCTACACCGACTCGATCCCGACCGAGAACCCGGCGCTCTCGACCTGGTCGCACACCTCGATCCAGCCGGACAACCCGGGCGGTAACGGCACCGGCGCCTCGGCGAACCAGTTCAGCGACCCCGTGGTCGAGAAGAACGGCACGCTCGACGTCGGGTTCGTCTCCGAGAACTGCAACGACTCCGTCGACCCGCACCTGCTCTTCCAGCGCTCGACCGACGGCGGGCAGACGTTCCTGCCGAGCGCGGTGCAGATCGACAAGCCCGGTCAGTACGCGGACTTCATCGACGGGACGGGCTCACGACACCATCCCGCCCACGGCCTTCCGCGCGCCGAACACCGTGTCCCTCGCCTACAGCCCGAAGACGGGCACGCTGCTCTACGTCTACCAGAACAACATCAACCGGCCGACCTCGGAGGCCGACATCTCCTACCAGACCTCGAGCGACGGCGGGCTGCACTGGTCGAACTCGCAAGTTCCTCTCGACCGCGTCGTCCGGCCAGCCTGCCGACAACGACCAGTTCTTCCCCTGGGCCGCATCCGATGAGAACGGCCGCTTCTACGTGATCTGGTTCGACCGCCGTCTCGACCCCGCCAACGTGAACATCAACACGTGGCAGGCGGTCTCGAAGAACGATGCGGCGAGCTTCTCCAGCGACAAGATCAGCACCCGTGACTGGAATCCGAACGACGGGTTCTTCACGAGCGGCGCCTTCATCGGCGACTACAACGGGCTCGCGGCCAGCACCGACGCCGTGTACGCCGTCTGGACCGACGGGCGCAACACCGCGATCGGCGAGACCGGCATCGGCGAGACGGACATCTTCACCAGCGTCCAGAAGTAGCGTCATCGGGACAGCTCCGAAGGGGCTCCTTCGGGAGCCCCTTCGGCTTAACAAGGGCGCCCGGTCTAGCCTGGAGAATGCGATAGCCTCGCGCCCCGCTGGGACCGGGGTCGAGCCGACTGCAAGAACGCTGCCGACGCGCTGGCCGGCCCCGTCGGTCGTCCAAACCCAGATGCCTGGTCGCAGCTTTAGCGTCACGCGGACCGCTTGCCTAGAGAGCAAGCTGCGGGCTCGCCCCTAGGGGTAGGACAGCGTCGATCTCTTCATAGAGCGCGACGCCGACTTGCATGGAAATGCAGCCCACACTCTCGGACCTCGGCTAGGGCAGCCAGTTCCCCGATTGCCCACCCTCCGCGGCTGGCTACAATATGCGTCTCCCGAGCGGGAGTAACTCAGCTGGCAGAGTGTCTGCTTCCCAAGTCTGAGACCCCCAGCGCTGTGGCTTGAGCACTGCCTGAGCGCGGTTCCTCCCACCATCCTGGCCCAGTTATACGCTGTCGCCTGAGCGGAGGACGGACAGATCCATGCGGCCGGTTTCGCTCCGGACGGCATCTGCTCGATGGGTGCCCTGGCTGGGGGTCGCGGCCACGAACGTGAGCCCGGCCGGGAGCGCGTCCAGGACGGTCACCCCGGTCGCGGTCGCCGGCCCGCCGTCGGTCAGGGTGACCGTGAAGGTGACCTGGTCGCCGAGGTCCGGGCTCGGCTGGTCGACCGTCTTGCTGAGCGCGAGGTCGGCCCGCCCCGGGACCAGGCTGGCGCTGGCGCTGTTGTTCGTGGTGTCGGGGTCGACCTGGTCGAGGGCGACGATCGTGGCGGTGTTGGTCTGCGGGCCGGCCGCCGCGACGGTCGCCACGATGGTCATGGTCTGCGGGCTGGCGGGGCCGACGAACACGGCCCGAGTGCCGGGTGACGCCCGGTATGCTCTCCGGGTGTCCGACGACCGAACGCGAAAGACCGGTCCGGGATCGCGCACGTTCCTCGGCGTGGATGGCGGCCAGACCGGGACGCGGGCGGTCCTGGTCGTGGAGGACGGCCGCGTCCTGTGCCGGGCCGATGCGGGCGGCCTGGTCCATGCCCTCGCTCCCGACGGAGGGAGGATCCTCCGTGACGTCCTGACGGAGGTTCGCGCCAAGTCGCAGATCGACGGGCGCGACCCCGACGTCGTGTTCCTCGGCCTGACGGCAGTCGTCCCGGGAACGGCGAGCGAGCCGGTAGGCATCGCGATCGCCGCCGACGTCTGGCCGACGTCCCGCCGGATCGTCGAGGGAGACGGGATCGTCGCGTGGGCGGGGGCGACCGGCGGCGCGCCGGGCGTGGCGGCGATGGCCGGCACCGGATCGGTGGTCGTGGCCGTCAACGAGCGAGGCGACCGCGCCGACACCGGCGGTTGGGCGTACCTCTTCGGCGATCCGGGGAGCGGCTGGCAGATCGGCTCGAATACCATCCGATCGATGCTCCGGCGATGGGACCGCGACCAGTCGACCTCGCCGCTCGGGCGTGCCGTGCTGGCGCGATTTGGGGCCGGAAGATCCCGGAGGTACCCGATCGGGTCTACGCCGGCGAGATCGAATACCGCGAGGTGGCGCGTCTCGCCAGGGATGTGGCCGCGCTCGCGATCGATGGCGACGTCGAAGCGCGTGACATCGTCGCGGGCGCCGCGGCGGACTTTGCCGTCGATGTCGCCGCCGCGATCGATCGACTCGACTGGGAGCGCGAACCGATCCTCGTCGGTACGCTCGGGAAGATCTTCCGGGCGGGCGCCGTCTACCGGGACCCGTTCCGGGAGGCGCTGGAGCGGCTGACCCCGCGCCCCGTGATCCTGGCGAACCCGCGCCTCTCAGGTCTCGGTGGTGCCGCCCTGCTGGCGCTCCGGGAGGGCCATATCGCGGCTACGCCGTCGCTCGTGGACGCGCTGGCTGCCCAGGGCATGGGAGGCGACGATGCCTGATCGCGATCAATCCAAGGGGGCGGCTACGACCGCCATTCGCTACCTCGATGCCATCGACGAGCGGCTGGCGCACCTGCGGACGGCGAACGAGACGTCGATCCCGGCGGCGGCCGCGATCGTCGCCGACGCCGTGGAAGGCGACGGGATCATCCGGCTGTTCGGCAGCGGCCATTCCCAGCTGCTCGCCATGGAGGCCGCTGGTCGCGCTGGCGGCTACGCCGGCGTGCAGGTCATCTTCGATCCGGGGTTCGGCCGGGCGGAGCAGCTCGAGGGCTACGCTGCCACCCTGCTCCGGGACGCGGTCATGGATCCGCAAGACTGCCTGTTCGTCATCAGCAATTCCGGGCGCAACCCCGCCCCGATCGAGATGGCGATGGCCGGTCGGGCGGCCGGACTGCCGATCATCGCCCTGACCGCCCTCGACTACGCAAGCACCAGCCTCTCGCGCCACTCCTCGGGCAAGCGGCTGCACGAGCTCGCCGACGTCGTGCTCGATACCGGCGGCCCGCCGGGCGACGCGATCCTCGAGATCGGAGACGTCCCCGTCCGGGCCGGGGCCACCTCGACGGTCCTGGGCGCGGCCCTGCTCAATGCTGTCCTTGTCGAGTCCGTCGCCGAGCTCGTCCGTCGCGGGGTGGAGCCGCCCCGCGTGCGCTCGTATAACCTCGATGGCTCCGAGGCGAACAACGCGAGCGCCTTCGGCCGCTACGTCGGCCGGGTGACCCAGGTCATCTGAGGCCGGTAACCGGTCGCCTGCGAGCCGCCACCGGGCGTGCCCCGCCGATCGATAGCCCCGGGCTCCTGATCACCGAGCGACGAGCGAGAGGTCGTAATCGGTCAGCACGACGCCTCCCGATGCCGCCACCTCCACGAGGTGCTCCAGTCGGCAACCGATCCCGTTCCCGAATCCCGCCGGCTCCAGGGCGACGATCATCCCCTCGTCGAGTCTGGCGGTGGCGTGCCGGCACGATCCGGGGCTCCTCGTGGTACGTCACCCCGACGGCGTGCCCGGTGTGGTGCGGGTAGCGCGTATCCGGCCTCGGCCATCATCCCCCGGACCCGCGCGTCAAGGTCCCCGGTGATCGTGCCGGGTCGTGCCGCGGCGATCGCCACGTCGAGGGCGCGATAGCAGGCGTCGTGGAGCTCGACCATCGCCCGGGTTGGCGTCCCGAGGCAGATCGTCGTGCACGAATCGGCCCAGTAACCGTCATAGCGCGCGGCGAGGTCGCACAGCGCCAGCTCGTCGGGTCCCATCACGCGGTCGGTCGGCGGACGACCCACCTCGAGCATCCGCTCGCCGGACAGCAGGTCCGGCAGGACGGGGACGCGGGCACCCGCCTCCCGCTCCATCGCGGCATGCACGGCCGAGAAGACCTCGATCTCCCGCATGCCGGGCGCCGCGGTCTCGCGGAACGCGCGCTGGCCCGCCGAGACCACGGCACGCGGTCCGCCGGATGCGTTCCCGCGCGGCCGGATCCTTGCGGACGCGCAGTTCGCGCAGGGCCGCCGTGGCGTCGATCCACGGCCGTCCATCGGCCATGGCGAGGGGAAGGGCGTGCGGCTCGATCGCCAGCGGAACCGCGTCCCCGAACACGGCGGCGGCGTTCGCCAGCGGACGCAGCTCACCCAGCGTGTACGCCTCGTACGGAACGACCTCCAGCCCCTGGACCGGCGGCCCGGCGCTGACCTCGTCCTCGCTGCAGATGATCCGCCCGGTCCCGTCGGGACCGAGCACGACGAATGTACCCGCCCAGATCGGGTACGGCGGACCGAACTCGATCTCGGCCTGCCGCCCGGTCAGCCAGCGGACGGTGGCCGGGTCGGAGGCGAGCAGGGCGGCGGCCCCGAGGGAGGAGGCCGCCGCCCCTGCGGCGCGGCAACGATCCGCGAACGGCTCGTCGCGCATGTCGCTCCTGGGTCAGATGGCGCCGGCCACCTCCTCCGGCGTGGCCTGCCGTTCATAGGCGACCTCGCCCGCCTTCAGCAGCCAGTCCTCGCCCCCGCGCGCCCGGGCGACCACCAGGATCACGACACCGGCGATGACCCAAAGCGCGACGAAGACCGGTGCGTACAGGTAGGGCGCCGCCAGGCCCTGGAGCGAGTAGTAGCCGACGACGAGGATTGCGACGATCGAGATCACCGGGATGATGAGGTGCCAGAGCCAGCTGAACTCGTCGCGCCGCTCGGTCCAGTAGTACCTGATGACGCCGATGCTGCCCAGGCCGTACACGCCGATCAGCCCGAGGGTGATCGCGAGCCCGGACCAGTAGAAGAGCACGTCCGGGGCGAAGCCCGATTCGGTCGTGGTGATGACGCGTTCCGAACAGCCAGGCGCCGCCGAACGCCAGCACGAGCGTCACGACGGCGTACAGGATGATCGCGTTCGTCGGGGTCTTGTAGACGGGATGGACCTTGGCCAGCGGCTTCGGCAGCGCCCCGCCGCGGGCCATCGAGAACCAGACGCGGGTCGCCGCGTTCGACCCGGAGATCCCGACGGCGATGACGCTGTTGAGGATCGCCAGGAACAGCACGATCCAGCCCCACGAGCCGAAGAGCCGGACGGCGAGCTCCATGAAGGCGTTGACGCTCTGGCCGGCGAAGGTCTCGTCGAACGTGTCGGTGCCCCAGCCGATGACCAGCCCAAACGTGGCGAGGACGTAGAAGATGCCCATCAGGACGAGCGAGATGACGATCGCGCGGGGAGGTTCCGGCGCGGGTTCGCGCGTCTCCTCCGCCATCGGCGCGACCGCCTCGAAGCCGGTGAACGCGAAGATCGCGAACACGACGCCCACGAACGTCTTGTCGAGCCCGTAGGCCGGGTCGATCTGGAACGGGATGGTGCTGACGCCGCCGGGACCCGGATTGAGCAGCCCCATGAGCGCGAAGATCAGGAGCATCGCGATCTCGATCGAGGCGAGGACGATCAGCAGCTTGCCCGAGATCCGGACGCCCCGGTAGATGACCGCGATCACGGCAGCGGTCCCGACGAGCACGGTCGCCCACCAGGGGAACGTGATCGAGGCATAGGTCTTCAGAGTCTGCTCGAAGATCACCCCGACGATCGCCAGGTTGATGGCGAGCACCGTCGGGTCGTACAGGAAGTAGAGCCATGCCGTCATGAAGCCCAGGCGCGGGTGGAGCGTCCGGCTGACATACGTGAAGTAGCCACCCGCCGACGGCAGGTGCTTGGCCAGCTGGACCAGCGTCAGCCCGATCGACATGCACACGAGGAACGCGCCGATGTAGGCAAGCGGGACGCCGGTGCCGGCATAGGTCGCGATGAAGGTGGCGCCGGTCAGGAAGCCCATCGCCGGCGCGATATGCGTCACCGCCTGCGCCACGACCGAGCCGAGCCCCATCGCCCCCGCGGCGAGTTCGGTCTGCGCGACCATCATCCCCTGTTCTGGCTGTTTGGACTCTCCGTAGACCGCCATGTGTCTCCTCTCCCGGCGACCCCGGTCTCCCGGGATCGCGTCCGGTTGGATCCGCTCCGATCAGACCGTCAGCGTGCTCTTGGCCGACGTCCCGCCGTCGACGAGATAGAAGGCGCCGGTCACGTACGAGGCCTCGTCCGAGAGAAGCCACGCGATGAGGTTGGCGACCTCCACCGGTCGACCGATGCGACCGAGCGGGACGTCGTGATCGATGGTCCGCCGCATGTCGGCCACCGCCTCGGGCGGAGTGGTGTCCCACATCAGCGGGGTATCCGTGGCACCCGGGCCGACGGCGTTGATGCGGATGCCTCGCTCCGCGTAGTCAACGGCCACCTGGGTCACAAAGGTGTTGATGGCACCCTTGGAGGCCGTGTAGGCATTGGTCCCGCCACGGATGGCGGCATCGGCCACGACCGACGAGGTGCAGACGATGGACGCGGGTGTTCCCTGGGCGACGAAGCGGGCCATCGCCGCGCGGACCGCGAGGAAGGTCCCCCGCAGGTTGACCGCGATGATCCGATCCCACACCTCGACCGGCTCCTCGTGGACGAGACCCTCGGGCTGGGCGATCCCGGCATTCGTGGAGAGGCCATGGATCGGTCCGAGGTCGCCATCGATGGCAGCGAACGCCGCGGTGACCTGGGGCTCGTCGCTGACGTCGGCCACGTAGGCTCGGCCCCCGATTCGGGCGGCTGTCTCTCGCGCTAGTATCCTCCTTCCAGTCGATCACGGCGACCTGTGCGCCGCGTGCGGCAAGGACCTCGGCCACGGCCCGGCCAATGCCGGACGCGCCTCCCGTCACGACGATCGGTCCTGCCCTCGAATGTCATCCGAGCCCTCCGCGCGGGACGCTCGATGTACTGGTCTGCTGACCTACTGGTCTGGTGATGCTACATTACTGACCATGAGGGAGTCCATCCTGGACGTGCAGCGGGCGCCCCGCCAGCGCCTCAGTCACACGGTGGCCGATCTTCTCCTCGGCGCAATTCGCGCCGAGGACCTCGCCGCCGGGGACCCGTCTGCCGTCGGAACGCGAGCTGATGACCCGCCTCCACGTGGGTCGTTCCACGGTCCGCGAGGCGCTCAACGGCCTCGCTCTCACCGGCGTCCTCGAGATCCGCCACGGCCAGGGCGTCTTCGTCGCGTCGCCCGCCCCCGCGACACCCGAGCCCGGAAGCGCTCGATGTCGCCCTCGAACGCGGCGTGACGCGGGCGCTGACCCAGGCCCGCCTGGTCGTCGAGCCGGCCCTCGCCGGACTTGCCGCGATCCACGCGACCGAGGAGGACCTCGCCGACATCGAACGGCGCCTCGTGTCCTACGAGCGGAGCGTCGATGCTCCCGCACCGGGTCCGCGAGGGCGTCCGATTCCACCAGGGACTCTTCGGGGCGGCCCACAACGACGTGCTGCTCGGGTTCGTCCGGCGCTATTCGCCGATGCTCATGGAACGCGGCGAGGAGCTCGAGATCGAGCGCGCCGCTCGAGGACGCGCGGTACGAGACCCATCGCCGCCTGTTCGAGGCCGTCGCCGCGCACGATGCGCCCCTCGCGCGGCAGCGGATGATCGCCCACCTCGTCACCGATCCCGGGGACCTGCTGGAGGGGATCCGACTATGACCGCCCGCATCGATCCGCACTGGACATACCGCGGGCTGCCCGCCGTCCGCATCGAGAACCGCGCGATGGCCCTCGAGGTCCTGCCGGACCTCGGCGCCAAGATCTTCCGCCTCATCGACAAGCCGGGCGACCGCAATGTCCTGTGGGAGAACATCCGCATCCCGCCGCACCGCGCGCCGGTCTTCGCGACATTTGACGACCACTGGTCGGGCGGCTGGGACGAGGCGTTCCCGTGCGGGGCGCCGTCCATCGACCGCTACGGCGAGCCGACCCCGTACATGGGCGAGCTGTGGTCCGCCGCCAACTGGGAGTGGCGCGTCATCGACGCCGGGGACGGCAGCGTCGGGCTCGAGTGCAGCGTGCTGACGCCGCTCACCCCGGCTCGATACACGCGAACGCTCACGATCCGCGGCGACGAGCCGGTCGTGGAGTCGCGGATCCGCGTCGAGCACGTCGGGACGCGCCCGTTCGACATGATCATGGGCACCCATCCCTGTCTGGCCATCTCGCCGCATCACCGGTTCGACGTCCCGGCGATCGACGCCGAGGTGGACGAGTACGGCGGCGAGGAACTGCTCGGGGTCCGCGGCGATACCTACCGCTGGCCGATCCTTACCCGTCGCGACGGGGTCGAGGTGGACGTCCGTCGGGTCGGCGGTCCGGAGATCCGCAGCGTCGGCCTCCACTACCTGACCGGACTGCACGCCGGATGGGCGGCCTGCACCGATACCTCGATCGGGCGCGGCTTCGGCCTCGTCTTCGACCAGAGCTTCTTCCCGGTCGTCTGGCTCTGGCAGGTCTACGGCGGCTGGCGTGGTTACTACCACGCGGCGATGGAGGCGTGGACGTCGTGGCCGGGCATCCTCGCGGACGCGGTCCGGCTTGGCCGCGCCAGGACCATGGAGCCCGGCGATGTGCTCGAGACGACGCTCCACGGCGTGCGTCTACGGGGGCGTGACGGGCGTCGCCGGGCTCAGCGCCGACGGGTCTGTGGTGGCCGCACCCGCCGACCGGGGCTGACGCCGCGATGCGGGTCACGGGCATCGACTGCCACGTGCTCGTCGCGCCCGGCTACGACGTCGATGCGACCAGCTCGGCGCAGGACAGCTTCATCGTCGAGGTCCACACCGACGAGGGCATCACCGGCGTCGGCGAGACCGATGTGAACCCGTGGATCGCGCGGGCGTGCATGGAGGCGCCCGGGACCCATACGATGGGCCGCGGACTGCGCGAGATGCTGATCGGGGCGGACCCGCTCGACCCGCCGGCGATCTGGGAGACGCTGTACGTCGGCTCGGCGATGAACGGCCGGCGGGGCGCGGTCATCAACGCCATCGGCGCCATCGACATCGCCCTGTGGGACATCGCCGGGCAAGGCCGCCGGCGTGCCGTGTCTAGCGAGCTGCTCGGCGGTCTCGCACAGCCGGAGATCACGCCGTATGCCTCGCTCCAGCCCGACACCCGCGGGTTCGACGCCTACCGCGATTCGCTGCTGGGATGGGCCGTCCGCGCCCGGGACCTCGGCTTCCGGGCCGCCAAGCTCGAGCTGACCTTCGACGGGCCGTACCGCCACGTCGGGACTCCACGAGCCGGACGAGCGGACGACCGAGGTGATCGCCGCCGTCCGCGACGCCGTCGGGCCGGAGATGGCCCTGATGGTCGACGTGCAGTACGCCTGGGACGACGTCGACCGGGCCGCCCGGACCATCGCGGACTGGAAGCCGTTCGGCCTCTTCTTCGTCGAGACCCCGCTGCGCTCCGATGACCTCGAGGGCTACGCCCGCCTCCACGACATGGCGCTCGGGACGCCGATCGCCGCGGGCGAATGGCTGACCACCCGGTTCGAGTTCCTCGACCTGATGGACCGCGGCCGGGTGGACGTCGCCCAGCCCGATATCGGCCGCGTGGGTGGCCTGACCGAGGCTCGGCGCGTCGCCGACCTGGCCGCGGAGCGCGGCCGGACGATCGTCCCGCACCTCTGGAAGTCCGGGGTGTCCATCGCGGTCGCGGCGCACTACGCGGCCGCCACCGCCGGCTGCGCGTTCATCGAATACCTGCCGGCCGAACTGACCGGCTCCCGCCTTCGCCGCGAGCTGACCATGGACCACCTGGTCATGACGGATGGCCAACTGGCGGCACCGACGGCTCCTGGCCTTGGGGTCGAGCTGGACCGTGAGGCGCTGGCGCAGTACCGGGTGGACTGACGGGCCTCAGGCGCACGGCGGATCCCAGGCGTCGAGCAGGGCGTCGCTGAAACGGAGCCAGCGCAGCATAGTCCCGGCGCAGCGCCTCGGCCTGTGCCGGGATCGGATCCAGACCGCCCGTCCCGTCGCGCGGACGCGCGTACCGCGGCCGCGAGGCCCGGGTAGAGCCCGATCCCTGCGGCCGCCAGGATCGCGGCGCCAAGAGCGGTCGGCTCGGTCGTCTCGAGGAAGGCGATTGGTCGGTCATAGACGTTGGCCCGGAGCTGCAGCCAGGCCGGATCGACGTCGTAGCCGCCGCTGACGGTGATGACCCGCTGGCGACCGACGAAGTCCTCGATGCGGGCGAGGATCCGCCGCAGGCCGTAGGCGACCCCGCGGTAGGAGGCTGCCATCAGCGCCTCGCGACGCGTCTCCGGCGTGAGCCCGAGCCAGCCGCCCTTCGCGTGCGGGGCGCGGACGGGCGCCCGGAGTCCCGCCAGGTCCGGCAGGAAGACCGGGTCGGCGGGCGCGGGCACCGGATTCGCGGCGAGGGCGGCAAGCGCCTCGTCTGTGGAGGCGCCGAGCAGGTCGCCAGGCGGCCGTGATCGCCGCTCCAGCCGCGGTCATCGACCCGCCCACCACCCAAACCCGGGGATGGCGTGCGGGTATGTCTCGAGGCGCATCTCCGGGTCGAGGACGAGGCGGTCGCTGACGGTCAGGATGGAGCCGGTCGTCCCGAGGTGCTCGATCGAATTGCCGGGGCCCAGCAGGCCGTTACCGAGAACCTCCACGTCGTCGCCACCACCCACGACGACCGGGATACCGGCGGGCAGCCCCAGAGTGCCGGCCATCTCGGGGAGCAGCGTCCCGGCGATCGAATCCGGTGGGCGGACCTCCGGCAGTCGTGCCTCGCTCGACGCCGATGGCCTCGAGGATGGGCGGCCACCAGGTGCCTGCGGCGATGTCGTAGAGCGAGGTCGCACAGGCGTCGATCGGGTCGCTCAGCAGATCGCCGGTGAGCCGGTGCCGAACGTAGTCCTTGCAGGAGAGGAATGTTCTCGCCCGCGAGCCGATCTCGGGTGCCTGGTCGAGCAGCCAGGCCATCTTGGCCGCCGGCATCGACGCGTCCAGCTCGGCACCGGTCGCCGTGTAGACCTGCGTCGCCCCGACCGCGCGGGTGAGCCGCTCGGCGTGGCCGAGGGCGCGCCGGTCGCCGAGCACTAACGCCGGGCCGAGCGCCCGTCCCTCGCTGCCCAGGCAGACGACCGCGTGCATGTGGGCCGTGACGCTGATCGCGGCAACCCGCGCGGGGGCGTCCGGGTCGCGCGCCCACACGGCCTGCGCGACACGGACCATGGCGGCCAGCCAGTCGTCGGGGTCCTGCTCCACGCGGTCAGGGGCGGGGCGCATGGTGGGGTACGGGAGGCTCTCGCGGTCGAGCATCCGGCCGTCGGCATCGAACAGGACGGCCTTCACGTTGGTGAGGCCGATGTCGAACGCGAGGATCGATGGTCCCCGGCGTGTACCGCCCACCGTCACGGCGATGTGACGTCGGAGAACGTGTACTCGATCGTCCGGTAGCGCTCGGCGAGGTCGCGGACTAGCGGGCGCGAGGCGTCTGGCGTGCGGGCGCCCGTCACGACGCCCGCGATGAGGGCGGCGATCTCGGGCATGTCCTCCGGCCCGGCGCCGCGTCGGGTCAGCTCCTGCAGGCCCAGGCGGACGCAGGCACCTCCCAGCACCGGCGGCAGCTTCGACACGGTCGTGATGATCCCGGCGGCCTCCAGCCGGGCGGCGACCTCGGGTGCGGAGCCGAACCGGTCCACGACCATGAGCGCGGTGTGCGACGCGGTGTAGCCCCGGGCGGCGGCGATCATCGGGACCCCGCAGGCGTCGATCCCGGCCGCGAGACGCCGGGCGTTCGCGACGATGTCGGCCGCGTACGCAGGCCCGAACGCGAGCATCTCGGCGGCGGCGATCCCCAGCGCCGGCATTCGGGCCGGGTGGTGATTGGTAACGAGACCCGGGTAGACCGCCTCGGCGGCGGCCTCGATGACGTCCGACCGCTCGGTCAGGATCAGGCCGCCCGGCGGTCCCGGGAAGGTCTTGTGCGTGCTCGACCAGACGACCGCCGCCCCCTCCCGCAACGGGTCCTGAAACGCTCCGCCCGCGATCAGGCCCAGTACGTGCGAGGCGTCGTAGGCGATGACCGTCTCGGGCTGGTCGGCCAGTGCCACCGACAGCTCGGCCACGGGGTGCGGGAAGAGGAAGAGGCTGCTGCCGAGGATGATCACCCGAGGCCGGACGCGCCGGGCGGTCTCGATCGCGCGCTCGACGTCGACGCCGTACGCGTCCGTATCGAAGGGCAGCGGCCGCACATCGAGCGTCGCGAAGCGGGTGGCGTTGAGCTTCTCGGCGATCCGGTGCCCACCGCCCGGTCCATCGAGCTCCAGGACGATGTCGCCGGGCTTCGTCAGGGACATGAGCACCGCGGCCCCCGCGATGTGCCCCGATAGCGGTCGCGGCTCGACGTACGAGACGCGGAAGAGGGCCTTCAACAGTTCCTGGACACGCTCCTCGATGGCCACGACGTAGTCGGTTCCGAGGTACTTGCGGGCCCGCAGGTCGCGGCCGGCATAGTCCGCATAGCGGTGGGCCAGGTCCGAATCGAGCGTCGAGTGGGCCAGCGGGCTCATGACGTTCTCGGCCGCCACGAGATTGAGGCAGCTCTGGCGGTAGTCGTCTTGGGCTCGCAGCAGCTCGACCAGTCGTCTGGCGTCGTCCGCCCACGGCCCCCCGGGTTTCGTCCCCACCGTCCGGCAACCTCCTGACCCGGCGCGCGCGACCGACGCCACGGCCCGGGCGCCCATCATGCCAGCAGACGCACCGCCGTGAGCGCGAGGATCCGGGTCGCCGCTCGGACCTGGGCCAGGGAGACGCCTTCGTCGGCGCGGTGCGCATCGGCAAGGCTCCCCGGTCCGAACACGACCGCCGGGATGCCGGCCGTGATGTAGGTGGCCGCGTCGGAAGTGGCCCGCAGGCCGGTGACAGCGTCCATCACGTCGGTCTGGCCGTAGATCGCGCGTTCCAGCTCGCGGACGACCCGCACATCGGGGCCGACCTCGACAGGAGGGATCGAGAGGAATGCCTCGCGCTCGACGCTGAGGCCCGGCCGCTCGGCTGCAAGCCGTTCCAGCAGCCTGTCGAGGTCGGTCAACGCCTCGGCCGCGGCCTGTCCCGGCATGAGCCGACGGTCGACGGTCACCTCGCAGACCGCCGGCACGATCGAGGTCTGGACGCCGCCCTGGATCGTCCCGACCATGACGCTTGGCGAGCCGGTCAAGGGGTGGACCGGTGCATCTGCCAACCCCGCGTTGGCCTCTTCGATGAGCCCCACGAACCTTGCGGCGTCCGCGATGGCGCTTCGCCCCTCCCCCGGGGTGCTGCCGTGCGCGGCCTCGCCGTGGAACCTGATGCGCATGTCGACCTGGCCGTTGCTGGCACGGGCGACCCGAAGCGCAGTCGGTTCGGCGAGGATCGCCCAGTCGGCAGCGAGGCAGTCCGCCACCGCGCGCGCGGTGCCGGTAGCGCCGGACTCCTCGTCAACGACCGCATGGAGCTCGAGTCGCCCGGCAAGCGAGACGCCGGATCGGTGGATCGCGGCGATCGCGCCCACCATCGCGGCCAGCCCGCCCTTGGTGTCGGCGGTACCGCGACCGAGCATCCGGTCTCCATCGATGATCGCCGCGAAGGGGTCGACGGTCCAGCCGCTGCCGGCTGGCATGGTGTCCGTGTGGCCGTTGAACACGAGCGAGGGCCTGGCCCGTGCGCCGATGGCGGCGACCACGTTCGGCCGGCCGGGCGCCACATCGCGCAGCTCGGCGAAGATCCCGACCCGGGCCAACGCTCCAGCGACCACGGCGGCAGCCTCCGATTCCTGCCCGGGCGGGTTCTCCGATCGAGCTCGGACCAGGCGGGCCAGGTTGTCCAGCGTCTCGGCGTCGTCGACTGCCGCGAGCACGCGCTGCTCCGTGTCGGTGGCGATGGAGAGCGCCGGATCGATGGGCATCCGGGTTCGATCGGTCATCGGTGCCTGGGAGGTCAGGGTCCGGGTTGGTGGGAGGTGGCCAACGTACCACGAGGCTCGGGCTCCGGTGCCACCGGTCGCGGCCCGAGGCTTGCTCGGTGCATGCCCTCGGCGCCACCGGCGCGCCCGCCGTGGCACACGGGTCGCTTTCAGATTGACGCCAGGGCCGGCTGCCCAGTAGACTGACGACCGTTGTCTGACGTCTGATGTCTGAGGATTACATGGCATTGGCGCGAGATCGCCGCCCACTGGCGCTCCAGGTGCGGGACGAGATCATGGCCCTCGTCGACGATGGCCTGCTGAGCGCGGGTGCCCAACTGCCAGCGGAAACCGAGCTCGTGGCACGCTTCGGCGTCGCCCGCACGACCGTCCGCGAGGCCCTGAAGCTCCTCGAGCAGGACGGCGTCATCCACGTCCAGCACGGCGTCGGCCGGTTCGTCGCGCCGCGGGTCGAACGCCCCATCACCCGGCTCGAGAGCGTGACCGAGATGATGGCCGCGCTCGGTTATCGGGTCACCAACCGGGTCATCTCGGTGGAAGAGGACGCCGCCCAGGAGGATGAGGCACGGGCACTCCAGCTCGCCGATGGCGGAAAGGTGATCCGGCTGGAACGCCTCCGCCTCCAGGGCGAGGAACCGTTGATCTACTCGGTCGACGTCATCCCGCGGCGCCTCATCGAGGAAGATCTGCTCGACGTCGATTGGAGCGGCTCCCTCGGGCGCCTCCTGTCTGAACGAGGCTTAGCGATGGCCACCGCAACCGCCCAGATCAGGGCGGTGACGCTGTCGCCAGCCGCCGCCCGCCGGATCGGTTGGGACGCCCGCTCGCCCTGGCTGCTGATGGTCCACGTCAACTTCACCCGGGACGGAGTCCGATCATCTACTCCCATGACTATCACCGCGGCGACGCCTTCACGTTCAACGTCCTCCGCCGCGCCGAACCCACACCGTCGAGGAGCTGAGCCATGACCACCGCCGAACGCCACCCTGCCGACGTCGCCGCCGACGAGATCCCCGCCGAAACGATCGTGCGCTGGCACGCGGCGATCGCCGGCGAGTTGCGTGAGGCCTTCGAGGCCTGCCTGCCAGGAAAC
The DNA here is from genome assembly GCA_963772995.1 of uncultured Chloroflexia bacterium. Taxonomy (GTDB): domain Bacteria; phylum Chloroflexota; class Limnocylindria; order Limnocylindrales; family CSP1-4; genus SPCO01. The sequence goes on along the minus strand of CAVYZQ010000004.1, from coordinate 27,410 downwards.
CGGTTCACCCTCGGGCCACAGCTCGCGGCCTTTGAGGCGGAGTTCGCGACGTACTGCGAGACCGGACACGGCATCGGTGTCAGCAGCGGGACCGCGGCTCTGGCGCTGGCCCTCCGTGCGCTCGGCGTCGGCCCCGGGGACGAGGTCATCACCGTCCCCAACACGTATGTCGCGACCGTGTTCGCGATCACGTATGTCGGGGCGGTTCCGGTGTTCGTCGACGTCGACCCCATGACCGCGAACATGGACCCGGCGCGGGTCGCCGCCGCGGTCACGCTCGCGCACGAAGGCGATCCTGCCCGTCCACCTGTGGGGCCAGTGCGCGGACGTCGACGCCATCCGGGCCGCCGCGCCCGGCATCCCGGTGCTCGAGGACGCGGCCCATGCCCACGGCGCGACCTACCGAGGCCGCAAGGCGGGCGGTCTCGGGGACCTGGCAGACTTCAGCTTCTATCCCTCCAAGGTGATGGGCGCCCTCGGTGACGGTGGCATCCTCACCACGTCCGACGACGGGCTCGACGCCGGCTGCGCCAGCTGCGCTACATGGGCCAGGCAGGCGTCAAGCACGAGCACCTCATCCTCGGCTACCAGGAGCGGCTCGACGAGATGCAGGCGGCCTTCCTGAGGGTCAAGCTGCGCCACCTCGAGGGCCAGGTCGACGGTCGCCGGCGGGTCGCCCAGCGGTACGCCGAGCTGCTCGCGGGTACGCCCCGTCCGAGCCGCCCGCGCACGATGTCGCGGGTCGGCACGTCTACTACATGTACACCGTGCTGGCGCCCGGCCGGGATGAGCTGCGGGCCTTCCTCGAGACACGGCGGATCGGCACCCAGCTCATCTACCCCAAGCTGGTGCCGGACCAGGGCGCCTACGCCACCCATCCGTGGCGCGCCGCGGACGACCTGAGCGTCGCCCGCTCCCTGGTCCCGCGACTGCTCTGCCTGCCGATGTTCGCGGAGCTGACCGGACGCGGAGGTCGACCGCGTCGGGAGCCGCCGTCCGCGAGTTCTATCACGTCTCGTGAACGGTGCCGTCCGCCTGGCGGTCATCGGTGGCAGCGGTGCGTCCACCCCGGAGCTGATGGACGCCATCGCCGCCTGGCCAGGCGGCGCTGACCGGCGCCCACCCCTTGACGTGGTGCTCCAGGGTCGCTCCCTCGAGAAGCTCGACCTCCGTCGCCGGGCGATGCCGCGCGCGCCTCCCCACGTCCGTGACGGACGTCCAGGTGACCACCGACACGTCCCTGGACCGGGCGCTCGAGGGCGCTGCCGTTCGTGCTCGTCCAGGCACGCGTCGGCGGTCTCGACGCGCGCGTCTTCGACGAGACGTTCCCCCGGGCATTCGGCCTGCCGGGCGAGGAGACCATGGGCCCCGGCGGGTTCGCCGACGCGCTCCGCACCGTGCCCGCCAGGCTTCCACCTGGGACGTGTCATCGCGAGCTGCCCGCAGGCCCTCGTCATCAACCTCACCAACCCGGCCGGGATCGTCCAGAGGGCCGCCGACGGCGGGCTGGCCCGGTCTTCGGATCGTCTCGGTGTGCGACGCACCGACCACCTTCACGTCCACCGTCGCCGACCGGCTCGGCCGCCCGGCCGCGGAGATCGCCCGCCGGTACGTCGGGATGAACCACTGCGGCTGGTACGTCCCCGAGGACCCCGGCGACCTCGACCATCTGGCCGACCTCGTGGTCGGTATGGACCCAGGCGTCGTCGAGGCCCACGAGGCCCTGCCCACCCCGTACCTGCGCTACTACGTCGACCCGGGCGTCAGCTCGAGGCACAACGCGGCCGCGTCAGCCGTGCCGAGCAGCTCAAGTCGATCGACGCGGCGCTGCTCGGCGCCTACGCATCCGGCCTCGCCGGCGACCGCCCGAAGCGGGGAGCCGTCTGGTATCGGCTGGTGGTCACCCCGCTCCTGGACGGCTGGATCCACGGACCCGAGGAACCGATGATCCTCGGCGTACGGAACAGCGGCCGCCTCCCCGAGGCGCCCGATGGCACCATGATCGAAGTGGCGCATCGCGTCCGACCTCGCCGCCTGGAGCCGCTCGAGCCTCCCTCGCGTCCCGCGCTGCCGGCACTCCTGCTGGCGCGACACGGTGCCTACGAGACGCTCGTCGCGGCCTCGCTGGAGCCAGGTGCGGCTCCGGGCGCGCGTCTCCGAGCTCTCCTCGCGAACCCCATGGTCAGCGGCTGGTCCCAGGCGACGGGCCTCCTGGCCGCCATCGACGCACGGTCGCCAGGCGGATCGATGCCGGCCGAGCCGGGCCTGTCGGAGTCGAGAAGGATGACGTGAAACGGTTCAGCGTCCCGGCCGGCCTCGAGATCGGGCTGAGCCGCGGGCGCCCGGCCGTGGCGCCGGGCATCCGGGTCTTCGAGCGGGCAGCCCGTCGGCTCGGCGCGATGGCCCCCGTCTCAGCGACCGCGGTCTCGCCCGGCGCGCGACGGATCCAGTACTGGATGCTCAACGGCATGGTCCGGGAGGCAGACGCGGAAAGAGCAGACCCGCGGCTATGCTACGACCTCACGTACCTGCCCGACCGGTCGGTCGGCTGGGAGCGGGCGAAGACATTCGGGCATGCGCACGCGCGGCCGGCGCCCGGCCGTCTTCGGCCTGGCCAAGGTCATCGAGATCCTCGAGGGGACGGTCGGCTTCATCGTCCAGGATCTGCTGCCGGGACCGCGCAGCACCTTCGCGGCGCTTGTGACGACCCGGCCGGGCGATCGCATCGTCCTTCCTCCGCTTCTGTCCCACGCGACCGTCAACCTCGTCGGCGACCCGGTCGTCTTCAGCGATGTCATCGACCGCCGGGTCGTCGCCGGTCAGCTTACCCTCGAACTACAGCGACGTGCGGGCTGCCCACGGCATGGCCTACTACATCGACGTCGATGGTGGTGCCCGCCGGAACCCGGCATACACGGAGGTGCCGGACCTCCAGCGGTCACCGGCCACGGATTGGTCGGGGCCGTCGCCGGGACCGTCCGCTCTATCGCGACTACCTCGAGGAACCCTCGATGTTCGACTGGATCATCGATCCGGACCTCTTCCCCGCGCGAAACCCGGTGCTCTGGGGGCGGGTTCGCATGGCGTGTCGACGGCCTCGACGGTCTCGACGGCAGATAGGGTCTCGATCGTGGACGACGCCGTCATCGGAAGTCCGCCGCGAGCCGGATGCTCGGCGAGATCGAGGAACAGCCGGCCGTCCTCGAGCGCTGTCTCCGCGGTCGATCCGAGATCGCCGAGGCGGTCGAGCTCATCCGCGGGGCGGCGCCGGACATCGTCGTGATCGCCGCGCGCGGATCCTCGGCATACGCCGGCCTGTATGCGCGGTCGCTCATCGAGACTCGGATCGGCATCCCGGTCCTCCACGCATCCGCAGGAGCCCGCACGATCTACGGCCGGCGGATGGCGTGGCACCGGGCGGTCGTGCTGGGCATCTCGCAGGCGGGGCAGAGTCCCGATGTCTGCACCCTGGTCGCCGACGCGTCGGTGAGCGGGACCCCGACCATCGCCATCACGAACGACCCGGACTCCCCGCTGGCCGGCACCGCGGACGTGGTGGTCCCCTGCCGGGCCGGGGCCGAGGCGATCACGGCGACCAAGTCCTACCTGGCCGAGCTCGCGTTGCTCGCCGCGATCGTGGTCGGTTGGACCGACGACGCGGCCCTGGGCGCAGGCTCGAGCGGGCACCCTCGGACGTCGCCGCGGCGATCGACGCCGGCCGCGCCTGGCTCGACCACGGAGCCGGAGCCTCGCTCGTGAGCGCGCTGGCGGGTACCGACCGGGCACTCGTGGTGTCGCGCGGCCACAACCTGGCCACGGCCCGCGAGACCGCACTCAAGATCGCCGAGACCGGCGGCATCCTCGCGGACGGCCTCTCGGCCGCGGACTTCCTCCACGGGTATGTTGCGCTGGCGACGGGCGACGTCCCGCTCCTTGCCATCCGGCCAGACGGGCCGGCCGGAGATTCGGTGGATCTCGCCCTCGAGGGCGCCTCCCTCCAGGGCGGGTCGGGATGGCTCGTCGGCGGTTCAGAGGTTCGCGACCGACCCGGTGCGCTGTGCCTCGGCGGAAACGTGCCCGAGGAGCTCACGCCGCTCACGTTCGTGGTCCCGGGCCAGCTCGTGGCCGAGGCGGCCGCCCGCGCGAGGGGGCGGGACCCCGATCGGCCGCCGGGACTCGTCAAGGTGATTCGGACGTACTGAAGCGAAGTCGGCCGGATCCGTCCGAGCCGCCGACCTGGAGGGAACGAGCGAGATGCACGAACCACGACGCGGGCAGCTGTACGGGCTGGTCGACCTGGGCGGCACCAAGGTGGCCACCGGAATCGCCCGTGACGGTGAGATCCTCGGGACGCGTCGGATCGCCACCGATCGCGACGACGGTCCCGACGCCGTGATGCGCCGGATGGCACAGGCCATCCGCGACGGGCAGGCCGACCTCGGACTTTCGGGCACCCCGCTGGCCGGCATCGGCGCGAGCATCCCTGGACCGAACGACCTCGAGCACGGCGTCGTCCTTTCGTCGCACAACGTGGGCTGGTTCGACTACCCGTTCGTCGAGCGGTTCAGTGCCGAGCTGGGCGGGATCCCGGTCGTCATGGACGACGACGCGAACTGCGCGGGCATCGGCGAGGCACGATTCGGGGCGGGCGCCGGTTTTCGGGATCAGGTCTTCATCACCGTGAGCACCGGGATCGGCGGCGGCGTCATCATCGACGGCAGGATCTACCGCGGCTGGCAGGGCGTGGCCGGCGAGGTGGGCCACATGTGCGTGTTCCCCGACGGGCCGATCTGCCCGTGCGGGAACGTCGGTTGTGTGGAGGCGGTGGCCTCAGGACCGGCGATCGCCCGCCGCGGCGCCGCGACCTTCGTGCAGCACCAGTCTCCGGCGCTCGAGCAGCTCGCAGGGGGCGACGCAACCCAGGTCACGACGAGACTCGTCTTCGACGCCGCGCGCGCGGGGGATCCGGCGTGCACCCAGATCATCGACGACGCCGGCCGATACCTCGGCGTCATGACGGCCAGCGTCGTCCAGGTCCTCAACCCGCAGGCCGTCGTGTGGGGCGGCGGCGTGATCATGGCCCAGGCAGACCTGCTGCTGCCCCGCGTCGAGGCCGAGATGCGGCGGCACATCTACGCGGTCCACCGCGACGGGCTCGTCCTGGTCACGGGGATGCACGGAGAGCGTGCGGGGCTCTACGGGGCACTGGCCCTGGCGATGGAGGCTACCGGCGAGTCGTGACGGCCTTTCGCGGCAGCGGTCCGATACCGGCGCGTCGCCGTCCGCATGGCGTGGACCGGGTCGGGGTCGCCACCGCGAGAAGCCGGTCGTTGCGCTTCCACTCGGTCGAGTCGGCCTCGCGCTGTTCCGCCTTCAGGTTGCCGATGAGCCGAGCCGGTACGGCGCAACCCGGATAGATCGGTAAATCGAGCGGGACGATCGCGTCGAGGGGGTCGCCATCCTCGGCGACGGTCTGCGGGATGAAAACCGGAAGGCGACCGGGATCGTCATGGCGGCCGGCAGCGCGCGGTCGAGCCTGGATGACCCGAGCTCGGGGTCGTACTTGAGGTTGTTGCCGGAGTCGCGCGGCGTCTCGACCACCACGAGGGTCACGCCTTCCTGCGACCTCGGAAGGTCGATCACGTCCTCTACGCATCGCGGTCACGGCCAGTCGTTCTCGGCATCGAACCGGCCGTCGTCGACGGGCCGGGTCGGTGGCGACACGCTCGCTGTGACCAGGTGGGAAGCCAAGGCAGACGTTGAAAGCGGACTGTCGCGCCCCGAGTTGCGGAACCTGACGCTCGGTTCCAACCTGTGCCAGGAGGCCAAGGGGCGACTTGGCGACGGCAGACAGGAATGCCCCGTGGGGGTGTTGAGCACGTACCCGTGCGGATGGCCGGCGAGCCAGGTGACGTAGCCCGCGTCGTCGTTGACGAACCGTCGCATCACGCCGTCGTCCTGATGGATCCTCGCGGGCGAGGGCGTCGGTCAATGGCTGCTGGGCAATGGCAAGATTGGCTGCCGCACGTTGAGCGCACGCCAGTATCGGTGGCGGATGCCGTTGCTGCCACCCAGGCTCATGGTTGATCCTGCACACCCGTGGTTGCGATTGTCCACCGCTGACATCAGCTGGGCGCCAGCAGGCTAGCGACGTGTGGTGGCCGCGGCCGCCCCATCCGGCCGATGTCGCGGCACGGTCACCAGCGCGCGTCCGCGGGCCTCCGCTCCGATTGATTGGTGACCAACGACTCTTGGCGACGTAGGCCGGGCCGGTCATCGTTCCCGATACGGCATCGCGCGATCGGAGGCGTCGTCATGTGGCGGACCGAGGGCGCGTCCCTCCTGTGCATCGGCCTGGTGGTGGGCTGCTCGGCTCCGGCGGGATCGTCCTCATCGGCCAGTGCCACCCCGATGTCCGTCGGCGTGGACACGTCGTCCGCGCGGATCCCCTCGAACGCGCCGCCCTCGGTGCGGTCGACTTCCGCCGCGAACGCCCGGGACGCCTCTTTCCCGCCCATCGAGTCCCTGCGGCCGCCAGCCGGACTGCCGAACGCCCTCCTCGTCATGCTCGTCGACGCGTGAGGATCGGCGCCCCTTCCTGGAGGCAGCCCGTCGGCCGGTTGGCCCGGCTCGCCCGGCGGGTCGTCTGGGCCCTCGGGCTCGTCTTCTTCGCGGGCGTTGCGCTGGCGGCCACCGTGGTGCTCGGGTACGAGATGCTGCTGGCCGGACGCGCCGCCGGGATCATTCCGGTAGCGATCACGCTGGCAGCCGTGGTGGGTCTGACGGCCCTTGGCATCATCCAGCCTGCGCCGTTGCGCTCACATCCCCTCGCCACGGGCCTCGCCGTCCTCGCCGTGTCGCGCCTCGTCGCGGTTGCGCTGATCCCGTCACCGGTGTTCTCGGATTTCCACACCTACCATCGGCTGGCGATCGAGTTCACGGCGCTCGGGCCCGTCTGGCACGATCGGCCGCCCGGGTGGCCGGCCGTCCTCGGCGTCGGCTACGCCATCTTCGGGCCGAACCCAGTCGTTGGCGAATTGATGTGCCTCTCCATGGCCGTCGTGACGGGATGGCTCGTGTACGACATCGGGCTTCGCACCTTCGGCCAGCGCGAGGCGGCTCTCGCGCTATGGCTCTATGCGATCGCGCCTGCGCAGGTCCTGTACATCGTCGTGCTCGGCTCGGAGGCCCTGTACGCCACCCTGCTCGCTGCAGCCGTATGGGCCGTCGTCCGGTTTGGCTGGATCGGATTGCTCGCGGGCGCTGCTGCCGGCGCCCTTCTCGGCGCGGGCCAGTACGTGAGGGCCGAAACGCCCGCCTTCGTCGCTGCGTTCCTTGCCGCCGCGATCCTGCAGTCGGGTCGCCCGGCGCGCCTCGGTCGGGTGGCCGTGGCACTCGTCATATCGTTTGTCGTCGTGCTCGCCCCGGTGATCGCCCACAACCTGGAGACCCAGGGAGAAGTGTCGGTCTCGACCTCGCACTGGCAGGGCTGGAGCCTGCTTGTCGGGACGGCGACGGGCAACGAGGGCGGCTTCGATCCGGAGCTGGCCAAGGCCGTCGGTGGGCAGCCGGGGTCGATCGAGTTCGACAAGCGGGCGATGAGCCTGGCGGTCGCGCACATCCGCGATGATCCTCTTGGCGTGGCGTTCCTCGCGGTCCGCAAGGTCCGCCGCATGTGGGCGACCGACAACTACGGGGTGCAGTGGCCGTTCAATCCAAAGGCTCCCGCAGCGGCGCTGATGGCACCTTCGGTTCCCCCGCTGCTGCGCGTTGCGTCGCAGGCGGCCTACGCCATGGTGGTGCTGATGGCGGCCGTAAGCCTGCTCCGTCAGCGGACGATCGGATCGACGGTGCTGCTCATCTTGCTGATCTTCCTCGCGAGCGCGGCCGCCCACACCGTGCTGGAGGTCCAGCCGCGCTACCACGCATACCTCGTGCCGCTGATGTGCGTCCTGGCCGGAGGCTGCCTGCCGATCCGAGCTGGGCGACCTGACCCCATCGACGCAGTCGGGACGCTAGACGAGCCGACACAGGCCGAGACGCTGAGGGCAACCGCGGCGAAGAGTGCGCCAGTCATTGAAGTCCGGCTACTGCTCATGCAGCGATTGTGGTCGCGCATCTCGAATTTGGATACCCGAGCGGCCACGACAGCGAACCCCTCGGCCAGTGTGACCTCACCCGATGCCCCGAGCGCCACCGCGACCGGCGACTGCAGCACGTTCTGCGCGTGGGACGGGGGTTCAGTGCCGTCAAGCGCCGATTGGGCCATGTCGTCAGGTTGTCGGCTCGGTCGGGGCTCAGCGCCGGCGGTTGCTTTACAGGGCTGATCCTTGTGTCGCGAGCGCATGTAGGCACAAGATGGAGGGGCGGCTCGCCCGCCTTTTCCCGGTCTCTCATGGAGTTCCAGCGCTAGTGCCCTGACGACGAGGCGTACTACCGGCGATGAGATGATGGAAGAACGCCGCGGTGGGTGAGTCACGTCAGGTCGCGTCCCCCGTTTGGACCTGGGGCGACTTCTTGGTCGCCGTCGGCGTCGGGGTCCTGCTCGGCCTGCTCGTCTCGTTCCTGCCCGTCGTCTCGATCGCCCTGATCGTCGCGGTGCTCGTTCTCGCCGCGGCGGGTCTGATCAGGCGGGACTCGCGGCGGAGTGCGCTCGCAGCCGGTGCTCTCGTCGGCTCTGGCGGGGTCTACGTCTACGGTGCGATCAACACCACCCTGGCCTGCCTCGACGATCGCTGCGGCGGCGCGGATCCGTTGCCGCTGGTGCTGTTCGCAGTTGCCGTGTTCGGGTTCGGACTCGTGACCATCGCGCTCTCGCTCATAGGCCGGCGCTGAGACGACCGTCACCACATCTGGAGCCCTGTACCTGCGCTTTCGTCGTAGGCATCAGGGCGCAAGCACGACGGGGACAGGGGTTCCCGTCTGCAGGTCGAGCACGACCCGATCGCCGAGCGGGGCGGCCAGCGTGGCCGTCGCCGTGCGGCGCGCCCCAACGGCCGAACATGCGCCGATCGTCACGTGGGGATGCCGCGTGACGATGACCACGACCGCGAGATCGGACTCGACGGCCTCCGCCGTGTAGTCCTCACCGCACGGCTTGTCCCCCGGATCGGGCGCGCCGACGAAGGCGACGGTGAGCTCGGTTCCGCCGACCGACCCGCTGGCCGAGTCGATCGCCAGCCCCAGCTGCGAGCCGACTTCGTCGGGAGCGACGACGACAGGATTGGCGATCGCGACGCGCGTGACCTTGACAGCCGTGCCCTGCATGGTGAACGCCCATATCGGTGCCGTCGCCGGTCCGCGCGAGGTCTGGATCGGCCCGGACGTCAGCTCGGCGGCCGTCACCAGGAGCATCGTGCAGTCGGAGCAGGGCGCCTCGGTTGTCGACTCGATCGCGACGATGGCGTCCTGCGCCGAGAGCAGGGGTACCTTGGTCGTCGTGCCGTCCTGCCAGGTCACCTCGCCGTCCGGCGGCGCCTCCTCGGACAGGGGGCTATTGGACGCGACCATCCCGGCCATGAGCGCGCGCTTGTTGTTGTCGCCCACGGCCTCCTCCCAGTCGCCGATCTGGCCTGTCAGCTCGCCGACCGGCGTGACCGCAGCGTGCTCACCGGCGGCGGTCACCGCGGCCGCCCACGCCGAGAGCACCTCTTGTGCCCGCTGATGGGCAGCGGCCGGGTCGGTGGCCCCGGGCGCGAAGGCGCATCCAGCCATGGCCATCGTGACCAGCAGCACGAGGGCGTAGCGCCCCGTCGCTCTCCGCGCCATGTCGGGCCCTATGGCTCGGGCGACGGCGAGGGCGCCGGCCCGAAGGTGCACGCCTTGTTGGGTGGGAAGTCGGCGTTGAGCGCGACGTCGTCGAGCGGCCGGAGCAAGACCTGGGTGGAACACTCGCCACGGGGCGCGCCCGCGACGCCGCCGCTGTACGGTGCCAGCCAGGCGGTGATCGAGTACCCACCAGCTGGCAGGACGAGCGGTCCCGAGCCGTAACTGCCACCGAATGTGGTCGAGTCCGTTCCCCCCGACGAGCCGCCGGGCACCATGCCCTCGTAGACCACGGTGCCGTCGCCAGACGCCACCCGGTAGAAGGCGAGCACGTCGCCCAGGCAGCACTCGACCCCGTGGGCGGTGACCATCTGCCACAACCGTGCTGGCTGGTAGCTCGCATCCAGCTGGAGGGGGTGGCTGTCGATGACCTTGCCGGTGGCGTCGTCGACGAGCCAGACCGTCTCGGGGCGTGTTTCGCCTGCCCCCGACGCCCCGCCCTGCCCGAGCGAGCGCACCAGCCACACGATGTCGTCACCGGCGAAATTCCAGCGCGGGTCGATGGTGGCGATGTCGCCCTTCCGGAACGCCGCCCCGGTCAGCAGGTCGTCGCCGAGCCCGGCGGCCGCCGCGACCTGCGCGAGGGTCATCCGGGCCGTGATCACTTTGCCGGTCTGCTGGTCGCCGGTCTCGGGAGCCGCCGGCGGAACGTCGTGACCCTCCGCCCAAGCGATCCGGTCGACGACGAAGGCGTTCGCACACTCGGCCTGGGTCGCACTGGTGCATTGCCATTGCCGAGCGTCGCCGGCGTGGCCGATGAGCACGACATCCACGGGGTCCTGCCCGGTCGGCGAGGGGTGCACGTCCCCGCTGGTCTCGGGCATGAAGAAGGGGGCAAGGTAGGTTCCTGACGGGAGGCCGCAACGGGTGCCATTGGCGCCCTCTGCCTGGCACAGGCGCGCGCTGTCGCGTGTGTCCGTGAGGGCCGTGTAGTGACACCAGCCCTCGAGCGGACCGACATACCGCACCACAGGCGGGCACGACGGCGTGAACTCGTTGAAGTAGCCCGCGACTGCGACGGCCTGGCCGTCGAGCTTGCCCGACTGCAGCAGTGTCGACGGCATCGGCAACGCTGATCACCGACAGGCCGGCGACCTTCGATGGGAACGTCGCGTCTGGCGATTGGCGTGTGGGCGCGACCGAGCCACTGGCGGGCGCTGTCGAGGGCTGCCCGGGCACACTCGCCGTGGGCGACGCCATCGGCGTACCTGAGGTGCTGGATGGCGCGGCTGGTGCAGTCGAGGAGCACGAGGCGAGCAGGGCCGCGACCGCCGCCAGTCCGAGAAGTCGTCGCACTCTACTGGACCTCGGTGTCCAGCCAGTACGCGTCCGCACCGACGCACGCGCCGTTCACGTGGGACCCGCCGACGATGGCCACCCTGCCGGCGGCATTGCGTACGTCGAACGCGGTGCCCTGATCGAAGCGAGCGGTGAAGCCCGAGGGCCACACGAGCTCGATGCGGCGGCCGGTCAGCGCGTCAGAGAGCCAGACGTACCGGGGATCGCTTGCGCTGCCGACCAGCACGGCGTCCAGACCGACGCCGGCGCAAGCGAGGGGTGTGGCGTCTGGGCCCAGCACGAGGCTCGGGTCGGACGGCAAGGCGTACTCATTCGCACCAAGCGTCCGCGCCGATGGTCCCGCACCTGAAGTGCCGCAAGCCCCGGCCAGCAGAACTGCTACCGCAGCGATAATCACGCGCTTGGGCATCGTGGGCCTCGTGGATCCGTCCGTGCATATAGGACGTTCGTCCCGCAGATGCTGGTTCCAGCATAGACGGAGTTCGCTCACGGGCTGTCGGTCAAGTCGTCCAGCTCGCTACTCGTCCGTCCGGGCAGGCCGTCGGGCTTCGGGCAGCCACCGCGCCAGGATCCACACGAGCTGGGCAGTGTTCGCGGCCCCCATCTTCAACCGCGCATTCGCCAGGTGGTGCTTCACCGTCGAGTGCGACAGGCCGAGGCGGTGGGCGGCTGCCTTCTTCGATCCAGCAACGAGGACCGCGGTGACGACCACGACCTCGCGCTCCGTCGCGCGAGTGTGCGCGAGCTGCCGGCGGGTTTTGCCGTCGTTTCAGTCGGTCGTCGCGATGCTAGCGTCCACGGCATGAAGTCGATTCGCCTCACCCTGCTGGCGCTGGCGATCCTCGCCGCTTCGGCGGTCGTGGGCATCGCGGCCTACGCGGGTGGCGTCGTGGACCCCGGGTTCACCTACGGGTTCTCGCACGACGACGCGGGCAGACAGACGCTGGTGATCGCCTCCGTGCCTCCCGGCGGCCTGGCCTGGCACGAGGGCGTGGAGCCCGGGTTCATCGTTCTGAGCGTGGACCTGTCCGTGAACGGGGGCGGGATCGACCAGCAGGTCTACACCCCGCCGGGAGCGGTGGAGGCCCAGCAGGCCGCCGCTGCTGCGATGCCATACCTGGTCTACATGGCCAAGCCGGGCGAGCTGCCGTCGCCGCTCCCGCCGGACTACCTCGGGTCGCAGGTCTTCATGCCCAATTGGGCCATCGTCCGCCTCGGCCAGAGCGCGTTGGCGCTCATCGCGGCCGGCCTGCTCTGCCTCGCAGGGCTCCTCTGGCTCGGCTACCGCAGACTTGCCCGAAGGCCGGCCCTGGGCGTCGAGGTGCCGCTCCTCGCCGCCGCGGCCTCGCCGCTGTTCCTGCTGCCCGCGTACCTCACGCTGATCCCAGCCCTTGTCGTGCTGACGAGCGTGCTCGTGGCCGCTGCCGTCCTCGTCGCCGCCGCGGCCTTCGCCCAGCTCATCGCCACGCCCCTGGCACGCCGCCGGGCGATGCTGGGCTCGACGGCCCTTGCCTTGGCCGCCGCCCTCGTCGGCGCGGTGGCGGTCACCGCGGGCATGGAGCGCGGCGTCGTGTCGATCCTCCGCTGGGCCCTCGCCTCGGCGGTGGTGCTCGTGCCTGCGCTCGTCCTCGCGGCGCAGCTCCGGCGCGACGCCGGCCGCCTGACGGGCTCGAGCCGGCTCGCGACGGTGCTCCGCGCCGGCGACATCGCCGTTCTCGCGACGCTGCCCGCGGTCACGCTCGCCCCGCTCGCGGCGCTCACGAGCACGCCGTTCCTCCAGCCGCTCGTCGTCTGGTTCCTCGTCGTGGGCATCACCCGGCTCGTCGCTGTCCTGCCCGTCGCCCGCGAGGCCGCCCGGGAGGCGCGCGACCGCAGTCTGGTGGTGGACGAGGGCGAGTCGGAGCGCGCGCGGATCGCCGCGGACATCCACGACGACGTGATCCAGGACCTCTCGATGCTGGTCCACCGGCTCGACCGCGCGGGCGAGGACGACGCCGCCGCCACGCTGCGCGGCGCGATCGACCGGCTGCGGGCGATCTGCGCCGACCTCCGCCTGCCGGTCATCCACGACCTCGGGCTCGCGGCCGCGCTCGAGGCGCTCGTCGGCGAGGTGCGGGCCGCATCGGGGATCGACATCGACCTCCGGTGCGACGGAGAGGAGCGGCTGCCGTACGACGTCGAGCTCGGGCTCTACCGCATCGCACAGGAGGCCGTCGCCAACGCCGTGAAGCATGGCCGCCCGCCGATCACGGTGCGCCTCCGCGCCGAGTCTGGCCGGGCCGAGCTCGAGGTCGAGGACCGCGGTTCTGGCGTTGGTGAGGACGCCCTCGCGAGGCCGGCCAGCCCCGGCCACCTCGGGTTCCTCACCATGGCGCAGCGCGCGGCGAAGCTCGGGGCTGAGCTGGCGGTCGCCGACCGGCCCGAGGGCGGGACGCGGGTCCGCGTCGTCTGGTTCGGTGGTGCAGACAGCCCGGCGGCCGAGGGCGCTCGGGCCGCGGCGACATGACGGCCGAGCCTCGCCCCATCCGCGTGGCGATCGTGGACGACCACCCCGTCGTCCGCGACGGCATGGCGGCGCTGCTCCGCGAGTACCCGGGGATCGAGATCGCGGGGACAGCGGCGTCGCTCGACCTCGCCGAGCCGCTCCTCGACCCGGCTGTCGTGGACGTGCTGCTCCTCGACATCCGCCTCGGGCAGGAGACCGGGTTCCAGCTCCTGGAGCGCCATCGTGACGCCGTCCGCCGGCCGGCCGTCGTGGTGCTCACCGCGTTCGCGCAGGCCGAGTACGCGGCGGCGGCGTACCGGCTCGGCGCCGCCTCGCTCGTGCTCAAGACCGCGCCGTTGCCAGAGCTCGTGAACGCGATCCGGAAGGCGGCCGCCGGAGAGGTCTCGAGCGGGGAACGCAATCTGGCGACATTCGATCCGACGCTTACGACGCGTGAGCAGGAGATCGTTCGGTACGTCGTCGAGGGCCGAACGAACGACGAGATCGGCGTGGCGCTGTCAATCGCGACAAAGAGCGTGGAGGGCCACCTCCGGCGGGTGTTCGAGCGCCTCGGCATCGAGTCGCGGGCCGAGCTCGGCGCGCGAGCGGTGCTCGAGGGCTGGCTCGATGTCCCCACCGTCGCCCGCCGCGGAGGGCATCGGCCTACGACACTCTCCCGCTCGCGCAGCTCCGCGCAGCTCCGAGACGAATAGCCGACGGACGCCCCCCGCGGCCGCGTAGCAGCGAAGGCTGGTGGGGAACGATCAAGAAGACGCTTCCTGCGGGGAAGAGGCGCAGGGCCGGCGGCTACTCGTTTGTCTGGGCCCGGCCCTCAGGGCTCGGGCAACCGCGGACCAAGGATCCACACGAGCTGCGCCGTCGTCGTCGCCCCACCTTGGACCGCGCATTCGCCAGGTGGTGCTTCACGGTCGAATGCGAGAGGCCGAGGCGGTGGGCGGCCGCCTTCTCCGACCCGGCAACCAGGACGGCTTCGACCAGCCGGACCTCGCGGTCCGTCGCGCGAGCCAGAGCCCGTTCTCTCAAGCCAGCCGCCTCGCCGCGGCCAGCCATTCATCACGACCCTGATCGGGATCTCGTAGGTTGCTAACGCGCGCCCAACACCTGTCGGGGGTGCGAGAACACTTGTTCTGATTCTTGCGGATAGCCGCGGCGGGCCGAGTCTCCGTCAACTCCTGTTTTCGTTCGAGCCCGACCGGCGAGCGAGGCCCCTCACCAGCGCGGGGACCCGGGACAAACCGTCCGGGGTCACCCAGGCTTCGATGGAACCGGATGCCGTCTCGTAGGTCTTCGCATTCGGTCCCGCGAGGCTCGCGAAGCGCGCGCCAGCCGGCGAAGGCGTCACCGACGCAGCCTCCGAGATGGACAGCGAGCGGGACGATCATGTAGCCCGCCGAGGGACCCAGACAGATCACAAACCCGAGCGAGGAGACAGCGACCGCCGGTGCGACGGCCACGACAACGAACTGGCCGCGGGTGAAGTGATGCCCCTCGGAGGTCGCGTAGACCGCGGGTACGGCGCCGCTGACCATGATGGCGCCAAAACGGGGGCGGGCGCCAAAGGCGAGCATGGCCAGACCGTGGATCCCCTCATGGGCGACCACGAGCAGCACCGTGAGGGCCACGACAAGCAAGATGTCGACCAGTCCGATCTGGAACGTCCCGCTGGCCGGCCCCGCTCGAAGGATCGACGGGATGGCGAACAGGCCGAGGCCCAGCACCGTGAGACCCGCTCCGAGCGCGGTCCAGGTAACAGCCGACGACCTGCCGGGGCGCCACTCGATGACGTCCCGAGCCTGCAGGCCGCTTCGGCTTGCGGAAGCGATCGGGAGAGGGTGCTGATGACATGAGCCTGCAGAAGCGATAACCCTGACTTCCGTCGGGGCCGGGCGATCCACCGCGGCAACGTCCTCCTGACGGGGCGTACATGACACCCGAGTCCCGCTGACGTCAGTCTGCGGCCGTCCCTCCGGGCTCATCACTCGATCAACCGGATACGCTCGGTGCGGCTCGGGATCCCGCTCCGGACGCTCTGCCAGGCACCATCTCGCAGGACCTCGTACGACCTGAATGCGCAGGGAATCGGCCTCGCGACCAGGGGGTCGGCGGCATCCATCAGCTGGAAGTGGAGGTGCGGGCTTGTCGAGTTGCCTGTGTGGCCCACCCGACCGATCACGTCGCCGGTCCTCACCGTCTGGCCCTCGCGCACCGACACCGAGCCCGGCGCGAGGTGGACGAAGCCAGCGTAGACGTCACCGGCACGCGCGATCACGTGATTGCCCAGGATCGAGGGCAAACGTGCCGGGCCAAACGTGAGGGCATTCTTCAAGGCGAGGATCGCCTCGCGCACGGGATGGATCCGGCCGCGCTCCGTGAACCCGTCAACGGCCCGGACGATGACGCCGTCGAACGGCGAGTGTACCGGCGCTCCCCACGCGTAGCATTCGCGGGTCGGAACGCCGATGAGGAGCGTCCGCAGCCAGCCGGCGGGGTGGTAGTGCATCCCCGCTCGGCGGTCGACCATCAGAAAGTCGTAGGCGTACCGCTGACCCAGGAGGTCCGTGCCGTGGCTGGGGATCCGATCGGCCGGGGAGTTGACCGCCACCCATCCGTCGCCACGAAGCGGGAACTCGACAACGGCTGCGTTCGCAAGCTCGCTCGCCACGGTACCTCCCGTCACGCGTCGCCGAGCTGGTCGAGCACGTACTGGCCGAACCCCGTCCAGCCGGTCCCGCGCGGACCGATCATGGGCGGCTCCCACGTGTCGTCCCACCAGCAGGCGACCCAGCCGACGCCGCGCTCCCGAAGGAACGCCATGAGCGGCTCGCCATATGTCGCCGCGCTTCCGTTGAGGTAGCTCTGCGTCGGGCTCGGGTTCTCCTCCATGTAGCCCCATTCCGTCATGAGGACCGGATACCGTGCCGCGACCTCCCCGAACGACCGCTGCCAATCGACGGTGCTGCCCGGATAGATGTGGACCGCGTAGGCGAGGTTGTCGTCGGCGATCGGTGAGTCGAGGACCCACGATGCGTCCGAGGCGAAGTCGACGCCTCCGACGACAGCCACCTGTCGCGCCCCGTTCTCGCGGATGATGCGCACGAGATCGGCAGCCGCCGGCTGCCAGACGTCAGCAGCGATTCCCTGCGGCTCATTGAAGATCTCGAAGAGCGTGTGAGGCGCATCGCGGAAGTACGTGGCGACGACTCGCCAGACCTCTTCGGCGAGCGGGCGGGCGGGTGCATCGGGCATCGCCTGCCCTGCTCCGGTCTCCACGTTGCCGATCATGTGGAGGTCCACGATCGCGTAGAGGCCGGCCTCCCCCGCCCATCGGACGGCCGGGTCCAGGTACCGGGCGAGGTATTCGCCGTCAGTGCGCCAGGCCTCGGGATCGACCGGTAGGCGTACGACGTTGGCGCCGGTGTCGGCGATCGAGCGGAACAAGTCGGCCTTGAGCCGACCCTCGTCGTAGAGCCGCGCGAGTTCGGGCACCATCACGCCGCGCAGCGTCACCACCGTCCCGTCTTCGCTGGGCGAGGCCATGGCCACGCGCTGAGAGCGCGGGTGGATACGTCGCGCACCCGCTGCAGTCAAACGCCGCGCGCTGCTCGATCGGCGGTCGGAAGGTGAAGTGCCCGTTGCCGAGGACCAGGAGGCCGACAACGAGCAGCGCCAGCGCCGCGGTCAGGACCCCGGCGATCGCCAGCGCGCTCTTGACGACGTGTCGCATCAGAACCCCCTCGGCGTGCTCTGTGACGCGGGGCCGAATTCGCCGATCACGTTGAGACGGCCACGGCGGATGACCTGCCCGGTGCGCGATCGCCGCTGTCGCCAGTCATCCGGCTTGATGCGCCCGCGGTGCGGGCCGGAGGAACAGGGCGAGCACCGCCACGCCGATCACCGTCAGCACCGCGAATACCGGCGTGAGCGCCGCCGAGGCCGCCGGCGACGTCGGATCGGCCGCGTGGCCGAGCCACTGGTCGACGCCGATGCTGGCGGTCTCGATCGCGAGCATGACGAGCAGGGCGCCGCTCAGCAGGTACCCCCACGGCCGGTGGCGGAGCAGGAGCACGCCGGCCAGGGTCATGAGCGGCAGGGTGTACGCAAAGTCGATGATCTGGACCGGACCCGTGAGCATCCCGGTTCCCTCCAGGAACGCGGGCGGTTCGCCGGACAAGACCGGCGGGAGGGTGGACCCGAGCCAGAGCGCCAAGAAGAGCGCGGCGTTGATGAACAAGTAGCCGGCCACGAGGCGCACCGGGGCGTGCTGGCCGATCCCTCCTCCGATGCGGTCGATCGGGACGCCCCCGGCGAGACCGACGATCGACCAGGTCGATAGCGAGAGCATCGCGACATACAGGAAGAAGTACGGGTTGAACGGCACCCCGAACAGGAACAACACGCTCTGGTAGGCGATCGAGCCGAGCGCTCCGAGCCAGAAGACGATGGCGACCGCCATCCCACGGGCCAGCAGGACCATCGAGATGACGAGGACCGGCAGCGTGACCACGCCCAGCACCCAGGCGGTTCCCTGGAGATTGCCGACAGTGACCGCTGGCGCGCGGATCGCATCGGGAAGAAGGAGGGCACCCGCGACGGCGGCGAGCGTGACCGATCCCGCGCCGATGGACCACGGATATGAAGCGCGCCCGACCCAAGCTGAATTGGCCCTGTCGGCTGGTATCCGTCGCGCGCCAGATCCTGGGATCGTCGTCGTGGTCAGCTCAGCAACTCCGCCTCGTGGTCAGCGGGTCGTCCGGCGCGCCTCATGGGCTGCCTTTCCGCGAGAAGGCTCGCGTCCCCGATCGACATCGTCGCCTCGAACGCGGAAGCTGAGTAGAGCCATGACGCCCGAATGGACTGGCGGTCCGGCCCGACTTCAGAGCCGAGGCGAAAGCTGACTGGCCCGCACTTCTGGGACCCGATGGAGACGGGATGGGCACCGGCGCGAACGGACAGCGTCAGGACGCCCATCGCGGCCGTCGAAAGCCCACGCGCGGACGTGAGGACTGTGCGGAAGGCAGCACGCCACGGGTTCGAAGCTACGTGCTGGGTGCCGTTTCCATCGTCCTGATCGAGCCGAGTCGTGCGTTGAGAAACGTGCTACCGCCAGGTAACTTGCATCGGAGAGTCGGGCGAGACGCTGCTTGGCCGTCGAATCTGCACAGAGTCCTCCCGCCCTCAGCTCAAGGTCTGCAGACATCGTTGACAGATCCTCAGGAGGGTGTATCTTACAAGGTAAGTCGTACCCTGTAAGGTTGTCGGTCGTCCCGCTGACGGCCTGGGGAGTGAACATCATGGGAACGTACGCAACCGCGCGGCTTACCGCGCGCGAGATAACTGGAGCAAAGGCCGTCGCCGCGGCGCTTGGCATCTGCGTTGGCGTGTCCGGGTTGGATCACGGCTTCTTCGAAGCGCTCCAGGGCAACACGCCAACGCCAGGGCTCATCGTCCAGGCCATCGGCCCTGCCCAGCGAATGTGGACCTACGGCACCGAGGAGGCGTTCACCCTCGTCCCGAACTTCCTGCTGACCGGCTTCCTGGCCATGCTCGTGGGCCTGGTGACGATCATCTGGTCGGTCCGCTACATCGACCGACCGAACGGCAACCGGGTCTTCCTCCTGCTCGGTGGGCTGCTGTTCCTGGTGGGTGGGGGCATCGGGATGCTCGTCTTCCTGCTGTTCGGCTGGCTGGTAGCGCGGCGCATCCACCGGCCGCTCGCGTGGGTGCCGTCCCTCCTCTCCGGGCGGTGGGCAGGGTCCTCTCGAGGACGTGGCCGGGGCTCGTCGTCGTGGGCCTGGCGCTCTATGCGTTCGCCCTCGAGGTCGCGATCGTTGGCGTCGTTCCAGGTGTGTCCGATCCGGATGAGGCGCTCGCCATCTGCTGGCTCGCCCTGTTGGGCACGCTTGCATCCATGGGCCTAGCCCTCGTCGGCGCCTCCGCTGAGGCGGTCAGCGGCACCTCGGTCCAGCACCCGGCCGGGGCCCCCTGGCGGGCCCGGTGTGACGCCCCGCAGGCGCGAACGGCCGCTGACGCGCGATGAGCTGCTGGACGCGGCGCTCGGCATCGTGGACTCGGAGGGCCTCGCCGCGCTGACGATGCGCCGGCTGGCCGCCGCCGTGGGCGTCGAGGCGATGTCCCTCTACTACCACGTGCCCCACAAGGAGGCGCTGCTCGACGGGGTCGTCGAGCGGATGCGCTCGGAGATGCGGCTCCCCGAGACCGCGCCCGATGACTGGGCCGACGCGCTGGAGGCCGTCTTCGTCGAGTACCGCCGCGTCCTGGCGGCGCATCCCAACATGCTCCCCCTGGCGGCCCGCCGGACCGACCGTGCGGGCGCATCCGGCCTGCTGTACCTGATCGACCAAGGCGTGGCGACCGACGACGCTGTGGAGCTGTACCAGTCGCTGGTCGCCTTCACGGTCGGCTACTCGGTGATCAGCTCACCCTTCGTCGAGACGGAGTGGGCGGGGCTGCCGGAGGCCCTCGGCGAGCGCCTGCGCGAGTGGCGGGACACCACCTTCCGGCGGACGCTGCGGATCGTCATGGACGGCTACCGGGCCGGGACAGGAGAGGTGTGATGGTGAAGACGATGACGGGCACGCTGCCCTGGGCAGTGGTGGTGGTGGCGATCGGCGTGGCGATCTGGTGGTTGCTGTCGCGGGACATGGCGGCGGGGCGATGGCTGCTGGCCGCCCTGCTGATCGGCCATGGCGTGGTCCACGTCTTCTTCGCTGTTCCTACGCCTGCGGCATCCGACGGTGGGGCTGCGTGGCCGTTCGACATGGCCCGATCATGGGCGGTCACGCGAGCAGGGCTCGATCTCAATCTCGTCCGTGGCGTCGGGGCGGTTCTGATCGCGGTCACGGTCGGCGCCTTCGCGCTTGCGGCGCTGTCCACGGTAGGCCTCATCGTCCCGTCCGGGTGGTGGCAGCCGACCATCGCGCTGGGGGCCATCGCGTCGGCGGCCATGCTGGTCCTGTTCTTCGAGCCCCAGCTGGTGCTCGGCTTGGGGATCGACGCCGTCCTGCTGTGGGTGGTGGTGACCAGGGCGTGGGTGCCCTGAGCGACGGGGCATAGGCCCGCGCGGTTCTGCCTCCTCCGCCCGGCGGCGCCGTTGTGGCTCATCGAGGCTCCAGGCGCGGCACGACCAGCCACCCCACTGCCCGTCCGCAGTAGATCTGCTGCTCGGTGGTCAGGCCCGAGCGGGCTCGCAGGTCCGCCAGGTGGCGCTTCGCGGTACTCGGTCGGACGCCGACGCGGGCCGCCGCACCGGAAACGGACCCGCATGCAGCGACAAACGCGGCGAGCACGTCGACCTGGCGGTCGGCGTCCGCGGGAGCGACCCTCGCAGGTACCCGTCTCTCTCATCGAAGGCGCCTCACCGCGGCTGACCCGGCTCCGCGTGATGAGGCCGAGGACCATCGCTGGCTCGCGGCCCCAGATGGTGCCGGGCTGGTCGTCCATGGCTCCTCCCGGCACTTCACGCGGACGATGTCGCCCGGGTGGATGAGCCCCGGGTTGGCGCGGTACTTCGCGTTGTCCGGGAAGGCGAGGAGCGCCTTGAGCGTCAGCCCGTGCGCCGCGGCGATCTCGCTCAGGGTGTCGCCTGCCTTGATGGTGACAATCACGATCGACTCATGAACCCACTGGTTCAGGTTCAGCCCCGAGGCGACGGCGGCGGCGATCGTCGGGAGCTTCTGTTGGGCGAGGCGACGTCGCCCTGGCTCCACGCTGCGTACTTGGCGGGGTCGATGGCGCGGAGGATCGTGGCGTCGCGGTCGATGTACGCGGTGGCCGACGGCCCCGGGGAGCCTGCCCGATTGGCGTAGTTGCGCTCCTCGATCGCGGTCGCCTTGGCGTTGGCGGTCCGGTGCAGGCAGGCGACGATCGTCGGCTTCCTGCCGGCCTGATCGGACACGGGCGGACTCCAATGCAGCGACGGGTGAACGGGCAACAGTCCCGGGGACGGTGGGGTTCCGGCCAGGCTAGCGGGCCGACGCTTCCTTTCCTTCGAGGAGGCCCTTCAGGCCGGTCCAGATTCGGAGTTCCTGCCGCCGACCCATCCACGCGACAAGCGGGCCGATCAGCTTGAGCATGCCGTGCGGCTCGATCTCCCCCGACCACCGCATCCGGGTCCCCTCCCGAACAGGCTCGAAGGTCAGGGTGTACGCGATGTCCATGGCGGTCATCGTGGTCCTGGACGCGAGCCGCCGGGGTCGCGTACTCCGTGGTCTCGATGACCATCGAGACGGGCCGGCCGCCGCTCACGACCTCCGCCCGGTACTGCGTGCCCACGCCGATGGGTCCGTCCGAGATCTTCTCGGCGAGGCGCATCTGGGCGTTGTACGCTCGGCTCGTTGCATTCGTCGGCGACGTAGTCGAACACATCCTCCACGGGACGGTCGATGACGATGTCTCCCTTGATGCGGATTACGTCGCTCTCGCCTCCGGCTCGCGGATCGGCCCCGCCCCGGTGCTCCGCTGCGCACGCCGGAACACCGCGCTCAGGAGCACCCCCGAGGCGATGAGGACGATCCAGTTGATCGAGAGGACCGCGACCTCGAAGGCGATTAGGTCACCGCCGACGATCCACAACCCGACCAATGCCGCGACGGCCAGCACGAAGCCGCCGACGAACAGCCAGCGGATCGCGCGCTCGATCCGGCCGCCCGCGAACACCACGGCGGCGAACACTAGCGCGAGGCTCATCGCGAGGTAGCCGAACGCTTCGCCGGCGATGAACAGTCCGTGCGGGTTGTACTGGGTGAACAGCGACAGGTCCTCGGTCTCACCGGCTTGCAGGCTCGGGATGACCACCGCGAACTGGGTGAAGTAGTCGACCCCGATGACGACCGCGTAGGCGAGCGCGAAGGCCAGGGCGATCCGGCTGAAGATCCTCCGCGGCTCCGGGGCCTAGCCGTGGATCGCTGCCATGAGCACGACGAAGACGGGCGCCAGCAGGATGGCCGGGATGAGCCACAGGTAGTCGCCGGGGATGAACTGGGCGACGTCGGTGTACGGGGCGGGGATACAGGCCCACGTGGTCGGACCGCAGAACGGGCCACTCCTCGCGGGCGTCGCGACCCCTGCGACGGCGGTCGCTGCCGTCAGGAGCACGGTCAGGACGGCCGCCCAGAAGCCGACTCGGTAGTGCATCGCTGGACGGAAGCCTCCCGCTGCGGACGCGCATGAACCGGGTCCACACCTGGAGGACCGCACGTCAAAGCGCCCCGAGGCCTTTGGAGAGTCTGCCCGCTGGCGCGGCGATGGACCAGTGCCACTCAGCCCGATCGGGACGTTCGACTCTGGCGAAGCGAGGCGGGGAGCGGAGACCTGAAGCCAATTCGAATTTCGGGGCGCTGCTATAGGAGAGGCGTGAGATGGACGAGCTCGTCAAGGAATTGATGGATCGGGCAGGGTTGTCCGAGGAACAGGCGAAGGCAGCCGCTGAAGTCGTCGTCGAATGGGTGAAGGACGCGGACAAGCGCAAGAAGATCCTCGCCGCGACGGTCGCGTCGACAGTTGCGTCCGCCGTGGTCACCGTCCACATCTAGCGTTTCTCCGAACCGGCAAAGGCGGCTTCGCGCATCCGAACGAGAGCCGCCTCCTCAAGCCGCCGAGGAGTTGACGGCGCGGACGTACCCGGTGGGGGGAACCGGGAGTCGATGTGGATCGGACCAGCGCGCCGTCATGAGGGAAGGGTAGCGGCCGTGAACCTCGGTTTCTGCTTGGCCGTTTGGGCCATATCCGTTGCAGGATGCGAACCATGAGGTTGGTTCGGGACATCCTCCTAGGCTCGTCGGACCAATGGCATTGGTCGAGCGACGCATTTCCGCCCGTCGCGTTCTGCGTTCGGGCGCTCGTCCTCGACGGTCTGATGGTGCCGCCGTTCGACCGACACCCCGACGGCGACGGCGGCCTGCGGGAATTCGGACTTGACGCCGAGACGTGGAGTGCGTGGCTCGCCGCGGTCCTTCGACAACACGCAACCATCGACGACCGCGCGGACGCCCGGCGCGCCAGAGTCTCGGGGACCGATGCTCGCCGCGGCCGAGGTGCTCCGCACCCCGGGCTCTGTCTGTCCCGGCCCCGTCATGCTCCAAAGGCGACTCGACGGAGCTCTTCATGGATACAAGCCGTCCGGGGAGGCTTGGAAGCAGCGGATGTCGGATGCGCCTCGCCTCCACGGCTCCGGTCGCCAGCAGCGGGCACTCTGGAACGCCCTCGTACCGTTCCACGATCTCCTCCCGACGCTCGTGGTCTTCCTGGTCCACTACGTCGAGCCCGTGATGATGCCGCTGCCGCCGAACGCCTGCCTTATCGCACCCGGGGCCGATCCCGAGGAGTTTGGTCGCCAGGTTCTTGCGGCGGCGACGGCACTCGCATCCCCGCACTGACCAGGCAAGCGCCCTCAGGCTCGGGCAGGCGAGGAGCGAGCATCCACACGAGCTGCGCAGTGTTCGCGGCCCCCATCTTCGATAGGGCCTTCGCGAGGTGGTGCTTCACCGTCGAGTGCGACACGCCGAGACGGTCGGCGGCCGCCTTCTCCGATCCGGCAACGAGGACCGCGGTGACGACCACGACCTCGCGCTCCGTCGCGCGAGCCGGAGCCCGTTCTCTCACGCCAGCCGCCTCGCCGCGGCCAGCCACTCGTCCCGGCCTCGATCGGGATGGTAGGTTGCTATCGCGCGCCCAACACCTTTGGGGCGCGCGACCTCGTCATGGTCGTTTCGACGAGCTACACCCGGTCACCAGGCGAGAGCCGCCGGTGAGCGGCCAGGGAGCGCTCGGTCGCGGCGCTGCGCCATAGCGATCAGCATCTCCGGGCTCCGCCAACCGGCCAGCCATCAGTTCGCTCTCGCCGCCGCCGCCGGCCAGCCAGCTTGGGCGTACGTGTGGCGGAGTGGTGGGGGTGGAGACGGAAGCCGAGCCCGCCCGGTCGCGCTCGCGGAGGATCTGAGGGATCCCGCTGTCGGTCAGGCGACCCTGCGCCGAGCCACAGCCACGGCAGAGCGGCGTGTGTCGAGCGCTGGCGGAGGCGGAGTAGCGGTCGAGCGCGCGGACGGTCTTCGAGCCGACCGCGACGACTCGTTCCCGGCGGCCCTTGCCGAGGACTCGCAGGATTCCCTGGTCGAGATCGACGTCATTGCGGTCTCGTCGGCGCCCCGAGCGGAGCCCGGCGACCTCCGCCAGCCGCGCGCCGGTATCGAGGAACACCCGGATTAGGGCGGCGTCGCGGCGGTCCTCGAAGCGCGGACCCCGCGCAGTCGCCAGGAGCCGCTCGAGTTCGCCGTCGCGCGAGACGTCGGCGGCGCCTCGGGCACGTGCGGCGGCGCATCCGGGCCATCGGGCTCGCGCGCAGCTCGCCCTCGTCGACCAACCAGGCGAAGAATTGCTGGAGCCCGCGGTAGCGGTTCGCCGCGGTGGCCGGCCGCCAGCGGCCGAGCTGGTCGGTGACGAAAGCCTCGACGTGCTCGCGGCTGATCGCCGCGACATCGGTCGGCATGCCCTGCTCCGCGAGGTACCGGCCCAAGACGTCTACGGCCTCGCGATACGCTTGATCGTGGCGGGGCTGAGGTTGGCGGCCCGCAGGTGGCGGCCGAACGAGGCGGCGTTGGTAACGAGATCACCGCCTGGGGTAAGATGCGGCGCACCGGTGGCGAGCGGGCTCATGGCAGTCCTCGATCATGCCGTACCTCGCGGCACAATCATCTGCTGAACGAGCGTTGTGCGTCAACTGGATTCGGTGGAATTGCCAGTTATCTGCTGTAACCGAGCGTGAAACCCGGGCCGACATAGCTCAGCGGTAGAGCAGCTGTTTCGTAAACAGCAGGTCCTCGGTTCAAATCCGAGTGTCGGCTCCACTCCCCTCTTCGTGCTCAGGAAGCCCGCTGTCTGGAGCTAGCACGGTCCTCGTGGGCCGCTGGCCGCGCCGAAGCCCTGCTAACTGTCGAAGCCCTGCTAACTGGACGATTCCCGATCTGGGACGAGACCGGTCCACGCACGACCGATGGGGATGTCCGGGTCGGTCTCACCCTCGCAGCGCCCATCGAAGCCCTGCTGTCTTCCACACAGCTGGTCTTCGCAGCACCCCACATGCGTGGCGAGCAAGGCAGAGATCCGCCCGTCGCGAGACTGCCGGTAGCGAAAGTGGAAGAGATCTCTGTGAGTCGACGGCCCAGACTACCGTGAAGGCTGGCATCCGCCGCCAAAGCCGAGGGCAGTCGAGCGCCGGTCCGCGAGATGGTGGCCTTGCACCTGCCGGTCGAGCCCACGTGTGGCAGATCCGGGTCAGCGCCGAGGGAGCGATGTTGGCGCTGTGGGACTCGGGGACGCTGGACGCTTTGCTCGGCAAGGCGGACCAGGAGCTGAACCTGCGCCGTTCGCTGCCTCACCAGGGCTCTCCCGCGACCCGGCGGCCCGCCTCCGCCGACTGACGCCACACGGCGACCCGGTGTCGGGTACGGTCGCGGGGTGCGAACCGGACTGCTCCGTACCGGGCGGCGCTGACCTTCGGCACCACCGTCAGCATGGCGATCCCTCATGTGCGAAGGGCCGGTTCATGTCCGGAGGTAGACAATCAGGCTGCACGCAACCCCCGCGCCTCCTCGACGCCCAGCGTAGAAAGCAGTCGACGCAGATGACCGACACGTGCTCATGAGCAAAGCGACCGCGCGGGCGACAGCGACCCTCCCCCGCCACGCCGTACCGCTACTCCCGCGAGCCTGGCCGCCGACATCGAGTCGCGCTGGCAGGAGCGCTGGGGGGACGGAGCGCATCTTCGAGTTAACCTACCCTTCTGGCCTGTTGGGCGACCCTGAAAAGGTAGCGGCTCGACCGAAGAAGTACGTCCTGGACATGTTCCCTTACCCGTCCGGGGATCGGGCTGCACGTCGGGCACCCGCCGTGGTTCAACATCGCGACCGATGTCGACGGCCCGCTTCAAACGGATGACCGGCCACAACGTGCTGCACGCGCTGGGCTACGACGCGTTCGGCTTGCCCGCTGAGCAGTACGCCGTGCAGACCGGCCAGCACCCGCGGGTCACGACAGAGGCAAACATCGTGAACATGCGACGCCCAGCTCCGGCGGCTGGGGCTGGCGCACGACCTGCGCCGGAGCGTCGCGCGCGCGACGACCTACGTGGCCTTCTACAAGTGGACGCAGTGGATCTTCCTGCAGGTCTACAACGCGTGGTATGACGAGGAGGCGGCCCGCGCCCGGCACGTCGACGAGCTGGCGGCCGCCTTCGCATCCGCCAAGCGGGCCCTGCCCGACGGCCTGGTGTGGAGCCGACCTGGACGCTGTCCAGCAACGTCGCATCACATCGACGGCCACCGGCTGGCCTACCTGACCGCGTCGCCGGTCAACTGGTGCCCCGGTCTGGGTACGGTGCTGTCCAACGAGGAGGTCACCGCCGACGGTCGCAGCGACCGCGGGAACTTCCCGGTCTTCAAGCGCAACCTGCGTCAGTGGAGCATGCGCATCACGTCCTATGCCGACCGGTTGCTTGCCGACCTGGACGGCCTGGACTGGCCCTGAACCGATCAAGTTGATGCAGCGCAATTGGATCGGTCGCTCCGAAGGGCGATGGGTGTCGTTCCCGAGCCCGGCCGGGACGATCGAGGTCTTCACCACCCGTCCCGACACGCTGTTCGGTGCAACCTTCATGGGGCTGGCACCCGAGCACCCCGCGGTGGACGCGCTGACCGCCGGAAGCCTGGCCCGAGGGATACCGGCGCTGTGGGCCAGCGGCGCCGCCACGCCGCGCGACGCCGTACGG
>CAVYZQ010000003.1:0-230948 GCA_963772995.1 uncultured Chloroflexia bacterium | reverse complement strand
CCCGTTCCACCACTTCGACGTCGCGTGCCCGCGCGTAGGCGCCCGCGAGGCCTGCTCGCTCGGCGATGCCGGTAGCGCGGGTCGTAGGCGAGCAGCTTCTCGAGCGCGCTGTCCTCGGTGGCGCCCCAGCGATCGAGGCCGGCCAGTCCATCGCGCCCGTCACCACCCGGCGCTTCTTGCCCAGTTCGAGGATCACCCGAAGCTCGTCGGTCATGTCGAACAGGCTAGCGTCTCTCATGTCGGAGGAGCAGGTCTTCGTTTTGACGCTGTCCGCTCTGCGCGACGCCGGTCATGCGCGTGAGGTAGCGGCACCGTGCGCACCGCATCAGGTCAGCCGGGGACGACGTTGACCAGGCGTGGCGCGCGGACGACGACCGTCCGCACGGCCGCGGCCGTCCAGCGCGCGCTGCACGACCTCGGACGCCAGGGCCAGCTCGCGCAGCTCGTCCTCGCCGATCGACGGCGGCACCTCGAGGCGGTCGCGCACCTTGCCGGCCACCTGGACCACGGAGGTGACCGTCTCCTCGACCAGCAGCGCCGGGTCGGCGACCGGGAACGGCTCGTAGGCCAGCGAGCTCGTCGTGGCCCAGCCGCGCCCACAGCTCCTCGGCCATGTGCGGCGCGAACGGCGCCACCATCAGCACCAGCGGCTCGGCCACCTCGCGCGGCGTCGGCCAGCAGCTTGACCAGCGTGGTTGTTCAGCTCGATCAGCCGGGCGATGGCGGTGTTGAACCGCAGCGCCGTCCATGTCGGTGCGGACCCCGTCGATGGTGCGGTGCAGCAGCCGGCGCGTCGCCTCGTCGGCCGGCTCGTCGACGACCCGCAGCTCGCCGGTCTCCTCGTCGACGACGTTGCGCCACACGCCGCTGCAGGAACCGGTACGAGCCGACGACGGCCCGGGTCTCCCACGGCCGCGACACGTCCAGCGGACCCATCGACATCTCGTACACGCGGAAGGTGTCGGCGCCGTAGGCGTCGCACATCTCGTCGGGCGTGACCACGTTCTTCAGCGACTTGCCCATCTTCCCGTACTCGCGGTTGACCGGCTCGCCCGTGCCAGGTGTACGGTGCCCTCGGCCGTCTCGATCGACCTCGGCGGCCGGCACGTAGCAGGCCGCGGACGTCGGTGTACGCGTAGGCCTGGATGTAGCCCTGGTTGAACAGCCGGCGGAACGGCTCGGCCGCTCGAGACGTGGCCCAGGTCGTACAGCACCTTGTGCCAGAACCGCGCGTACAGCAGGTGCAGCACGGCGTGCTCGACGCCGCCGACGTACAGGTCGACGCCGCCGACGTCGCCCTCGGCACTGCGGGACCCATCCAGTAGCGCTCGTTGTCCGGGTCGACGAAGCCTCGTCGTTGGTCGGGTCCAGGTAGCGCAGCTCGTACCAGCACGAGCCGGCCCACTGCGGCATCATGTTGGTCTCGCGACGGTAGCGGCTTGCGGCCCGTCGCCCAGGTCCAGCTCGACGTCGACCCAGTCGTCGCCGGCGCCAGCGGCGGCTCCGGCTCGCTCGTGACGTCGTCCTCGGCGAAGGTCTCCGGCGCGAAGTCGTCGACCTCGGGCAGCTCGACCGGCAGCATCGACTCGGGCAGCGCGATCGGCAGTGCCGTCCTCGTCGTAGACGATCGGGAACGGCTCGCCCCAGTAGCGCTGCCGGCTGAACAGCCAGTCGCGCAGCCTGTAGGTGACCGTGCGCTCGCCCAGGCCCTGTGCTCTCCAGCCAGTCGATGATGCGCGCCTTGGCGTCGCTCGACGCCCAGCCCGTCCAGGCAGATCTCGGCGTTGGCGGAGTTGATGGCCGGGCCCTCGCCGGTGTACGCCTCGCCGTCCAGCCCTCCGGCGGCTGCGACCGTGCGGACGATCGGCAGGCCGAACCCTCGGCGAACTCCCAGTCCCGCTCGTCCTGGCCGGGCACCGCCATGATCGCCCCGGTGCCGTAGCCCATCAGCACGTAGTCGGCGATGAAGACCGGGATCTGCTCGCCGTTGACCGGGTTGGTCGCGTACGCGCCGGTGAAGACGCCGGTCTTGTCCGGCCCTCGGCCTGCCGCTCGACGTCGGTCTTGCGCTCGGCCACCGCGCGGTAGCGCCGCACGGCGTCGCGCGGCGTGGCGGCGCCGCCGGTCCACGCCGGCGGTGTCCCGTCGGGCCAGGCGCCGGCGGTCAGCGCGTCGACCAGCGGGTGCTCCGGCGCCAGCACCATGTAGGTGGCGCCGAACAGCGTGTCCGGCCGGGTGGTGAAGACCTCGATCGGGCCGGCCGCGGTCGGGAAGTCGACACCACGCGCGCCCTCGGAGCGGCCGATCCAGTTGCGCTGCATGCAGCTTGACCGGCTCCGGCCAGTCCAGCCGGTCCAGGTCGTCCAGCAGCCGGTCGGCGTAGGCGGTGATCCGCATCATCCACTGCCGCAGGTTGCGCTTGAAGACCGGGAAGTTGCCGCGGTCGCTGCGCCCCTCGGCGGTGACCTCCTCGTTGGCCAGCACGGTGCCCAGGCCCGGGCACCAGTTGACCGGCGCCTCGGACGACGTACGCCAGCCGGTGGCGCGTCGACGATCCGCGTCGCTCGCACAGCGTCCAGCTCGGCCCAGGCGCGGCCGTCGGGCAGTGGCCGCTCGCCGGCCTGCGAACGCGGCGACCAGCTCGGCGACCGGCCGGGCCCGGCCGCGCGCCGTCGTCGTACCAGGAGTTGAAGATCTGCAGGAAGATCCACTGCGTCCAGCGGTAGAAGTCGACGTCGGTGGTCGCGACGCTGCGGCGCTCGTCGTGGGCCAGCCCCAGCCGCCGCAGCTGGCGTCGCATGGTCACGATGTTCTCCTCGGTGGTCATGCGCGGGTGCTGGCCGGTCTGCACGGCGTACTGCTCGGCGGGCAGGCCGAACGCGTCGAAGCCCATCGCGTGCAGCACGTTGCGCCCGCGCATCCGCTGGAACCGGCCGTAGACGTCGGTGGCGATGTAGCCCAGCGGGTGCCCGACGTGCAGCCCGGCCCGGACGGGTAGGGGAACATGTCGAGCACGTACAGCTTCGGTCGCGCCGCACCTTCTCCGGGTCGGCCAGCGGGCCGGCCGGGTTGGGGGCCTGGAAGGTGCCGCTCGGCCTCCCAGCGGTCCTGCCAGCGCGCCTCGATCTCGGCGGCCAGCGCGCGGTGTAGCGGTACGGCGTGGCGAGGCTCGCTGCCGCCCGCGCGGTCGCTGCTCGTGTCGGTGTCGGGCCGTGTCGGTCATCTCGCTCGACTTGCTTTCTCGCTCCTGGGCGTCGGAGGCGTCGGTTGCGTGCAGCCTGATTGTCTCCGGACATGAACAAGCCCCTCGCACATGAGGGATCGCCATGCTGACGGTGGTGCCGAAGGTCAGCGCCGCCCGGTACGGAGCAGTCCGGTTCGCACCCCCCAACCGTACCCGACACCGGGGTCGCCGTGTTGGCGTCAGTCGGCGGAGGCGGGCCGCCGGGTCGCGGGAGAGCCCTGGTGAGGCAGCGAACGGCGCAGGTTCAGCTCCTGGTCCGCCTTGCCGAGCAAAGCGTCCAGCGTCCCCGAGTCCCACAGCGCCAACATCGCTCCCCCCGGCGCTGACCCGGATCTGCCACACGTGGGCTCGACCGGCAGGTGCAAGGCCACCATCTCGCGGCCCGGCGCTCGACTGCCCTCGGCTTTGGCGGCGGATGCCAGCCTTCACGGTAGTCTGGGCCGTCGACTCACGAATTTGTTCCACTTTCGCTACCGGCAGTCTCGCGACCGGCGGATTTCTGCCTTGCTCGCCACGCATGTGGGGTGCTGCGAACCCCGCCTGTAGAAGACAGCAGGGCTTCGATGGGCGCTGAGACGGGAGTCCGACTGGAGATCCCCACCGGTCGTGCGTGACCGGCCTCGTCGAGATCCGGAATTGTCCAGTT
Source organism: uncultured Chloroflexia bacterium (assembly GCA_963772995.1). Lineage (GTDB taxonomy): Bacteria > Chloroflexota > Limnocylindria > Limnocylindrales > CSP1-4 > SPCO01. Next base: position 227,058 of record CAVYZQ010000003.1, on the reverse strand, counting down.
AGCAGGGCTTCGACAGTTAGCAGGGCTTCGACCAGCCGAAGAGAGACAAAAAAAGACCGTGCTAACTCCAGACAGCTGTTCTTCCTGAGCACGAAAGAAGGGACTGGAGCCGACACTCGGATTTGAACCGAGGACCTGCTGTTTACGAAACAGCTGCTCTACCGCTGAGCTATGTCGGCGCGAGCGCGAGTATAGGCGATGCCTGCAGACAGCAGCTCTTCGCTCTCTCGCACGATCTGCTTGGGCCACGCTCAGACCGTTAGCACAACGCTCGAAACCACCACCCCCAGCAGGACATCGTCAATCCCCAAGCCGGGCACCAGTGGGGGCTCGAAGAACAGCACCAGCATGGCTGCCGACGCGATGGCCCCCCAGTGCCATGGTCGGCTGCCACCACCCGGCTGGGACGATGATGCCGACCGTGCACAGCGCCGCAAGTGCGAAGGCGCCGACGGTGACCGCGGTCAGGACGAATTCACCGGAGTCAAGATCCTGCCGGGACCCGAGATCGTCCGGGCCTGCCTCACCGGGGCGGCCTACGCGCACGGTTTGGCGCTCGCGCTGCCGGAGAAGGCTGCAATGGCGCGCCCGACAGGAGTCGAGCGCGCGAATGCCATGAATATCCCGATAGCGATCGCGAGGGCCAACCTAGGCTCGTCGGCCGCGGGCGCCTGATCCAGAGTCAGGCCAGCGACGGGCCGGGCGGAGTCGCGCGGCGAGAACGACGGCGATGACGGCCGATGCTGCCCACGGCACGAGCCAGAACCGTCCGCCGGGATCGAGCGGACCGGGGACGAAGGCGATCGGGGTGATGCGCACGATGGGGATGCCGCCGTGTGCTGCGAGCAACCCGGTGTCATCGAGCCCGCGCACGTTGCCGACGGTGAGGCGGCCGATCACGCCGAGGCTCGCGATCAGCGCCCGGTAGGCTCGGATCCATTCGTCGGGCGCGGTGACGGGGGTCGCCGTCCCCTGCAGCGTTCGTCCGGGCAACACGACCTCGACCGCAGAGTCCGCCAGCACGTTCCGGTACCAGGCCGTGGTCTCACCGAAGCCGGCGCAGCAGTAGATGGCACCATCGAGCACGACGTAGCCGAGGGGCGCGGCACGCATCAAACCGGTCCGCCGCCCGCGCGTCCGCAGCACCATGAGGTAGCCGGTCAGAGGGTTCGAGACCAGCGCCCCGAGCCCTCGCTCGAGCGCCGGGGAGAACAGCGAGTTGACGATCAGGAACGCTCGGTGCAGCGGTCCCAGGAGGTGGGTCGTCGTCGGGCCATAAGGAAGTGCCTCGCCGCGGACCGTCGGCCTCCGCGTCGGTCGCGCCGTCGGCTCCGCGCGATAGGTGCCTGTCGTCATGGAATGAGCAGGTGGATGGGCACGTTGCGCGCCAGCGAGCCCGGCGGGATCGATGATGACGAATAGGGTCAGCAGCGCCCGCACGCCGAATTCGAACGACGCCAGCTCCAGCGCCGTCACGTTCCGGCTACCTGGGTGACACTCGTGGGCATCAGCCCAACAGCGCGCGGAGCGCCTGGGTGTCGCTCAGCAGCAGGAGCGCCAGCGCGATCAGCAGCGCGAGAAGAAGCAACTGGAAATGCCCATGCCCACGTGGGTCGTTCCGTAGTCCGGTCATCGCTTCGCCTCCAACTCACGAGTGCCGTGTCCATCCGGATCACGCACGATCAGGACCGAGCACGTCGCGTGCTGGAGGACGTTCCGGGCGACGCTGCCGAGAGCGAGTCGGCTCAGGCCGGTCCGTCCGTGGGTGCCCATGACGACGATGTCGGCCTTGAAGGCGCCCGCTGCCGCGAGGATCTCCGTGGCGGCATCGCCCTCTCGTCCGTCCGCTTCTGCGGTCAAGCCAGCGGCCCGCAGCGCAGACGCCATCTCGCGGGCGAGCTCGTCGTGGTGCTTGCGGGAGGCACTCGCTGCGTCGGCATAGATCGGCCGCAGCGCGGGCGATCCATCAACGGGACAGCCGGTCCACCAGGGGATCTCGACATCGGCGACGCTCACCACTCGGACCGCGGAGCCGGCGAAGATAGGCGAGGTGCATACCAGATCCGCGGCGCGCGACGCGCAAGACGACCCGTCCCAGGCCAGCACAACGCGCGTCGTATCGTCGCCTCGCGCGACGAGCACCGGCGCGGGGGAGTGGTCCACCAGTTCGGCGGACACCGACCCCAGCAACATCGACGCGATCGTCCCGTGGCCCCGGCTGCCGACGACGATCAGGTCGGCCGGCATCCTGCCCGCTCGATCGACGATGGCAGTCGCCGCGCGACCGCGGAGGACGGCCGCCTGGACGGTCAGGCCGGGTCGGGCCAACCGTTCTCGGGCACGGTGAACAGTCCGCTCTGCCTCGGCTCGGATCTCCGCCTCGATTCGGTCCGCCTGGACGGTCGCAAGTGCCGGCCAGGGGCCTCCGAACAGCCCTGCGCCCGTCTCGACTGCTTCCGCCACGAGGATCTCCGTCCCGCCCGGCCAGGCAACGTTGGCCACCAGATCCACCCCGAGCGCTGCAGGCTCGGAGCCATCGATGGCAACGAGAACTCGCATGGATCCGCTGTCCATGTCGTTGGCCTCTTCCTTCACGGACCGTCCTGGTCTTTCCTGCGCGGCGGCTTGTCGACGACGCGACGCGGCGCAGGCCCTCGCGTGTCTGATGGGCCGTGCCCTGGAAGACCGGCCCAGCGGTACGCACCGACGGTGCGCCGCCGCGTCGCCGCTCCAGCGAACGCACGAAGTCGCGCGATGAGTTGGCGATCGGTGAACCGTGGACAAGCCTCGCAGGCGATGCGTCGGTGGCGTCGGTGGTGCGCATCGCTTCGAGCAAGCTGTCCTGCGAGGCGTTCGTGGACCGTCCCGCTACCGAGGATCAGCACGTCGTCGCCCGGCTGCAATCGGTCTGCGACCTGCCCCACGAATCGGTTCAGGTGCTCGAGGCGGTGCGGCTCGCCGGCGGTCTGTGAGGTGCCACCACCGCCATGGCGAACGGCGGGATCGTGCCGGACGTGGCCGGTGGCCCGGCGGTGGGCTGGCACCTCTGACTCGAGCCGTTCGAGACGGGCCCTACCGTCCAGCCAGCGGACGATGATGGCCTCCCGCGAATCGATCCACACCAGGGTGCTGGGTCGCCTCGGTGGGTCATCCATCGTCGAGCCACGACCGGACGCCGAGGTCATCAACGTGCCCACGCGGGACCGCTGTCGGCGTCCGCGGCGAGATCGGCGTAGACGACGCCGCAAGCACGCTCCCAGCCTGCTCTGTCCACGCGTGCGCTGAAGCGATGACTGCCGGCGTTGAAGCTGACCTCTGGATCGTCCCGAACGGCATAGTCGGCGTACATGGTCAGCCCGAACAGCGAGCCGACCGCGGGGATGGCACCGGCTTCGCAGCCGGGCGCCAGCGCCGTCAGCTCGGGTTCGGTGAGCAGTCGCACGTCGCCTGCCCCGAGGACCTGCCGAGCCTTGTGCAGGTCGACCTGGTCGGTGGCGTCCAGGACCACGAGGGCCGCGCGTCCATCGGGTGATGCGACGGCAACCACCTTGGCGAACGTTCGCGGATCGACCCCCTCTGCCGCGGCGGTCGCGCGCGCCGTAAACGACGGGTCATGTTGATGGATCTCGTACTCGATGTCGTGTCCCGCTAGCCACTCCAAGAGCGGTTTGTAGGGTCGGTCCAGCGTCGTGGCTGCACTCATCGGTCGTGACCTCCTGCGCCCTGTCCTGCCCCTCAGGATGGCGGGAGTTCCCGCTCGACCGCATCGGCCATCGGGCGCTGTGATGCCTGCCGAAAAGCCCGAACCGCGACGCGCGCCCGCGGGCGAGACGCGGATGGGTCCGAGACGACGGGAGCCTTTGGGTCGGACGGCTCTCGCGTGAACCTGGGGATAAGGGGAGACTCAGTCGTGCCAGACGGGTCGAACTGTCGCTGGATCAAGCCGAGCCACCGGTCCGTCACTGAAGTTGGAGGTGGGTCAGATGACGCTCACCAGGCGTGCGACGCCGCTCGTGGATCTCGTGTCATTCCGGGACGCGATGGAGCGGCTCTTCGACGAGCGATTCTTCAGGCCGATGTGGATCGGCGACGGCGACCGGCAGGTAGCTCCTGCGCTCGACGTGTACATGACACCCGAGGCGGTGATCGCCAAGGTCGCGCTGCCCGGAGTCAAGCCAGACGACGTCGACGTCACCATCGGCGACGACCTGGTGACGATCAGCGGTGCGTTCAAGGAGGAGAAGGAGACAAGCGAGGCGGGTTACGTCCACAAGGAGCTCAGCGAGGGCCAGTTCAGTCGAAGCTTCTCGCTGCCGACCGCCATCAAGGCCGACGCCGCCAAGGCAGAGTTCAAGAACGGCCTGCTCACCCTGACCCTCCCGAAGACCGAGGAAGTCAAGCCGACACACGTCAAGGTCGAGGCTTCCTGAGGCCACGACGATACGTTCCAGTCGACTTCCGCCAGGCGGAGGTCCCGCACTGGGGGCAGGACCTCCGCCGCTCATGCTGGGGGCGGTCGACGGGCAGATCGTGGATGCGGCATGACACGGAAGCGGACGAGGGCCTGCCAGACGGACGATCAGCGGTGATTCTCGAGCCTGTCTACCAGCGGCTCATGCTCGTAGGGCCGCCCGGCCAGCCGCCATCGTCAGAAATCGGGAGCGTGGCCTGCTCTTACGATGGTGCTTCGCGCGCCATCTCGTCGCCGACCTCCGTCGTCACGTAGCGAGGGTGCGCAGCCGATCGACCAGCTCCTCGGACGAGACTGGACCCGCCGGTTCGACGTCGACCAATCGATCAGGCCGGCGAAACATGGCGACGTATTCGCGTTCGAGCGCCAGTCGGGCGAAGCCCGGACCAAGGATGACGACTCGCTGGCGGTCACCGATCGCTCGGACGACTTGAGCCAGGTACGAACCCTCCGGTAGCCGCCCGCGACTGATGTCGCATGTGGAGATGCGTCCGTCGCTATTCATCGCGACGACGTTCGCTCGGCGCCCGTTGATCCAGACGACCGCGCTCGGAGCCGCAACCGCGCTTCGCGTGGGATCGCGTGTCAGCAGTACCGCCATCGTCGTGCCTTCTGCCTGGCAAGCTACAGCTCGACGTCGTGGCGCGACACTGCTGACTGTCCCTGTCAGTGGGGCCGAATGGGTGGAAGTCCGCCGTCTGCCCTGCCATGCCACCAAGCAACGCCGCGGTCCCTGCCGTCGGCCGACTGGCTCTCGGCGACGTCAGCGGTGCCGGCGCGGCGATTCGCTGTTGTGCACGTCCGCAATGGCGCGCACCGGCACTGGCTGCCGAAATCGTGCCGTCGCCTTCTCACGACTGGAGCCGGTCAGTGCGGCGAGGATCTCCTCGATGTGGGAGAAAGCGATCATCTGTCCCTCGGCGCCCGCCAGGAGTTGCGCGCAACTTCCCGACTTCCGCTACGGACCCGATACCCTGAAGGCCGGCGAGTCCTGCGGCAGCGCGGTACCGCGGCTCCGCAGCCACCCACTCGAGGGGACGCTCGGTCAGGGGGCGCCGACCCCGATCACGAGGCCGACGGCGTAGGTAAACCCGGCAGCGACGGCCCCGAGGCAGACCTGCCGCAGTGCCCCATACCAGGCCGGTCGGCGGGTGAGGGCCGCGATCCCCGCTCCGAGGAGCCCCAGCGCGACGAGGCTGACCGACAGGCTCGCCGCGAACGCCGCCATCCCGGCGCCGATGAGGTACGGGACCAGCGGGATGAACGCGCCGGTCGTGAACGCGACGAAGGAGCCGCCGGCGGCAGCCACTGGCGAGCCGATCGAACGGGCATCGAGGCCGACCTCCTCGAAGATGAGCAGGCGGACGGCATGGTCCGGATCGGCGAAGACGGCGTCGACGAACCGGTCGGCCTCCTCGGGGGCGAACCCCCGCTCGACATACAGCCTTGGCCAGGATCGCCCGCTCCTGGTCCGGGGCGTCACGGAGTTGCTTGCGCTGGAAGGCCAGCTGGTAGTCGAGCAGCTCCCGCTGGCTCTGGACCGAGATGTACTCGCCGACGCCCATGCTGAAGGCGCCGGCGATGAGCCCGGCCACCCCGGCGAGCACGATGATCCCGTTGTCCGACGTCGCGCCGGCGACGCCCATCACCAGGGCGAGGTTGGACACCAGCCCATCGTTCGCACCGAAGACGATCGGTCGAAGGACGCTGTTCGCCCTCGTCTCGTGGGGCTCCGAGGCCTCCGGCAGCGATCGGTCATCGACCGCCGCGCTACGCATCATGGCCGTCCATCTCGTCTCCGCGCGATGCCGGACCTGTCCGCAGGCGCGGTCGACGCCGGTCCGAGCCTGACGCTACGGGGGTCCCGAGTCGTCGGCCAAGGGCCGGACGACCTGATTCGGGATGGCCGATGCCGCCGATCGATCCGATCGGCACTTCCGCCGGGCATGTCGCTGCGTTGACGCTCGGGATCGTACCGGCCGACGTCGCCCCGACCTCGCCAGGTGCGACGGCACGGGATCAGCAACTTGAACCGTGATCCATGGGCGGTCGCCTTCCCGGAGGTCGCCGCCGCCCTCGGCTCCGATGCGGACCGGGGCCTCGATCCCGACGAGGCTCGGCGTCGTCTGATCGCGCACGGGCCGAACGAGCTCGAGGAGCGCGCCGCCAAGCCCGCCTGGCGCCTGCTGGCCGAACAGTTCACCAACGCGATGATCCTGGTGCTGCTCGGTGCCGCCGCCATCACCGCAGCCATCGGCGACCTCAAGGACACGACCATCATCCTGGTCATCGTCGCGCTCAACGGGATCATCGGGTTCGTCCAGGAATACCGGGCGGAACAGGCGATGGACGCGCTGAAACGCATGACCAGCCCGTCGGCACGCGTCGTTCGTGCCGGCGTCACGATCGTCGTCCCGGCGGCCGAGCTCGTGCCGGGCGACCTCGTGCGGCTCGACGCGGGGGACGTCGTGACCGCCGACATGCGCCTGGTCGAGGCTCGATCCCTCCGCATCAACGAGGCCGCCCTGACCGGCGAATCGGAACCCGCGAGCAAGACCACGGCTCCCATCTCGGATGTCACCGCGGCGGTCCTCGCCGACCAGCGCAACATGGCCTTCAGTGGCACCGCGGTGACCTATGGGCGTGGCCTGGGCGTGGTCGTGGCGACCGGGATGGAGACGGCCCTCGGACGCGTCGCCGAACTCCTCGAGGAACGTGGCAGCGGCCAGACACCGCTCCAGCGACGGCTGTCGACGCTCGGCAAGCGACTGGCGGTCGCGGCGTTCCTGGTCTGCATCTTCGTGTTCGTCAGCGGCGTCGCCCGTGGCGAGCCGGCCGACGTGATGTTCCTGGCGGCGGTGAGTCTGGCGGTCGCGGCCATCCCGGAAGGCCTGCCCGCCGTCGTCACGATCGCCCTGGCTTTGGGCGCCCGGCGGATGGCCCAACGACACGCGCTCGTCCGCAAGCTGCCGGCCGTCGAGACCCTCGGGTCGGTCACCGTGATCTGCAGCGACAAGACCGGCACCCTGACCGAGAACCGGATGCTCGTCGAGCGGGTCTGGACGCCGAACGGCGACTATCGCGTGAGCGGCGAAGGCTACGCGCCGACCGGACGGTTCGATCCCCGGCCGGCGAACGACACCGCCCTTGTTCGGCTCGCCCAGGTCGCCGCCGCCTGCAACGATGCAACGCTCCATGCCCCGGCGACCAGCGACGGCCCGTGGACCATCAGCGGCGATCCGACCGAGGCGGCGCTGCTTGCCCTCGCCGCCAAGCTCGAGGTCGATCCGCACGCGGTCGCCGCCGCCTGCCCGCGGGTCGAAGAGCTGACGTTCGACCCCGAACGGCGACGGATGGCGACCATCCACACGGCCGGTGCGGAGGTCTGGGTCGCCGTGAAGGGCGCCTTGGAGGCGATCGGACCGCTCCTCGATGCGACCGAGGCCGCCCTGCTGCGCCAGGCCGAGCACGTCGCCGAGCGCTACGCCGTCGACGGATACCGGGTGCTCGCGTTCGCCGAGCGCACGATCGACGACGTCCCCGCCCGGCTCGACGACGCCGAGCACGGCCTCCACCTTCTGGGGATCGTCGGGATGGCGGACCCGCCGCGCGAGGCCTCGGCCCCGTCGATCGCGGCCTGCCGTGCGGCCGGCATCACGCCGATCATGATCACCGGCGATCACCCGCTGACGGGTAACGCCATCGCCCGCCGGATCGGCATCCTGCGCGACGGCGGACGCAGCCTGACCGGCGCCGAGCTCGAGCAGCTCGACGACGGCGCCTTCGATGCGATCGTGGCCGACGTGGCCGTCTACGCGCGGACCAACCCCGAACAGAAGCTCCGCATCGTCGACGCCTGGCGGCGCCGTGGGGCGGTCGTCGCGATGACCGGCGACGGCGTGAACGACGCCCCGGCACTGCGGCGGGCCGACATCGGGGTCGCGATGGGCGTCACCGGGACCGAGGTCAGCAAGGAGGCGGCCGACATGGTCCTCGCCGACGACGACTTCGCGACGATCGTCGCCGCCGTCGAGGAAGGCCGCCGGATCTACGACAACATCCGCCGCTTCGTGCGCTACCTGTTGACCACGAACTCCGCCGAGATCTGGGTGATGACGCTCGCCCCGTTCCTCGGCCTGCCGTTCCCGCTGCTGGCCGTCCAGATCCTGTGGATCAACCTCGTCACCGATGGACTGCCGGCCCTCGCCCTGGGCGTGGAGCCGACGGAGCGCGGCACGATGCGCCGGCCGCCGCGGTCACCGTCCGAATCGCTCTTCGCCCGCGGCCTGTGGCAGCACACGATCTGGGTCGGGCTGCTGATGGCGTCCGTCGCTCTCGCGGTCCAGGCCTACTCCATCGGCCAGGGCTGGCCGTGGCAGACGATGCTCTTCGCGACCCTGGCCCTTCTCCAGCTCGGAAATGCGCTGGCCGTCCGGTCGGAGACGGACAGCCTCTTCCGCCTCGGCCTCCGATCGAACCTGCCGCTGACGATCGCGGTGGCGGGCAGTCTCGTCGTGCAGCTGGCCCTGATCTACGTCCCGGCCCTGCAGCCGATCTTCGGGACGGTCGCACTGAGCCTGCCCCAGCTGGTATTGGTCCTGGTCGCCTCCACCCTTGGTTTCGCGGCCGTCGAGGTCGAGAAGTGGGTCGGGCGCCGGAGGTCCGGGCCGCACGCCGGCGTGGCACAGCAAGCGTCCTCGCATGTCCGTGGGTCCAAGGGGCGTATCGCACGTCACGGTGATCGTGCCGCCCGTTGACATTCCGCGCCTTGGCCGGCGACGGCGCCCCGGGAGTCGGCGTCAGGATCCGGCGGCTGAGACGCTCCGCCTGACGATCAGGACAGAGACTCCCGCATGCAGAAGTACGTTCCGCGAGACGCTTCCGAGAAGCCATCGGTCGAGGCCATGCAGGCAGCGCGAGCCGGTCACCACAAGATCCACCTGATGATCGGCAGCGGCGGCGATGACCTCGTGTGCCGCGTCCCCGGTCCGAACCTCCGCTTTGGCCGGGATTCCTTTCTCGGAGAGCCGTGTGGCCATCGCCGCGGCGAACCGCTCATGGGCCTCGCGCTGTTGCCGGCGGTAAGGCTCGTTCGACAGGCTGCCCAGCGTGTACAGGTCCATCAGCAAATCGAAGGCTGGCGAATTGCCCGGAGTCACGCTGAGTGCGATCGCCGACAGCCCTTCGAAGGGCCCCCACGTGGCCAGCACCTCGGGAATGAGTTCCGCGCACGGCGATCCGTCGGTTGCCACCAGCAGTCGAGACACGTTCGATCTTCGAGCGACCAGGACCGAGCATCCTGCCCGCTCGACGACCTCGGCAGACACCGAGCCGAGCAGCATCGACGCGATCGGGCCGTGGCCCCTGGAGCCGACCACGATGAGATCAGCGGCCAGGTCCGCGGCTGCCTCGACGATCACGTCAGGCGCGCGGCCGCGGGCCACGCGTCGATGGACCGACCAGTCGCGGCCGCCGAAGGGCGCGGCCATCCGGACCTGGGTGGCCTCCGCCTCGCGGCGCACGGCTTCCTCGGCTTCCGCCAGCGGTGTCCCTGCTAAAGCCAGGGGATCGCCAAACCATGAAACGGGAATGTCGTACGCCGTGAGCATCGTCACGGACGACCCGCCCGGCATCGACAGCGATGCGACCAGATCGCGAGCCTGGATGGACGACGGCGAGCCGTCGATCGCGAGGAGTATCCGCACCCGCTCTCCTCGATGAGGATGGAACCGTCTAGATGATTCTCCCTGCGGCGTGCAACGCGGCAGGGCCGTTCGTCACCTTCGGCGATCGACGGCCGGGGGTGTGTCACGGAACGACTCGCCGAAACCCGTGAGATGGACGCCGGAGGGGGAAGGGGGGGGGGGGGCGGGGGGGGGGGGGGGGGGGGGGGGGGGGGGGAGGGGGGGGGGGGGGGAGGAGGGGGGGTCGAGCGTGATGGCTCATGTAGCTGTCTCCATCTGCTGTGAGTCCGTGTTACTGTGCGCCTGTGAAGAACATCACCGTCTCCGTGCCCGACGACGTCTATCGGTCGGCCCGGATCCGCGCGGCCGAACGCGGCAGCTCGGTCAGCGCGATCGTCACCGAGTACCTGCGCTCCCTGTCGTCGGGTGGTGGCACCGAGTTCGCCAGGCTCGAGGCGCAGCAGCGACGGATCCAGCGCCAGGTCAAGCGTTTCAGAGCCGTCGATCGATTGGGCCGCGACGAGGTCCACGATCGTGCAGTTCGTTGACACGAACGTCCTGCTGTACGCGATCTCGCGCGATCCGGACGAGGCGTCGAAGGCCAGGCGGGCGAACGAGGTCCTGGCAGCCGGCGATGTGGGGCTGTCGATCCAGGTGCTCCAGGAGTTCTACGTCCAGGCCACGCGGGCGAGCCGACGGGACGCGATCACCCACGAACAGGCCGTTGGCCTGATCGAGTCGTGGCGCAGATTTCCCGTCCAGGAGACGACGGTCGATGTCATGGATGCCGCGTTCCGGACTCGTCAACGCTTTGGCATCTCCTACTGGGACGCCGCGATCATCGAGGCGAGCCGGTTCCTGGGCTGCGTGGTGGTCCTGTCCGAGGATCTCGACGCGGGCACCGACTACGACGGGGTCCGCGTCCAGAACCCTTTCGTCGACGCGTAGCCAGGAAAAGGCGGCTCCGGGCGGTTGCCGGTCACCCGGTCCGGCTAGTCGGCGCGCTCGAGGAGGATCATCGGGATGACCCGGTCCGTCTTGCTCGGGTACGCCCCGAACTCCGGCAGGGCAGCGACGTGGTCGTTCCAGAGTCGATCTCGCTCGGGCCCCTCGGCGATCACGGCCCGGACCGGGACGGTCTGGTTATCGACCTCGATCGTCACATCCGGATGGACCTCGAGGTTGTGGAACCACGCGGGGTTCTTCGGATCGCCGCCCTTCGAGGCCGCGACCGCCCAGCGATCGCCATCCATGTGGTAGGTGACGATCGCCGTGCGCGGCTTACCACTCTTCGCCCCGATCGACGTAAGGATCGCGAGCGGCTTGCCAGCCATCGGTCCCGTGGTAGCCCGGCCGCCGTGCTCGCGCATGTCGGCGATAAGGTCACGGGTCCAGGCCTCGGGGTCCCAATCAGTCATTTTCGAGCGTCTCCCTTGAGTATCGGCCAACGGTTCAGCCGTTGCAGACGCAACGATTCCACGGATCGTCGGCTCACGCAACGAGCGGCTCATACCTGCAGCTCGACCGGGGTGAGGGCGATGTCGCAAGCGTCTCGTTGCGCTCCAGGGTCACGTCGATGGACCGACCCATCGAGGCCGCCGACGAAACGAGCGCTGGAGGTCGCCGACTCTCGCGCGATCGTGCCGTCCGTCCAGCGACACGATGATGCTCTCTACCGACCGTGACTTCGCGCTCATGGCGCCGCATGTCGGACTGACCACTGGGAACCCTGACCGTTAGCCTCCGGGTCCGCCGTCACACTGTGATGGCCCCGCGCCCGCCCGCGTCGATCTACCACCGGCCCAACGCAGTGATCAGCTTGACAATCGCAGCAATGCAGTCATGCTGCTTTGCATGAAGACGTATCTCCTCTCGGTTCAGTCTCGGGGCAGGTTGCGCTTCCGGCGGACCTGCGGCGGCGGCTTCACCTCGACCGCCCTGACGCCCAGATAAAGCTCGTCGAACAGGAGGACGGTCGCATCGAACTCGTTCCTGTGGTGACGGTTCCGGCCGAGCAGGCCTGGTTCTGGACGGACCGGTGGCAGGAGATGGAGCGCGAGGCGGACGCAGACATCGCCGCCGGACGGACGACGGTTGTCGACGGCCTTGACGGCCTGCTCGACCATCTGTCCCGCGCTCCTGGTAGGTGAAGTTCGAGACGACCGCGAGCTTCGACGGAGACTTCGCTCGCTTGTTGGAGGGCGAAAAGCAGCTGTTCGTGGAGGCGCTCAAGAGCTTCGTCCCGGCCTGCGACCGCTATGCGAATGATTCGACGGCCGAGTGGCCCGTGTCGCTCCGGGTCAGAGACGTCCACGGCGCCCCTGGCGTCTGGGAGATGACGTGGAGCTTCTCGGCCCGATGGCGCCGCATGTCGGACTGACCAGCTGGGGAACCTAGAACCGTCAGCCTCCGGATCTCGAGTCCAAGGTCAGCGAGCGTCTGACACATCGCTGGCGCGCCGCTCACCCGCGGCGCTCGGCGGCCGAAGCCTGAGGCCTCCGAGCGTCGCAAATATCCAGGTCCGGCGGATGTGCGTAGCGTTGCTTCAGGCGATGTTGCGGCGCACGAGCGACCGCCGGACGCCGGCGGTCACCTGACGGCCGCACGCGGATGGCCTGCCGGTGCTCTAATCCGTCCGGTGAAGCTGGCCCGGGTTCTCGACATCGGTGCCGATCCCGCGGACGAACCGGACCTCCGTGTCCGAAAGCGGACGGCGGTCGCAGCGGCGTTGACGTTCATGGCGGTCGCCGTCTTCATCGGGCTGGCAGATCTGGCGCTGGCCCGACCGGTTTTCGTCGCCCTCGCACTCGTCCAGCTCGCCGCGTTCGGCACGGCCCTGGCAGTGTTCCACCGCAGCCATCGGCTCACGCCCCTCATCGCGACGATGGCGGTCGTCGGACTGGCCGTCCTGTTCGCCAGCCTGGTTCCCGCGGGAGGCTTGTCGTGGGGCGCCGCCAACCTCATCTGGATCATCCTCGTGCCGATCGCGGCCGTGCTGTTCCTCGGCGCGCGAGCCGGCCCGCCGGCCCTGGCCGGCGTCGTCGCGGTCGTCGCGGCGGCCGTCGTCATCGACCCGATCGTCCGATCCGCCCCGCCAGAACCATCGCTCTTGAGACTCCTCATCACGGCGGTCAAATCTCATCGTTCCAGCCGACGATCGCACTCGTCCTCGTGGTCTTCATCGACGGTGAGCGACTCCGCGCCAAGGCGGAGTCCGACGCCCTGCTGCTCAATGTCCTGCCTCGCTCGATCGCCGATCGGCTGAAGAGCGGCGAACGGGTCATCGCCGATCACTACGACGAGGTGACGATCCTGTTCGCCGACGTCGTCGACTTCACGCCGTTCGCCGCCCATGAAACGCCGGCCCGGGTCGTCGCCCTGCTCAACGAGGTCTTCAGCCGTTTCGACACGCTCGCAGAGCGATACGGCCTCGAGAAGATCAAGACGATCGGCGACGCGTACATGGTGGTCGCCGGCGCCCCCGAACCACGAGCCGACCATGCCGCGGTCATCGTCGACATGGCGCTCGAGATGCAGGCGCTCGCGGCCTTGACCGAACTGACTCCCGGGAGCCCCCTTCGACTGAGGATCGGCATCGCGTCCGGACCCGCGGTGGCCGGCGTCATCGGCCACCGGAAGTTCAGCTATGACGTGTGGGGCGACGCCGTGAATCTCGCCAGCCGGATGGAGTCGACCGGAGTCCCCGGGCAGATCCAGGTCGCGGCGTCGACCGCGCGGATGTGCGGCGAGCGCTATCCGTTCAGGTCGCGAGAGGTCGAAGTCAAGGGCCTCGGCCCGTTGCGCACGTATCTACTGGATCCGAGATCGATGGACTCGGGCGCCGACTCCGGCGGAGCGAACACAGACGACTCGTCTAGCGTGCTTCCATGAGCTCCTGGACGAGGTCCGGTGGCGCCTCGATGCCGCGAAATCCCGAGCAGAGCACGTCGAGCGCGATGAAGCGACCGTCTCGGGCCTCGCCGTAGAGGGTCTGATCGACCGTGGACCAGGCGCCGTCTTCGTGGACGTCCACGCGGTAGTCGACTTTCACCCGGTCAGCCACGACATCGACAGCGGCCGATCGCACCGCGAAGGCGTCGCAATCGCCGAACCATGTGCGCACATAGCGAACGGCATCGACAGCCCCGGTCGCCTCGCGGAGGCCGCGAGGGATGAGTCCCCGGAAACGGACCTCCGGGTCGAGCAAGCGCTCGAGCGCGTCGAAGTCGCGGGTCGAGAACGCCGCCAGCCACCGGTTCCCCAGGTCTTCGAGATCGCTCATGGCGGGCCGCCGACTCCTCGATGCCGCGACGGGCTCAAGCATCAGGATGCCCATCGGACATCTCCACCGGCCGGCCGCTCGACATCCACGCCTTGAGGCCGCCGTCGAGATGTGCGACGTGCGCAAAGCCCATCTGTCGCAGCGTATCCGCTGCGAGGGCGGAGCGGCCACCCGAGGCGCAGACCAGGATGATGCGGGCGTCAGGGTCGAATTCGGCACGGTGATAGGGGCTCGCCGGATCGGCCCAGAACTCGAGCATCCCCCGCGGAGCCGCGATCGACTGGGCGATCGCGCCGCTGCGCCTCCGCTCGTCCTCCTCCCGCAGATCGACGAGCACGGCGGTCCCCGACGCGAGCTCGGCGGCGACGTCGTCGGGCGTGAGATTTTCGATCCTCGCCTTCGCCTCGGCGACGAGGGTTGCAGCTGTCACGGCCATCGTCTGAACCTCCGTTCCCAACGGCCGCGTCTCGGCCGCCGGTTCCCAGCATTCGTCGAAACTCGGCTGTGTCATCCGTGGAGATCACGGACACGCTCTCCGTAATGCGTCGGATATGGTTGCCGGCATGGAGCGAGCGACGATGGCATCGCTTCCGCCGGGCGCTGTCGAGAGCCTCGCGCGCGCAGGCGTGACGCCCCGCGAGCGGGAGGTCCTCGTCCTGCTCATCGGGCGGCTGACGAATCGCGAGATCGCGGACCGGCTGCACTGCTCCGTTCGGACCGTCGAGAGCCACGTCTCCGCCCTGCTCGGCAAGCTTGGCGTCGCGGATCGGATCTCGCTCGCTCGACTCGGTCCAGCCCTCCTCGGTGCGAACGTGGGGGCCTCCCGCCGGTTGCCGCGACCCATGACCAGCTTCGTCGGCCGGCGCCGCGAGCTCGCAGAGATCGACGAGCTGCTCGCCTCGACGCCACTGGTCACACTCATCGGCGCACCCGGGATCGGCAAGACGCGGATCGCCGTGGAGCTCGCGACGCGCCGTCTCGCGTCGGACACTGGATCAGGCGCAGCGTCCGGCCTGGAGATCGCTTTCTGCGACCTGACGCCGATCGCCGAAGACGCGCTCGTCGCCGAGGTCGTGCTGGCCGCCCTGGGTGGTTCGCCTCCACAGGACCGCTCGCCGACCGACGCACTGTCGGAGATCGTCGCCGGTCGTCGGGTGCTGCTCGTCCTCGACAACTGCGAGCACGTGGCCGCGGGAGCCGCCGACGCCGTCCGTGCCGCCGTGGGCGCGGCGCCCGATCTTCGGGTGCTTGCGACGAGCCGCGAGCCTCTCGGAGTCGACGGCGAGCTGACGTATCTCGTCCATACGCTTGGAGCGGCCGGCGCGACCTCGCCGGCGGCCGATCGATCGACGGGTCCCGAGGACGACGCCATGCGGCTGTTCACCGACCGCGCGCGTGCGGCCCGGCCGGATTTCCGGCCCGAGACCGCGGATCTCGCGGCGATCGCGGAGATCTGCCGGCGCCTCGATGGCTTGCCACTTGCCATCGAGCTGACCGCGCCGCTGCTGCGGGCCTATTCGCCTGCGCAGCTCGAGAGCGCACTGGAGGAGGTGGCCTTGCTCACGCCGGTCGGTCGGACGGTCAGGTCGCACCACGACACCCTTCGAACCTCGCTTGAGTGGAGTCATCGCCTGCTCGTGCCCGACGAAGGAATCCTCTTCGCGCGCCTTTCCGTCTTCGCGGGGTCCGTCGGGCTGGCTGCCATCGAGGCGATCTGCAGCGATGCCCCGCTGGCCCGTCGCGACGTTTTCGGCCTCCTCGCATCCCTCGTCGATCGCTCCCTCGTCGAAGCCGACACGACTCCGAGCACGGGCAGTCGATTCCGGCTCCTGTTCCCCATCCGGGCCTTTGCACGCGAGCAGGCCGCCGCATCGGGCGAGCTGGAAGGGCTCGAGCGCCGCCACGCCGAGTTCTTTGCCGAAAGGGCGGAAGAGGCGGAGCCGAACCTGCTCGGACCCGACGCGCTCGACTGGGTCTCGCGACTGCGCGGCGACATCGACGACATCCGCGCCGCCCTGGCCTGGTCGCACGGGTCGGGTGAGCTGGATTCGGGGCTCCGGATCATCGCCGCCCTGGGCCCGTTCTGGGAGGACTACGACCGGCGCCGGGAATGGATCGACCGCGCCGTCGAGCTCGTGTCCGCTCCGGCTGGAACTCCAACACGGGCGCGGGCGCGGGCCTTGGTCGCTGCCGCCAACCTGCTCGAGGCATGGGACCTGCGACTCGCGACGTCCTTCGCCGAAGAGGCCCTCCATCTTGCGGAGAGCATGGGTGACGCGCATGACGCTCGCCCGAGCCGGTGTCGCACTCGGCACGTTGCTGGGTCGCGTGCGCGAGCGGGCGGCAGAATCACGCGAGCTGCTCGACCGGGCATACGACTGGTTCACGGCGGCAGGCGACCGGCACGGGGCAGCGGGTGCACTGTTCGGCATCGGCCTGAGCGAACCGGTTGCGGACGCGATCGCGCGCTGGACTCGGGCTCGCGAGCTCTACGCGGCCGTCGGCGACGAGCTTCGGGTGGCGAACATGCTGTACCTGTCGGGCATGTTGTTGATCCGCGAAGGTGTCGACCTCGATGCGGCCGAGGAGATGATGAGCGACGCTCTCGAACGCTCGCCGCGCCATGGCAGCGAGCACGAAGCCGCCCATGCGCGGTCGGACTCGGTCATCATCGGCGTCATCAGGAAGGACCCCGATGCACCGTCGCTCATCGAGGCCGCGCTGCCGGTGTTGAGGGCGACCGGCGACGTCCGTTGCACCGCCCGATGCGAGAGCCTCCTGGGCGTCGTGGCGCTTCGGTCAGGCGACGACCGGAAAGCGCTTCGCGCCTTTCGGGCCGCGATCGTCGACGCCCAGCGGGTCGATGACATGACGACGCTTTCGCGGGGGCTCGATGGCGTCGGCGCCGCACTGTCACCGGACCACGATCGGACGGCGCTCATCCTGCACGGTGCCGCGGCGAGGATCCGGGAGGTCGGGCGGACCCCGCCGAGTTCGTCTCTGCTTGAGGAGGCCGTTGCCGCCTCTGTCCGGCGGCGCGGGTCGGGCGACGCTGAGGATCCGGCATGGGCGGAGGGACTTTCCATGGCGCCGAACGAAGCCGCGCGGTTGGCACTGGCGGAGACATGAGGCTCGCCGCTCAATCGATGTTTCGACGACGTCCGGCTGAGGTCGGTGCTGGTACGTTTCCAGGGTGACAAGACTCCTTCCCGACTCCGCGCACGGGCGCCTGGCCTGGTCGGTCGTCGGGGGGATCATGATCGGCGTCGTCGTCGCTGCGCTCACCCACGCTCTGTTGGGCGTGCTATCTGGCATCGCTGCCACGGCGGCAACGTTCGTGCTCACGGGGTGGCGGGCACTGTGGCCGATGGATGCCGAGTCGACCAGCCGCCATGCCCGTCGAGACGAGTTCTAGCCGCGCCTCGAGGAGGTCGTGGTCGTCGCCTGGGCCGTGGCTGGTCTGATCGCCGTTGCCCTCCTGCTGCTGCTGGGCAAGACCGAAGAACGCCCAGTGGTGGCGCTGCTCGCCCTCGCCGGCGTGGCCATGTCATGGGCCGGGCTCCATCTGATGTACGCCGCCCGCTATGCCTATCTGTTCTACGCGGACGAGCCAGGGGGGATCGACTTCAACGGCGATGACCGACCGGCGTACCGCGATTTCCTGTACTTCAGCTACAACCTCGGGATGACCTACCAGGTTTCCGACACGGCCGTATCGAGCCGGACGATCCGCGCCGTCGTCCTGCGCCACTGTCTGCTGTCGTATCTATTCGGCACGGTGATCCTGGCGACCACGATCAACCTGATCGCCAGCGTCATCGTGGGCTGACCCGAGCGCGGCGAAGCTCGCTCGCCCGCGACGACCGCGTCGGCGCATCATGGCGGCGCGTTGACGGCTCGGCCGTGCGCCGGAACAATCGCCGCTGTGGAGGAACGAGCCGCATCGGAGCGCGCCGCTGCGCTTGCCGCGCGCCTGCAGGACGCAGCCGAGGTCCTCATCGCGGTGATCGAGCCCATCGCAGTCGATCGCTGGCGACAGGTCCCGGCTCCTGGTGTCTGGTCGGTCGGCAAGGAGGCCGAGCACGTCGCCGAGGCCGCCGTCTATCACCAGTGGATCGTCCGCCTGACGATCGGGCAGAAGGTCTCGTCGCGACGCCCCGCGATCGAGAGGGACCTGATGGTCTCGAATTTGTCGCCGCAGGAGATCGTCGCCCTGATCCGCCATCGCACCGACGATGGGCGGGTCCTACTGCTCGGCCTGACCGACGAGCAGCTCGACCGGCCGACGCGACCGCCGCGAGCCCGTGGGCAGCTTCTCGCGGAGACGATCGAACGGGTGTTGATCGGCCACTACGACACCCACCGTGCCGAGATCGAGACGAAGCTTCACCGTCTGGCGGGAGTCGAGGTACGCTCGACGACCGCCTGATCGCCGGGGACCGACGCCGGAGGACAACGAGTCGCGCATGGCAATCGCCGACGACCTGGACCAGGAACGTGCCGCACTGGTCGTGGTCAAGCCGGAACCGTTCAACGCCGAGGCGCCACCCGAAGCGCTCCGCGATGCCATCACGCCGACCGCCCTGCACTTCGTCCGCAGCAACTTCGCGCTGCCGGTCCACGACGGACGGCTCGAGATCGGCGGCGCCGTTCGGAACGAGATGACGCTGACGCTGGATGACCTTCGCGCCATGACGAGCGTCGAGCGCGCCGTGACGCTCGAATGCGCCGGGAACGGACGAATCGGATACGCGCCGTTGCCGTCCGGCGAGCCCTGGGACCGATACGCGGTCTCGACGGCACGCTGGACCGGCGCCCGCCTGTCCGAGGTGCTCGCGCAGGCTCAACCTCTCGAAGGTGCCGTCGACGTCGCCTTCGAGGGCGCGGATCACGGCCCACACGAGGGCCATGAGGACGTCGCCTTCGTCCGCGCACTTGGGGTCGACCTGCGGCCGACCCGGCCACCGAGGTCCTCATCGCCTACGAGATGAACGGCGAGCCCCTGACTCGCGACCACGGCGCCCCTTTCCGACTGATCGTTCCTGGCTGGTACGGCGTCGCCTCGGTCAAGTGGCTGAAGCGGATCACCGTCCTGACCGAGCAATTCGCCGGCGACTTCCAGACGAGCCGCTATGTCTACGAGTGGCCCGACCGACCGCACGAGCCGGTCACGCACACGCGCGTCCGCGCGCGAATCACAGAGCCGGCGCACGGCGGCGCCATCACCGCCGGCACGTACACCGTTCGGGGCAAGGCATGGTCCGGCACGGGCCCGGTCACGCGGGTCGAAGTCAGCCTGAGTGGCGCCGGGGAGTGGCACGACGCACAGTCTGGAGCCCCCGCGTGGACCATACGAGTGGCAGGACTGGTCATTCGAGTGGGAGGCGACGACGCGCGGACGCCGCACGATCCGCGCCCGCGCCACGGACGCCGCCGGGAACGCGCAGCCCGAGGTCCCGCCCTGGAACCGGCTCGGATACGGCAACAACGCCGTCGAGGTCTGCACGGTCGACGTGCGCTGAAAGGACCTTCAGCAACGATCGGCCTGGAGACATGGACGGACGTGAAGTGCCTTCATGACGTCCTCCACGGGGACATAGACGGTCTGGGTGGCCGTCGTCGCGACGGCGATCCCGAGCAGCCGGCCTTCCCGGTCGATCACCGGAGACCCGCTGTCGCCTGACGCTGACGGGAAGTCGGTCCACCACGTGTGGTCGACGTGCTTGCCTTCGATTGTGGTGGGAACGTCGCGGCGGACGATATGGCCGCAGGTCCAGCCCGGACGTCCCGCCCGACCGACAGACCTCGGTGCCGAGTGCCTGGGCCTCGTCCGGCACGAACGCGGTGACGGGCCTGATGTCGTCCTGGCCGGTCGCGTACAGCTCGTCGCTGACGGCCGCCGCCGGGATCTCGATCGCTCCGGCGTCGATAGCCGGCTCGTCTTCGAAGGCGTTGAGCGCCGCGCGACCGATCACCGCGCCATGATGAGACCACTGCGCGTACACGCCGCTGCCGGAGATGCAATGGCCGGCCGTGACCGCGTAGAGCGTGTGCGTTTCGGCGTCCTGAGCGATGAACCCGATCGTGCATGCCCAGCCCGTGAAGGTGATGCGGAGGCCGCCCTTCAGCGGCGATCCGCAGTCATCGCGGGCCCGACATGACGCACGCGTCGTCGCCTCCTCAGTCGCCACCGCCTCAGTCGTCACCGCCGCCGCCTGCAACGCTCAGCGACGTCGACGCGGCCTACGACAGCATGGGAGTCCGCGTGGCCCGCCACCGCCGTGACACCCACCGCCACCAGCGCCATGAGTGAACGCCTCCAGCCGACCGTCCGCGTTGCCATTTGGGGCCTCCCGTCTCGAGTCGACTCACTCGTCGACGGGGTCCCAACCTCGGCCTAAGGAGGGCAGACGCCATCCAGCAGCTCTTCAGCCCGCTCTTCAATTCGCTCTTTATTTCCGGCGGCCCGTTTGCCAGACTCCGCCCGGAGAGGGACGAGGGCATGGCCGAGCCTGGGGACAGCAGCAGTGGCGTCAGCGCGGACGGTCGCGGGACCATCGCCGCTCGGACCCCGCCACGGTCGGCTCGACGACGGGTTGCCGCACGACCTGTCGTCGTTCATCGGGCGCGAGCGCGAGCTCTCAGACGTGGTCGCGCTCATCGAGCGGGCGCGCCTGGTCACCCTCATCGGCCCGGGTGGCAGCGGCAAGACCCGCCTCGCCATCGAGGCCGCCCGCCGGGCCGCCAGCGCCATGGACTCGAGGCCGCCTTCGTCGATCTCGCGCCGGTCGGCGACCCGGGTCTGATCGCGTCGTCGATCGCGGCCGCCCTGGCGATCCGGCCCGGACCGTCACAGACCGTCGAGGACGCCCTGCGTTGCAGGACCTCGCGCGAGCGGACCCTGCTGCTCGTCCTCGACAACCTCGAGCAGCTGCTGCCCGATGCGGGCCCGGTCCTCAGCGGGCTCGCCGGAGCGTGTCCCGGGCTCCGCCTGCTGGCCACCAGCCGGGCGCCGCTCCATGTCCGGGGCGAGCAGGAGTACCTCGTCGAGCCCCTGGTCCAGGCCGAGGCTCAGGCGCTGTTCCGCGACCGGGCTCGCGAGGTCGACTCCGGGTTCGAGCTGACGGATGCGAACCGGCCGGCGGTCGAGGAGATCTGCCGGCGCCTCGACGGCCTGCCGCTCGCGATCGAGCTGGCGGCCGCTCGCTCGAAGGCGATGACTCCCGAAGCGCTCCTGCGCCGGCTGGCCGCGGGCGGCGCGCTGCCGGCGTCCGTGGCGGTCGATGCCCCGGCCCGTCAGCGCACCCTGCGCGACACGATCGCCTGGAGCTTCGGCCTGCTGAGCCCGGTCGAGCGCACCGTGTTCAGCCGGGTCTGCGTGTTCGTCGGCGGGTTCGGCGCCGACGCCGCGGCCGAGGTCGCGCGCCGATCCGTCAGACCCCGACCCGATCGACGTCGGCCGCGTCCTCGACAGCCTGGTCGATCACAGCCTCGTCCGGGTGGCGCCCGACCGCCGGGGCGAGCCGCGCTTCGGGCTGCTCGAGACCGTCCGCGAGTTCGGCCTCGAGCCAGCTCGCGGCTGACGAGCTCGACCGCGTTCGACGGACGACATGCCCGGTACTTCAAGGAGCTGCTCGTCGCTCGGACCGACTACGGCGCCGCTCCATTCCACGGGACCCATCGGCGATGACCTCGACAACGTCCGTGCCGCGCTGAGCTGGGCCGAGGCGAACGGAGAGGCGGACATCGTTGCAAGTCTCGGCATCAACGCCTGGGAGTTCTTCGGAATGCTCGGTTATCGGGAAGAAGCGGGTCGCTGGCTTGCAGCCGCTGAGCGGGCCTCGTCGGCGGCCGAACCGGTCGTCCGCGCGCAGCCTGTTGACGCATCTCGCGCGCCATGAGCTGGCCTACGGGAGCGACCGCAGACGAGCGCAAGACCTGCTCACCCGAGCGCTCACCATCTCTCGAAGACGCAGGCGACCACGCCAGGACGACGTACGTTCTCGAGATCCTGTCCCACGTCGCATCGGATCTCGGCGAACGCGCGGCGGCGGCCGAGCGCATGCACGAGGCGATCACCCGCGCACGCGAGTTGGATGGCGTTCGTCGAGCCCGATTTCTCGCAGAGTTCGCGAGCTCTGGCACCGCTGTCCACTCGCTTGCTGAGATGGAGGCGCTCGCGCGACGAGGCACTCGCGCAGGGGCGAGACCTCGACGACGATGTGAGCGTCCTCGACGCAACGACGGCGCTCGGCTATGTCGCGCTCGCCAGGGGCGAATACGCCACTGCGGTCGACCTGTTCGCCGAGGCGCTGCAGCTGATCAGACTCTCTGACCTGGGACACGACATTGGTCGGCATGCAGCCTCGCGATCGCCAAAGCTTCGCCTTGGCGACCTCGACTCGTCGCGTTCGCTCCTCGTCGACGCACTGCCCCATGCCCGCACGCTGGGCGTCACGTGGCTCGGCCTCACGGCTCTCGAGGCGGCCGCCGACTGGCTGGGCGCCGCTGGACAGTCGGAACACGGCGGTCACGTGCTGGGGGACGATCGATGCCGTCCGCAGCCGCACGCTGGACCGGACGGGCGCCAACGACATGGGCATCTTCGAGCACTCCCGCGAACGCGACCGCGAGGCGCTTGGACCCGGGGCCTGGCAGGCAGCGACGACCGCGGGCAGGGCGATGACCCTGGATCAGGGCCTCGTCTTCGCGATCGACGCGCTCAACGAGGTGGACCTGACGGCCGAGAAGGCGCATGGGCGCCCGGGTCGCCACGAGCTGACGCCTCGCGAGCGTGAGGTGCTGACGCTCGTGGCGGCCGGCCGCTCCGACGGCCAGATCGCCGAGCAACTGTTCATCAGCAAGAGCACGGCGGCGGTCCACGTGGCGAACATCAAGGGCAAGCTGGGCGCCGCGAGCCGGGTCGAGATCGCGACGACGGCCATCGAGCAGGGGCTTGTGGAGCCGACCCGAGTCCATCAGCCATTAGCCCGCTCCGTCGTCACTCGGCCTGGAGCACCGGCGCGATCCGTGCCCTCGCAGCGCGCTGGGCGGGCAGGTAGGCGCCGACCAGCGCGATCGCGAGGCCGCCGGCACCGAGAACGACGAGGACCATCGGCGGGAACACATCGATCGCCTGCGCGGGGACCCGGGTCCCGCTGGCCGCCTGACCCATGAAGGTGAGCACGACCCGCTGGAGAAGCAGACCGACGGGCACGCCGATCAGACGCCGGCGAGCAGACCGACCGGGATCACCGACGCCAGGACCGAGCCCACGACCTGGCGCGGCGTCATCCCGAGGGCCTTCAGGACCGCCGTCTCCCGGGTCCGCTGCCGCGTCTCGAGCAGGACCGTGTCGAACACGCCGGCCAGCGACGTCACGATCGAGGACGAGCCCGAGCAGCGAGATGACGCCCTCGAACAGGAGGAACGTCTCGTCCGTGGATGAGTCTGAGACGATCCCGATGTTGGCCGCCTGGGCCGTCGCGTCGCCGAGCGCGGACCGATAGTCTTCCGGCGAGATCCCGGCCTTCGGCTGGACCTCCCAGCTGTCGGTACCAGACCGGGCTCGAGCGCGGCGAGGTCCCGACCAGTCGCCCCGGATGACGAGGTCGTCCTGGTTCTCGCGCGCCTGGTCGAAGATCTCGCCGACGAGCGTCACGGTCACCGAGCGCCCATTCAGGCCGACCGTCACCTGGTCGCCGACGTGGAGCCCGGTCTGGGTGAAGAAGTTGGTCGGGGCGACGGCCTCGCCGGGCCCGCTGAACCAGCGCCCCTCGATCGGCACATAGCCGGTCCAGGACGCGTCCCCCTGGTACGCGACGAACGGCACCGGGCCGCGGCCCGGCACGCTGACGTCGCGCTGCGCCATTGACACGTACCGGCCTGTGTCCGGGTCGTTCGCGATGGCGGACGTGACCTGGGCCGGCGGGTAGGAACGGTCCCCGAGCTCGACCCGGATCGGACTCGCGACGTCGCGGTCGAGCTGTCCTGGGCCACGAGGAGCGAGAGATCGAGCCCGACCGCGAACACCAGCGCCGCCACCCCAACGACCAGCGCGCCGAGGGTCATGGTCGCCCGAACCGGGTGGGCGATCCCGGCCGCGACCCCCAGCCGGACCGGCGTCGGCAACCGAGACTCGTGGACGCGACGCAGGAACCGGTTCGCGGCCGGCCCCCGAGCGAGGGCATCGACCCGCGGCTGATCGCGCCGGTGACGCTCAGGCGCCCGGCGCGCACGGCCGGCCCGACCGCCGCGAGGACCGACACGGCGAGGACCGCCGCGAGGACGCCGGCGATGACGGGCATGGACATCGTGAACGCCTCGGGCAGCCCGAACGACCGGGCGGTCTGGGCCAGGATCGGCTGGCTCGCGAGCGTCCCGGCCACGACGCCGATCACCGCCCCGATCGTCGCCGGGGCGAGGTCTCGGCGAGCAGGATGGCCACGACCTGGTTGGGCGTGTAACCAACGGCCTTCATGACGCCGATGTCGCGGTAGCCCGTCAGGACGATGCCGCTGACGACGTTGGCGATGATGAACGCGGCGGCGAGCAGGCTGAAGACCGAGAACGCGAGCAGGATCGGCACGAAGATGCTCGCGGTCCGGTCGACGTCGGCCTTCGCAGCCAGGTACGTGGCGCTGTCGGTGACCGCGCCGGCGGGAGGTCGTGGGTGATCGCCGCAGCGGCGGCCCCAAGATCGGCCGTCGTGGCCGACGGCGTCACCCGATAGAGCATCTGCTGGGCCGGGACCTGGCCGCCGGGTGCGAGCGCGGCGATATCGGTCGGACTCATCCAGCCGTACATCTCGGGCGTGCTGATGGAGCCGGCGATGCCGACGATCGTCAGCGTCTTCGTCGGGAGGTCCGGGCCTGCGCCACCCGGGGCCCCCGTTGTGGGAGGACGGTGCCTTTCGCTCCGGTGTCTCCCGCCGGCAGTGCTGAAACCTTGATCGTGTCGCCGACGGACAGGCCGAACCTCTCGGCCCACGACTGGGCGAGGACGATCTCACCGGGCTGCCTGCCACCACCGACCCGCGCTGACAACGACCCGGTCGACGGACGTGTCCGGGCGCGACCGACCCGACACGGGACCGTCGGTGACGAATATCCCGCCACCCTTGTCCCCGGCGACGCGGTTCATGGTGAACCCGACCGGGGCGACCGGCCAGGGTCCGGCGCTATCCGTGACGGGTGCGGCATGGCTGGTGGCGACCAGTTCGGCAGCCGGCACGTGTCCGTCGAACTCAAGCACGAGGTGGGCGCCGTTCGCCTGCGCGAAGGCGTTGTCCATAGGGGGCCTGCGACTCGACCAGGATGTCGAGGGCGATCGTTGCCGCGCCGCTGGCGAGCAAGAGGACGCCGCCGACGATGACCGCCTGCAGCCGGCGCCGGCGGAGATTGCGCGGTCGCCTGCGTTCGGACCGCGCCCATCACGCGACCCTGCCGGGTCATGTCGAGGGCGACCGTGCCATCGATCAGGCGGACGATCCGGTGCGCACGCGCGGCCGCGAGGTGCTCGTCGTGCGTCACCAGGAGGATGGTCTGCCCACGCCGATTCAGGTCCTCCAGGAGAGCGAGGACGGAGTCGCCGTTGTGGCTGTCGAGCGCGCCCGTCGGCTCGTCGGCGAGGAGCACCGAGGGTCCGTTGACGACGGCGCGCGCGATCGCCACCCGCTGCCGCTCCCCGCCGCTGAGGGTCGCAGGGTAGCGACCCGCATGCTCGGAGAGGCTGAGCTGGCCCAGCAGCTCATCGGCTCTCGCTCGCGCGGTGGCACTCGATGCGCCCGCCAGCTGCGCCGCCACGGCGACGTTGTCGCGGACCGTCAGATCGTCGAGCAGGTGGAAGAACTGGAAGATGAAGCCGACATTCGCCCGGCGGAAACGGGCCGCCGCGGCCTCGCCGAGGCGGTCGACGCGGACGCCATCGACGACGACCTCGCCCCGGGTCGGACGGTCGAGCGCCCCGACGAGTTGAGGAGCGTCGATTTGCCGCAACCCGACGGCCCCATGACCGCGGTGATGCGACCCGCCTCGATCTTGCAGGTTCACCCCGTCGAGGGCGGGTTGGACGGCGCCGTCGTAGACCTTGGCGACGCCCGCGAGCTCGATGATCGATGCCATGTCGGACCTCCTTCGCGTTGTGTCCGAAGGCTGAGCGGGCACGAGGTCGCGGTCGTCCGCCGGCGGGTCGGAACCGGTCTCATCCGAAGGGTTGGATCTCGCACGGGGTCATCACTTCGGATGACGCCGGACCACCGCCCGGCCGATGCGGTCCGAAGGGCTGCCGCTAGAGTGGCGCCGATGATACCGTGCGACGCGGCGTCTCACCCGTTCTCGACTCGGTCCGGTGGTGGTTGCGCTTCTCGGGCTCGCCCTGGCGACCGGACACTTCAGCCGGGTTCGGCCACACTCCTGACGGTGGGTCTCGTGATCGTGCCGCTGGTCGCGAGGCGCTTCTGGCCGCTTGGGGTCCTCATCGTCGTCGCGATGGGGAGTGTGGCGACGGCCGCCGGGACCGAGAGTCCGTGGGTCCAGATCTCGGCTGTGGCCCTCGCCAGCTTCACGATGGGCGACCTGTCCTCGGCCCGCTGGGCGGGCGGTCCTCATCGTCCTGGGCGTGGCGGCCGCGATGACTCTCGGGTTCCTCGTGCAGGACGCCGATCCGTTCCTGTCCGTCGTCCTGCCGTTCGTCATCCTCGTGCCGTCCTGGCTCGTCGGCGACGCGGTCCGCCGCGGCGCGACGCCGGGCTCGCCCGCGCGGACGCCGCCGACCGCGCGATGCGCGAGCGCGAGGCCAAGCTCCGAGACGCGGCCGCCGAGGAACGCCGCCGGGTGGCGCGCGAGCTCCACGACATCGTCGCCCATACGGTCAGCGTCATGCAGGTCCAGGCCGGAGCGGCCCGCCAGGTCGTCAGGACGTCGCCGGACCAGGCTGAGGCCCGCTGCTCGCCGTCGAGGCGACCGGCCGCGAGGCGATGACCGAGCTGCGGTCGCTGCTCGGGGTGCTCAACGACGACGCGGCCGGGGCTGGGCTGGCACCCGAGCCGGGAGTCGGGCAGCTCGACGTGCTCGTCGACCGGGTCCGCCAGGCCGGGCTGCCCGCCGAGATCGAGATCGATGGCGAGCCACGGCCGCTGCCGGCGGGCCTCGACGTGACGGTCTACCGGATCGTCCAGGAGGCGCTGACCAACGCCTTGCGCTACGCGCACGATGCGCGAACGCTCGTGCACCTGACGTTCGAGCCGGGCAGCTGCGCGTCGAGATCCTCGACGACGGCCCGTCGGACCCCATACGCCTGCCCCGACGGCTCCGGCCGCGGGCTGGTTGGCATGCGCGAGCGGGCGGCCCATGTCGGCGGTCGGTTGGAGGCAGGTCCGAGGCTTGGCGGCGGATACGCCGTGCGCGCGTGGCTGCCGCTCGACACGCGACCGGCGAGCCTGTGCGGTGGCGCCACGCGGACGGCGACCGGAATGTCACCGGCGCCTGCGCGTCCTCGTCGTCGACGACCAGGCGCTCATCCGCGCCGGCTTCCGGATGATCCTCGAGGCCCAGCCCGACATCGAGGTCGTCGGCGAGGCGGCCGACGGCGAGGCAGCGGTCGGATTGGCGCGGCGCCTCCGTCCCGACGTCGTCCTGATGGACGTCCGGATGCCGGGCTGGACGGCCTCGAGGCGACGAGCGGCTCCTCGTCGGCGCGGCGCGACCGGGAGCCGCGGCGGCTCCCGCATCATCGTTCCTGACCACGTTCGACCTGGACGAGTATGTCTACGCGGCAGTTCACGACGGCGCATCGGGTTCCTGCTCAAGGACGTGACACCGGAGCACCTCGTGGGCGCCGTGCGGACGGTGTCGGCCGGGGACGCCCTGCTCGCGCCGTCGATCACGCGGCGCCTCGTCGAACGGTACGCGCGTCCGTCCGATCGAGCGCCGGCCCCCTCGGGTGACCTCGCGAGCGCTGACCACCCGCGAGACCGAGGTCTTCGGCCTGGTCGCCCGCGGGATGAGCAACGCCGAGATCGCGGCCGCGCTCGTGGTCAGCGAAGCGACGGTCAAGACCCACGTCGCCGCGATCCTCTCGAAGCTCGGCCTTCACAACCGCGCCCAGGCAGTGGTCTTCGCCTACGAATCGGGTCTCGTCCGAGCCGCCGGAACGGGCTGACATCCGCAAACAGGCCGTTGGAATCCGGCGGCGCTCGCAGCGATGATGGCGGCCGACACCCCACGCATCGTCGGAGTCCGGGAGGGAGAGATGGGCGACCGATTCGTCACCCGCGGGTTCGTGGGCCGGCGGGCCGTGCGACCGCGGTGGCGGCGACCGTGCCCGAGGATCCCGCCCGGCCAGTACCTCACGAACGACTTCCCGGTGCTTTCGGCCGGTCCGACGCCGCGGACCCCCCTCGACCGCTGGTCGTTCCGCATCGAGGGCCTGGTCCGCGAGCCGGTGACCTGGACCTGGGACGAGTTCCTGGCCCTGCCGGCCCGCGACTGGACCGTCGACATCAGCTGCGTCACGAAGTGGACGAAGCTCGACATGCGCTGGCGCGGCGTCAGCGTCGACACGCTCCTCGAGCACGTCGAGCTCGACCCCGCGGCCGCCTTCGTGATCGCCTACTCGGACGGCGGCTACACCACCAACCTGCCGCTCGCCGATGTCCTCAACGGCCAGGCGTTCGTCGCCTACGAGTACGACGGCAAGCCGCTGGCGCCGGAGCACGGCGGTCCGGCGCGCCTCGTCGTGCCGGCTCGCTACTTCTGGAAGAGCGCCAAGTGGGTGCGCGGCCTGCGCCTCCAGGCCACGGACGAGCCGGGCTTCTGGGAGTCGCTCGGCTACCACAACCGCGGCGACCAGTGGCTCGAAGAGCGCTACAGCGGCGACTGAGGAGACGCGGATCATGGCCAGCCCGATCGCCTGGCAGCTCGCGACCGTCACGGCGGTCCGCGACGAGACGCCGACGCGTCCGCACGTTCACGCTCGCGCTCCCCGCGTGGCCCGGCCATCGTGCCGGGCCAGCACGTCGACCTGCGGCTGACCGCCGAGGACGGCTACAGCGTCGAGCGGAGCTACTCGATCGCGTCCGAGCCCGAGCGCGCAGGCGAGATCGACATCACCGTCGAGCGCATCCCCGACGGCGAGGTGTCGCCCTTCCTCCACGACGTCGTGGTCGCCGGGCGATCGGCTCGAGGTTCGCGGACCGATCGGTGGCTACTTCGTCTGGGAGGCGGCGCTGGGCGGGCCGCTGCTCCTGGTCGCCGGCGGCTCGGGCGTCGTGCCGCTGATGGCGATGCTCCGCCACCGCGCGCGGGCCGGGGCGCGGCGTCCCGGCGCGTCTGCTGTTCAGCTCGCGCCATCTCGAGGAGATCATCTACCGCGACGAGCTCGACCGGTTGGCCGGGGCGCGGTGACGGGTTGGAGGTCAGTCCACACGCTGACACGGTCGCAGCCGCCGGGCTGGACGGGCTACGCGCGGCGGATCGACGAGCCGGATGCTGGCCGAGGTCGCTGGAGCCGCTCGGCGCGTCGGCGCGCGCGTACATCTGCGGCCCGACGGCCCTCGTCGAGATCGCCGCCAACGCGCTGGTGCGGCTCGGACTGCCGCCCGGACCGCGTCCGCACCGAGCGCTTCGGACCGACCGGCACATGAGCGAGCGAAGGAGGGCTCGTGAGCGATGGACGCGACACGATGCGAGCGCGACGACCCGCATCGGCCGAGCGCGAGCAGTGCTCGACGGCAATGCGCTGGCCGGGCGTGCTCGCGGCGCGTTCGGCGGCGACATGACGGCCGTCCCGGGTCGCTGCGCGCACTGCGGCACGGTGAACGTGGTCGGCGCGCTGCGCGCCTACGTGCGCGCGCCCGGGCGCGATCCTGCGCTGCCCGGCCTGCGACGGCGTCGTGCTCCGGGTCGTCGAGACCGACGACGGCGACCTACATCGACGCCCGCGGCGCGGCGTACCTGCGGTTCGAGCGCCGCTGACCGCCCCGGACGCCAAGGGGCTCAACCGGTGACAAAAAGGCGGTACTCGATCCCGAGCAGGACCACCGCCGCGACCGCCACCCACGCGTCCCGGCGGACACTCCGAGGGGCACGCGCAAGGCCGCCGCGGCGGGCCAGCCAGTAGCCGATCGGGGCGGTCACCAACGCGGCCGGCCCGTACAGGAGATGGAGCGGGTCGCGCGGGCGCCCACCGCCCACCAACAGGCCCAAGCCGACGAGCCCATCGACGAGCAGGACCGCGAGCAGGCCGAGGATGGTGCGGTCGACCGCGAAACGATGATCGCGCTCACCGCTCGACGCTCTGTCGGCGAGCGCGGACCACGACGCAACGACCAGCAGCGTGAAGGTGATCAGCAGCGCCGCGTCGCCGAGGAATTGATGCGCCGCTGTTATGTCCATGACACATCCGATTCCGGCGAGACGTGCTCACGCGTTGATACGGTTTCAACGATAGAGCACCGGCCCGCTCGAGAGTGGCTCCTTGGACGTCTCGAATCGACGCGCCCTGGGGGGTCTGTTCGCGTTGGGCGCCCTTGCAGCGGTGGGCTGGACGGTCAGCCTCGGACCGCTCGCTCCGGCCCCGGTCCCGTCGCGCCCGGACCCGATCGCCATGGTGGGCGCCCAGGTGACCAACGCGCCCGGACAGGCGCTGTACGAGGCCAGTTGCGCCGCGTGCCACGGGTCACAGGGCCAGGGGACGAGCGACGGCCCATCCATCCGGGACGTGGGCGCCGCCTCGATCGACTTCATGCTCCGGACCGGGCGGATGCCGCTCTCGGCGCCCGGAGCGCCGGTCCAGCGCGGCAAGCCCGCCTTTGACGATGCGGCGATCAAGGCGCTCGTCGCATACGCCTCGTCGTTCGGGCAGGGCCCGGCCATCCCCGACGTCCAGGTCACGAGCGCGTCGGATCTCGCCGCGGGACGTGCCGCATACACCGCGACCTGCGCGGCGTGCCATGGAGCCGGTGCGAGCGGCGACGCGGTCGGCGGCGGTTCGGTCGCGCCGCCGCTGCTGGGGACGGCGCCCACCCAGGTCGGCGAGGCGATCCGCACGGGGCCGGGCGTGATGCCGGCCTTCGACGAGCACCAGATCTCAGATGCCGACGTCGAGAACATCGCCGCATACCTCGCATTCCTGCGCGATCGGGCCTCGCCGGGGGGCCAGCCCGTCGGTGGCACGGGACCCGTCGCCGAGGGCTACGTGGCCTGGATCGCCTACGGCGTCGGCCTGCTCCTGATCGCTCGGTGGGTCGGTCGGCGAGGACACCGGTGAACCGGGGCCGGTCCCGGACCGAGTGGCTCATCGTCGGGCTGTTCGGGATCACCTGCCTCACCGGTCTGGCCGTGCTGGGCGTGTACATCCTCGGCGGCCAGACCCAGGTCGAAGGCGTCCTCCTGGCCGTCGCCCTCGGCGCGCTCGGCATCGGGATCGTCCTGTGGGCGCAGGACCTGATGAACACCCCGGACGTGATCGAGATCCGCCACTCCCCGGCGTCTCCGGCAGCGGCCGAGGATCTCAAGGCGACCATCGATGACGAAGCCGGGTTCACCCGACGCACCCTGCTCGTCGGGATGCTGCTTGCCGCGCTGGGCGCTCTCGGGGCGGCACTGGCGATCCCGGTCCTGTCGCTCGGACCGGCACCCGGGCGCGAGCTGTTCTCGACCTCCTGGGGCGCGGGAAAGCGTCTCGTCGGGCTGGACGGCCAGCCGGTCCTCGCGAACGGCCTCCCGATCGATGCGATCACGACCGTCTTTCCCGAGGGCGACGTCGGATCGGCCGACAGCCAGACGCTCCTGATCCACGTCGCGCCCGAGGCCCTGCACCTCCCTCCCGAGCGCGCCAGCTGGGCGCCGGAGGGCTTCGTCGCGTACTCGAAGATCTGCACCCACGCCGGCTGTCCGGTGGGCCTCTATCGGGCGAGCGAGCAGAAGCTCATCTGCCCGTGCCACCAGTCGACCTTCGACGTGCTCGACGGCGCGACGCCGGTCTTCGGACCGGCTGCCAGGCCGCTGCCCCAGTTGCCGATCGCGCTCCAGCCCGATGGGACGTTCGTGGCCACCGGCGACTTCTCGGCGCCCGTCGGCCCAGGGTTCTGGAACCTCACGTCATGACCAGCCCCCCGACGCGTGCGCCGACGACTCAGGCGGAGCCGGAGCCGTCTACCGCCCAGCCGCCCGAGCCGGCGACGTCCCAGCCGGACGAGGCGACCGAGCTCGACCGCGTCGTCAGGTGGCTCGACGAGCGCACGGGGTTCGCGACCGTGGCTCGGAGCGTCCTCCGCAAGGTCTTCCCCGATCACTGGTCGTTCCTGCTGGGCGAGATCGCGCTGTTCTGCTACGTCGTGCTCGTCGCGACCGGGGTCTTCTTGACCTTCTTCTTCTCGGCCGACAGCCGCCTCACGACCTACGACGGACCGTACGCGCCGCTGGCGGGCGCGCAGGTCTCGGCGCCTTCGACTCGGTCATGCGCCTGTCGTTCGAGGTCCGGGCCGGTCTCCTCATGCGCCAGGTCCATCACTGGGCGGCGGTCGTCTTCGTCGCCTCGATCGTCGTCCACGCGGCCCGCGTGTTCTTCACCGGCGCCTTCCGGCGGCCCCGCGAGATCAACTGGCTTGTCGGCGTGACGCTGCTGCTGCTCGCGCTGGCGGCCGGGCTGACTCGGCTACTCGCTGCCGGACGACCTGCTGTCCGGGACGGGCCTGCGGATCATGTACTCGGTGGCCTTCGCGGTCCCGTTCGTCGGGCCGTGGCTGGCCTACCTGGTGTTCGGTGGCGAGTTTCCGACGCCCGACCTGATCGGCCGTTTCTACGTGTTCCACATCATGCTGATCCCGGCCCTGATGGTCGGTCTGGTCACCGTCCACCTCGGCATCCTGTGGCTGCAGAAGCACACCCAGTATCCGGGCGGCCGAGCGACCGAGATGAACGTGATCGGGCGGCATTTCTGGCCCGGGCAGGCGTTCCGCTCCCTGGGCCTGATGTTCCTCACGGCGGCGGTGCTCGCCGGAGTGGCGGGGCTCGTGCAGATCAACCCGGTCTGGGTCTACGGGCCATTCCTGCCCTACGCGGTCAGCTCTCCCGCTCAGCCGGACTGGTATCTCGGCTGGCTCGAGGGTTCGCTGCGTATCGGTCCGAACTGGGAGCCGACCATCCTCGGCGTGACGATCCCGAGCCCGTTCATCCCCGGGATCCTGCTGCCCGCCGTCGTGTTCGGGGGTTTCACGCTATGGCCTTTCATCGAGTCCCGGTTCAGCCACGATCGCGACGAGCACCACCTGCTCCAGTACCCGTGGCAGGCCCCGAAGCGGGCCGCCATCGGGGCCGGCGCCCTGACGCTGCTCCTCGTCCTGACGATCGCCGGGGGCAACGACGTCCTCGCCGTGTTCCTTCAGGTGGGGCTCGAAAACCTGACGGGCGTCCTGCGGGTCCTCGCCATCGTCGCGCCCATCGCCGTGGGTCTGATCGTCTATCGCCTCGCCATCGAACGGGGTCGGCAGGCCAGACGCGAGGAGTCGCCGTGAGGGCGCGGACGGCGATCGGCGCGGCGGCGATCGGCCTGGTCGTCGGCGGATGCCTTCCGAGTCCGGCCACGAGCCAGGCCCGAGCGGTGGCCGACCTGTGGACGGTGTTCCTCGTCGCCGCGGCGGCGGTCGGCCTCCTCGTGTGGGGCCTCATCACCTTCGCGATATTCAGGTACCGGCGGCGTGCGTCGGACGTCCCGGGCGAGCCGCCGCGATCCGAGTTCCGCCATGCGCTGCCGCTCGAGATCGCCTGGACGACCGGGCCCATCCTGATCGTGCTCTTCCTGTTCGTGATGACGCTGCTCGCGCTCCAGCGGATCGACGCCCACGAGGGCGGGGCGGTCACGGTCCACGTGGAAGCCTTCCGCTGGCAGTGGCGGTTCGACTACGAAGGCTCCGGGGTCACGGTGACCGGGACGCGGGAGGCGCCCGCCGAGATGGTGGTGCCTGTCGGCGAACCGGTGCACGTGCTGCTGACCTCCGACGACGTCATCACTCGTTCTACGTGCCGGCCTTCCTGTTCAAGCGGGACGCCATCCCGGGCCACCCGACCGAGTTCGACTTCACGGTCGATGAGCCGGGCGGGTACGGCGGGCAGTGCGCCGAGTTCTGCGGCGTCTACCACGACCGAATGCTGCTCACGGTCCGGGCGGTCACGCGGCCCGAGTTCGAGTCGTGGCTGGCGGGTCACGCGGCGCCGTCGGGATCGCCGGCCGGTCTGCGGCATCGCCGGCCGTTCGGCATTGGCCGCCTCCCCGGCCCCGGCGGCATCGCCCTCCCCCGCCCCATCGGCTGCGTCATGAGCGACACGGCGCTTCCCGAGCCGGCGACCCGCCCCCTCGCCCTGCCGCATCCGGAGGTGGGCGGCCTGACCGGGTGGCTCACCACGACCGATCACAAGCGGATCGGCGTCCTCTACATCTCCTCGGCATTCGTGATGTTCCTCGTCGGCGGCCTGCTGGCGGCGGAGATGCGGACCGAGCTCGCCGCGCCCGGCCTCCAGCTGACCACAGAAGAGGGCTACGACCAGCTGTTCACGATGCACGGCACGATCATGCTGCTGCTGTTCGGGACGCCGATGGCCGTCGGCCTGGCGAACTACATCGTCCCGCTCCAGATCGGCGCCGAGGACATGGCCTTCCCGCGCGTGAACGCGCTGTCGTTCTGGATGTTCCTGTTCGGGGCGCTCGTCGTGCTGAGCGGTTTCCTGGTCCGGGGCGGACCGGCCGCGGCCGGGTGGACGGGCTACGTCCCCCTCAGCGACCCGACCTGGGAGCCCGGGGCCGGCCTCGACCTCTGGATCGTCGGGCTTGCCCTCGTCGGCATCTCAGGGGTGCTCGGCGCCATCAACTTCATCGCCACCATCTACACGCTGCGGGCGCCCGGGATGCGGATGTTCCGGATGCCGATCTTCACCTGGAACATCCTCGTCACCGCGCTGATGATCCTGTTCGCGTTCCCGGTCCTGACGGCAGCGCTGGCCATGCTGTTCATCGACCGGCGACTCGGCGGACCTTCTTCGACCCCGCCGCCGGCGGCAACGCCGTTCTGTGGCAGCACCTGTTCTGGTTCTTCGGTCACCCGGAGGTCTACATCCTCATCCTGCCGTTCTTCGGAGTCATCACCGAGATCATCTCGGTGTTCAGCCGGAAGCCGATCTTCGGCTATTCGGCATTCGTCCTGGCGACATCGCCATCGCGAGCCTCTCGATGACGGTGTGGGCCCACCATGTTCACGCCCGGGGCGGTCAGCCTGCCCTTCTTCAGCCTCGCCTCGTTCGCGATCGCCGTCCCCACCGGGGTCAAGTTCTTCAATTGGATCGGGACGATGTGGGGCGGCCGCTGACATTCGAGGCGCCGATGCTGTGGGCGATCGGGTTCCTCTACCTGTTCCTGCTGGGCGGGATAACGGGGATCATCGTCGCCTCGCCCGCCCTGGACTTCCATCTCCAGGACACGTACTTCGTCGTCGCGCACTTCCACAACACGCTGGTCGGCGGATCGGTGTTCGCGGTCTTCGCGGCCCTCTACTACTGGTTCCCGAAGATGTCGGGGCGACGCCTGTCCGAGCCCCTTGGCCGGATCCATTTCGCGCTGTTCGTCGTCGGGTTCACGCTGACCTTCATCCCGCAGTACGCCCTCGGGATGATGGGGATGCCGAGACGCATCGCCGATTACGCCGCCACGAACGACTGGACGCAGCTCAACCAGGTGTCGACGATCGGCTCGGCGATCCTGGGCCTCGGTGTCCTGCCGTTCGTCCTGGCGGTCGGCCTGGCCTTGCGCAAGCCCGCCACCGAGCCGCCCAACCCGTGGGGCGGAGGCACGCTCGAGTGGTGGACCGACTCTCCGCCGCCGCACGGCAACTTCCGTGATCTCCCGCCCATCCGGTCCGACCCGACCGGTCCTCGATGCGGGACGGCCCGGCGACCAGCGATGACCGCGCGATCGCCCGAGGTCCGGCTGCTCGCGTCGATGGCCGTCTTCGGACTCCTCGTTGGCACCGCGTACTGGTTCCTCACATACGAGGTGGCCGGAACCCTGCTGCTGATCGGGTTGGGATGGCCTCCGGGATCGGTGCGGCGATCATCCTCGAGAGGCGGCATGCTCGAGCAGCGATGCCGCGCGAGGGAGCCCCGGTGATGCCGCGGCCGGGCTGGGCGCCGTTCGTGGTCGCGCTGGGACTGGGAGGCGTGGTCCTCGGCGTGGTCTTCGGGCCGTGGCTCGCGATCGGCGGGATCCTGCTCTCGGTGTCGGCGGGGGGGATCTGGCTATCGACGGCGATGACCGAGGCCGACCCCGGGCGCGAGAGCACCAACGGCGACGACTGAACGCACGAGCGGTCCGCGCCCCGAGCGTGATAATGGGCGCGAGGAGAACAGAGATGCGCTCGTCGCGCGTGGCCCCGATGACCGTCCGCCTAGGCCGCCTGGTGCTGGCGGCTGCGATGGCATGGATCGTACGGCCCTCGTCTTGGGTGCGTCGCCCGCAAGCGTGGCGCGCGCGGTCGGTCCGAGCGCGAGTCCGGGCGCGAGTCCGGGCGCGAGCGCGGGTCCAAGCGCAGGCGCGAGTGGGGCGCGAGCAGCTCGTGCGCCGCAGCGCGCAGGCCCGAGCGCGGGCGCGAGCGCGGGTCCAGTGCAGGTCCAAGCGCAGGCGCCGGCGCCCCCGCGAGCGCGACCCCGACCCTGACTCCCGGCACGGCCGGCGACCCGACGGCCCCGGTCTACGTCCTCACCGCCACGGGCGTCGTCGACAACGTGATGGCCGGCTACATCGAGGAGTCGGTCAAGCGCGCGGCCGAGGACGACTCGCCGGCGATGATCGTCACGCTCAACACCCCGGCGGCAGCCTCGACGCCACGCAACGGATCGTCTCGGCGCTGCTCGAGGCTCCGCTCCCGACCATCGTGTATGTGTCGCCCAGCGGCGGCCGTGCCGCCAGCGCCGGAACCTTCATCACCCTCGCCTCGCACCTCGCCTACATGGCCCCGGGCACGAACATCGGGGCGGCCTCGCCGGTCGGTTCCGGTGGCGAGGACATGACCGGCACGATCGGCGAGAAGGTAAGAACGATGCGATCGCCAACATCCGTTCGATCGCGAAGACACGCGGACGGAACGACGACTGGGCGGTCTCCACCGTCGACAAGGCGGTCTCCACGTCGGCGGTCGAGGCGGTCGCCATCGGAGCCGTCGACGGCATCGCGACCTCGCTCGATGACGTCCGGCGCAAGGCCGATGGCCAGGTCGTCGACGTGAACGCGTGCCGGTCACCGTGGATATCGCCGACGCCCCCTTCGTCGACCTCGATGAACCCGTTCCAGTCGATCCTCCACCTGCTGTCCGACCCGAACATCGCGTTCATCCTGATGACCCTCGGCTTCTACGGCCTCCTGTTCGAGCTGCAGAGCCCGAACTTCGTCACCGGCATCCTTGGCGCGATCGCGCTGATCCTCGCGTTCATCGGCTTCGGCAGCCTGCCGCTCAACGTGGCGGGCGTGCTGCTCATCGGGCTGGCCGTCGTCCTGTTCCTGCTCGAGTTCACGGTGACCAGCCACGGCCTGCTCGCGTCGGCGGCATGATCTGCTTCGTGCTGGGCGCGTTCGCCCTGTACACGGCGCCAGGCTCCCCGACGGCCCCGGACGTGGCGGTCGCCACCCCGCTGATCATGTTCATGGCGGCTCTGACCGGCGGGTTCTGCTGCTCGTGCTGGTGCGTCGTCCGCGTCGGGCGCCGCAGCCGCGCCCATGCGCGGCGCCTATGGCGCGGGCGGCAACGACCACGGTGCCGGCCGGCAGCGACGGCGTGGTCAAGACGGCGCTCGCACCGTTCGGCGTCGTCTACGCGGCCGGCGAGGAATGGTCGGCGCGGTCCGACGGCCGGCGCGGAGATCCCCGCGGTGAACGGGTCCGCGTCGTCGGTCAGGATGGGCTTACGCTCATCGTGGGACCGCGGCCGTCCGGTGCCCTGCCCGGCCAGGAGGTGCGACGTGACCGCAGACCAGGTGCTCGCCCGGCGCCATCGTGGCCGTCATCTGGTCCTTGTCGTCGTCGGTGGTCGTGCGGGCCGCCACCCGGCGTCGCGGCGCGAACGAGGACGCCTTCGGGGCGGGCGGTGTCACCGAGGTCGCGGTCGGAACGCGCGGCGTGGCCAAACCGCCCTGGCCCCATCGGGCGTCGTCTTCGTCCTCGGGGAGCAATGGACCGCGACGTTCGCCAACCGGAGCGCCGATCCCGGTCGGGACCAGATCCGCGTCGTCGGCCAGGACGGGCTGACGCTCATCGTCGAACCGAGCCGGCCGCCCGCGCCGGCGGAGGAGTAGGAGGCGCTCGATGGAACTCCTCGCGGTCGTCGTCGCGCTCGTGTTCATCCTCCTGGTCGCTGCTGCTCCTGTTCTTCGCGGCCGTCAAGATCGTCAACCAGTACGAGCGGATCCTGGTCTTCACGCTCGGCCGGACGAGCCCGGAGGAGGTCAAGGGCCCGGGCTGGGTGCTTCGTCGTGCCGATCGTCCAGCGCGGCATCAGGGTCGACCTGCGCGAGCAGTTCATCGAGGTCCCGAGCCAGACCAGCATCACCAAGGACAACGCCCCGATCAGCATCGACTTCCTGATCTACTGGCGGATCGTCGAGCCGTACAAGAGCGTCGTGGAGGTCCAGGACTTCAACGGCGCGCTGCAGAACATCGCGACGACGACGCTGCGCGCCGTGGTCGGCGACATCCTGCTCGACGACGTGCTGTCCAAGCGGGAGCAGATCAACGAGGTCCTGCGGGTCAAGCTGGACGAGGTGACCGAGCGGTGGGGCGGCAAGGTCACGACCGTCGAGATCCGCGAGATCACGCCGCCACGCGACGTCCAGGACGCGATGAACCGCCAGCTCTCGGCCGAGCGGACGCGGCGCGCGGTCATCACCGAATCGGAAGGCAGTCGCCAGTCGGCGATCAACGTCGCCGAAGGCGCCAAGCAGGCCGAGATCCTGCGCGCCGAGGGCGACCGCCAGGCCGCGATCCTGCGCGCCGAGGGCTTCGCGCTCGCGATCGAGACGGATCTACCAGGCGGCCTCGCAGGTCGACCAGAAGACGATGGCCCTCCAGTACCTCGAGGCGTTCAAGGCGCTCGGCGCGAGCCCGTCGACCAAGTACATCATCCCGCTCGAGATCACCCAGCTCGCGGAGGCGTTCCGCGGCTACCTGGATGGCTGCCAACGAGCCCGGGCCGGCCGCCGGCGGCGCGATCGTTGGTCGCGGGCGGACCGTCGGCCGGGGCGGCCGGGGCGGCCCCGGCCATCGAGCCTGGACCCTCCGACAGTGCGGCGCCCCAGACCGGCCCGGAGGGTCCCGGCTGAGGCGCCAGCGCCCGACGATCGGGCGACGATCGATATCGGATCTCAGCTGCCGATGGAGGCCCGTCTGAAGTCCAGCATTCGACTGTCACGCGATCAGCCCCGCCGATAACGAGTCTGCAAGGTCCGGTCGGCCGCCGGGCCGCTACATTCGTCCGACCTGACAGGGGTTTGCCGACATTTCGTGTGCGCCATCCAGTTCGACCGTCCCGCGGACCCAGCCGAAACCGACGGGCTTCAACTCGACGGCCCCGACGGTCTGACCCTGCTCGTCGCGCTCCAGGCGATGCGCGATGGGGACTTCCGGGTCCGCCTCCCCGTCGCCGGTCAGGGCATAACGGCGGCCATCGCCGAGACGTTCAACGAGATCGTCGAGCTCAACCTGCGAACAGCCGCGGAGCTTCGCCGCGTCAGCCGCGCGGTCGGACGCGAGGGGCGGATCGACCATCGTGTTGCGATCGGCTCGACGGGCGGGTGGGCGCGCAATGAAGCGGCCGTCAACCAGCTGGTCGGCGACATGACGGAGCCGATGCTCGAGGTCAGCCGGGTTCTCGAGGCGGTCGCTCGAGGCGACCTGTCGCAGCGCATGGCGACCGAGATCGACGGGCAGCCCCTCCGCGGCGAGTACAAGCATCTCGCCGACACCATCAACGTGATGGTCGATCAGCTGAACGCGTTCGCGGGCGAGGTCACCCGCGTGGCGCGCGAGGTCGGCACGGAGGGCAAGCTCGGCGGGCAGGCCGACGTGCGCGGCGTCGGCGGGACATGGAAGGATCTCACCGAAGCGGTCAACCTCATGGCCGCGAACCTCACCAGCCAGGTCCGCAACATCGCCCATGTCACGACCGCCGTGGCGAATGGCGACCTCTCCCAGAAGATCACGGTCGACGTCCGCGGCGAGATCCTGGAGCTGAAGAACACGATCAACACGATGGTCGACCAGCTCAATGCCCTGGCGCGCGAGGTCACCCGTGTCGCCCACGAGGTCGGGACCGAGGGCAAGCTGGGCGGCCAGGCCGACGTCCGCGATGTCGGCGGCATCTGGAAGGAGCTGACCGACAACATCAATCTGATGTCGCGGAACCTCACCGAACGGGCCCGCAACATCGCCGACGTGACGACGGCCGTCGCCAAGGGCGACCTGTCCAAGAAGATCTCGGTGGACGTCCGCGGTGAGTTCCTGGTCCAGAAGGACACCATCAACACGATGGTCGACCAGCTCAACGCCTTCGCCGGCGAGGTGACCCGGGTGGCTCGCGAGGTGGGCACCGAGGGCCAGCTCGGCGGGCAGGCCCAGGTCGCGGGGGTCGACGGGACCTGGAAGGACCTGACCGAAGCGGTCAACTCGATGGCTCGCAACCTGACGAGCCAGGTCCGCAACATCGCCGAGGTCACGACCGCGGTCGCGCGCGGCGACCTGTCGAAGAAGATCACCGTCGACACGAGGGGCGAGATCCTCGAGCTCAAGGACACCATCAACACGATGGTCGACCAGCTCAACGCCTTCGCCGGCGAGGTCACCCGCGTGGCTCGCGAGGTGGGCACCGAGGGCAAGCTCGGTGGGCAGGCCCAGGTCCGCGGGGTCGACGGCACCTGGAAGGACCTGACCGATTCGGTCAACCAGCTCGCCGCCAACCTGACGACCCAGGTCCGGGCCATCGGCGAGGTCGCCACCGCCGTGACCCGCGGCGACCTGTCGCGCTCGATCCAGGTCGACGCCCAGGGCGAGGTCGAGATCCTCAAGGACGACGTCAACGAGATGATCCGCAACCTGCGGGAGACGACCCAGCGCAACCGCGAAGTCGACTGGCTCAAGACCAACATCGCCCGCTTCGGGCGGATGCTCCAGGGCCAGCGCGACCTGCACATCGTCGCCCGGATGATCCTGACCGAGCTCGCCCCGCTCGTCGGCATGCAGCGGGGCGTCTTCTACCTGCGACGCGCTGGATGGCGACCCGCCGAAGCTCACGCTCCTCGCCACCTACCCCCGCGAGATGGTCCCGAAGCCGCCGGCCGAGGTCCGATTCGGCGAGGGGCTGCTCGGCCAGTGCGCCGAGGACCGCCGGCGGATCCAGCTTCGTGGGGTCCCATCCGATTACGTGAAGATCGGGTCGGCGCTCGGAGAGGTCGCTCCCCGCTCGATCGTGCTCCTCCCGGTGCTCTTCCAGGGTGAGACACGCGCCGTGATCGAGCTCGCGTCGATCGACGAGCTCAGCGAGATCCATCTCGCCTTCCTCGACCAGCTCGGCGAGAGCATCGGTGTCGTGCTGAGCACGATCTTCGCGAACATGCGGGCCGAGGACCTCGTCCAGGAGCAGGCGGCGCGCGCGAGGCCGAAGCGGGTCTCGCCCGTCTCCGCCAGGTCGTCGACGTCATGCCCGAGGCCATCCTGATCGCCGACGCGAGCGGACAGGTCTACCTCAGCAACGCCGCGGCCGCCGACATCATGGGCGCGGTCCCCGAACGAGTCGGCCTCGATCACGGGCCGTTGGGCACCCGCCGCGACGACGCGACCTCCCTACCCACGGATCATCCCCTTGCCCGCGCCGTCTTCGGTGGCGAGGTCGTCCGCGGCGAACAGCTCGTCATCACGAACACGGTCACCGGCCAGGACGTGCCGATCCTCGTGAACAGCGCGCCATTCTTCGATGGGCAGGGACATGCTGCGGGAGGCGTGGCGGTCTTCCAGGACATCAGCCCGTTGCGCGATCTCGATCGGCAGAAGGACGAGTTCCTGGCGGCCATCTCGCACGACCTCAAGACGCCGGCCACGATCATCAAGGGCAATGCCAACCTCCTCCAGCGCGCGATCGCGCGGGCCGATCGCGAAGGATCGGAGGAGCTGGCCGAAGGCCTCGACGTCATCGACGAGAGCACGGCCCAGCTGGTTCGGCTGGTCGATGAGCTGCTCGACCTGACGAGGCTGCGGATGGGCCACGAGCTCGAGCTCGACCTCGGGCCGACCGACCTCGTCCGGGTCGTCAACCGGCTCGCGAGCGAGTACCAGAAGATCAGCCCGCGACACACGATCCACGTCGAGACTGGCCCGGGCGGATCTTCGGCGATTGGGACGAGGCGCGGATGGAGCGGATCGTCTCCAACCTCATCTCGAACGCCCTCAAGTACAGCCCGCGCGGCGGCGAGATCACGGTCCGGGTGTCGAAGGAGCGCCGTGGCGGCGACGACTGGGCCGTCTTCACCGTGCGCGATCACGGGATCGGAATCCCACCACCCGAGCTGGATCGCGTGTTCGAGCCGTACTACCGCGCGTCGAATACGGCGGGTGCCGTCAGCGGCAGTGGCATCG
The DNA here is from genome assembly GCA_963772995.1 of uncultured Chloroflexia bacterium. Classification (GTDB taxonomy): domain Bacteria; phylum Chloroflexota; class Limnocylindria; order Limnocylindrales; family CSP1-4; genus SPCO01. The sequence continues at coordinate 183,959 of CAVYZQ010000003.1, read as the reverse complement.
GCCTGGCCGGGACGCGCCACATCGTCCAGCAGCACGGCGGCGAGATCGCGGTCGAGAGCGAGGTGGGCGACACGACCTTCACGGTCCGGCTGCCGATGAACCTCGAGATCCTGGAGGGCCCGGAAGAGTAGGTCGTCGGCCGGACGGCGGGGCCGGCGGTGAGGCCTCTGTGGCGGACCTCTCCAGCGACGGGCTCAGCGTCGCCGGTAGGTGCCCGTCAACGTGGCCTGCCCGAGGATCGTCGCCGACTTCAGTGCAGCCTGGACCGCCTTGCCGTCCGGGTGGCCTGCCAGGCCCAGCGGTGCCGCCAGCGCGCTGAGGGCGAATTGGTAGTGATGCGTGCCGGACGGCGGGCACGGCCCGCCCCACCCGACGCGACCGAAGTCGTTGCGACCCTGCTGCGGCGCCGGAGCATTCGCAGCCACCGCACCGGGGAGCGATCCGGCGGCGCCGCCCGGAAGGTCGAGGGCCAGCCAGTGGACGAATCCGCGCGCGTCCGGGTCGTCGACCACGAGGACGAGGGCCGCCGTACCGGCGGGCACGCCGCTCCAGGTGAGCGCGGGCGACCGGTCAGCGCCGTCGCATGTCGCGTCCCGCGGGATCGTCGCCACCCTCCTCGAACGCCGACGATCGCAGCACGAACGGCTCCGCGGACGGCGTGGCGGTGGGTGTCGTCGCGGGCGCGGGACTGGTGGGGCGGCGGACCGCCGCGGCCGGTCGCGGGCGCGGAGCCGATCACGGCGATGCTCGCGCGGCACGGCGCTCGCGGGACGACGATCGCGGGCGCGGCGGCCGGGCTCGAGACGACAGGAGAGAATCGAGGCGAGGCTGGCGGATGGGCCGGTGCTCGACGCACACCCCGCCGCGATGACGATCGTCATGGCCATCGGCACGATCCGCTCCGTCGGGCCACCCGTTGCCTCCGCGACAAGTATGACCCGACGAGGGGCCACATCCTCGCCGCGGGCACACCGGCCACAGGGCAGGTGGCCGTCGCAGCACGGGCCTACAATCCGCTCCATGCCTACGCGCACGTCCCTCGACCGGGCTGCTCGGGCGAAGCCACAGGCCATCGACCAGACTCAGCTCCAGGCGGCCTGGACGCCGGGCGCCCCATCGCTCGACGCCTGGACCCCGCGGCCGTGGGTCACCGTCGAGCAGCGGGTCGCGGCCGGACGCGCCGCCCGCCAGAACGCCCCGCGCAGCAGCCAGGCCGCTCTCGAGCTACCCGCCGACCGCGACCCGATCGCGATCCTTGCCGCGCAGGAAGAGGATCGCCTGCCGGAGCTCGTCCCGCTCCGCCACGCGCGGATGGCCGAGTCGGCGTTCGCCTATTACCGGGGCACGCCGGCCGTCATGGCCGCGGACCTCGCCACCACGCCCAGGAGCGGGATCATCGTCCAGGCGAGCGGCGACGCCCATCTGTCGAACTTCGGGCTGTTCGCATCGCCCGAGCGCCAGCTGGTCTTCGATGCCAACGACTTCGACGAGACGCTCCCGGGCCCCTGGGAGTGGGACGTGAAGCGACTCGCGATCAGCGTGCTCATCGCCGCCCGAAGCAACGGGTTCACGCCGGCCGAGGGCCGCCAGTCGGTGCTCGCCACCGTCCGCGGCTACCGGGAAGCCCAGGCGGCATTCGCCGGGATGCGCCTGCTCGACATCTGGTACGACCGCACGACCTCCGAGTCCATCGTGGCCGAGATGCTTGCCGGAATTCCGGACATGAAGGGGGTCGATCCGAAGCAAGCGAAGGCCCGGGTCAGTGCCATGTTCGCAAAGGCGCGCGGCAAGGACGCCATCCGCGCCGTGGAGAGCCTGACGACGGTCGTCAACGACGAGTGGCGGATCGTCGACGACCCACCGGTCATCTACCACATCGAGATCCCCGGTGGCGCACCGGCGTTGGCCAAGACCTTCGCCGACTATCGGGCCACGCTCGCCGAGAATCGGCGCGAGCTGGTCGAGCGCTATCGGTTCGTGGACTTCGCGCTGAAGGTCGTCGGTGTCGGGAGCGTGGGTACGCGGTGCTTCGTCGTCCTGCTCGAGGGCCGCGACCACGGCGACCCGCTCATCCTCCAGGCCAAGGAGGCCTCAGCCTCCGTCCTCGATTCGTACCTCGAATCCAGCCACCATGACAACAACGGGGAACGGGTCGTCGTTGGGCAACGGCTCATGCAGGCGACGCCGGATATCTTCCTCGGCTGGACGCGGGGACCCGGCGGGCGCGACTTCTACTTCCGCCAGCTGTGGGACATGAAGGGGTCCGTGGATATCGCCTCGCTGCGGCCGCCGGGGCTGTCGTTCTACGGCGCGCTTTGCGCGCGGGCGCTCGCGAGGTCCCACGCGCGGAGTGGCGACGCGGTGGCCATGACGGCGTACCTGGGCACGAGCGACACCTTCGATGGCGCCATCGCCGACCTGGCCGAGACGTACGCCGACCTCAACGAGCGCGACCACAAGGCCTACGTCGAGGCAATCGCTGCAGGACGGGTGTCGACCGTCCCTCCGGTCCAGGCCTGATCCGCGCGCAGAGCGCGCCGTTCAGTCGTCCGGCTTCGGCTGCCCCGTGGCGGCTCGATAGTCCTTCACGGCCCGGTTGACGGTCGGGTAGAACGCGTCCTCGTCGCGCATCCACTCCAGCCCGTAGTGCTTGATCTTGCCCCGGACCGCGTCCTTCATCTCGGCGAAGACGAGATTCACGCCGGCAGCCTCCAGGTCGGCGTCGAGCTCCTCGAGCATGTCGGCCGCGGTCGTGTCGACGTCCGTGATCGGCTCAGACGCCACGATGATCCAGCGCGGCGGCGGATCGGCTCGCGCGAGAGCCCGGATCTCGTCGCGGAAGGTCCGGGCATTGGCGAAGAAGAGCGGGCCGTCGAACCGGTAGATGACCAGGCCGGGAACCTGCTCGGCGTCGGGATACATCCGGATGTCGTGGTAGCCGGGCAGCCCCTCGACGTCGCCGAGGATCGTTCGATACGGACCCCACGCCCGCCGGAAGACATCGAGGATGGACAGGACCACCGCGATCGCGATGCCAGCGAGCACGCCCACGAACGCGACACCGGCAAAGGCAGCCATCGACAGGTAGAACTCGGTGTGACGCTGCCGCCACAGCCGGGTGGCACCCGGGATATCTGCGAGTGATAGCGCGGCGACGATGACGACCGCCCCCAGCATCGGCTGGGGCAGGTATTGGAAGAGGCCGGGCAGGAAGACCAGCGTCACGGCGATGATGGCCGCGCCGATCACCCCGGTCAGCTGCGTCTTGGAGCCGGCCCGCTCCGCGACGGAGCTGCGCGAGGCGCTCGTGCTGACGGGGAACCCCTGGAATAGTCCGGCAGCCACGTTAGCGGCACCGATCCCGACCATCTCCTGGTTCGCGTCGACGTCCTGACCCGAGCGCGTCGCGAACGCCGATGACGTCGAGATGGTGTCCGCCAGCGAGACGACCGCGATGCCCAAAGCACCACCGACCAGGAGCGGTATGTCCGCCAGCTCGACGCGCGGGATGGTCAGGGGCGGCAGTCCGCTCGGCAGCACACCGACGAGTGAAACCCCCCGTGCACCCAGATCGAGCAGGAAGACCGCGATCATCGAGGCGACGACCGCGATGAGGACCCCAGGGAGCGCCGGCATCCAGCGCTGAAGAATGAGCATCAGCACGAGGCCGAAGACTCCGATGGCGAGCGCGGCGGGCACCGTATCACCGGCCACGACGCCCTGGACGAAGGCGACTGCTTCGTTCACGAGGCCGTCAGCATCGGTCGAGAAGCCGAACAGTTTGGGCAGCTGGCCGATGAGGATGGTCAGGGCGAGCCCGTTCATGTAGCCGATCTGGGTCGGCTTCGAGAGCAGGTCCGCGATGAAGCCGAGGCGGGCCAACGCCCCGAGGAGCATGAACGCCCCGACCATCAAGGCAAGCACCGAGGCAAGCGCTACCGCCCGGGTTGGATCGGCTCCCGCCGCCATCAACGGGAAGATCGTGGCCGCGATCATCGGGCCGAGCGCAGAATCGGGTCCCAGGACGAGGATCCGGGACGGCCCGAACACCGCGTAGGCGAGCAGGCACATGATCGAGGTGTACAGGCCCGTGATCGGCGGCAGGCCCGCCAGCTCCGCGTAGGCCATGCCCTGCGGGATGAGCAGGCTGGCGAGCACGAGCCCGGCCACGATGTCCTTGGACAGCCACGGGCGCTCGTACGTGCGCACGGCCACGAGCCCGGGGATCGTCATGCCCGCGAGCATAACGCGGCACCCCGGACCATCGGGCGCCGGCAACGCGGGTGCGCGAGGGCCTCGTGCCGCGTCGCGCGGGGATCGCGCGCCGCGGAAGGGCGAGACCTACCATGGCGCGGATGACTGCCCCGTCCCTTCGAGTCGCGCTCGTCCAGACCGACGCCACCGACGATCCGGCGGCCAACGTGACGCGCGCGGCGGAGCTCGCCGACGAAGCGGCGGCGGACGGCGCGCGCCTGGTCGCCCTCCCCGAGTACCTCCAGTACCGCGGCGACGACGACGGCTTTCGGGCATCCGCGCGGCCGATCCCGGGGCCGCACACGGCCCGTTCTGCGAGGTCGCCCGCCGGCGTGACGCCTGGATCCTCGTCGGCAGCACCGCCGAGACGAGCGCCGATCCCCGACGGCCGTACAACACCTCGGCGCTCATCGCGCCGGACGGCTCGGTCGCGGCCACGTACCGGAAGATCCACCTGTTCGACGTCGCGGTCGAGGACGGTCCGGTGGACACGGAGTCCGCTCGGGTCACCGCGGGCGACCGCCTCGTCACCGCCGACGTCGACGGCACGACGATCGGCCTGACGATCTGCTACGACCTCCGCTTTCCGGAGCTGTACCGGGCGCTCGCGCTGGCCGGTGCCGGAATCCTCACGGTCCCCGCCAACTTCACCGAGCGCACCGGACGCGACCACTGGGAGGTGCTCCTTCGCGCCCGGGCGATCGAGAACGGCGCCTTCGTCCTCGCGCCGTCCCAGATCGGCGGGCCACCGGGCCAGCCGGCGTACGGCCGCTCGATGGTAAGCGGCACCCTCCGCCGTCCGCAGGATGATTTTGGCACGCATCGCCGTGCGCTGCTCGGTCGTGCCCGCGCGGGTCATCACCCGGAGGGCTTCAGCTTCGGTCTCGCTCACACCCAACGGAGGCGCGGGATGAGCAGCCATGCACCGGACGCTACGCTGGCCCGAATTAAAAAATCGACCCCATTCGGGGCGTGAGACACTAGTTGACCAACTTCAGTGCGTACAACCCGTGGGAGATGCATGAGTTCTTATCAACGCAGATGTCAGCTTGCGATACGCCAGCGACGAACCCGCTGACGAAGTACCCATCGACCGTCGACACGCCACCGTGCTTGGTCGCGCCCACGACGTGGAACAACGCCCAGCCCTCAAAGCAGCCACCGTTCCTATCGTCGTCCGGTGGGCTGCAAATCCACTGCCTGCGGGCGAGACGATCGGGACGACGATATCCTTGCCAGCGAAACATGATTCGACGGTGGTCTGTGAACCCCCCAAGGCGCAATCGCTATCGTCCTGCGTGGTCCCATCGCCGAAGGTGTCCGTGTGGACACCGTTATTCATCTGCCCGACATAGTCGCCGACCTGGAACGTCGGAGTCAGTAGCTGAAGCCCAGAGAGGTAGCACGTGACTCGGTCCTGCCGGGTCTCGGGAAGCAGTTGCCACTGTCGATGTTTTCCGTTCCGTAGTTGGTCCAGGAGATATCGTCCTCGTCGTTTGGCACATCGCCGTTGCCATTGCCGAAGCCAATCGGCGTACAAGGCTGGACCGGGCAGCCGTACCCCTCCTTGACCTTGCCACTCAGGTCGAAGGCGGTCGCACTGAACGCGATCGGGGCTGCACCCATAGCTCCGATCGGCACCCCGACGATCGCCGTGGCGGTCGCCGACACGTCCCATGTCGACATACCGACGACGCCCGCGAAGTAGTTCTGGTGGGGCGCGAGGATGTCCACCTTCACCGACGTGCCGCCGGTGATGCTGGCGTTTGAAGTATCCACGTTCAGGTCGGCGCGTCATAGCCGTTCGACTTGGCCACTTCCTTCGCCTTGCGATGACGGCCGGTCGTCGGCGCCGTCTGGTTGATCTGGACCACTGCGCCGGCCAGCGCAGCCAAGTCGGCGGCGTTCTGCTCCTGTCGGCGCTGGGCGAACGCCGAGCCACCGTCAAGGATGAGACCCACCATCGCGATCATGGCGACGAGCGCGAGCGCGAACAAGACGAGGATCTGGCCCCGCTCATTTCTTGGATTCTTCATAACAGCCTCCTTATTGGATATGGAAAGTGGCGGAGCCGGTCATATTCCACGAGCCGAAAGCTGCTGATAATCGGCGTGACAGCACCAAACGGCGCCGATATGATGACCTTACCGAATCGGTCGCGAAGTTGCATGGCGATGAAGCGCACCCCCGGCGTCCACGCATGTGATGGTCGGATTGCCGAGATAGGGAACGATGCCCTTCTGTGCGCCCACCATGCCGTGATCTCGGGGCCGTTCCCAAGCACGGGACTTGCCGGATGGACGCTCGCGACACGGGCGATCTCACGCGCGGCTTGCGAGACACCATTGAACTGATAGATGCCTCGACCGAAGTCGATGATGCCGAACAGCATCGTGGCGAACACCATGGACGCCAGGCTGAACTCAACGAGCGCCTGTCCCCGTTCGCCGCTGTCGGACGACAGTCGTCATTTCGTCGTCACCAGTCCGATCTTGAGAATCACCAGACGCAGTCGTGACCGTGAGGGTCACCGTGTACGTGTCCCTGTAGGCGTAGGCGTGTGACAAGACCTGTCCGGTCGCTGTCGCGCCGTCGCCGAAAGCCCACGTCCATTGCGTCACAGGACACGTGCCCGGAGTGGGTGACCCGACGAAGTCGACTGGCCTGTTCTTGTTCTGCTGGCTGTACGTGAAGTTGGCGGCGGCGGACTGGCATGCATTGCCCACGACGATCTGCTGAGTGGCGGGAAGAACCGAGGGACCGACTGCGTTCGCGACGTTGAGGGTGATCGTGTATGAGCCGGGATTGGTATAGACATGAGGCGGTGGGTCCGGAAGATTGCTCGTCGGGCTGCCATCACCGAAGTTCCAGGACCAACTCGTCGGCTGTCCGCCGGAGTTATCGACGACCGTAACCGTCAGCGGGTTGACCCCTGTTGTCGGCGTCGCCGTGAATGCGGCCACTGGCACCACCGGCGCCGGGGCGGTCACCGTGATGTCCTTTTGTCACGTCGACCGACCCATTCGCGTTGGTGAGCGTCAGGATGATCGTGTATCGCCCAGGCAGGAGGTAGGTGTGAGGTGTCGCCGGGGTCCGTCCCGTAACCGTCCCCCCGTCGCCGTAGTTCCACGCCCACGAGGTGGCCGTGCCGCCCGGCGAGTGACCTGCACGGTGAAGGGTGCGACGCCCGTACCGACGGAGTGACGGTGATCGTGCCTGTCGGCAGTGGGTTGGGGTCGGGGTCCGACCGCGACCTGCAGGGGCGGAACGTACCGACAGGGTGTTGTCACGCTTGCACTCACAAAACCCCCGTTCCCAGAGAGGATCGCCGCAACGATCGGGGTGATAGCTGTGAACGGCGCCTTGACCGTCACGGTGACAGGCGGTGTGGTGGCTGCTGGCCGTATCTCCACAAGGCTTATCCGGGATGGTCGTTGGTACGGTCACGTTCGGCGTCGCGACCTGCACGATGCCGCCCTTCGCCTCGATTGACAGCCGCACCAACGGAGTCGGTGTACGTCCCGCCCTGAGAGGCGACCAGCGCGCCTTCCTTGGCTGCATCTGTGACGGCGATCTGGCCGTAGAAGACGCGGCCGAGGTCGAGCGCGCCGACCAACAGGAGGCACATCACGGTGGTTACGAGAGCAAGTTCAACGAGCGCCTGCCCGCGCGAGTGCCTGCGATGCCGAAGTTTCGGTCGATGGATGATCAAGACGTGGACCCTCGGTGAAATGGAACGGAAGGCGGATGTGCGGTGGGCGGTATTACGGGCTTGCTCGAGTAGTACGCGGGCGCCGAACGCCAACCCGTGCGGCTCAGGTGGAGATTAGTGGCACTAGTTTGCGATTGACCTTTCACGCGCACCATTCTCGGCAACTCTGGTGCTCCACCGCACCGGACCGAAGTGCCCCACTATCTAGCCTAGCGCCACGAGCGTGCGAGGCATGCCGTGAGCGAGACTAACGTTCCGGTACCATCGTCCGAGCCCCAGAGGAAGGACCCGCGCCCATGCAACGAGCGACCGTCCGTGACGCCGCGACCCCCGAGCAGCCGATCCGCGATCGGGTTCGCGCGGCGGTCGGTCGCGCCTGGGACCGGGCGGTCGCCGCCGGCGCGCTGCCCGCTGGCCGGCGGCGTCATCCGACCCACCGTCGAGGTCGAGCGGCCGGCCGATCCCGACACGGCGACTTCGCCAGCAACCTCGCGATGAAGCTCGCCCGGCCGTATCGGATGGCGCCGATGGCGATCGCCACGGCGCTCGCGCCGAGCTCGATCGCGAGACGGCCGACGACCCGGGCGCCACGCCGATCGCGACCGCCGAGGTCGCGCCGCCGGGCTTCCTCAACATGCGGCTCGCGAGACGAGGCGCTCGAGACGACGATCGCGGCGATCCTCGCCGACCCGGCGGGCTGGGGCCGGGTCGCGCCGGTCGCGACCGCGGTCGGTCAACGTCGAGTTCGTGTCGGCGAACCCGACCGGGCCGCTGACGTCGGCAACGCGCGCGGCGCATTCGTCGGCGACCTGCTGTGCCGGGTGCTCGCTGGCGGGCGGCCAGCGCGTCACGAGCGAGTACTACTTCAACGATTCGGGCGCCCAGATCAGCAACCTCGGCGCCTCGGTCCTGGCGGTCCGGCGCGGAGAGCCGATCCCGGAGGATGGCTACCACGGGACTACGTCGAGGAGCTGGCGAGGGCGCTGCCCGACGACGTCCGGGCCGGCCGCCGATCCGCCGCCGGCGGCGCCGCCGCCGCGGACATCGTCGGGCGCTGGGCGGCCGGCCGGGTCCGGGAAGGCATCGAGGCCAGCCTCGAGCGCCTCGGCGTCCACTTCGACGTCTGGACGAGCGAGGCCCGGCTCCACGACGAGGGCTGGGTCGAGCGCGCGATCGAGCGCCTGCGCGAGCGCGGCCACGTCTACGAGCAGGACGGCGCGCTGTGGTTCCGCTCGACCGCGTTCGGCGACGACAAGGACCGGGTGATCATCCGCTCCGACGGGCGAGCCGACCTATTTCGCGGCCGATATCGGCTACGTCACCGAGAAGTTCAGTCGCGGCTTCGATCACCTCATCTACATCTGGGGCGCCGACCACCACGGGACCGTCGCCCGCGTGCGCAACGCCGCCGAGGCGATGGGCTACGACCGCGAGGCCGTCCAGGTCCTGCTCTACTCGTGGGTGCGCTTCGTGCGCGATGGCCAGGAGGTGTCGATGAGCAAGCGGGCCGGCGAGTTCATCACCCTCGACGAGTTGCTGAGCGAAGTCGGGGTCGACGCCGCCCGGTGGTTCTTCGCCTCACGCGGAGCCACGTCCGCCATCGACTTCGACATCGAGCTGGCCAAGAAGCAGTCGAACGAGAACCCGGTCTACTACGTCCAGTACGCCCACGCCAGGATCGCCTCGATCCTGCGGAAGGCGGCCGAGGCGGGGCTCGCACCGGCGCCGGGCGTGGTCGGGTGGCTCGCGGGCGAGCCCGAAGCGGCGCTGGCTCGCGCGGTCGCCCGCTTCCCCGAGGTCGTCGAGGACGCCGTCGCCGCAGAGGAGACCCACGGGATCACGGCCTACGCCACGGAGCTCGCCACGACGTTCCACGGGTTCTATCGCGACGCGCGGGTCGTCGACGTCGAAGCGCCCGAGCGGTCGGCGGCACGGCTGGCGCTCGCACGAGGCGACCCGGATCACGCTGGCGAGCGCGCTCGGTCTGCTCGGGATCTCCGCGCCCGACTCGATGTAGGAACGCCGGTCGGGGCGGGCGAACGGGGCCTGGCCCGGGACCGCTATCCGGCGAGACCCAGGACGCCCGCGACCTTGCCGAGCGTCTTGGCGTCGTTGGCGACGACGACCCAGCGGACCTTCCCGCCTTCGCCCGGCAGCACCTGCCCGATGCCGCCCGCCTTGCCGAGGGCCTTCGTGGCGGCGGTCTCGAATGCGGCCGCATCGGCGGTCGTGTCCCAGGCGGTCTTCCAGGCGACGCCCCAGGCGCCGTCGGGTCCGTTCAGGACGGCCAGCCGGTCGCCTCCCCAGCCCGCCGCGGCATCGGTGGCCGCCGCCGTGTCGACACCACCCTCGCGCAGCCAGATGCCTGTCTGGAGCTCGCCGAACGTGTCCATCAGTGGAATGGTCCAGCCGGTCCCGAGCCTGGTCGCGAGGTCGGCAGGAAGCGTGACGGCAACCGGAGACTCGTGTGCGGCGTACTTCTCCGGATGGAGGATCTGCTCCGTCGATTGGGGCATCTCGGTGTAGACGCCGTCGACGCCGTGCCAGCCCGCTGTGCTCTGCTCGCGCTGGACCCAGGAGAGCCCGGTCGTGTACGGATAGACGAGCGCCTCGCGCAGGATCGCAGGCATCCGGTTCATCAGGGCCTGCGCGGCGGGATCGCTGCTGGACTTGATGAGCTCCTGGAGCTCGGCCTGATCGAGGTTGGCCGCGGCCCACTGGGTCATGAGCAGAGTCGCATCGCCCTCGTAGACGGCCTGGCGGGCGAGCAGGCGATCGCTCTGGTCGAAGACGCCCTTCTGGTCGCGGAAGACCGGGAAATGCTGGTCCTGGAGCGCGTGGTCGTACTCGTGGGCGAAGGTGAACCGCTCGTTGACCCCGGGCTTGCCCTCCTTCGAGAGCACGTACAGGGCACCCTCGTCATTGCGGTAGAACCCGACCACGCCGCCGCTCAGGAGATCGAGCGTGAGCGCGCGCAGGTCGGAGTCGGCGGGGATCAGGCCGAGCGCCTTGTACAGACGATCGGTCGCGGCGAGGACCTCGGGGGGTGTCTGCTGATCGAAATCGGCCGTGAGGATCTTGCGGAGCTCGTCCGCGTTGATGAGCCGCCGCGGAACGGCCTTGGTGGCGACCAGCCCGCGGATCCCTGCGACCTGGCGTTCGATCAGGTCGTACGCCGCCTTCGACTCGGGATCCTCGGAAGCCGACGGAACGGTCGAGGCAGAAGGCGCCGCCGAAGGTCCGACCGGCGGCCGCGCTCGGTCCTGCGCTCGATGCCGGAGGGGACGAGGCGGGCTGCGAGGTTCCCGTCGCCGGACTGGACGGCGGGACTGCAGCACTGGGCGGAGCGGAGGGAACCGCGTCGCCACAGGCAGCCGCGAGAAGGCCGATGACGATCGCGGCGGCGAGCAGGCGGGATCCTCGCCGCCGCCGGGCGGCTCCGGAAAGGGGTTGTGACATGCGCGGGATTGTCGCACGGAGTCGCGACTTGGCCTGCCGTGGCCCCCGCGATATCGCTTTCTTAATCGGTTCAGCCGTTGCCCCTGAATCAGGTGTCCGTAGCGTATGCGTTGGGCGAACCCACAAAAGGTTCTATCCCTCCCTCCCTCAGACCGGGGGCGCCGATTGGGCAGGCGCCTCCGGTCTTTCTTTTTGTCTGTGGCGGTCAGGTCGGCGGCGCGGAGGGCGGCTGATGCGTGCGTTGTCGGCTGCGCGTGTTCGCTCACGCAATCCTCGGGCCGATGGCTCGCAGGGGCGTCGCCTCGGTCCTCCGAGCGGGCATGCTCGCCTCCGCCTTCGCCTCGACCGCCCTCCGCGCCGATCCTCAGTTCGCCTGCGCTTGCCAGCCGGATGGTGAGTCGCGGTGAAGCGCCCTGTGTCAGAATCGGCCGATGGAGATCACGTGGTATGGGCACTCGTGCATACGGATCCGAGGACGCGACGCCGTGGTGGTCGCGGATCCGTACCAGGCCGTCGTCGGGCCGACGGGCCGTGGGATCACGGGCGACATCGTCACGTTCAGTCATCCCGACGATCGTCCGCTGGGGCGCGCAAAGGGGAAGCCCTCGCGGGACGGCCTGACGCTTCTCCCGACGAGTCTCGACCACGCGTTCGTCCTCGACGGGCCGGGCGAGTACGAGGTCAAGGAGGTCCTCGTCACGGGAGTGCGGACCTATCGCGACGACGCGCGCGGCGCCGAGTCGGGCAAGCAGACCTCGTTCGTCGTCGAGCTCGATGGGGTTCACACGATCCACCTTGGCGAGATCGGTCACCTGCTCTCCGAGGAGAAGCTGGGCGACATCGGCTCGGTTGACATCGCCTGCGTCCCGCTCGGCGGATCGCTGTCGCCGACTCAGGCCGCCGCGCTAGTGGCGCAGCTCGACCCATCGATCGTTGTGCCGATGCCGTTGTGCGACGACGACGGCGACTGCGACGACGTCCTGAAGCGGTTCTTCCACGAGATGGGCACCGAACCGACGACGCAGGCGAAGCTGTCGGTGACCGCGACGAGCCTGCCCGCTGAAACGACCACGGTCCTGCTCGAGTCCCGCGGCAAGCTCGCCTGACGGCGCGGGCGCGAGGTCACAGCCGGTCGGTCCCTGGCGCGGTCGACGATTCGCTCACGCGCGCTCGAGAACGATGCGCCCACGTTTGACGACCGCCCGCACGAGGTCGGCGGCGGGCCAGTACGGGATCTGCGATGAGGCAGGCACCCGCCAGATCACGAGGTCGGCGCTCTTGCCCGGTTCCAGCGACCCGATCTCGTCCTCGAGACCAAGGGCGCGGGCGGCGTTGATGGTGACCGCGGCGAGCGCCTCGTCGGGCGTCATCTTGAGCTCGATGCAGGCGAGCGTCATCGCCAGCGGCAGGCTGGGCGTGGGTGAGGTGCCGGGGTTGAAGTCGGTGCCGATGGCGACGGGGATGCCGTGATCGATGAAGGTCCGAGCGGGAGCGCCGTGGTCCTTCATCAGGAACCAGGTCGTCGCAGGAAGGAGGGTGGCAACGACCGGATGACCGTCCGCGGCCGCCGCCGCGAGTGCCTCGATGCCGGCCGGGGACGGCGTCGCCAGGTGGTCGGCGGAGGCGGCTCCCAGCTCGGCTGCCAGCTCGGCACCGCCCGAAGGAGCCAGCTCGTCGGCGTGGAGCCTCGTCGCCAGACCGTACCCCGCGGCCGCTGACAGGATCCGTCGAGATTGCTCCGCGCTGAACACACCGGTCTCGCAGAAGACGTCGCAGAAACGGGCCCGGCCATGGGCGGCCACCCCGGGGAGCTGCTCCTCGATCACCGACCGGACATACGCCTCGGTCCCATCGGGACGCGCGCGGAACTCGGGCGGCACCGCGTGCGCGCCAAGATAGGTCGGCACGACGTCGATCGGGCCTTCGCGCCCGAGCCTGTACGCCACCTCGACGAGTCGGATCTCCGTCTCGAGGTCCAGCCCGTAGCCTGATTTCGCCTCGATCGTCGTGACCCCGTGGCCGAGCATCTCGTCGAGCCACCGCCGGCCGTGGGTCATCAGGGCGTCGGTCGATGCGATCCGCGTCGCTGCGACCGTCGACAGGATCCCGCCACCCGCCTCGAGGATCTCGAGATAGCCGGCGCCTCGCTGCCGGAGGAGCAGCTCGCCTTCACGCGAGCCGGCGAAGACGAGGTGGGTGTGCGGATCGATGAGACCCGGCGTCACGGCGCCGCCGCGGGCGTCGAGCCGCGCGAACCGCCCGAGCGGATAGCCCTCGGCCTCGAGCGCCGTCTCGACGGCCGTCCGAGGCCCGACTGCTACGATCCGGCCGTCCCAGCAGGCCACGACGGGCGCGCCCGCCCCGCCGGGACCGAAGGAAACGCCGCCCGCGACCGGTGCGCCGAAACCGCCCGCCCCGCCGGGACCGAAGGCCGGGCCGGGACCGATGAGACCGCCGACCGGGCCGGGACCGCCGCCCGCGCCCGCCGCGCCCGGACCGCCGGCCTCGCTCGCCGACAGCCGCCCGACCTCGGCCTGCGACGTCCCGCCGCGAACGCCGCCCGCCATCGTGACGATCTCGCTCGCGCCGACGACGAGGAGCCCCGGCGTCGCTTCGTCGCTTCGACCGCCCTCGATGACGCGGAAAGTGCTCGTGCTCACTGCCCGCTCGGGCCCGACCGGGCGGCCTCCAGCCGGAGCTCCAGCGCCTGCATCGGCGAGAAGTCGCGCAATCGAAGGTAGGCGGCCGCAGCGGCCAGCCGGCGCTCGACCGGTTCGCTGGGCTCGGCGCCGACCCGCTCGGCGACAGCGAGGAAGGCCGCCAGCGGAGCGAGCCCGATCAGCTCCGATTCGAGCAGCTCCACACCGTCCTCCAGGGCGACGTCCCGGACGGTGTCCCAGACGAGCCACAGTGGCGTGACCGCAAAGTCGAGCACGTTCATCGAGACCTGCGCGACGCCGAGGTCGGCGATCCAGAACCCGTTCGCCTGGACCCTGGGCAGGCCACCCCCGGACTCGCGGATGCGCCGGGCGATGCGCTTGGCGAGGTCGACGTCGCTCGAGGCGAGGTTGATGTTGTAGGCGATGAGGAACGGCCGGGCACCGACCGCGACGGCCCCCGCAGACGGGTGCATCCGGGCCGGCCCGAAATCGGGGGCCCGCCCGGGCAGCATGATCTCGCGCTTCAGGCCTTCGTACTGTCCCCGTCGGACGTCGGCGAGCTTCACCCGGTCCGAGCGCGACGCGGCGTTGGCGTAGAGGAAGACCGCGAGGTCGAACCGCCCGGCGATCCGTTCGCCGAACGCGCGGGCGAGCGCGACGCAGTCATCCATGGTGGTCGATCCGAGAGGGACGAACGGGATGACGTCGACCGCGCCGATCCGGGGGTGCTCCCCGGCGTGGAGGTCCATGTCGATCTCGTGGATCGCCGTCCCGACGAGGCGCTCGAGCGCGTCGGTGACAGGGCCGTGCTCGCCGGCGATCGTGAACACGGATCTGTTGTGGCTGGCGTCGCTGGTCCGATCGAGGAGGAAGACGCCCGGTCCCGCCTCGATCGCCTCGGCCAGCCGATCGACGACGTCGGACCGGCGGCCCTCGGACACGTTGGGGACGGTTTCGATCAGCACACGAGGATGCTAGTCGGCCGGCCCGGCCCTCGGAGCGGCCCCGGCGCAGGGCCGGAACCGCCCGAGAACGGGTGCGTTACCTCACCGCGTCGGTGCCCTTCTGCCAGGCCGACTTGTACCGGTCGAACGTCGGTCCGATGTGCCCCTTGGCCGCGGCGGCATCGCCCTTGGCGAGATCCGACTCGGCTGCCGCGACCTTGTTCGCGGGGGCTCCCGCCGCGATCGCGTCGTCGATCGCCGTTCGCGCGAGCAGCCGGGCGGCGCCCTCGAGGTCGTCGATCATCGACTGCAGCGTCGCGTCCGGCGTGTTCCCCTTCTTGTCCTTGATCAGGTGGCTGAGGAGTTGCGCCGCGTCCTTCGAGCGATCGAAGACCTTGTCGCCGCCGGACCGCTTGACGTGGTTCGGGTCGATCCAGAGGTCTGCGCTCAACGCCTTCTGGAGTGCGTCAGCGGCCTTGGGGAGCTTGTCCTTATCGGGCTTCGTCGCCCCCGGCTGGAGCGCCTGGATCCGTGCGAGCACCGATTCGATCGCGCTCCGGGCTGACGGTTTGACTGTCGTGGAATCGTGCGCGGTCAGGGACGGATGGTTCGCCGCCGTCAGGCTGGCCTCATTCGAGTAGGTTCCCGCGCTGGAAGGAGTGGTCGCGCTGACGACATGGACCGTCGCACTCGACCCTGGGGCGAGATCCACGGCGGTGCAGTGGAGCGTCTCGCTTGGCGGGCTGCCCTGGATCGAACAGTTGGCCGGACCCGACACGATCGACCAATCGATGCCCGTGCCGGAGGGCAACGGGTCGTCGATCACGACGCCGTGGGCCGTGCCCGTCCCGGGGGCGCTGCTGTTGCTGAAGCCGACGGTGAACCCGATCTGCGAGCCCGCATCGACGGTCGATGCGTCGGCGGTCTTGGTCAGGGCCAGGTCGGCGCACGCGACTCGGGTCGAGACGCTCGCATCATCGTTCATGTACGTCCCGCAGCTCGCGAACGATGTCGCGCTGACGACATGGGCCGACACGCTTTGCCCCGCAGCCAGGTCGACCCTGGTGCAGACGAGTGCTTCGTTCGGCGGGCTGCCCTGGATCGCGCAGTTCGGGGAGCCCGTGGCGATCGACCAGTCGATACCAGGGCCTCCCGGCAAGTCGTCGCTGATGACGACGTCATACGCGGTGCCTGTCCCCGGACGCGGAGCTATTCGAGACAGTGCTCGGTGAAGCCGATCTGAGAGCCAGCGTCCACGACTGCGGCGTCCGCCGACCTGGTAAAGGTCAGGTCGCTGCACTGGATGGTGACGCTGGCAATGTCACTGTCGCCACCCGTGCCATTCGACGTCGTGATCGTCGCCTTGTTGGACACCGTGCCGCAGTCAGGATCGCTCGTCCGCGACGAGATGTGCACCGCGGGCGAGCTCGAGTGGCCCGCAAGCTGGCCAAGAACGCATGTCAGGACCTGGTGGTGGGCGGCACCGCTGATCGCGCAACCCGGGACCGCCGGATCGATCGACCAGTCAAGGGATGACCCGGCGGGCAGGTCGTCGGTGATCCGAACGTCCTGGGCGGTTACCGTCCCGTCATTGGTCGCGACGATGTCGAAGCCGATCCTGTCAGTCGCGCTGACGGGGCCCGCAGGGTTGGCCGATTTCGTGACCGAGACAGTCGATCGTTCCGTCGAGAACAGCCCGACGATCACCGGGTCGTGATCCGAGGCGCGGTACGGCGTGCCAGGCTGGAAGACGACGCGCGGCGGGACGAGCGCCGAACCGTCCGGCTTCTCCTCGAACGTCGCCTCGCCGGGACTGTCGAAGACCTCGTCGTTGTAGTCGAAGAGGTCGACCTCGTCGGCGTTGATGTGCCAGTTGCCGATGCCGGTCACCTGGGAGACGAGGCTCGGGCTCGCGAAGCCGTAGTCGAGGTGGCCGAGCTGGCCGTCGAACAGGTAGGAATAGGAGCCTGGGCCGAGCAGCGACGCCGCGAGGTCGGTGTACCCGCCTGCCTCGAGGGTCGTCACCGGGTCTTCCTTGGCGTAGGAGTTGAAGTCGCCGAGAAGCAGGACGTCCGGGTCGCCCGCCGCCGGCAGCACCGTGCTGTTGATCCAGGTCAGCAGGCGGTTGGCCTGGGCGGTCGCGCGTGGCCGTTGAAGCAGCCCTGGCCGTCACCCGGCGTCGGCATCGCCGCCGGTGCCCGGGGCAACCCTTCGACTTGAAGTGGTTGGCGACGACCGTGAAGCGCTGGCCGAAGGCCAGGTTGGCGGCGTCGACCACGTCGAACGTCTGCGCCGTCGGCGGCCGGTTGTGGATCGGGTCGAGGTCCACCAGCGGCGAGCCGACCGGCGAGACGACCCCGGTGCGGTAGATCTGCTGCACGCGGATGGCATCGGTGCCGAGCGTCCCGCCGGTGTTGACGAAGGCGTACGGATGGGCGCCGCCGCAGCGCGCGTTGACCGCGCCGAGGAGGTCGGTGATGGTGTCGCTCGGGGTCGTGTTCTCGAGCTCCATGAAGGCGTAGATGTCGGCGTTCGAGGCTGCAGATGACGATCGAGGCGCGTTCGCGCTGCCGGTTGAGCTCCGCCACGCTGTCGGCGCCGCGGCAGTCCAGGGTCCCGGACGGGCCGCACGGGCCGGTGCTGTTGCTGGAGGTCGTGTCGATGGTGGTGAAGTAGTTGAGCAGGTTCATGCCGACGGCCTTGATGGCGCCACCGACCGCGGGCGGCGTCGCCGGCCGCGGGTTGGCGACGGTGAACGTCGCGGGGTTCGCGGTCGTCGGGCGGATGCGCCACGTGTCGGGGCCGAAGCCCGGGAATCCCCACTGGAGGACGCCGGTCAGGCCGTTGACGACGTCGCCGCCGCGGAAGAAGTCGGTGCCCTGTGTCCCGACGCTGAAGCCGCCGTTGGCCCGCGGGTAGTAGACGGACTGGCTGCCGTTCGGGCTGGCTGAGGAAGGCCTCCTGCGCGTTGTTGTCATCGTCGAGCGTGACCTTGCGGCGCGCGAGATCGTCCACGTGGGCCGCGTGGCCCGGCGACGCTCGGTGGCGTCGGTCTCGGTGAACTGCTGCGGCCGGCCGCCCTCGTACAGGATGATCTGGCCGAAGCGCGCCATCTCGAAGTACTCGGACACGGTCAGCGTGTCGACGAAGGTGACCTTCATCCCCTCGCGCGCCTCGTAGAAGGCGTTCGACGTCGCCCGCGATCGGCAGGTCGATCGGCGACGGCGTCACCTCCGCCAGGTGGTTGCCGGCGTCGGTCACGACGACCGAGCCCGCGCTGCTGGCGGTGATCTCGGTCATGCCGTTGAACTCGGACACGGTGCCGGTGGCCCGCACGCGCTGGCCCTCGGCGACGATCGTCGAGCATCCGCCGCAGAAGACGAAGATCCCCTCGGAGGTGGCGGGATCGGCATCCGCGTCGGCGTCCTCCTCCTGGAGGAAGAAGCCCTGCAGCTTGCTCGTTCCCTGGAAGTTGGCCGTGACCACGCCTTCGACGGTCACCGTGGCGCCGGGGATGGGCGTGCTGGCGCCGTTGCCCTGAACGTCGTGGATGGCGACGCTCGCCACGTCGTCGTTCACGATCGTGCCCGCGCCCTGGCCGTCCGCGACGGTCGCGCCGGTCACGTTCGTGACGTTGACGAAGAATGTCTCGTTGGGCTCTGGTGTCGTGTCGCCGTTGACGATCACGTCGAACGTGTACGTCGAGTTGCCGGCCGAGATCATCTGGCCGGTCAGGGACTTGGCCGTGTAGTCATCCGGCTGGGCCGCGGTCCGTCGGCGGTGGCGATGTCGAATGTGACGCCGCCTGCACCGCGCCGGAGCCGACAGGCTGACCGTGAAGGTGAAGGTCGTCGTGCCTGCGTTGCCCTCGTTCAGCGAGACGTCGTTGATCGTCAGGTTCGGAACGGTGGGGTTCGGCGTGACCGAGAAGTCGTCGACCGCAAGGCCGTCGTCGGCGCCGCTCGCGTCGGTGTCGGTCCATCGGAACCAGACACACGCACCGCTGGCGATGTTCAGGCCGGTGATCGTCGAGCTGAGTGCGGTCCGCTCCGCCGCCGCGTTGCCGTTCTTCGCGCCCGCGGTCGCGGTGTCGGGGGTAACGAAGTTCAGAGCGCTGACGCCTGTCCACGTGCCCGTCGACAGGTCTGTCGCGTCCAGGCTGTACTCGAAGTTGATCTGATCAGTCCGGCCAGCAGTTCCGTTTCGCCATTCCTCGCCCGTGTAGGCGACGGCGAGCGAGCTGATCGTGCTGCCCGTGTCATTCGAGAAGGCCGCGCCGTAGAGCGGGATGAGTGTGCCGCTCCGGAGGGCGCCAAAGGCCCGTTCGGTAGACGCAGCCGCGCCATAGCTGTAGGTGTCCCCGGTCGTGCTGGCGCCGGTGTCGACGGCATATTGCTCGTTGTCGCGCGCCCCGCCGCCGGCTTCGGTCATGTACCAACCGGGAAGCAATAGGTTGTTCGTCGTCGAGCCCGCGACGTTCGACAGCGCGTCGAAGTTCTGGGTGAGCGGGGATCCCGGAGTAGTCAGACTGCCGACGCTACTCGGGCATGCGGCTGCCGCCACGGGCAGGGCCGGGATCAACGTCATCAGGAAGGTGCCGATCAGCGCCACGACGACGGATCGATGACGGGCACGGTGGGTCGTGGGCACGACGAGTCCCTCCTCCGGAAGCAGTGCCGCTTCTCTGTCAGGCGCACGATACGCGAGGCGCGCCGCCTGTAATGCCGATGGCCCACCCTGCAGGCCGGTGCGCGCGCGCACGATGTTGCGCGGGCAAACCGGAATCGAGGGGACGCCCGGTCAGTCCTCGCGGAGCATCGGGACGCGCACGCCACGCTCGCGAGCGACCTCGATCGCGCGCTCGTAGCCTGCGTCGACGTGCCTCAGGACGCCCATCGCCGGGTCGGTCGTCAGGACCCGCTCCAGCTTTTCGGCCGCGAGTGGCGTGCCATCCGCCACGACCACCATGCCCGCGTGCTGCGAGTAGCCGATGCCGACCCCACCGCCATGGTGGATCGACACCCACGACGCGCCGGCGGCGGTGTTCACGAGGGCGTTGAGGAGCGGCCAGTCGGCGATCGCGTCGGATCCGTCGGCCATCGCCTCCGTCTCCCGATTGGGCGAGGCGACCGAGCCGGCGTCGAGATGATCGCGCCCGATGACGATGGGAGCGCTGACGGCGCCCGTGCGGACGAGCTCGTTGAAGGCGAGACCCGCCCGTGCCCGCTCGCCGTAGCCAAGCCAGCAGATGCGCGCGGGGAGGCCCTGGAAGGGGACGCGCTCGTGGGCCATCGCGATCCAGCGGTGGAGACCCGGGTCGTCGGGGAAGAGTTCGAGGATCGCCTGGTCCGTGCGCAGGATGTCCGCCGCATCGCCCGACAGGGCGGCCCAGCGGAACGGGCCGCGGCCCTCGCAGAACTGTGGCCGGATGAAGGCCGGGACGAAGCCCGGGTAGTCGAACGCATCGGCGACGCCCGCCTCGAACGCCTGTGCCCGCAGGTTGTTGCCGTAGTCGAAGACGATGGAGCCGGCCCGCTGGAACGCGAGCATCGCGCGGACGTGATCTGCCATCGAACGACGCGATCGACGCTGGTACTCATCGGGCTGGGTCTCGCGCAGGAGCCGCGCGTCGTCGAGGCCGATCTCGGCCGGGACGTAGCCGCCGAGCGCGTCGTGAGCGGATGTCTGGTCGGTCACGAGGTCGAACCGCTCGCCGGCGGTCGCCCAGGCGGGCTCGATCTCTGCTGCGTTGCCGACGACGGCGATGGAGATGCCCTCGCCTCGCGCGGCCGCCTCGCGCGCCCATGCGAGGGCCTCGGGCGGGTCGTGCGTCAGCCGATCCACGTAGCCGATCTCCAGCCGGCGCCGGGCGCGCGATTCGTCGACTTCGATGGCGATGCAGACGCCGTCGTTCATCGTCACCGCGAGCGGCTGCGCCCCGCCCATCCCGCCGAGGCCGGCGGTCAGCGTCACGGTCCCGCGGAGCGTCCCGCCGAAATGCTGGCGGGCAGCCTCGGCGAACGTCTCGTACGTGCCCTGCAGGATCCCCTGGGTCCCGATGTAGATCCAGGACCCGGCGGTCATCTGGCCGTACATCGTCAGGCCCTTGCGCTCGAGGTCCCGAAAGACGTCCCAGGTCGCCCAGCGGCCCACGAGATTCGAGTTCGCGATGAGCACCCGCGGTGCCCACGGGTGGGTCCGCACCACGCCCACCGGCTTTCCGGACTGGACGAGCAGCGTCTCGTCGTCCCGGAGGCGCCGGAGCTCGGCGACGATGGCATCGAAGGCGTCCCACGAGCGCGCCGCCCGACCGGTGCCGCCGTACACGACGAGGTGGTCAGGATCCTCGGCGACGTCGGGGTCCAGATTGTTCATCAGCATCCGGAGAGCCGCTTCCTGCGGCCAGCCGAGGCAGGACAGCGCGGCGCCTCGTGGCGCACGAACGACGCGCGGCCCGGCAGGCGTCGTCGGGGGCGTGGGCGACGTGGGGGGCGTGGCGCGGGCGGTCATGCCGACGGCCTGTTCGTGGCTGGCATGTGACAGCGGTCTGGCCAGGACGGGCGTCGAGCGCGACGGGTGGGAGTCACAGGAGCTCACGTCGCATGACCGGGAAGCGCGCGTCGGCGATGGCCATCGTGAAGCCGGCCGATTCCCAGAACCCGGGCGTCGCCGCGCTGGTGGCGTCCGGCCGGGCATCGACCTCCGGGAAGGCCTCGACGATCGCGAAGCCACGCTCGGACAGGTCGTCGCAGACGGCCGCGACGAGCCTCTGGGCCAGCCCGGCGCCGCGCGCGGCCGCCGTCGTCGCGATGCACGTGATGACCGCTGGCGGCGGCGACACCGGCAGTGTCGGGTACAGCTCACGGGTCCGCATGGCCCGCGGGTAGGCCGTCAACGGACCGAACTGGGCGTACGCGGCCGGCTCGTCGTCGAGCAGCAGGACCTTGGCATAGCTGCCGGCCACTCCCAGGCCGCGGCCGAGCAGCTGGAGCTTTCGAGGCGCATCGGTGGCCACGGTCGGCCGGACCTTCGGCGGCGGGGCGAACGGGTTGTCGACCGGCCCGCCGTCCTCGTCGCCCGGCGTCAGGAACGGATTCGCCGGCCGGGCGCTTGCGAACGGGTTCTCGGCCGGTGTGGCCGCCTCGAGGTCAGCGAGGAACGGGTTGGCGGGCTTCGGGCGCGCGGGCCCCGTGGCGGCCGGTCGCTGGGCGGACCCGGTGAGCCAGCTCGACCGCGCGGCCTTCGACCCGTGGTCCGCGTCCTCCCAGTAGTCGCACGACCGGTGATCGAACGCGGGGTCCGCGCATGGCGGGATCAGCCCGAAACCGGCCTCGTCCGTGACGTCGACGATCCGGATGCTTCCCATGGCTCGCGAGTCTACCCGCCGCCGCACGACGCGGGCCACGTCGTCGCGCGCCCGTCTTCCGGATCCCCCGCTCACGTCAGCCCGCGAGGTCGACCAGCTCCCCGCCGTGGACGAGCGCGGTCGCAGCCGCGAGATCCCCTCCGGGCTCGCGATCCTCGTCGAGGTGGCGCACCCGCCCCCGGACGCGCGCGAGGGCCTCGGCCACGCCGGCGCCCGGAGCGGCCGCGGACATCGCGAGCCGCAGGTCGAGCGCCTGGGCGGCGACGAGCAGCTCGATGGCCAGGATCCGCTCGACGTTCTCGAGGACGGCACGCGCGTGGCGAGCCGCGATCGAGCCCATCGACACGTGATCCTCCTGGTTGGCGCTCGTCGGGATGCTGTCCGCCGATGCCGGATGGACCAGCACCTTGTTCTCGGACGCCAGGGCGGCGGCGGTGTACTGGTAGATCATCATCCCCGAATCGATCCCCGAGGCCGTCGCGAGGAATGGCGGGAGCCCGCCGTTGAGCCGGGGATCGAGGAGCAGCGCCGTCCGTCGCTCGCTGATGGCACCGAGCTCGCCGACGGCAAGCTTCGCGAAGTCGAGAGCGAGGGCGACGGGCTCGCCGTGGAAGTTGCCGCCGCTGATCACTCGCCCACCGCCGGTCGCCAGCGCCGATGCATCGGCCACCCCGCCGCCCGGGAACACGAGCGGGTTGTCGGTCGCGGAATTCAGCTCGATGTCCAGGACGCGCCGCAGGTGATCGAGGGCATCGCGGACCGCGCCGTGGACCTGCGGGATGCAGCGGAGCGAGTACGGGTCCTGGACCTTGTGGTCGTCGCCGTGGTGGCCCGCCTGGAGTCCGCTGTCGCGGAGCAGGTGGCGCAGCTCCGCGGCGACCGCCACCTGGCCCGGATGCGGCCGGGCAAGCTGGTAGGCCGCGGCAAACGCGACATCGGTCCCGAGGAGCGCTTCCACGCTCAGCGCCGCGATGACGCTCGCCGTCCGGCCGAGGCGGTCCGCGTCGGCGAGCAACAGGGCCCCGATGGCGCTCATCATCTGGGTCCCGTTGAGGAGCGCGAGGCCCTCCTTGGGTTCGAGGGTCAGCGGCTCGAGGCCGGTCTCGCGGAGCGCGATGAGGGCCGGCATCAGCGACCCGTTGAGCTCGACCTGCCCGCGCCCGATGAGCGGCAGCGCGAGATGGGCAAGCGGGGCGAGGTCGCCCGACGCGCCGACACTCCCCTGTTCCGGCACGACCGGATGGACCCCTGCGTCGAGGAACGCGAGCAGCCGGTCCACCAGGAGCGGCCGGCAGCCGCTGTGGCCGAGGGCGAGCGTGTTGGCCCGGAGCAGGAGCATCGCCCGGACGACCTCGCGCGGGAACGCCGGCCCGACGCCCGCCGCGTGACTCATCAGCAGGTGCTCCTGGAGCCGGGGGGCGTCGGCGGGCGGGATCGAGGTCGAGGCCAGGGCCCCGAAGCCCGTCGTCACGCCGTAGACGGTGGCGCCCTCCGCCACGAGCCCGGCGATGACGTCGCGCGCCTCCTGCATCCGCTCGCGGGCGTGGACGTCGAGGGCCGCGGACGCGCCGTGCCGGGCGACCGCCTCGACGTCGGCGATGGTGAGGTCCGCCCCGGTGAGGACGATCGGGGTCCCGGTCGACCCTGTCCGGCGGTCCGGGTAGAAGTGCGGGACCTCCGGCTCACTCACCGGTCCGAGGATAGTCGGCTATGCTCGGCCGCGCCCACCAGCCAGTCACCATGAGGCCCGCGTGCTCGCGTTCATCGACGACATCGTCATCCCGTTCCTGAACAGCCTGTATGGCGCGGTCGGCTACATCGGCGTGATGTTCGCGATGGCCATCGAGTCGGCGATGATCCCACTGCCGTCTGAGCTGATCCTCCCGTACGCGGGATTTCTGGTGTCGGACCCCTCCCAGATCGAGCCGCTGACCGGACAGCCGTGGAACTTCTGGATCGTCGTCATCGTGGCCACGATCGGGAACACCCTCGGGTCGCTGATCGCCTACGGCATCGGGGCGTACGGCGGCCGGCCGTTCCTCGAGCGGTACGGCAGATACCTGCTCATCCGGCCCCACGAGATCGAGCTGGCCGATCAGTTCTTCGCGCGCCATGGCGGCGCGACCGTCTTCATCGGACGCCTGCTGCCGATCGTCCGGACGTTCATCAGCTTCCCGGCGGGCGTCGCGCGGATGCGGATCTCGACCTTCATCGTCTATTCCACCGCGGGTGCGTTCCTGTGGTCGATGCTGCTCGTCTACGCGGGCACGGTCCTCGGTGCGAACTGGGCGGACATCCGCCACGCGCTCCAGCCGTTCGACCTGGCGATCGCCGTGGCCGTGGTGGCGGCGGTCGCGTTGTTCGTGTGGTGGCGGCTGGGGATGCCGGGGCGCCCCGGGCGAGCAGCCAGGACGGAGCCGCCGACGACGACCGAGTGATCGATGGACGCCGGGGCGTCCTTCGGGGTCATCCGCGCGCGCGGCGATCGCCGAGGAAAGGGCCGCGCGCCTGGTCGCGTATCGTCGGGGCCGAGGCTTCGCCTATCTGTGGCTGCCCGATCGATGTCTGCCCCAGCCGGCCGCGGAGGTCGTGCTCTCGATCGCCCTCGGGCGCCTGGCCGACTCGCCTCGGTGGAACGAGGTCGCCCAACCGGCTCCACGGGTCAGGAAGCGCTACCTCGAGATCGGGGCCGTCAACGACCAGGACGGCGAGGAGCTCGGCTGGTTGACGCGAGGCATATGACGGGGCGATGTACCACGACCCGTCCTCGTCTCGCGTCCCGGCGCGTCCCGGCTCGCCCCGCCGGCTGGCGCGCCGCCTGGGTCAGGCGGCGCGCTCCTCGGGCGGCCTGACGTTGCGGAAGTCGCGATAGACCAGCAGGTCGTACAGGATCTTCAGCCCGCCGGCGAGGTAGAACGGGACGGCGGCGTATCCGGCGCTCGCCATCATGACCGATGAGATCGACGGCGAGATGGCCGCACCGGTCGTCCGTGCGATGCCCGTCACACCGGCCGCCGCCGAGCGCTCGTCGGGTTCCACCACGGCCATGACGTAGGACTGGCGGGTCGGGACGTCCATCTGGCTGAGGCTGAACCGGAGCAGCAGCACCGCGATCGCGAGGGGCAGGTTCGGCATCAACGGCACGAGGATCAGCAACACGTTCGATGGCAGATGGGTGAAGACCATCGTGTTGATGAGCCCGAATTTGGCGGCGATGCGAGCGGCCGACAGGGAGGACACGGCGGCCAGCAGGTTCGCCCCGAAGAAGATCGCACCGAGCAGCCCCGGTTCGACGCCGAACTGTACGGTGAACCAGTAGGCCATCAGGCTCTGCGGGATGAACCCACCGCCGAAGGCATCGAGCGAGAAGAGGAGCGACAGCTTCAGCACCACGCCCTTCGATCTGTGGAGCCCGAGTCGGCTGCGTATCCCGTCATCGCGACCTGCGCCGGCGGGGCTTCGATGTCCGGGCCGAGCCGCCAGGCGCCGACGGCGAGCACGATGCCGATCAGCGCGTAGCCGATGACGACCGAGCGGTAGGCGTCCGCCGGCGAGAGACCTCCCTGCAGGAGCGCGCCGCTGATCAGGCCCGCTGCCAGCGCCCCCGTCGCGGTGGCTACGTAGCCCGCGACGTTGTACCAGGCGAACGTCGCCGTCCGGCGCCGGTCGGGGACGATCTGGGACAGGCCGGCCTGCTCGACGGCCAGGAACGGGCCGACTTCGTTGCCGGTCGGCGAGATGACGCCGATCGCTCCGACGAGGATCAGCAGCGGCACGAAGCTCGTGAGGGCGAACACCACGCCGGCGAAGACCATCAGGATGGCGCCCGCGACGAGCACGCGCCTGCGGCCGAACCGATCCGCGTTCGTCGTGAGCCAGAGCGAGATCACGGTGTCGCCGAGGAGGGTCAGGGTGAGCACGATCCCGACCGCGAGGGGGTCCAGCCCGATCGCGTCGAGATAGAGGACCAGGACGACCGCGAGGAACCCGTATGCGAACATGCGGGCCGTCCGCAGGGCGAACAGCGAACGGCCGTCGCGGTTCAGGCCCCGCAGGCTGGCGATCAGGCCGGAATCCACGGAGTCGTTCACAGTCGCGAGTCTAGGGGCGCGCGCCGAGCCGGGGTTCCTGCCAGAATGCCGGTCGGAGGTCCGAGCCTGCGATGACCCATCCCGCTAACCCTGACGACGCTCCCGGTCACGAGGGTGCCGTCGCGCATCACGCGACCGACGATCACGGCGGCGATCACGGCCATGACGACCACGCCCATGGCGAGGAGCCTCTGGGTCCGATCGACATCGCCGCCTGGGGCGCCGGCATCTTCGGTATGGTCGTCGGTCTCGCGATCGCGGCCTGCTTCGCGCTCGCGACCGCGCCTGCCTGACCCCGAGGGCCATCGCGGCGCCCATTCGCGCGGCGCCCCTAGAACAGACCGACGATGTTCCCCTCGGCGTCGAGGTCGATCTTCTCGCCGCCCGGGCGTGACGGCAGCCCGGGCATCGTCCGCATCTCTCCGCACAGGGCGTGATGAAACCTGCCCCGGCGGACAGGCGGATCTCGCGGATCGGGACGGTGAACCCGGTCGGTCGGTTCTTGAGCGCCGCGTCGTGGCTGAGGGAGTACTGGGTCTTTGCCATGCAGACCGGAAGGCTGCCGTAGCCGAGGTCCTCGTACTGCTTGAGCGCCTTCCGAGCCGCGGGCAGGAACTCCACCCCGTCCCCGCCGTACACGCGCGTGACGATGGTCTCGATCTTGCCGGCGAGCGGCATCTCGTCCGGATACAGGAGGCGGAAGTCTGCGGTGCCGTCGTGGGTGGCCGTCCAGACGGCCTCCGCGAGGGCCTCCGCGCCCCGGCCACCGTCGACGAAATGCGTGGCGACCACGGCGTCCCGTGCACCGGCCGCAAGTGACTCCTCGCGGATCGCCTCGACCTCGGCGGCGGTGTCGGTGGGGAACGAGTTGATCGCCACGACCGCCGGGATCCCGAACATCGTGACGTTCTCGATCTGCTTGGCGAGGTTGGCGCACCCGATCCGGACGGCCTCGGGGTTGTCCTCGAGCAGGGCCGGGTCGAGCGGCTTTCCGGCCACGATCTTGCCGACCCCACCGTGCATCTTGAGTGCCCGGACCGTGGCGACCACCACGGCCGCATCAGGCGCGAGACCCGATGCCCGGCACTTGATGTCGAAGAATTTCTCGGCGCCCATGTCGGCACCGAACCCGGCCTCGGTGCACACGATCTCGTTGGTGGCGAGGGCGATCCGGTCGGCGATGATCGAGTTGTTGCCGTGCGCGATGTTGGCGAACGGCCCGGCATGCACGAACGCCGGCCCTCCCTCGAGGGTCTGGAGCAAGTTCGGCTTCAGCGCGTCGCGGAGCAGGACGGCCATGGCGCCGGCCACGCCGAGGTCGTTCGCGGTGACCGGTCCGCCGTCCGACCGGGTCGCCAGGACGATCCGGCCGAGTCGGGCCCGGAGATCCTGCAGATCCGTCGCGAGCGCGAGGACCGCCATGACCTCGGAGGCCGACGGTGATGACGAACTCGGTCTCGCGCGGGACCCCGTCCTCTCGACCGCCGAGCCCGATCACGACGTGACGAAGCGCCCGGTCGCTGATGTCGAGGACGCGAGGCCAGAGGACCCCGTGGGGATCGATGCCGAGCGGGTTCTTGTGGTGGAGGCTGTTGTCGATGAACGCGCCGGCGAGGTTGTGCGCGGCGCCGATCGCGTGCACGTCGCCGGTCAGGTGGAGGTTGAAGTCCTCCATCGGGATGACCTGGCTGTAGCCGCCGCCGGCCGCCCCGCCCTTGATCCCGAACACCGGCCCCAGCGATGGCTGGCGGATGCAGACCGCGGCCTTGTGCCCGATGGCGTTGAGGCCCTGGGCGAGCCCGACGGTCGTCGTCGACTTGCCCTCGCCGAGCGGGGTCGGCGAGATGGCCGTGACGAGCACGTACTTGCCTCGCGGCCGCTCCGCCTCCAGCCGCTCGATCGCCTCGAGGGTGACCTTCGCCTTCGTCGGTCCGTACAGCTCGAGCTCGTCGTCGCGGATGCCGAGGTCGCGGGCGACTTCCACGATCGGCCGCGGCTTGACCGAACGGGCGATCTCGAGGTCGGACGGGAAGGTCATCGATCTCCTCCGGAGGGAACGGGGCGTGGCGCGGTCGGGACGGCGCGGGTGGCGGTCGAACGGCGCCTGGCGCTCGGCGGCACGCATCAGGTGGCTCAGCAGGAGCGCGTTGGTGAGCGGCCCCACGCCGCCGGGCACCGGGGTGATGGCAGAGGCGACCTCGACCGCGGTCGCGAAGTCGACGTCGCCGACGATGTGGCCGTCGACGACATTGATCCCGACGTCGACGACGACCGCGCCGGGCTTCAGCATCGCGCCGGTGACGAGGCCGGGATGGCCGGCCGCGACCACGACGATGTCGGCACGCCGCACGTGCGCGGCG
Source organism: uncultured Chloroflexia bacterium (assembly GCA_963772995.1). GTDB lineage: Bacteria > Chloroflexota > Limnocylindria > Limnocylindrales > CSP1-4 > SPCO01. The sequence goes on along the minus strand of CAVYZQ010000003.1, from coordinate 155,113 downwards.
AGGTCGGTGGTCCGCGAGTGGCAGACGGTCACGGTGGCATCCTCCTTCACCAAGAGGAACGCAGCCGGCATGCCGACCACCGCGGAGCGACCGATCACGACCGCCTCACGGCCGGCGATCTCGATCCCGGACCGTCGCAGGATCTCGACCGCGGCATGCGCTGTGGCCGGCAGGAACCCGTCGTAGCCGAGTCGAAGGAGGCCCGCATTCAGCGGATGGATGCCATCGATGTCCTTGGCCGGATCGATGGCGTCGACCACGGCGCGCATCCGGATCGTCGGCGGCAGCGGCATCTGGACGATGACGCCGTCCACCATCGGGTCGGCGTTCAGCTCGCGGACGGCGGCGGTCACCCGGACCTCGGTCGCCTCGCCGTCGAGCTCCACGAAGCCGGCCTCGATGCCGACCTTGGCGCAGCCTCGCAGGATCCGCTCCAGGTAGACCATCGAGGGCGCGTCGCGGCCGACGATCAGGACACGCAGTCCAGGCGGCCGACCACGGACGGTCCGGAACCGCGCGACGTCTTCCGCCACGGCGCCACGCAGCTCGTCGGCGATCGGGGCGCCCTCGAGCAGCCGGGCGCGGGACGGGGCCATCAGCCCGGGATCGGCGACGGGATCGGCTCGCGCGGTTCGGCGCGCCCGACAACCTGGCGCGTCTCGGCGGCCAGGCGATCGATCTCTCCGAGGAGGTCGACGACACGCGACGTCATCGTCCCCTCGAATGACGGGTCACCGACCGACGGCAGGTTGACCAGGACGTTGGCCGCCGCACCGCGTCCTGCGGCCTCGCCGAGGAGCGAAGCGACATTGACATCGCTCTGGGCGTTGACGTTGCTGCGACCGGCGAGCGCCTCGGCGGCGCCGACCAGGTCGACGCACGCCTCGACGATCAGCATCGGGACCTCGGCTGCCTGGCGGGCCGCCGCCCGGAGAGCGGCCGCTCGCTGCTCGCGCTCCTCGTCCGTTTCGCGGGGCATCTTCAGTGCGGCCGAGAACCCTGCGTAGGCCCGAGCGTCGTCGTCGGCCAGGGTGAGGAAGCGGTCGGCAAGACTGCGGCCGGCCTCGCCCGCCCAGGCGAGCAGATCGGCGTGCTCGGCATACCGGGGCCGACCCTCCGAAAGGGCCGCGACCATGGCCACCAGGCTCGCCCCGAGGCTCGCGGCGATCGCCGAGGCACTCCCCCCGCCCGGGACCGGTGTCGCCGATCCAAGCTCCGCCACGAAGCGATCGAGCGTCAGGTCACGGAAGCGGGTCTCCGGGGCATCCACGCTGGCGATTGTACGTTCGCAGAGGTGGCCGCGACAGTGCCGGAGTCTCCTCTGCGAGGTGCCGTCCCTCACATCATGTCATCGGCCGAGGTCTCGGGCGCGATGGCAACTCGCCGGGGCCGGGGCGGGCGCGGTACCGGCGCGCCCGCCCCGATCTCCCGACGCGGTTCGGCGACGCTCGGAGGGAGGAGGATCCGAGCCGCCGAGATGGCCGTCGATCGACCGAGGCCTGTCGCACCGGTTCGGCGGGCCGTCTCGCGCATCCCCAGATGCACTCGCCCGCTCATACCCGTGCCTGCGGTCCGGACGATCGCGGCCTTCGTTGATGGCCCGCGGTCAGGCCGCCGAGCGAACCGCCTCGTCGAGTCCCGTGACCGTCCAGCGGCGTGAGCGGTGCTGGTACGACAACGCCAATCGGGCGCGGGGCGTATCGACCTCGAAGAGGGTCCGTGGACCGGTGATCACCGGGATAGGCAGCCGCCTCCTCACGGATCGCCTCCAGCCGGAGGATCGGGAGCCGCTCGTCACCCCATCTGATCTCGCGTGGACGGCCGTTGAACCAATCGGTCCGCACGCGGACCTCGACGGGGTTGACTCGGATGAATGCCATGCGAGATGGCTCCTTTCCGGGGGCGCTGGGTCGTGTCGTTCGGAACACTCGTCGGACAGAACGTCTGTTCGATTGGCCACCAAGACTAGACCGAACAGGTGTTCGATGTCAAGGGTCGTCGGGCGGAATGTCATCGACGTCCGTGTCAGCTTGGCTGTCACGGCGGGCGCCGCGCCTCCCCCGTCGGTGGACGGATCGTCGCCGGTCGCGAGACCGCGCGTCCGACGATCGAGTGGATTGCGCGGGTCCCGCTCGAACGGCGCCGGAAGCCCGGCTCCCAGCAGCCTGGCACGGGTCACCGCACTCTCCCCGTAACGGCGGCGCAGAGCATCGGCGGCCTCGACCGCACGCCGGTGCCTCGGATCGATCGGCTCGAACAGGCCGAGCTGCTCTCGCTCGCCGAGGTTCGAGGCGGTCACCCCGAGCAGCCGGATCCGGATGCCGCGGACTTCCGGCCGCGCGAGCTCGAGCGCCGCCCGGAAGATGGGCTCCGTCAGGTCGGTCGGCTCCGGCAGCGTCCGCTGGCGGGTGATCGTCCGAAAGCTGCTGTCGCGCACCTTCACGGCGACCGTGCCGGCCCGCACCCCCGCAGAGCGCAGCCGGCCGGACACGCCCTCGGCCATCGCGAGCAGGGTCCGCTCGATGACCTCCGGGTCGCTCGTGTCGACGTCGAAGGTGTGCTCGTGGCCGACCGACTTCGCCGGGTCTCCCTGGTGGACCGGATCCGGGTCCATCCCACGGGCGCGATCGATGAGCGACGCGCCGTGCTTTCCGAACCGGCGCACGACGAGGTCCGGAGGCAGGGCGGCCAGGTCTCCGATCGTCCGGACGCGGTAGTCGGCCAGGGCCACCGCCGTCTTCTCCCCGACGCCCCACAGCCGGCCGATCGGCAGCGGGGCGAGGAAGCCGGCCTCCTCGCCGTCGGGGACCACGACGAGGCCATCGGGTTTGCGGAGGTCCGACGCGATCTTGGCGACGAGCTTGGTCGTGGCGACCCCGACCGAGGCCGTCAGCCCGACTTCTTCGCGGATCTCCTTCTTGATCTGCCGGGCGATCGCCGGCCCGTCGCCGAACAGCGCCTCGGACGCCGTGACGTCCAGGAACGCCTCGTCGATCGAGATCGGCTCGACGAGAGGGGTGTAGCGGCGCAGGATCGCCATGACCTCGCGGCTGGCGGCCTGGTAGCGACGTCCGTGCGACAGGGAGGAAGACCGCGTCGGGGCATCGCCGGTAGGCCTCGCGAATCGACATCGCCGAGTGGATCCCGAACCGGCGCGCTTCGTAGCTGGCCGCCGAGACCACGCCGCGCGAGTCCTCGCCACCGGTCCCACCGACGACCACCGGCCGCCCACGCAGCTCCGGATGATCGCGCTGCTCGACCGCCGCGAAGAAGGCGTCGAGGTCCACGTGCAGGATCGTCCTGGCGGCCACGGTCGCTATCATCGTCCCGCTGTGGAACCCCCTGCGCAGACGGTCGTCGCGCCGCTCACGGCACGGACGGCCATCGCCTGGGGGTTGGGCATCGGGCTCGCCGGCGCGGTCGCGTTGGCCGTGCCGCTGCTCGTCGCTGATCCTCGTCTGGCCGATCCTCTTCCTGGTCCCGGGCTGGATCGTCGTCAGGCGTGTCGCGCCCGACCTGTCACCCCCGGGCTCGCTCGGCGTCGCGGTCGTCGCCAGCACCTATCTGTCGGCCCACCTCGTCGACGTCGTCGCCCGGGTGATCGGATTCGGCCGGCCGGCGGTCGTCGTCAGCGCCGTCGGCGCTGGCGCTGTTCAGCGTGGTGTTCGCGTCCGTTCGTTCGCGCTGGCTCGCGCCGATCGCCCGCCCGACCCGCCGCGACATCGAACGCGCCATCGGGGATCACCGCCCGGCCTGGCTGGTGGCGGGCGCGGCCAGCCTGGTCGTCGTTCGTCGTCCTCGCGACGAACGGCTGGGCCGAGACCGCCGATGGCTGGGTCGCCGGCGGCTGGAACTGGAGCGACCTTCTCGTCCACGTCTCGATCGGGGCGAGCATCGCGGCCGGCAACTTCCCGCCACAGGTGCCCTACTTCGCGGGCGAGCCGCTGACCTACCACTGGTTCGCCGACTTCGACGGCGCGATCGCCTCGAGCGTCGCCGGTGTCGATCTCATCGGCACCTACTTCGTCACGAGCGCGCTGTTCGCCGGGGTCCTCGGCCTGCTCGCGTGGGCGCTCGCCCTGCGCCTGACGGGCGCGCGCGTCGTGGCGACCATCGCAGCGATCCTCGTCTGCTTCGGTGGTGGTCTCGGCTGGATCCGGCTCGTCGGCGACCTGGTCGCCGGGATGGGCGACCCGCTCACCCTCGTCAGCACGACCTCGTACGACAACACCTGGGCGGACGGCTGGCCCTACTTCCGGATCGCGTCGGTCTTCGGGACCGGCTTCCTGCCGCACCGGGCCACGACGCTCGGCCTGCCCGGTCTCGTCGCGGCCGTCCTGCTGGTGGTCACGTGCCTCGACCGGCGCCCGGCCGGCGTCCTCCTCGCCGGGATCCTGGCCGCGCTGCTCGCGCCGTTCCAGTTCTTCGCGTTCCCGGCCACCTACCTCATCGTCGGGCTGTACGTCACGACGACCGGCGCCTGGCGAGCGCGGACGGTCGCCCGCGACGCGATCCTGTTCCTTGCGCCGGTCGTCCTCGCGGCGCCGTTCATCCTCGATGCCGTCGCGCGCCAGCGCGACATCGGCGCGTTCACGTTCGTCGCCGGCTGGGCCTCGGCTCCGCTGTCCGACGGACTCCCGGCCGTGGCCTTCTTCTACCTGACCAACCTCGGGATCCCGTTCGCGATCGGCCTCATCGCGGGCGTGACGGCGCGCCACCTGCGCTCCCGCGGGTTCCTCCTCGCCTGGCTGGTCGCGCTCTTCGTCGTCCCGAACGTCATCCGGGTCAGCGCGGTCGACTTCGACATGAACAAGTACTTCCAGATCATGTGGATCGCCGTGGCGATCCTCGCGGGCTGGGCCATGCGCAGGTGGCCGAAACCGCTCATCGCCGCTGGTGCTCGTGCTGTCAGCGCTGTCGCCCGCCCTCATCGCGGTTTGGCACGTGCGGTCCGACGTCGTCGCCCTCAGCCCCGCGCAGGAGGCCGCCGCGCGCTGGATCGCGGCGAACACGCCGAACGACTCGGTCTTCGTGACCGACGCGTTCATCAACAGCCCGGTCGATCTCGCGGGCAGGCTGCGGATCTCGACGTTCGGACCGTACGTCGCGAACCTCGGATACGACCCGGACCCGCGCGCCGAGGACATCAAGGCGATCTATTGCGACGGGCCCGAGGTCGCGGCGGAGCGGATGGCCACCTACAGAGCGACCTACGTCCTCTCGAGCGGCGGCGTGCTCGATTGCCCCGGCGAGCCGACCGACTTCGGCTCGAGCCCGGCCTTCCAGACGGCCTACGACCGTGACGGCGTCAGCATCTGGCGACTTCGCCAGCCGTGAGCGCAGCGACCAGCGCGGCGGGCGCTCGCGCGGCCATGCTGCGACCGAACGTCAGCCCTTCGGTTCGACGACGACCGTGACCTCCGGCGTCATGCCGCTGGCGACCTTGATGGCGACCTTGTAGGTGCCGAGCGACTTGAGCGGCTCGTCGAGATCGATCTTGTGGCGGTCGATGTCGATCCCGCGCCGGCCGAGCGCGTCGGCGATGTCCTTGGACGTGATCGAGCCGTAGAGCTTGCCCCCGTCGCCGACCTTGACGCCCATCGTCAGGGTCGTGCTGGCGATCCGGGTCGCGGCGATCTCGGACTCCTCGCGCTCTCGCCGCCGCTTGTCCTCGCGGCTCGCGATGTCGTGCTGCCAGGCGCGGTAGGCGCCTCCCGCCGCGGGGACGGCCAGCTTCTGCGGGATGAGGAAGTTCGTCGCATAGCCGTCGGCGACCTGTTTCATCTCGCCGCTCTTGCCGACCTTTGCGACGTCCTTCGTGAGGATGACCTTCACGCGCTGCGATCCTCCCTGTTGATCCAGGCCCGCGTTCGGGGGCCGAGATTGAACTGCCTCATGGCGTCACCGACGCCGTTGATGATCCCGGGGACGCGGCGGATGGTCCGCCTGACCGGGCCCGGCGTCAAGCGCCGGACCTGGGCGACGTCACGGTCGTAGGCTTCGCGATCGATGCCCAGCTCCTCGAGCTTCTCGTGGAGCAGGTCGTCCGGGACGCCGTCGAGGAAGAGCTCGACCGCCAGGACGACGACAACGAGGTCATCGAGCCCGCCGATGATCGGGATGTCGTCGGGGATCAGGTCGCGACCGAAGACGAGATAGCCGGCTGCCCCGGCCAGCAGCACCTTGCGGTTGCTCGGCATGCGCTCGTCGAGCACGAGCGACGTCACCAGGCGGGCATACATCGGCATGCCGGCTCGCGACCGGCAGGAACGCCAGCAGCGACAGCCCGCGGGTGAACCCCGCTCGCCCCGGCGACCGCCTGCGTCCCTTCGTTCTGTTGGTCGCCATCGCGCCATTCCGATGTCGGGGGGTCTCCGCTCGCTCGGCGACGCAGGGATCTACGCGGCCGCCGGCCTCCGACTCGACGTCGGCAGGAGGCCGTGCCGATCTCGGTCCGGATCGGGGACATCAACGGCGGTACGCCCGCCTTGACATCGAACGTCCGTTCGGTATGATGGTCGCGCAAGGAGGCGCGAGTGACGAAGCACGACGCGGAGCGCAAGGTCAAGATCCTCGATTTCATCGCCGCGACGTTGCGCGCCCGCGGGTATCCGCCCTCCGTGCGGGAGATCGCCCGGGCCGTCGGGCTCGCCTCCACGTCCGCCGTCCATCACCACCTCCAGATCCTCGAGCGCGAGGGTTACCTCGAGCGCGGCGCCGCACAATCGCGCGCCATCCGGCTGACGCCCACCGCCGCCATCCGCCTTGGCCTGACCAGCGAGCTCGTGCCCCAGGCGACGACCGCGGAGGCGCGGGTCCTGCCGATCGTCGGCGAGATCGCCGCCGGCGGTCCGATCGAGGCCTACCAGGACGCCGCGGAGACGATGGCCGTCCCGGACCTCCTCGCACCGAGCGGCGACGCGTACGTCCTCCGGGTTCGCGGCGACTCGATGATCGAAGCCCATATCGCAGACGGCGATTTCGTCCTGATCCGGCCGCAGTCGACCGCGCGTAACGGCGACATCGTGGTCGCCCAGGTCGAGGAGGAGGGCGGCGGCACGAACGCTGTCACCCTCAAGCGATTCTTCAAGGAGAAGGACCAGATCCGTCTCCAGCCGGCCAACCCGGCATATCCGCCGCAGTTCTATCCAGACGTGCGAATCCAGGGAAAGCTGATCGGGGTCATCCGCCGGCTGGACTAGCCCTTGTCCACGCCTCGTCCACACGAGTCCGGGCCCGGTCCACGCTGATCGCCATTTCACATCGCGCCGACGGTGGATAACCCGCAAGTCAAGACTGGTCTTTTGGTCCGTCCTGCCCCCTAATCGGACGAGCCACCGACTCCGTCGGTCGCCGTCCGCCAGGGGAGCATGTCGAGATCGTGATCGACCGATTGCCGCCACAGAGCCTCGAAGCCGAGCAATCGGTCCTGGGGGCGCTCCTCATCGATCGCGATGCAGTCATCGAGGTCGCGGAGTTCCTCCGGCCCGCCGATTTCTACCGGCAGGCCAACGGCCGCATCTATGCCGCGGTCCTCGACCTCTACGAGCGGCGCGAGCCGGTCGACATCGTGACCGTCGCCGAGGCGCTCGAGCGGCGTGACGAGCTTGACGCCGTCGGTGGCCGGACCTACCTCTCGAGCCTCTCGAACGAGACGCCGACCGCAGTCCATGTCGCGCAATACGCGCGGATCGTGGAGCGCAAGGCGGTCCTGCGCAATCTGATCTCGGCCGCGGGCCGGATCGCCGGCATCGGCGTACGAGGACCCGGCCGAGGTCCAGGAGGCCATCGATCGCGCCGAGGCGGAGCTGTTCGCCGTCAGCCAGAAGCGCATCGAGGCGGGATTCAGCCCGCTCAAGTCGCTCCTTCACGACGCGTACGATCGGCTCGACTACCTGCACGCCCATCGTGGCGAGATCAGCGGCGTCCGCACCGGGTTCACGGACCTGGACACGCTCACCACCGGTCTGCAGAAGAGCGACCTCGTCGTGGTGGCGGCCCGGCCGTCGGTCGGCAAGTCGAGCTTCGCGCTCAACATCGCGGAACACGCGACCGTCCGCGAGCGCAGGAGCGTCGGGCTGTTCAGCCTCGAGATGAGCAAGGAGCAACTGGTGCTGCGCCTGCTCTCGAGCGTCGCCAACATCGATTCGGAGCGGCTGCGGAGCGGCTTCCTCGAAGAGCTCGATTTCGCCCGGATCGCGCCGGCCATGAACTCGCTCTCCGAAGCGCCCCTGTACATCGACGACACGCCGAACATCTCGGCGATGGAGCTGCGCACCAAGGCGCGGAGACTCCAGGCCGAGGCGGGGCTCGACCTCGTGATCGTCGACTACCTCCAGCTGATGCAGGCCACCACGACGAACCGCGACGCCAACCGCGTCCAGGAGGTGTCGGAGATCTCACGCGGGCTCAAGGCGCTCGCGCGCGAGCTGTCGATCCCGGTCATCGCGCTGTCGCAGCTGTCACGCCAGCCCGAGATGCGGGAGTCGAAGGAGCCGCGACTGTCCGACCTGCGAGAGTCGGGCGCCATCGAACAGGACGCGGACCTGGTGATGTTCCTGTGGCGCGAGAAGGAACGGGGAGCCGACGATCAGCAGCAGGAGGGCGAGGTCGTCAACCTGCGCCTGGCCAAGCACCGCAATGGCCCGACCGGCGAGATCCAGCTCTGGTTCAAGAAGCGCCAGACGCGGTTTGTGGGGTATGCAGGCGAGCGCTACGCCGAAGCGTAACGCGGCCACGAGACCCGGCGCATGCGTGCGTTGGCGGGTCCGCTTGTTCGCTCACGCACTCTGAAGTGCGCTCGCTCGCAATGCTCCCCGCCGCCTTCGCCTGCACCGGCTCTCGCGCCCGCTTCGTTCCGTGTTGGCGGGTCCGCTGGGTCGCTCACGCACTTCCAGTGCGCTCGCTCGCCTGCTCCCCGCCGCCTTCGCCTGCGCGCGACCTGGCGCCCGCTTCGTTCCGCCCGGCGCGGGCGCGACTGATCTCCCTCAGGACGTCTCGTCGGGGAGGAGGGGCCGAAGCGCGAACGAGTAGAGCTTGCCGTCGCCGGGTCCCACGAGGGTCACGTTCTGGACACCGCCCTGATACGGCTTGACGCCCAACGCCTCGACCTGCGCGACGGTGAGCGGCGCGGTCGCGAGCTGGAAGGCGTTCGGGTCGGCCGGCAACTTGAAGTCGGCCGGCTTCAGGTCCTTCCACGGCCATGGCCTGGCGCCGGGGTCACCGGCAAGACCCTCGGTGAGGATGCCTCGATAGCGCTCCGGTGAATAGACCTCGGTCGTGAACGCGCCATTGGCATCGAGGTTTCCGAGGCGCTCGGCCAGCTTCTGGAACGCCGCGCGGGCCGGGGCGTCGGCGCCGTTGCCGGAGTCGATCCCGAGGGCGTAGACGGCCACCGTCTTCTGCAGGCCGCCCGCGTTCACGGTGAACGTCGCCGTCGAGGCGTCCGCAACCATCTCGTTGGTGTAGTTCGGTCGAGCGACACCGAGGCCGCCCTCGCCCAGCGCGAATTCGAGCAGCGCCTGGACCTGGTCTTCGCTGAGCTTGGCGGTGCGGAAGGGACTGAAGGGCTGGACGTTGCCCACCGCAGGCGGCAGCTCGGCGGCCGGGTTCCGGAAGACGACGGTCCCATCGCCGTAGAGCGTGAAGATGGGCGCCTGCGTCGCCAGGAAGGCCGGCATCACGAACCCCCCTCCCTGGTCGAAACGCAGGAGGACGTCGGTCGGATCCGGTCGCGTGCTCCACGGCGCCGAAGGCACCGCTGCTGGGGCTTGGAGACGCACCCGGCGTCGCCGGTGGAGCTCCACTCGGCGACGCACTCGGTGCCGCGCTCGGGGCGGCGCTGGGCGCACCCGCGGCCGAGCAGGCCGCAGCGAGCATGGCGATGGCGAGGAGCGGCGCGGGGCGCAGGAAGGTAGGCATGGCTCCCCGACGTCCGACCCGACGCTCCGGTTCCGCGCCGCGACGGTGCGAAGACGCGCTACGCGGCGACCGTCCCCACGCGTCCCTGCACCTCGCCGCCACGCGCTTCGCGAGGGCCATGATCGTCAGCATCGGCGGGTTGCCCAGCGAGCGCGGCAGAAGCGTGGCATCCGCGACGAACAGGTTGGGCGGCAGCCGGTCGTGATGGAGCGTCGCCGCCTCGCGCTCCGTGAGCGGGAGCGTCCCGCCAGGGTGGCCGGCATTGACCGTTCCGAGGAACGTGTCCTCGGGCGCGACGCCCAGGCCGCCGAGGATCCGCCTGCACAGCGCGGCGCCTTCCTCGAGCCGCTCCCGGTCGCGCTCCGTCAGCGCCTTCTCGACCGTCCCGCCCTCGACGCTGGCCGGTCTCCTCGTCGGCGACCTTGATCATCAGCCCGACCAGGTCCTCGGCCGGATACCGCCACGCCTCGTTGTAGAAGAAGCTCAGATAGTCGAAGTACGGCGACACGATGAACCCGTCGCGCTGGACGACGAACGGCATCTGCAACTCGAAGCACTGCCGGCAACCGGGCAGGCGGGCGGCCACGCACAGGACGGGGTCCACGAAGAGGGTGTGCTCGGTCGGGATGCCGGAGCGTTCGAGGATGACCGGCGTGCCCAGCCCACCGGCAGCGAGGACGACGAGGTCGGCCGCGTACCGGCGGCGTCGCCATCCCTGTCGCGCCAGGATGCCCGTCGCCCGGCCATCGGTGATCTCGACGCGCTCGACCCGACACTCCGTCTCCAGCGTGGCGCCGCGCTCGAGAGCATCGTCGAGGAACTCCCGGCTGTCCCATTTCACGCCGCGGGGGCATCCGAACACGCATCGCCCGCAATGTCCGCAGCGCGCGAAGTCGCCCATCTTCGGTGTCGCGAACGGATCGAGGCCCATCTCCTCGCAGATCGCGAACAGGCGGCGGGTGACCTCGCGCCAGCCGCCCCGGTGCGCGGTCGAGATCGGGATCTCGCGCTCGAGGGCTGCGAACTCCGGCCCGAGGTCGATGCCGATCGCCCGCAGGCCGGCGTCCATCCGCAACGCGTTGCCGGTCGCGATGGTGGTGGTCCCGCCGAGGCCGCGCCCGCTGACCAGGACCTGGTCGACGGTCTTGCGGATGCGCATGGGCGGGAAGAGCAGGCTCGTCTCGCGTTCATCGAGGAGGAGACCCGTCGCACGCACGCGCTCGAGCGAGCGGATCTTCCCTTCGAAGGGCTGGAAACTGCCGCCCGCCTCGAGGACGGTGACATCGAAGTCGCCCTGCAGCTCCCTGGCGACTGTCGCGCCGCCGGCGCCGGTCCCGACGACGATCGCGGTCGGCCGGCTCACGCGCGGGCCTCCTCGCCCGCCTCGGCCTCGAACCGCGCGCGGCAACAGGCGGCGCCCTCCGTCAGACGCTGGCTGAACACGAGGCGGCCGCCGCCGGCAAGCCCGGCCAGCAATCCCTCGTCGAGCGCGGAGACGAAGCCGGCAGACGTCGGGCGTATAGACGTCGCTGAAGAAGCAGCGGCGGACCGTGACGACACCGGCCGCGTCGCCCCGGAAATCCACGCCGATCGCCGAGTACAACGGCCGTGCGACGGCGAGCGCCTCGGCCGTCCCGGTCACCCCGAGGACGCCCCGCATGCGTTCGCCGAGCGCCACCGCCTCCCGCCGCAACCGCGCCTGCGTCTCGACGGCGTGGTCTCCCTCCGCGATGGCCCGCGCCGCCCCGTCGCGTGTGAAGCGAGCGTAGGCCGCCAGTCTCGCGTCGTGGGACATCCCGGCCGTCTCTGGCGCGGGCTGGCCGAAGCCCGCAGCCGTGGCCGCGAACAGCTCGTCGAGGATCCGCGACCTGACGACGGTCGGTACGTGGAGTGTCAGGAGGTGAGCCAACAGGTTCATCGGGCCGCCCCTGCGGGCACGCGCGCGTCGGTGGCGGGCTCGCCACGCGCCGGTCCGTCGGGCTCGGCTCCGACGCGGTCGGCGTAGAGCTCGTCGATCGTCTCGGCAAGCCGTTCGCAGATGGCGCCGCGCCGAAGCTTGAGGTTGGCCGTCAGGTCGCCTCGCTCGATCGACAGGTCGTTGGGAAGGACGATCCAGCGCCGGACCTGCTCGGGATGCGACAGCCGGGCGTTCACGGCCGCGATGCCGGCAGAGGCCCCCCGCTCGGTCGCCTCGACGTCGGGCGACCAGAGGATCGCCGCACAATACGGGCGGCCCTCGCCGACGAGCATCGCCTCGCCGACGCCCGGCAGCCCCCGCAGCAGCGCCTCGACCCTGGCCGGGAAGATCTTCTTCCCGTACGAGGTGGCGAGCAGTTCCTTCTTGCGCCCCCGGATCACGAGCCGGCCGTCCGCGGTCAGGTCGCCGAGGTCGCCGGTCTGCAGCCAGCCGTCGCGGACGGGCGGTTCGAGGTCCCGCTCGAAGTAGCCGCTCGTCACCTGGGGACCACGGACCAGGATCTCGCCGTCGTCGGCGATGCGGATCTCGGTCTCGGGCAGGGCCTGCCCGACCGTCCCGATCCGGTTCGCGCCGGAGCGGTTCAGGGTGACGAGCGGCGCCTCGGTCAGGCCGTAGGCGTCGTGCAGCTCGATCCCCAGGTCGCGGAAGGCCTCCAGCAGGCTCGTCTCGGCCGGCGCAGAACCGACGATGATCTGCCCGCAGCGCTCGAGACCGAGCCGGCGGAGCAAGCCCCGACGGACCATCGGTCGCAGGGCGGCGCGGATCGGGCCGTCACCCGCGCGGAGGTACACGCCGCCGATGCGGCTGGCCGCCAATGCCTCCCAGGCCTTCTCGAACACCCGGGGAACCGAGAAGAAGGCGGTGGGGCGCACGCGCGGGAGTGCCCGCTGGAGCCCGCGGAAGTCCTCGAGATAGGTGACCGCGACCGGCGCCGGGAGGTAGTACGCCGCGTATGTCGCGAGGATGCCCTCGACGACGTGGTTCAGCGGAAGGAACGACAGGTAGCGCACCGGTCGGGTCCGCGTCTGCCAGGGCAGGAGCCCGGCCATCGTCTGCGCCATCCAGCGCAACTGCCCATGGGTGAAGACCACGCCCTTCGGCCGGCCGGTCGTGCCCGATGTGTAGCGGATGGTCGCCGGGTCGCCGAAACCGATCGGTGCCGGCGCGACGGTCGGCGCCGGCCCGTCGAACCCCGTCGCCACCTCGGCGCGGGCAAGGAAGTCCGCCCACGCGGTCACCGGGCGCCGAAGGTCGCCGGGCGGAGCGTCGCGCCCGAACGCGACGGTCGGCACGTCGGATGTCAGCTCGTCGAGCCGAGCGAGGACCGCGGGCGCACCGACCAGGAGCAGGCGCGCCCCGCTGGCAGCCAGGATGGCGTCGATGTCAGCCGGCGGACTGGTGTAGTAGAGCGGAACGGAGACGGCCCCCACGAGCCCGATCGCGACGTCCAGGGCGAGGTAGCGGGTGCTGTTCAGACCGACGATCGCGACGCGGTCGCCCGGCCCGATCCCTGCCGCCCTGAGGGCTGCCGCGGCGGCCAGGATCTCAGCGCGGAGGTCATCGGCGGTCCGGCCGACGGTCCGGCCCGCGACGATGTCGCTGTAGCTGACCGGGCGCGATGTCCGTTCCAGGCGGAACAGGATCTGCTCATGGACGGTTCGCTCCGAGCGATGCAGGAACCCCCTTGCGACCGCATACCCGAGGAGGCGGGGCAGGATCGCCTCCCAGTCCATCGACTCGCGCCCGAGCGCTCGATCGACGTTGTCGCGCCGGAAGACGCGCCCCTCGTCGGCATACGGGAGCAGCAGCCGGGCGCGACCAAGGACGGCCTCGCCGAGCCGGTCGCCGGCGAGGGCGCGACGGGCGAACGGGACGAAGCGCGCCGGCGGAAGGCGAGTGCCGAGGTGCTCACGGGCGAAGGCCCGCGCGCAGTCGAACACCTCGCCGAGCGTCGGCCCCGAACCCGGCCGCGGCGGTCAGGTGAAAGGTCCGCCCAGACGCCCGCGGGTCGAGGGTGAGGCGGACGATGGCGTCCGCGACCCAGTCGACCGGGACGATGTCCAGCCGCGCGCCGCGAGCTGCCGGGACGAGCGGCAGGCCTCCCGTCAGGTAACGCCGCAGCGGGCCGTAGACGGTGTTGAACGTCGCGATCGCTCCGGTCCGGCTGTCGCCGACGATCATCCCCGGCCGGAAGACGGACACCGGCAGCTCGGTCATCGCCACCCGCAACAGCGATTCGGCCTCGAACTTGGTCTGCTCGTAGGCGTTCGCAAAGCCGTCGGCGGCGGACAGGTCCTCCTCGGAGATCTCGCCGCGCCGTCGCCCGCACACATAAGCGGTCGAGACGTGCGCGAACCGATCCAGCCCGTGGTCGGCGTGCACGGCCCGGGCGAACGCCAGGACGTTGGCGGTCCCCGTGACGTTCGTCCGGCGGAGCTCGTCGAGGGGCGCGTCGAGGCGCAGGTCGGCCGCGGCGTGGAGGATCCGCGTCGTTCGCCGGACGAGGGCCGCCCGCATCTCGGGGTCGAGCCCGAGATCCGGCCGGGTGACATCGCCTGCGACCGGCTCGATGCGGGTCCCGAGCGCGTCGACGAGATCCGGCTCTTCCCACCACAGCCGGGCCAATCGCCGGTTCGCCTCCTCGCTGTCGGCGGCGCGCACGAGGGCGGTGATGGCCAGGTCAGGCTCGGCCAGCAACCTCTTGGCGATCCACGTGCCGAGATTGCCGGTCGCCCCGGTCAGGAACAGATGTTCAGGCACCTGCCGTCCAGCCGTTGTCGTCGAGGAACCCTCGCAACAGCTCGCGGTTCCGGCGGGCGGCCGCCAGGTGCGACTCGTGGCCGCGCCGGAGTCGGTCACGCTCGGGCCCGGGGTTCGCCAGCATCTCCTCGACACGTTTCGTCAGGCGCGGCCATTCGACCTCGGGCTCGGCGTTGAAGAAGGATTCGCCTTCGATGCCAAGCTCACCGTAAAGCGTCTTGAGGCGCAGGTCGTGACCGATCGCGACCTGCGGCACGGCGGCCGCCAGAGATAGCACGCTGCCGTGGTAGCGCGATGTCACGAGCAGTTCGAGACCGCGAAGCAGGCTCGGTCATCTCCGAGGCGTTCTGCTCGCGAGCCGAGAAGATGCGCGCCCGCTCCGGGCGACCCATCGCTGCCAGGATCTGGTCGCAGAAGCGTTCGTCGAGCCCTTCCATGGCGATGAGCGCGATCGACTTTCCGTGGGCCGCGATGAGGCGGTTCGCGAGAGCCGCATAGCCGGCCGCGAGCCCGGCTGCCGATGCCCGTCGCTCGGCGGAGTCCGAGAAGTAATACGGCCACCGATAGCAGTTCTCCCGTCGGCCCCACGGTCGGATCACGACGGGCCAGAGATGGACGTTCACGGGGCAGATGCCGACGACGCCGCCGTCTGCCTCGGGCCATCGCCTGCGCAGCCACCCGTCGCCGTCGACATCCGGACGGAAGGTGAAGGCGTTGTCGGCGGTGACCTCGATCGGGGCGGTGACACCCCATCGGCGAAGCCGCTTCGAGGCCGCGGCCGAACGGACGACGATGAGATCCGTGCGGCTCGCCTCGTGCCGGACGAGCCGGCGGTTCAGCGGGGACCGAAGCTCCCCGGCATCGACGGCATAGGCCAGGCAGGGCTTTTCCGCCGCATCGGCGCAATGGCTCGCCCACAGGAACAGCCACAGGAGCGCCGAGGTCCACGTATCCATGTAGGTGCTGCCTTCGACCAGCACGACGAGGTCGTTCTCGCGCACCAGGCGCCGGACCGTTCGAAGGAAGATCGGCGGAAGCGGGACGATCCGGAGGTTCGGGGAGTCCGCGAGGTAGCGGCGCAGGTTTCGCTCGTTCAGCGTCGGGACAGTGAGGATCGCGTCGGGGCCGAGCGACGCGCGAAGGTCGGCGATGTCCGCCTGGAGGAGCGCCTCGGCACCGGTGTTCGTCGCACCGTTGTAGCCGATGAGAAGGACTTTCGGCGGTCGCCCGACGACCCTCCTCGACGTCGTCGGGGCTGCGGCGTCGGTGGCCGGCAGCCCACCAGGCGACGGCGACACCAGCCGACGGAACAGGCGGAGCCTCGGTGGGTGGTATCGAAGTCGCGGTCGCGTTCATCGATGGCCTCCGCGAGATGCCATGACCGACCAACTCCAGGGGCCCGGCCACTTCTGCGACCGTTCAGGCGGCGTTACGGCGGACCTGTGCCCCGAACCCCGATGCTGCGCCGCGAGGTTCGCGCGGGACCAGTGCCGTTGGACCCGTGATGGCGGGTCCGATCGATGGCGGGAGCTCGGCGGTTGACACGTTCCCGCAGTATACGTATATTGCTACGTACAATGACATCCGCCACAGGGAGATACGATGGAGTCGTGCCGAACAAGACCATCTACGTTTCCGAGGACGACCAGCAGCTTTACCGGCGCGCGCAGGAGCTCGCCGGGGGCAACCTGTCGGCCGCGATCGTCGCCGCGCTCCGCCGATACGTCGACGTCGAGGAGGGTCGCCGCGAAGGATTCGACGAGATCATCGTCCGGGTCGGTGCCGGCACCGGTCGAAAGGTGCGCTTCACGGGCGTCCTCCTGGGCGAGTGGATCGTGTCCCGGAACAATCGCATGGAGCAGTACCGCGTCTACCGGACCCGCGCAGGAAAGTTCGCCATCCACATCGAGCGAAGCCCCGACTGGGTGGTTCGCGACGCCGAAGGCAGGCCGGCGGGCTGGCGGGGCTATCTCGGCCTCGGCGACCTGCGCTACGGGACCGTCGCGAAGGAGGCGACCATCGAGGTGGTCGCGACGGTGGAGGAGCTGCGCGAGAAGATCCCGCCTGAGCTCTTCGACATGGTCGCCTCGCTGGCACGTCAGCCCGCTGTCGAGGACCTCGACATCTAGCGATCAGCCAGCCGCGGCCCGGTCGTCCGCCGGCGTGGCGACCCTGGTCCGCTCAGGCCGACCTGCGGACCGGTCCGCGCCGGGAGGCCGGTCATGATCGCGCTCCGCGCCCCGGTCGCGATCCGGGCTGCAGGTCTGCGCAAGGCGTTCGGCGACCACGTCGTCCTCGATGGCATCGACCTCGAGGTCGCCGAGGGCACCGTCTTCGCGCTGCTCGGACCCAACGGCGCCGGGAAGACCACGACCGTCCATATCCTGTCCACGCTGATCCCGGCCGACGCGGGCGACGTCCGCGTCGGCGGGCACGATGTCCGCTCCGAGCCGGATGCCGTGCGCGCCGTGATCGGGCTCACCGGCCAGTTCTCCGCCGTCGATGCCCTCTTCACCGGTGAGGAGAACCTTCGCCTGATGGCCGACCTGCGGCATCTCGGCAAGGAGGCGGGCCGGCGGCGGGTCGGGGAGCTCCTCGAACGGTTCGACCTCGTCGATGCCGCACGGCAGCAGGTCTCGACCTACTCGGGCGGGATGCGGCGCCGCCTGGACCTCGCGATGACGCTCGTCGGAGACCCGCGGATCATCTTCCTCGACGAGCCGACGGCCGGGCTCGACCCGCGCAGTCGCCGCACGATGTGGGACATCATCCGCGACCTCGTCGGGGGCGGCGTGACCGTCCTGCTGACCACGCAGTATCTCGAAGAGGCCGATCGGCTGGCCGACCGCATCGCCTTCCTCGACCACGGCCGCATCGTCGCCGATGGCACGCCGGCCGAGCTCAAGCGCCTCGCCCCGGGCGGCCATATCCGCGTCGAATTCGCCGACGGCGCCGATCTCGATCGGGCTGCCGCCGTCCTCGATGGCGTGACTCGAGACGAGGACGCGCTCGCGCTGCAGATCCCGACCGCAGGGGGCGTGGCGTCGTTGCGGGGAGTCCTGGATCGGCTGGACGCAGCGTCCATCCATGTCGAAGGTGTCGCCGTCGCCACGCCCGACCTCGACGACGTCTTCCTGTCTCTCACGGATCGGCCGGATATCGGCAGAGGAGCCGCCTGATGAACGCGTCGACCTACATCCTGAGCGATTCCGCGACCATGCTCCGGCGCAACCTCCGGCGAATGCGCCGCTATCCCGTCCCTCACCGTGTTCATCGCCGGCACCCCGCTCGTGTTCCTGCTGCTGTTCGTGTACGTCTTCGGGGGCACGCTGGGCGCCGGGCTTGGGCAGGTCGCGGGCGGCCGTGACGCGTATGTCGCGTATGTCGTGCCCGGCATCCTGATACTGACCGTCGCCGGGGCCGCCCAGGGAACGGCGATATCGATCGCCATGGACATGCACGAGGGGATCATCGCGAGGTTCCGCACGATGGCCATCGCCCGGGCGTCCGTCCTCGCCGGCCACGTCCTCGGGAGCGTGATCCAGACCATCCTGGCGCTGGCGATCGTCATCGTCGCGGCGCTCGTCATCGGCTTCCGCCCGACCACAGGACCGGTCCAGTGGCTCGAAGCGGCGGGTCTGCTCATCCTCGCGGCGGTGGCGATCAGCTGGTTGTCTGTGGCACTCGGGATGTCGACCAAGAGCGTCGAGACCGCCAGCAACCTCCCGATGTTCCTCATCCTCCTGCCGTTCCTCGGCAGCGCCTTCGTTCCGACGGACTCCATGCCGGGCCCCCTCGCGGTGTTCGCGGCGAACGAGCCGTTCACCCCGGTCGTCGAGACGCTCCGGGCGCTGCTGCTCGGCGGGCCGGTCGGCAACAGCGGAGCGCTGGCGGTGGCGTGGTGCGTCGCGATCTCGATCGTCGGCTACCTGTGGGCTCGCAGGCTGTACGAGCGCGACCCGAGTCGCTGAGCGGGCGCGCCGGGCGCTGCCCCGACGGCAGATCGGCGCAGACCCGGGGCAGGCTGTGTTCGGCCGGTTGCGACCTGCGCGCACCTCCCGATCGCAGATACTGATGCGGGCTGCCTGGCCCGCTTTCGGGCAGCCCGCCGTCCATTTCGGCTCGACGGAGTCCGATGCTGACCTATCGTTTGCTCCAGCCTGAGATCCTGCGGGCGCTCGCCGGGGCCGGCCACGGCTCGCGGATCCTGATCGCCGACGGGAACTACCCGGTGGCGACCGCGACGCACGAGCGCGCCCGCCGGGTGTACCTCAACCTCGCGCCGGATCTCCTCCGGGTCACCGATGTGCTCGGAGTGCTGTCCGAGGCGATCCAGATCGAGGCGGCCCATGTGATGGTCCCCGACGCCGGCGACGAGCCCCCGATCTTCGAGGAGTTCCGGACGTTGCTGGCCGGCCTCGACCTGTCGCCGCTCGGCCGGTTCGAGTTCTACGACGCGGCCCGCGCTCCCGATCTCGCGCTCGCCATCGCGACCGGAGAGCGCCGCGTCTACGCCAACATCCTGCTCACGATCGGCGTCGTTTCGCCAGAGTCTGTCCCCCGCTGACGGATCCAGGCGAGCGGTCGGCGTCGTCGTCGTCAGATTTGCCGGATACGAATTGGGCTCGTGTTCTGCGAGGCGTCGGGTCCCACCAGGCCGTCCGCGAGGCTCGATACGACGGAGATTCGTAGGCGGCAAGGATCCGCCTCTACCGAGGCCGGCCATGTCGCGCACCACGAGCCACACTCGTATCTGGCGAGGATTCGCCTTGTCCGGCGTCCGGATACGCGGCCGGCCCCGCGAGCACGCGACTCCCGCGCGTCCCTCACCGGCCCGCGGATCAGGTCGGGTCGGCTCAGGCTCGAAGGTCCCGCCGAGCGAACGCCAACGCCCCGACAGCGATGCCGCCGATCGCCAGCGACGAACGACGCCGCGACACCAGGCCAGTCCCACACGCCGACGAATGTCTGTCCGAGGTGGCTCGACAGCGCGAGCTGCTGCACCGCGTCGGGCAGCTTGAGGATGCCTCCGACGATCTGGACGAACCAGGTCACGAGTACGAAGATCACGACGACGGTCGCGGCGAACCGGGTGCCGAACACCCCGCCGACCGCCATCCCGATGCCCACCATGGCGGCGGCGTAGACGCCGAGGATCAGCGACCCGACGACCGGTGTAGCGAGGTCGCTGCCGGTGGTCGCGACGCCGATCGCGATGCCGAGCGCGCTGAGGGCGACGAAGACCGCCACGTTGACGAGCATGCCGACGCCGCCCGCGACGCGCCCAGCGCACGCGCCGGAGGGGCGTGGCGAGCACCATCTCGAGTCGGCCCGGATGTCTCGTCAGATGCCCAGCCGCTCACGAACGTCGCCGCGGCGAGGCCCGCGAAGATCACGCCCGATTTCGACGAAGAGCAGCTGGAGGAAGCCGCCCGCCGAGGCATAGTCGATCGCCCGGGAAGCACCGTGTTCAGCAACTTCAGGAAGTCGGGCGATTGGTTGCATCTGGTCCATGAACGGTCCCGCCGCGCTGCCGAAGACCAGACCGAACAAGCCGACGCCGAGGCCCCAGGCGATGGCTGACCAGAAGCTCAGCGATGTGGCTCGGGACACCGGGCCGGACAGCCCGAGCAGGAAGTGGGGCATCGACGGGGTCACGATGGTGCTCGTGCCACCGATGTCGCGGCGCGCGAAGGCCTCCACCCCGATGACGAAGAGAATCACCACGACCACGAATAGCAGCGCGACGGACGGCCAGTCGGACGGACCGGCCAGCGGAAGGTGGTTCTGGGTCCAGCCCCACCAGGTCAGGTTGGCGTACGGCGCCAGCTGCGGCACTGCCTCCTGATACCCGTTGAGGATGAAGCCGGCGAACGTCACGAATCCGGCGATCCCGGCCGCCGCGCCACGACCGAGGAACGGGGCGAGCGCAAACGCCACACCGCCCGCGGCGAGTGCCATCAGGCCCAGCCAGACGGAATAGCCAAGCGCCTGTTCCACGCTGATCGCGTCCCCGGGCAGGACCGGGTAGGCGGATGCCGGCGTAGGCGATCGACGCGAACGCCACGAAACACGCCAGCGACACCATCAGGACGTGGCCGGAGAGCTTCTCCAGGGCGATCCGCCGCCGGGACTTGCCCGTCGCGGCGACGAGCTCGAGGCTTCCGCGGGACGCCTCGCTTGCGAGGGTCGCGGACAGGGCCAGGATCGACCAGAGGCTCAGCACGATCGGGAAGAAGGCGCCGTACTTGTACTGGAAGTAACCGCCCAGCGTCCCGACGTTGACGACCTTGCCGGCCATCCCCTGGAGGATCGGCGGCACCGCTTTGACGATGGCGTCGATCTCCTCCCGCGACTCGGGCGTGGCGAACTGGGTCATGATCGCCTTGCCCACACCGAGGATGGAGACGGCCAGCAGCGCAGCGGCGATGATCGTCGCCCGCCGCGAATCGCGGATGGTCTTGGCAAAGATGCTCCCGAACCCGTAGATCCGGCTCCAGGGCGACGGGCTCGACAGGGTCTGTCCTGCGGCGGTCATGACGCGGTCGCCTCCGCCATCGGACGGTCGTATTCGGCGAGGAAGGTCTCCTCGAGCGAGGGCTCTCGACTGACGAAGTCGGACAGCTCGTAGCGGGCGGCAGCCTGCACGACCGCGGTGATGTTCCCCGCGACGCGCATCCGGAGGATGTGATCCTCGGCGGTGACGTCCGAGACGCCGGGCAGCGAGCTGAAGGCCTCGACCGGCACGCGGTCCGTGAAGATGAGCTCCACGGTGTGATGCGCCAGATCGCGCAGCGCCTCGGTCCGGTCCACGCGAGCCAGGCGGCCCTCGCGGATGATCGCGACGCGGTCACAGGTCTTCTCGACCTCGGACAGGATGTGCGATGACAGGAACACGGTCCGGCCCTCGGCCTTGGCCTCGCGGATGACGCTGTAGAACACCTGCTGGATGAGCGGATCGAGACCGGACGTCGGCTCGTCGAGGAGCAGCAGGTCGGGCCGGTGCTGGAGAGCGATGATCAGCCCGATCTTCTGCTTGTTGCCCTTCGAGTACTCGCGGAACTTGCGCGACGGGTCCACGTCCAGGCGCGCGACCAGGTCCTGCTGGTACGCCGTGTCGACGCCGCCGCGCAGGTTGGCGAAATATTCGAGCGTCTGGCCGCCGGTGAGGTTGTTGTACAGGACGAACTCGCCGGGCAGGTAGCCGAGCCGGCGATGGATCGCGACCGGGTCGACGGTGGTGTCGATGCCGAAGATCGTCGCCCGCCCGCTCGTCGGCCGGATGTGGTCGAGGAGCGTCCGGATCATCGTCGTCTTGCCGGCCCCGTTCGGGCCAAGGAAGCCGAACGCCTCGCCCTCCTCGACCTCGAGGTCGACGTCGATGATCCCGCGATGCTTCCCGTAGGACTTGGTGAGCTTCTCGCTCTTGATGACAGTCATCGGTACTCCTTGTGGCCGGCTATCGTCCGTCGGTCGAATGGACCAGGCCCGGGTCCATCAGCCGAACCAGAATTCGATGGTTCGCTCGTCGAGGAACTGGAGCGAACCGGGACGCACGCCGACGATCCGCTCGAACGCTTCCTTGTAGGCGTCGAATGTCCGTTTGACCTCCTCCAACGTGACGGTCCCGTCCTGCCGGCCGACCCACAGCTCCGCGGCGAGCTCGCCCATCCCCTCGATGAGCGCCACCAGCACCCGAGCCAGATAGTCGGGAAAGCGCGACGTGAACGTGCCCTCGGCGATCCCCTGGCTGACGATCAGCTCCATCCACGGACGCTGGCGCTGCGACGCCAGGCGTCGCAGCTTCTCGCGGACGATGACGTTGTCCTCCGACAGCCAGACGCGCATGACCCCGAGGGCGAGCTCCTTGCGCTCGGCCTTGAATTCGGCGATGTCGCCGATCATGGTCGTGAGCTTCTGGCTCGCGGTGAGGCTCGGGTCGGCGAGGATGGGTTCGACCCGCGTCGTCAGCTGGTCCGCCATCCGGTCGACCACGGCGTCGACAAGTGCGTCCTTCGAGTCGAAGTAGTGATAGAAGGCGCCTTTCGAGGCGTCGGTGGCGTCGAGGATGTCCTGGACGCTGAACCGCTCCGCGCCGCGGGTCTGGATCAATGCCTGGGCGGCGTCGATGAACACGTCCCGGCGGACGGCATGGGCGGCGGGATCGAGTGTCCTGGCCACGGCCTCGCTTCTCAGAGTGCGGCGACGACCGACGTTTTCGGACCCTTGCCGCGACGGTCCCCCGGCCCACCAATTATCAAACCGACCGTCGGTCTAAGAGTACGCCGAATGTCAAGCAGCTTCCGCGCCGAGGCTCACGCATCAACCATTCGGTTGACCCGGGCCTCGACCGAACGCGCCGTGTGTTTATGGCCTCCCTGCCGATGCGGCCGCCCTTTGCATCCGCGAGGCTCGTGCCATGAACGTCATCGAAGTCTCCAACCTCACAAAGCGATACGGCGGCCGCGCGGCGGTCGACGGGGTGTCGTTCTCCGTCGAGGAGGGCGAGATCTTTGGCATCCTCGGACCGAACGGCGCCGGCAAGACGACGACGGTCGAGTCCATCGCAGGCCTCCGGACCCCGGACGGCGGCACGATCACGGTCCTGGGGCTCGACCCACGGCGTGACCGTGATCGCTTCGCGGCCTCGTCGGCGTCCAACTCCAGGAGAGCGAGCTCCCCGAGCGAATGACCGTTCGAGAGGCTCTCGACCTCTTTGCCTCCTTCTACGAGGAGCCGGCCGACACGCGCGAGCTGATCGGCGACCTGGGACTCGACGACAAGCGCGACACCGCCTACCGGAATCTGTCAGGCGG
Source organism: uncultured Chloroflexia bacterium (assembly GCA_963772995.1). Lineage (GTDB taxonomy): Bacteria > Chloroflexota > Limnocylindria > Limnocylindrales > CSP1-4 > SPCO01. The sequence goes on along the minus strand of CAVYZQ010000003.1, from coordinate 131,638 downwards.
CCAGAAGCAGCGCCTGTCGATCGCCCTCGCCCTGGTCGGGCGCCCGCGGATCGCCATCCTCGACGAACTCTCGACCGGCCTGGATCCGCAGGCGCGTCGCGAGACGTGGCACCTCATCGAGTCGGTGCGTGATCGTGGCGTGACGATCCTCCTCGTGACACATCTGATGGAGGAAGCCGAGCGACTTGCGGATCGGGTCGCGGTCTTCGGCGACGGCCACCTCATCGCGCTCGACACCCCGGCCGGCATCGTGTCCATGGTGGACCCGGATCAACGGCTCCGGTTCCGGCCGTCGGTTCCCATCGAGGACCGGTTGCTCACCGACCTGCCCGAGGTCACGCGCGTCGAGAGGTCCGGGCCGGTCGTGGTCGTGACCGGCAGGGGCAACCTGATCAACGCTGTGACGTCGGTCCTGGCTCGTCACCAGATCGTCGCCGGCGACCTTCGGGTCGAGCAGGCAAACCTGGACGACGCCTTCATCGCCCTCACGGGCCGGCTGGCCCGCACCGCAAAGGAGCTGTCATGAACGAGATGCGAGCGCTCATCGTGACCGAGGCCAAGCTGGTCTTTCGTGAGCCCATCACGTGGCTCGCGGCGATCGCCCTGCCGACGGTCATCCTGCTCATCTTTGGTTCGATCTTCGGTGCGACGGAGCCCGATCCGGCGCTCGGCGGCCTGCGCTTCATCGACGTCTTCGTGCCGTCGCTGGTCGTCATCGCCGTCGGGACGCTCGGGGTCCAGACGCTGCCGATCCGTCTCGCGACGTATCGCGAGAAGGGCGTCCTGCGGCGGCTGTCGACGACGCCGGTCCACCCGCTCCGGCTGCTGGCAGCCCAGCTCGCGATCTACATGACCGCGGCGATCGTCGCCCTGGTCCTGCTGGTCATCGTCGCGAACGTGGCCTATGGCGTGCCGCTGCCGGGCCAGCCGGTCTTCTACGTCGCCGCGTTCCTGCTGGGAATGGGATCGCTGTTCGCGATCGGACTCCTCGTGGCCGCCCTCGCTCCGTCATCCAGGGTGGCGACCGCCGTCGCGATCCCGATGTTCTTCGTGGTGATGTTCCTCGGCGGGGTCTATCTGCCACGGGTGTACCTGCCCGATGTCCTCGTGAAGATCGGCGACTTCACGCCGCCCGGCGTGCAGGGTCTGCAGGACGCCTGGCTCGGGACGGTGCCCCAGATGGCGCCGCTGCTCGGGATGGGCCTGCTGACGGTCGTCGTCGGGGTCCTCGCGGTCCGGCTCTTCCGATGGGAGTGACCGGCCTTGCGTACCTCTCTCGTAGGGCCGCGCCAGGGCCGCGCAGGACCTCCTCCACGCATCTGCGGTGGAGTAGCGTTCTGCCATGACCGCCGCGACGAAGCCCGGCTGGGAGCAATTCGGCGATGCGATGCTCGATTGGGGCGGGTACCTGCTGCTCGCATTCGGCACCTTCCTGGGAGTCAGCGCCGGCAATCCGGATACCGCCTGGCGGCTGACGACCCTCGCCATCGCGCTCGGCGCCGCGGCCTGGATGTACGTGCTGTACACGCGCCGCCCGCAACCGAACAGCGAGCATCTCCTGCGTCTCGACGTGTTCTTCGTCGGGCTGCTGGTCTTCGCTTCGGTGCTGATGCTGCGGCAGCCGCTCTTCTTCATCTTCATGATCGCTGGGTTCTTCTACGCCACGGTCCTGCGACCGCTGCCGTTGGCCGTCGTCGGCATCGCCGTCAGCTCGATCCTCGTGAACACGCTCGTCGCCGGTTTCCCGCAGAACTCCGAGGCCTGGACCTGGTACCTCGCGATCATCATCGTCCAGACGATCGCGATCAGCGCCGGGGCGGTCATCGGGAGAAGGTCACCGAGCAGAACGAGGAACGTCGCGTCGCGCTCGACCGGCTCGAGGCCGCGCTCGAGGAGAACGCCGGTCTCCATGCCCAGCTGCTGACCCAGGCGCGCGAGGCGGGGGTCCTCGACGAGCGCGCTCGGATGGCCCGTGAGATCCACGACACGATCGCCCAGGGTCTGATCGGAATCATCACCCAGCTCGAGGCGGCCGATCAGGCTCGGGACCGGCCGGTCGATCGCGACCGGCACCTCGGCAACGCCCAGCGGCTGGCCCGCGACAGCCTGGCAGAGGCGCGGCGCTCGGTCGAGGCATCGGTGCCGGCGGCTCTCGAGTCCGAGACGCTGCCCGACGCACTCGCGGTCGTGGCGCGAGATTGGTCCGAGTTGAATGGGATCCCGGTCGATGTGACGATCACCGGCGAGGTGACCAACCTGCATCCCGAGATCGAGGTGGCGCTCCTGCGGATCGCCCAGGAGGCGCTGGCCAACGTCGCGAAACATGCGGGCGCCACGAGGGCCGGACTGACACTGTCGTTCATGGGGGATGTCGTGACGCTCGACGTGCGTGACGATGGCGCCGGGTTCGCGGTGCCCGAGCACGGGGCCGCAGACGGATCGGGGTTCGGCCTCACCGGGATGCGCCAGCGAGTCGCGCGGGTGGCAGGCTCCCTGGCGATCGAGTCGGAGCCGGGCGGCGGGACGGCGATCTCGGCCCGGGTACCCGCGATCGCTGCGAACTCACCGGTCGTTCCCGCGCCGTGAGCCCGATCCGGCTGCTCATCGTCGACGATCATCCTGTCGTCCGCGACGGTCTCCGCGGGATGCTCGCGAGCGATTCGGACCTCGAGGTCGTCGGCGAGGCGGAGGATGGCCGCGAGGCCTTGACGGCAGCGGCCGAGCTGCGGCCGGACGTCATCCTGATGGACCTCCGGATGCCGGGCCTGGGCGGCGCAGCCGCGATCCGGGAGCTCGGCGAGCGAGGGGTGACTGCGCGCGTCCTGGTCCTGACGACCTACGACTCGGATAGCGACGTCGTCCCGGCGCTGGAAGCCGGCGCGACGGGCTACCTGCTGAAGGACGCTCCCCGCGCCGAGCTGGTCGCGGCCATCCGCGCGGCTGCTCGCGGTGAGGCCGTCCTGTCACCCTCGGTGGCGACGCGGCTCGTCCGCCAGCTTCAGGCGCCGGCCCAGGACGCCCTGAGCGACCGGGAGCTGGAGGTGTTGACGGTGATCGCCCACGGGGAGACGAATCGAGGTGCGGCGAGCCGCCTGTTCATCTCCGAGGCGACGGTCAAGACGCACCTCCTGCATATCTACGCGAAGCTAGATGTCAACGACCGTGCCGCGGCGGTCGCGGCGGCGTACGAGCGCGGACTGCTCGTGCCACGTCGGGATTGATCTTCGAGTCTGGCGCGGTCATGGTGGAGGCGGCTCCGGAGAGCCGCCTCACGAGTAAGCCGGAAGATCGGCAGAGCTAGGGCATCGCCATCTTCAGCAGGCCGACGCTCGCGCCCTCGGGGTCCCCGATGATGGCGAATCGCCCGCCGGGGAAGTCACGCGGCGCGAGCATCTCCGTGCCGCCGCCCTCGAGCGCTGCGCGATAGGCGCTGTCGACGTCTTCGACGCCGAAGTAGACCTGCCAGTAGCTGGGCACCTGCGCCGGCACCATCGGGTTCATCTCCATGGCACCCGCGATGCTCTCTCCGTCGCGCAGGAACTCGGTGTACTGCTGGCCCTCGCCCATGTCGCTCGTTCGGGTCGTCCATCCGAACACCGTCGTGTAGAACGTGATCGCCTTCTCGAGCCCGCGGGCGTTCAACTCGGCCCAGCCGTAGCTGTTGGCAGCGTTGGTCTGGAAACCACCCATCCGGGTACCCTGCCAGGCCGAGATGAAAGCGCCGGCGGGGTCCTGGAAGACCGCCATCCGGCCCTGGTCCCCGACATCGAACGGCGGCGCGATCACGTTCCCGCCGGCTGCCTCGACGCTCCTGGCCAGGCCATCGACGTCCTCGGTCCCGATGTACAGCGTCCAGGCCGTTGGCGTGCCGGGCGCCTGCTTGGGCCCGATCCCGGCGGCGTCCTCGTCGCCGATCTTGGCCAGGCCGTAGCCTCCGTATTGCGGATCCGGATCGACCTCGACGCGCCACCCGAAGAGCTTCGAGTAGTAGTCGCCCTCCGCCTTCGCGTCGTCGGCCGACAGGTCGACCCACGCCGGCTTGTTGGCGACGGTCGCAACGGCTTCTGCCATGACACACCTCCCGTGTCTGCGGTCTGCGGGTGAACCTCCATTATCCCACCGGCTTGCCGAAAAGTGACAGGAATGTCCGGGTGAAAGCGGCGAGATCGAGGGGTGATCCGGGGCGTGCCGGCCACTCCGAGGCTCTCTCCCTCGTCACGAGCGCCAGCGTCGATGGACTCGGTGTCGAGCAGGCGCTCGCACAGGCGCGCCGGGTCGAGCCCGAGTAGGGCGCGCGCTCGATCGTCGTCGCTCGACTCGGCGGGGCCGGCCGGGCCGCCGGCGAGTCCGGTCCGAGAACTGCTGCGGACCGATCGAACGGGGCGTGCCTTTTCGTCCTCCGTCCACGAGGTGCGCGTTAGGCGCGTGCCAGGGCCGAACGGTTGGTCGGCGAAGGGAGGATAGGCCCTGACCTGTCGTCGCGGCGGCCGACGCCCGCGCACATGCGCGGCGCACGCACGGATCGACAGGCGAATCGGCGACGGGAGGGTGCAGGCGCCCATCCGGGGGTGGCGACCGACCACCACGCAGACGGCTGGCATCTTTGAAGGAACCGTCGGCGTCAAGGCGGGTGGGTCGATCGGCCCATCGTCGGCTCCGGTCATGGCCGCAGCACCAGGCGGGGGTCGTCGTCCGACCAGGCAGCTAGTCGATGTGACTCTCATGGTGGTCATGCGGCCGGGGCGGCCCAAGCCGGAAAGCGGCCGTCAGGACCAGGCCATGCCATACGGCGAGCGCGCCAGGGTCGAACGGGTTGGTCGGCGAAGGGGAGGACAGGCCCGGACAGCCGCCGGGATCGCGGAGGGCAGAGAAGACCAGCGTCAGCAGCAGGTTCGTGCGCAGCAGGTGGGCGAGGGTCTTGGCGTCGACCGCATCGTTCTTGAGCCGGCCGGCGCCGATCGCCTTGGTCGCGAGGGGATGGGCCATGTGCGCCGGGATGCCGGCGTCGGCCAGCAGGTCGGCGAACCAGCTCCAACCATAGGTCGCCTCGAAGGCGACCTGGACCGGTTCCGGTTCGAGCTCGCCGAACACCCGCTGGAACGCCGCTCGCTCATTGCCGAACCGCCGCCGAGCACCACCTCGCCCGCGTCATCGAGCGCCACGACGTGCGACACCTTGCGGTGCAGGTCGACACCGAGGTACACCATGTCTGGGCCTCCTTTCTTGATCGCTTGCCTCTGACGGACCAACGGTCACGTCCTAAGCATCGGAGCGGAGGCCCGCTCCTTCATGGCATCAGAAACAAGACATCGCGGGGCCCTCGCCACTGTGGCTCGCCCCGACGCTGCGGACCCGCCCGGATCAACGATTTGGAAGGCGCTCGATCAGCCGCCCGCCCGGGACTACCCCGTCGCGACAGGCTCCAGCCGCCGCCGGAGATGCTGCCCGGTCAGCGAGCCCTCGGCTCGGACGAGGCTCGGCCGGCGGCCCCTCGAAGATCACCCGCCCGCCGTCGTGGCCGCCGCCGGGACCCAGGTCGATCACCCAGTCGGCCCGCGCGACGACGTCGAGGTTGTGCTCGATGACGATCACGGTCCGCCCGGACTCGACCAGCCGGTCGAGCAGGCCGATGAGGTTGTCGACGTCCTGCATGTGGAGCCCGGTCGTCGGCTCGTCGAGGACGTAGACCTCGGTGTCGCCGGACATCTCGATCGCGAGCTTCAGCCGCTGGCGCTCGCCGCCCGACAGCGTGTCGAGCTCCTGGCCGAGCGACATGTAGCCGAGCCCGACGTCGGCGAGGCGATCGAGCATGACCCGCACCGGCTTCTCGGTGAAGAAGCTCGCGCGCCTCCTCGACCGGCATCGCCAGGACCTCGACGATGTTCCGGCCTCGCAGCCGGTACTCGAGGACGTCGTCGGTGTAGCGACGGCCCTCGCACACCTCGCACACGCTGACGACCTCGGCCATGAACCCGAGGCTGGTGTAGGTCTTGCCGAGGCCGTTGCAGTTGGGGCAGGCGCCCTCGGAGTTCGCGCTGAACAGCGCCGGCTTGACGCCGTTCGCCTTCGCGAACGCCGTCCGGATCGGGTCGAGGATGCCGGTGTAGGTCGCCGGGTTCGAGCGGCGCGAGCCCGCGGATCGCCGACTGGTCGATGACCGTCACCGACGGGTTCGGTTCGCGGCAGGCAGCCGTGGATCAGCGAGCTCTTGCCCGAGCCGGCCACCCCGGTCACCGCGACGAGCACGCCGAGCGGCACGTCGACCGAGACGTCCTTGAGGTTGTGCAGCCGGGCGTTCCGGATCGGGATCGACGCCGCGCGGCTGCCGCGGCTCCGGCTTCAGCTCCCTGGCGGACGTCGAGGTGGCGGCCGGTCGCCGTCCCCGACGCGATGAGGCCGTCGACCGAGCCCTCGAACACGACGGTCCCGCCGTGGGGCCCGGCGCCCGGACCCATGTCGACGACGTGGTCGGCGATCGCGGATCACCTCCGGGTCGTGCTCGACGACGAGGACCGTGTTGCCCTTGTCGCGTAGGCGCCGGAGCAGCGCGTTCATCCGCTCGACGTCGTGGGCGTGCAGCCCGATGGTCGGCTCGTCGAAGACGTAGGTGACGTCGGTCAGCGACGACCCGAGGTGGCGGATCATCCTCGTGCGCTGCGCCTCGCCGCCCGACAGCGTGCCGGACGGCCGGTCGAGGCTGAGGTAGCCGAGGCCCATCTCGACGAACGAGTCGAGGCTGTCCCCGAGTGCCGCCAGCAGCGGCCCCACCGACGGCTCGTCGAGGCCGCGGACCCATTCGGCGAGGTCGCTGATCTGCATCGCGCAGGCGTCGGCGATGCTGACCCCGTCGATCTTCGACGATCCGCGCCGCCTCGTTGAGCCGGGTGCCGCCGCAGTCGGGGCACGAGCTGAACGTCACTGCCCGCTCGACGAAGGCGCGGATGTGCGGCTGGAGCGCGTCGACGTCCTTGGACAGCATCGACTTCTGGACCCGCGGGACCAGCCCCTCGTAGGTCAGGTTGATGCCGTTGATCCTGACCTTGACGGGCTCCTTGTAGAGGAAGTCGTGGAGCTCGGTCTCGCGTGTAGTCGCGGATCGGCTTGTCCGGGTCGAAGAAGCCGGACTCGCTGAACATCCGCGTCGACCAGCCGTCCGCGGTGTAGCCGGGGACGCGTGATCGCGCCCTCGGTCGAGCGACTTGCGTCTCGTCGTAGAGCTGGGTCAGGTCGATCGTCGGTCGCGCTGCCCATGCCCTCGCAGCGCGGGCACATCCCGCCGGCGACGCTGAAGCGTCCGGCTCTCGGTCTTGCCGCGCGCCGCGCTCGACCTTGATCGCGCCGCCGCCCGTGACCGATGGGACGTTGAACGAGAACGCCTGGGGCCCGCCGATGTGCGGCTTCCCGATCCGGCTGAAGACGACCCGCAGCATCGCGTTGGCGTCGGTCACGGTGCCGACGGTCGAGCGGACGTTGGCGCCCATCCGCTCCTGGTCGAGGATGATCGCGGTCGTCAGCCCTTCGAGCGAGTCGACGTCGGGCCGGGCCAGCGTCGGCATGAAGCCCTGCACGAACGCGCTGTAGGTCTCGTTGATCAGCCGCTGCGACTCCGCGGCGATCGTGCCGAAGACGAGCGAGCTCTTGCCCGAGCCGGAAACGCCGGTGAACACGGTCAGCCGGCGCTTCGGGATGTCGAGGCTGACGTCGCGGAGGTTGTTCTCGCGGGCGCCGCGGACCTCGATGGCGCCCCAGTCGCTGGCCAGGTGCTCAGCCCGCGGCTTTCTTGACGAGCTCGGCGATCCGCGTCTCGACGGCCGGGGTCAGCTCCGTCACCGCGAAGGCGACCGGCCACATCGTCGCCGTCGTCGATCCTCGCGTTCGGCCTGGAAGCCGAACGTCGAATAGCGCACCTTGAACTTCGACGTGGGCTTGAAGAAGCAGATCGTCTTGCCGTCTCCTTCGGCGTAGGCCGGCATCCCGTAGTACGTCTTCGGCACGAGCGTCGGGCGCGGCGTCCGTGACGAGCTCGTGGATGCGCTCAGCCATCGCCCGCTCGGCGCTCCGGCATCTTGGCGATCTTCGCGCAGGACCTCGCCTCGCCCGCGGCTCGCTCCTCTTCCGGGTGAGCGCTTCGCCGGCCGCCTTGCGCTCCCGGGCGCTCTCCTGCATCGCGGCGCGCTCTTCGTCCGTCCAGACCTTGTCGGTCGGCGGTTCGCGCTGCTTGCTTGGTCGGGCATGCTCATGGTCTCCTTTCAGTGCGTGCGGTCAGGCGGTCGCCGTCGCGCGGCGGCCTTGCGCTCGAGGATCCGGATCGCGTTGCCGAACGGGTCGCGGAGGCCCATGTCGGTGCCGTAGAAGTGGTCGGTGGGCTCCTGGGTGAAGTCGGTGACGCCGCGCTCCTTGAGCGTCTCGTACAGCGCGCGGGCGTCGTCGGTGTGGAACACGAGGCCGCTCAGCGCGCCCTTCGTGATCAGCTCGCGGAGCTGCTCGGCGGTGGCCTCGTCGTGCAGCGGCGGGCCCGGCTGCTCGAGCGAGATCTCGGTCTCGGGCTGGCCGGGGACGCGGACCGTCAGCCAGCGGTAGTCGCCCTGCTTGACGTCCGAGCCCTTCTCGAGTCCGAGCTTGTTGACGTAGAAGTCGAGCGCCTCGTCCTTGTCGAGGACGTAGATGGAGGCGACGTTCAGCCTGGTGATCATCGCTCGCGTTCTCCGCTGCGTGTGTCGATGGGGACGACGCATCAGGCTAGGGAGCGGCGGCCGTCGAGCGCTTCTCCAAAACTGCTCGATTGCGCCGTGGTCGTGCTCGCGCGGCACTTCCGCCGCCACCCGCGGCCGCATGGCCGCCATCTGGACGCAGTTGGGCGCCACCATCGGTCCGTGCCCCTGCGCGGTAGTGCGACGGCGTCTCGCCGATGATCTCGCGGAACGTGCGGCTGAATGTCCCGAGGCTCCTGAAGCCGACGTCGAAGCAGATGTCGGTCACGCTTCGGTCGGTCTCGCGCAGCAGGAACATCGACGCTCCACCCGCCGCCGCTGGAGGTAGCGGTGCGGCGTCTCGCCGAAGACGGCCCGGAAGCTGCGGATGAAATGCGCCTCGGAGACATGGGCCACCGCGGCCACGGCGCGGACGTCGAGCGGCTCGGCGTAGGCGCGGTCCATGGCGTCGCGGGCGCGCAGGAGGCGCCGGTTGAAGTCCTCGACTTCCCGGCTCACGGTGCAACGCTACGTCATCAGGGCGATGTTGCGCAGCCGTGCGTGGCCCACGAACCGGGATCGACCTCGAAGATCAAGGGCGGCGGATTGTCGTCCTGAATGCGGAGCGATAGGTTGGTCGCGACGCCGCGCGAAAGGAGCGATCGTGAGGACCTACAGCATCGTTGCTCGGGATCGCCCTGCTCCTGCTCGCCGTCCAGCCCGTCGCCGCCCGCGCCCGCGACGACCAGGCGCCGACCTTCGCCGGCCTCGGATCTGCGACGACCTGCATCGCCGGTCCGGCGGCCGGCCAGACGGCGCGCTACACGCTGCGCTGGGAGCCGGCGAGCGACAACGTCACCAGGCCGAAGCAGATCTTCTACGACGTCTACCAGGCGTCGTCGCCTGGCGCCGAAGACTTTTCGGCACCGACGTACACCAGCCGCCATGGGGCTACCTCGTTCGTCACTCCCCCGCTCGCGGCCGACAAGCCCGTCTACTTCGTCGTGCGCGCGAGAGACAAGGCGGGCAACGAAGACTCGAACACCGTCGAGCGCCAGGGCGAGAACCCGTGCGTGTGACGGTGCCTCCGGCGAGGGACTGAACCCTGGTGCGCTTCGTCGACAAGACCCGCGTCGCCTCTACCTTCACGGCGTGACCGCCTCCGTCCCGCCCGCGACGATCATCGGTAACCTGCTCGCGTCGGACGAGCCGTCGATCCGCTGGAAGGTGATGGTCAACGTCCTGGGCGACGACCCCGCCGCGGCATCGATACGCGCGATCCAGAACGACGTTCGCGAGTCGCCAACAGTCCGTCGCCTCCTCGAGCGCCATGTCGGCGCGGCGGCGCGGCATGCACCGTCCGCCTACGCCAAGTGGCAGGGCGCCCACTGGGTGCTTCACGCCCTTGCCGACATGGGCTACCCGGCCGGCGATCCCGCACTCGAGCCGCTCCGCGACAAGGTCGTCGATGCCTGGCTCGATCCGATGTACTACCTCGACGTCGATGTCGCGACGAAGGCCGACGCGTACAAGGTGCGCGCGATGCCGCTCATGGACGGACGGTACCGCGCCCATGGATCGCAGCACGGCAACGCGCTCCTCGCGGTGATCCGGCTGGGCCTCGTCGATGACCGTGCCTCGCGCCTCGTCGAGCGCCTGCTGCACTGGCAGTGGCCCGACGGCGGCTGGAACTGCGACCGGGACCCGGCCGCCGACACGTCGTCGTTCATGGAGACGCTGCCGCCGATGCGGGCCTTGGCGGCATGGTCGGCACTCACCGGGGACGTCGCGGCGGGCCGGGCGGCCGATCGGGCGACCGAGGTCTTCCTCGCGCGCCGTCTGTTCCGGCGTCGCTCGACTGGCCGGGTGATCCACTCGGAGTTCACCAAGCTCCACTACCCGCTCTACTGGCACTACGACCTGCTCGCCGGTCTCAGGGCGATGGCCGAGCTCGGGCGGATCGGCGATCCGCGCTGCGCCGACGCGCTCGACCTGCTCGAGTCGAAACAGCTGCCCGACGGCGGCTGGCCGGCCGAGGCGAAGTACTACAAGGCGTCGTCGACGCTCGGCCTCGGCAACGACGACGTCGACTGGGGCGGCACGAGCACCCGCCGCTCGAACCCATGGGTCACCGTGGACGCCCTGTCCGTGCTGCGCGCGAGCGGGAGGCTGGAAGTCTAGCTCCGGCCGGCTGGACAGGGATCGTCGGCGCATCGCCACCGCCGCTCCTCTCGCCGTGCTGCGAGATCAGCCGAGGAAGACGAGGGCTCCCAAGCCCGTGAACCAGGCGATCTTGGTGAGTGGGTACGCACGGAGCAGATCCTGTGGCGCTCGAACACCGCGCAGCCGCGCCAGCACGAGGCCGTTCGGGATGACGATCCCGATCAGGGCGGGCACGATGAAGGCGGCTGGCACCCAGCCGGCCAGTGGCGCGACGATGACCAGGACGATCAGACCCACCTCGAGGGCCGCGTAGTACGCGGAGGCCCGATCCGAGCGAAACGAGGGTTCCGAACGTCCGGCGGCCCGCTGCGGCGTCGCCGTCACGATCGAGCATCGACCACAGGATCTCCGGGCCGAGCACCGAGATGAACGCGAAGGCGGCCCCGATCGCCACCGCGGGCGTCGGCTGACCGACTGTCAGTGCGCCGAAGAGGATCGTCGCGGCTCCAAGCCCGGCGACGACGAGGTTGCCGAGCACGGGAGTCCGCTTCAGCCACAGGGAGTACGCGAATCCCGCACAAGCAAGGCAGGCGACGACGATCGTCACGACGACCCCGAATGACGACGCCAGGAAGAGCGCTCCGGCGACGAGCAAGGCGGCGAAAGTCATCGCTGTATGCCGATCGATGCGTCCCGCCGCGATCGCCCGATCGGGATAATTGACACGGTCTTCAGCCACGTCCGCGGCGTCGTTCACGACATTGCCCGCGGCAACGACGAGGACGGCCGTGATCGCGGCCCGCAGGACTGGCTCACTGACGATCGAGGCGGCGCCACCGAGATGCGCGCCGACCGCAACGGCGACACCCGCGGCCAGACAGTTGGCCGGCCGGGTCAGGATGAAGAGGTCACGGGCGCCCGAAGCCGCACCGGTGACCATCGCGCGTGTGACGTCGACCACCCACCGACCCGCTCCGCCCAGCCAGCCAAGGGTGAAGACTGGCAGGACATAGGCCGCGGCCATGCCGGCGACGATCGCGATCGGTGTATGCGCTGCCACGATGGCGAGCGGGATCCCGAGCGACGCGAGCAAGTGGAGCATGCCCGCAGCGAGAAGGTCGCCATCGGGTCCGGCCACGCCGGGGAGCGCTTCTATGCGGGCACCCGAGCGTCGAGAGGCGGCGGCCAGCAGCAGGACGCTCGCCGCGGCGAGAACTGCAGCAGTGACGAACGAAGGCAAGGTTGCCGGCGCGACCGCCAGACCGACCAACGCCAGACCCAGGAGAACCGCCTGGAGTGCCCAGGCATACGCAAGGAGGGCGCGCGAAACGATCCGTCGTCCATCGGGCCCGACACGGGAACCCAGCAGCGTCGCCGTCGTCACGATCCGATGCCGCTGGTCGTTCGGCAGGTCGCGCAGCGACCCGTGGACGCCATTGATCATGACGATGAACACGGTGATGTAGGCCGCCAGCACAGCGGTCAGCGGCGTCGGAGCCCCCGCCGTCCAGGCACCGGCCATGAGCAGGGCGGCCCAGCCGATGCCCTGGACGAGATCGGTCAGGGGCGGGAACGGCGTTCGCTTCCCAACGAGGTCGTAGATCGCCAATCCGGCAACGGCGATCGCAAGGGAACCCAGGGCCGGCAGGACGGTGTCGCGCGGCGCGGCGACCCAGGTGACAGCCGCACAGAGCGGGATACAGGCGATCGCGACGGCGAGGCCCTGGGCCGGCGAGATCGCGCCGGTCACGAGTGGCATCTGCGCACGTCGCGGCTCGGTGCGATCGAGGTCCAGGTCGATCACATCGTTGAGGACGTACGCGAATACGTGGAACAGGACGCCGATCACGGCCACCGCGAGGATCGGGCCGGCCGCGCCGACGGCGGACGTCGACACTGCGCCGAGCGTCGCGACCAGGACCGAAGCGCCGAGAGCCGAGATCCGGATGAACTCGAGGCCGTCACGGAAGTGCCGGCCGACCGTTCCGGCCGACCGCGGCGCTGCGACATCAACCCGCGACATCGGCCGGCGTCCCTCTGTCCTCGTTGGTGTCGAACGTGGGGTCGGTCCAACGGATCAACTCGAAGTTCGCGCGCTTGGCCATGTCGATGGCGGCGTCCGTGTACCGCCCGATGAAGTCGGAGGGGCGACGCGCCTCTCCAAGAGCCGTGAGCCCGCCGATGAGGAGCGTCTGCCGCATCGCCGGGTACTCCAACGCCTGGTGGACGGCATTGTTGTAGTAGCCCACCCAGTTGATGCACCGCGCGATCAGCCCTGGGTCGGGCTGTCGGGCGATCGATGCCCGGAACGAATCGGGCGCGTGGATGTCAGCAAGGAACAGATCGACCCGATCGAAATGCAGGCTCCGGATCGTCGCCAGTGTCTCGGCCAGGGACTCCGTGGCATCGGGATCGCGGGCCAGGTCCGGGAACCGGCGGAGTGTCGAGAATACGCATTCCGGGTAGTAGAAGCCGACGGCGGCGAGGCCGTGAACGAGGCGCGCCGTGAGCCTCCGGTCGCGCTTCTGCGCAGACGACAGCAGGTCCTCGACGACCGGCATGTCCAACCGTGACTTCCCGTACGCAAGACCGAGTGGCAGCAGGCTGATGTCGAACCGCTCGAGGATGGAACCGCCCTCGAAAAGGACGTTCTGCTGCTGTTCGAATAGTCGCTCGGTCGCGATCTCGAGCCGGGGGATCCAGGAAGCCGGTGTGGATGGCAGGGGAACCGCGTATGCCAGCAGCGTCCACAGCGATGCCCCGGCGCTCAGTCGTGGCTGGAGCTCGTCAACGAGCCCGCCGGTCTCCTTCGGCTCGGTGACGGAGTGGATCGCAACGACGAGTGCGGCGAGGATTCGGTGGAGCAGGATGTCTGACTCGAACAGGGCGACGATGTCATCGACCCGGTGGAAGCTCGTCATGGACTCATTCGGATCGACGAGCGGAACGATCCGCAGGAACCTGGCGCGCTCCTCATCGGTCTGGTTGAAGAAGCGCGTCGGCGACTGAAGCTCGGGAAGCAGCGCAGTCGACAGCGTCCGCCCGGAGAACGCTTTCGCCACCTGGTGACCGAGCGGCCCTCGGGCAAGGAAGAACAGCTGGTCGAGCCGAAGTCGCCGTCGAAGGACGTACGACCACAGACGGCTCGTCTGGAGAATGACGTCCTCGCGCTCCGGGTGATTGATGTAGATCGTGATCGACAGGTCAGCGAGGAAGCGGAGGACCCGCCCGCTTCGCATGAGCGGCGGAAACCGGACCATCGCCGCGAGGTCGGACATCAGGGCGTTCACGTACTGCGGGTCGCGTCGCCAGTGCAGGTAGAGGCTCAGGACCGCGGAACGCCGGGCGGTGGCGTCGTCCTGTTCGGCGATCCAGGTGAAGAGCTCACGGCCCTCGACCCCCATGAGGAACGCCGTGCGAAACGCCGTTCGTCGGGACTCCTCGGAGACGTCCGTCACTTGACGAGTGCCCTGAGATCCGCCAGCACGGCAGCTCGGTCGGACTCGCTCAGCCGCGCGAGCAGCCGGGCGGCGAGGATCCGGATCTGTGGCTCCCAGGAGTCGGCAAGTCGACGGACCCGCTCGCGCGTGACGTCGAGCGTCTCGGACTCGAGGCTCGCCTCGATGGCGAGCCGGCACGCCTCGATCGTCGCTGCGGCGTCGCCTGTCTGATCGCGCTGGGCTGCCTGGAACGCGTCGTCGAGCGCGATGTCGCAGAGCTGCGCCGCGATCCGGGCGCGCTCGGCGACTATCGGTCGTCAGACGGTGGAGGGCGAAGAGATGGGGGATCAGCTGACGCAGTCCGTAGCCGTCCGCCTTCGACCAGTCACCGCCCCACTGCTTCTTGAGCGATGCAAGGTAGAACGTCACGATCCGCTGGTGCTGCTCCAGGGGGTCGACGAAATAGCGATTGGGCTCGGAGTCGCCGAGCACGCCGGGCACATCGGCAAGGGCCAGATACTCCGCCAGGGTGCGGTGATACAGGCGCCGGCTCCCGCCATCCTCGTCGAGCTGTTCGACCAGCTGTCCGACCGCCGTCAGCACACGGATTGAGCTGACCCTCGTTCCGGCCCAGCCATTTCGGTATGAGCGCCGATGGTGCCGCGGGTCGCGCGACGGTCAAGGCGCCGAGCAAGGGCTGGTAGTCGTTCCGCCACTCCCGAGCTGATTCCCGCCCTGGTCGTCTCCGGCATGACCCGTCGGAGGTAGTCGTCGTAGATCGGATACAGGCCCCGGGGGATGCCATCCGGGAGGGCGCCGGTCCGCGCGACCTGGTCCAGCAGGAACCGCGCGACGAGGAAGTTCCCGTTCGCTGCATCGACGACCGCGGCCGCGACATCGTTTGCGCGGACTCCCGTCTTGAGCGCAGCCGCTTGTCCTCGCAGCTCGGCCTTGACGTAGTCGCCGACGTCGGTGTCGTTCTGTTTGACGGTCGTGCTGTCGTCCGGATCGGACACGTAGAGCGTCCGGAACTGCGACGCATCGAAGGCCCCCGAGAACCGGGTCAGGACACGACGCTCGTTGCGGGTCGTGACCAGGAACCGGACGGAGTCGGGGAGGTCACCCGATCCCGCGACCAGATCGACGATCGTGGGCGACGCGAATTCCAGGGAGTCATCGAGGCCATCGATGAGGATGAAGATCGGGGCCTCGCGTCCTCGCGCGACGACCTCGAGCGGCTGCAGGACGGCCGCGTCGTAGACCTCCTGTGGACCCTTCGCGTTGACGGTGAGCGTCTGGATCCCGATCGCCGTTCCGCTGATCGTATCTGCGCGGATCGTCACCGAGATCTCCGGGGCGGACTTCTTGACGATGACGTCGTTGTACTCAGGGAACTGGCTCGCGAGCTGGAGTGCCAGCGACGCGCTGAGCTGTTGTGGATCGATCGTTCGGGTCTGTCGGGACGAGCAAAAATGCCAGGCGTTCCACGTCACCGGAGGTCGGGGGATCCGCCGGTGGGGCTTGGGTGCGTCCGGTTCCGGGCCGACCAGCCAGGCGGCCAGGGTCGATTTCCCCCAGCCGGGCTCGCCGACGACGATCAGGAATCGTTCTGTCGATGTCGTTCGCCCAGTTTGCGATCTGATCGATCACCCACTGCCGGCCGGCGAAGTGTTCAGCGCCCTTCGCCGCGTCGGCCGGGACACCACCTCTGATGACCTGTGGCACCGGGGCGATTCGGGCCATGGCGTGGCTACCTCTCAGCCCTTGCCGCGGATCGGGGCCGGGGCACGCAACGTCAACATGTCCAGCAGCACCCCGAGTGGACCCGCAGGAGGGTCAGCCCACCGACAGAACGCGGTACCGTGGCCGCCCCTCGTCCGACGCTTGCAGAGCCGAGATGGTGCACCGCGGTCGGGGCCCTGTCAATGATCGACGAACCCGGCTCGACACCGGGCTTACACTCCCATCCTCGTTCGCGGCCATACGACGGGTGGGGGCCGACGCGCACGGAAACAACCAGCGGTCTCGGGACTTTGCTCGGGCATCGCGCCTCTCTGTCGAGGGCATAGGGGGTTCGCGATGCCGATCCGCGTGTGGCGGCCGTTCGACCTCCTCGTCGACGACGGCAAGCACGATCGCAGCGGCCTGAGTGGGTTGACCGTCAGGCTGCTGGATTCACCTGTCGGTGGATACGACGCCGTCGGGCGGAAGCTGCCCCTCAAACGCAAGCGCGAGCTGAGCGCCGCGCTCCACCGGTTGGCGAACCGGGACATCGACCAGGCAGGCGTCATCGACCTTGGCGAGACGCTCGCCGACCTGATCCTTCCGGGCGGGATTCGCGACCTGTTGGTCCGATCGCTCGAACGCCTGGGCGAGGACGAGGGTCTCAGGATCGGCCTTCACGTCGACCCCGAGCTCGCCGACATCCCCTGGGAGTACACATGGGTTGCCCGCCAACGTGGCCAGCGGGACTCAACGGGATTCGTCGCCCTCGATCCAGACGTGTCCCTCGTACGCTATGAGACCGCACAGGGAGGCGTCGCCACGACCCCTCTCGAAACCCGTGATCGCCGCGTCGTCGCCCTCCTGGCTGACCCGGAGTCCCCGACGACCCAACGGCTCGATCTGGCTGTCGAGAGACGCAACCTCGAAACGGCCCTCGAGGGCATCCCGGGGGTGACCTGCGACGTCCGCGAGAACGCAACCATCGCAGACCTTTTCGAGGCGATGGCGGACGGTGCGGACGTCTTCCACTTCGCTGGGCACGGTGAGGCCGACAGGCTCTTCCTGGTGGATGCCAGGAAGCGGCCGTGGCCGCTTCCCGCGGAACAGCTCGCGCTCAACCTCCGCGGACGCGGCGTCCAGCTCGTCGTCGTTGGCGCCTGCGAGACGGCGGCGCGTGACCGCGCAGAGCGTTGGACCGGCGTCGCGACCCGGCTCATCGCAGAAGGCCTACCCGCGGTGATCGCGATGCAATACCTGGTCGATGACGGCATGGCGATCGCTTTCTCAAAGCGGCTCTACCAGTCGCTCGCCGTGGGCTGGTCCCTGGACGAGGCCGTCGGCGCGGGGCGGCTCGCCATGTACAACTACGCGACCGGCGGGTACAACGGGTCGGGGAGCGAATGGATATGGCCCGACTGGGGCGTCCCCGTGCTGTACGGGCATCCCAACGTGACCGTTGCACTTGCGTCGGTGAAGGAGCAAGGCGTCCGCGACCGGCTCGAGGAGGAAACGGTCCAGACGGCACGCCTGCGAACCACTGCGGTCGAGGCGGGCGGACGCATCGTCGGGGCAGTCGGCGCCAGCGGCGTCATCGACGTTCAGATCAAGACAGGGAACGTCGCCGGCGAGGTCGTCGGCTCGCGCGATTTCAGGGGCACGAAGGCGGACATCGAGATCGACGCGAAGAACGTGCAGAAGGGCGGCCTCATCATCGGCATCGCGGACGACTCCAAGGACCCGTCCGGGGACCCGTCCGGCCGCAAGGAGCGACCATGATCGGCCCACGCGTCGTCACCGAGAAGTCCGTCGATCTCGCCCGTCCCGCCTGGGTCGCCGAGGCCATCGACGACTGGCCGCCACGACGGCCGCGCGCAAGGTAGCGGAAGGAGAGAAATAGGCTATGGCGGCACACGGAACACGAACGCTGACGGCGAGCGGACAGCCCAGAGACGTCGAGGACGACGTGCTTGCCGAGATGGCCGCGGATGCGGCGCGACGATCCGGCGGACAGTCCGCCGTGCGCGGGTTGACGTCGACCGCGCCGTTCAGCCTCGCGATCCCCGCGCCGCGCGCGGTGGACCTGCGTCGCTTGTGGAAGCTCGCCCAGAAGGTGCCAGACCCGATGATCGTGGCGGGGTTCGGGAAGAAGTTCCCCGTCCTCCTGTCGCATGCCGTGACCGCACAACCAGCCGCCGGCCGACCACCCGCCAGGGTCTGGGGGATGGGCTACAAGGTCGAACTCTTCGATGTCGCCGCTGACACCGTCGACCTCCAACCGTCGACGGATCTGCTGGAGATCGCCAAGGTCGGGGCGGAAGCGACGGTCGCGATCGGGATCGACGGATCGCTCGAGGTACCCAAGGTTGCGCAACAGGCGCTGAGCGCGGTTCCCGGCGTGACATTGACCGCCGCCAAGGTGAGCGCAGGCATCAAGGAGGATGCCACCCTCAACATCAGCTTCACCGTGTCGGTCCCCCGGGTGATCTCGGGGCCGGGTGACGGCTACGGGGGCGCCGAATGGAGCCTGTACGCGCAGGACAAGGCGATCGCCGGTGCCCAGGCGCTGCTCCAGACGCTTCTGGTGCCAAAGGGGACCACCAGTCTCGGGCTGGGCATCACGGCCTGGGTCCGCGAGGCGGGCCTGTTCGGGCGTCCGAAGGAGTGGTTGTTCGACACCGCGAACTTCACGATCGACCTCGAGCACTGACGAGGTCAGCGCTCCCTCTGGAGCATCATGCGGCGATGACCGGGCTCGGCGATCCCGCAGCCGCCGGGGCGACCTCCGTCCGATTCGAGATCGAGGTCGCTGCTCCGATCGACCACGCGTTCCGGGTGTTCACGGAAGGTTTCGATTCGTGGTGGCCGCGCGACCACCACGTCGGTCGCGCCGACATGGCCGTGGCGGTCCTCGAGCCGCGGGTCGGCGGTCGCTGGTACGAGCTCGGCGTCGACGGCACCGAATGCGACTGGGGCATGGTCCTCGCCTGGGATCCGCCCCGCCACCTCGCAGTCTCATGGCATCTCGATGGCGAGTTCCGGTTCGATCCGGATCACGCTCGCGCCAGCCGCGTCAACGTTCATTTCGAGCCGCGCGAGGGCGATCGGACCCTCGTGGTGCTCGAGCATTCGGGTCTCGAACACCACGGCGAGACGTGGCAACGACTGCGCGAACGGATCTCCCGAGGCTGGCCGACCGACTTGCGCCTGTTCCGGGAGGCGGTCGAGGGGTATCCCCACTTCCGTTAGTTGACACTAACGTAAGTATCGGCTAACCTTCGGCATCCGCGGCGCGATCGCGAACGATCCGCCGAGTCCCGGAGGTGAGCCATGGGCGTCCCAGTCGCGTACTTCGAGATCGTGTCGCCGAACCTCGAGCGGGCCCGCTCGTTCTACACACAGCTGTTCGGCTGGCAGACCATCGACATCGGCGACCCGACCTACACGATGATCGACACCGGCGCCGGCGACGGCGCGATCGGCGGCGGCATCGGGCAGCCCCAGCGTGATAGCGATCCCGGGGGCACCAAGATCTACATGCGGGTCGATGACCTGCAGGGATACCTGGATCGGGCCGAGCAGCTTGGTGGTCGCACGGTCGTTCCGCCCACCCCGCTGCCGGGCGGCCTCGGCTCGTTCGCGGTCCTTGCCGACCCCGACGGCCAGCTCGTCGGCCTGTGGGCTTGATCCGGGTGGACCGGATGGACGCCGTGCTGGGCGCGATCGCCGAACCGAACCGGCGCGCGATCCTGCAGCTGGTCGGGCGGCGCGAGATGGCCGCCGGCGAGATCGCCGCACACTTCGACGTCACGCGACCGGCGGTGTCACAGCACCTCACCGTCCTGAAGAACGCGGGCGTGCTGGTCGAGCGGCGCGAGGGCACGCGACGGCTGTACCGGCTGCAGCCTGACGGTCTCGGCGAGCTGCGCGCATTCCTCGCCGAGCTCTGGCCGGACGCCCTCGAGAGGTTCAGGGCCGCGGCCGAAGCGACCGCCCCTGCTCCGAGCGAGCCACGACCGTCATCGGTGGCGCCCAGTCAGCGCCAACGACCCCGGTCACGATGAACGGCTGCCGCCGGTGATCGACAGGAGCCGGCGATCGCGTCACCGACGAGATGCCGCCGGTTCCTCGACGTCCGACCCTGTCCAAGCCACGAGTCCGGGCAGACCCCTCTCGGACCACCCGCCAGCGGACGTCCGGCACCGCGCATACTCGTGCCAGCCACGGTGGCGCGGTAGCGCTGCGAGCAGAGCACTGGACGGGGCGACAGACCGTGCTGATCGTTGACGATCACGGCGCCTTCCGAGCTGCGGCGCGTGAGCTGCTGGAAGCGGACGGTTATGACGTGGTCGGTGAGGCAGCCGACGGCGCCGGAGCCCTTCACCAGGTCGAGGAACTGCGGCCGGCGATCGTCCTGCTTGACATCCAGTTGCCCGACAGCGACGGCGTCGAGGTGGCCGCGCGGCTGTCATCGAGGAAATCGCCGCCGATCGTCGTCCTGATCTCGAGCCGCGATGCTGCCGCCTACGGCGATCGGGTGGCGCCAGCGAACGGCCCGCGGTCTCATTTCGAAGGTAGAGCTGTCCGGCGCTTCGCTCGCGGAGATCGTCGGCTGACACCTTCGAGGCCGCCCGCGGCGTATCTGCTGTTGCCGATCGGCGTGGCTTTTGGCATCTGGTCGGAGTGGGTGGCGTACGGACCTGGCCAGCCACGCGTTCTGGCTTCCCGGACCTGCTCGCGGGCATGACGATCCTGGGTGCCGGCACGGTGGCCTGGGCGCAGCGTCCTGGCAGTCGAGTCGGACCGCTGCTTGTCGTCACGGCCATGCTCTGGTTCGCCGGCAACCTGGCGAGACCGGTCGTGAGCGCGGGGTGGCCGACCGCCATGATCGCCCCTGCTCTCGCCGAGATCCTCGTGGCATCGCATCGGGCGCCGCTTGCACAGGCGCTGCTCGGCTACCCGAGCGGCCGCCTGGCGACAACGACCGAGAGGTTTCGGTCGGGATCGCCACGCGAGCGTCGCCGCGTCGATCTGGTCGTATGCATACGCGGCGCTGATCACCCCGGCGGTCGTGGCGTGCCTGACCTTCATCACGTACCGGCAGGCCTTCGGACAGCGACGCAGGGCAAAGCTCCTGGCCGTTCGGGTGGCGACGGGGATGGCCGTCGCGGTGGCTGGAGGGGCCGCGCTCCGCTACGTCCTCGGATCGGGCGTCGGGGCCGAGCCGGCGCTCTTGCTCTACGAGCTGGCGGTGGGTGCCTCCGCCGTCCTCCTGGCTGCGAGTCTCGTCCGCCCCGAGGCAGACAAGGCAACGGTGGCCGACATCGTCGTCGAACTCGGCGAGGTCCGGTCCGGCACATTACGCGACGCCCTGGCCGGCATCCTGGGTGACCGGAGTCTGGAGATCGCATATCGGGTCGCGACGGGCGACGCCTACGTCGATGCGACAGGGCGACCCGTCGATCTTCCCGAGCCGTCGTTCGGGCGCGCGATCACTCGCATCGAGCGTGACGGCAGCGTCGTCGCGGTACTCGTCCACGACCCGTCGGTCCTGGACGACGCCGCCCTGGTCGACGCCGTCGCTTCGGCGACACGCCTCGCTTCGCACAACGCGAAGCTTCAGGCCGAGATCCAGGGCCAGGTGAACGAACTCCGGGCATCCCGTCGACGACTCGTGGGGGCCGGCGACGCGGAGCGGCGTCGACTGGCGCAGCGCCTGAATGGGGGCGCGGTGCGCCGGCTGGACGCGCTGTTCCGTTCGCTCGACGCGACAGGACCAGTGGTCGATCGCTCGCTCGAGAGCACCGTGCGGTTGATCCGTGCACGCGAGCATGCCGCGAGGGCCGTCCACGAGCTTCGCGATCTCGCCCGCGGGCTCCATCCCGCGGAGTTGCGCGAAGGGGGCCTCGCGCCGGCGGTCCGCAGGCTTGCGGAGCACTGTCCGGTGTCCGTCATCCTCGACGTCAGCGATGCCAGGTTCCCGCCCGAGATCGAGGCAGGGGTCTACTTCCTGTGCGCGGAGACACTGGCCAATGCGTCCAAGCACGCCTCGGCTTCGATCGTCGAGGTGTGCGTCCGAAGGGCCGACGCAGTCGTCATCGTGGAGCTGCGCGACGACGGCGTCGGTGGAGCCGACCTCGATCGTGGTAGCGGCCTACGCGGTCTTGACGGATCGGATCGAGGCATTGGGAGGCCGTCTGACGGTCGATAGTCCGACGGGGCGCGGAACGCGCCTCATCGCTGTCCTGCCCCTGGCCGGCGAGGTGTGATCGAGGCCAGCTCGGAGGACTCACGGCGCATCGCCGATGCGAATGAAGGGCTTGCCGCCCCACATCGCCTGGGCTAGTGCGTCGTTGCGGCGCTCGACATCGGCAAATCGGAGCTCGCCGCCCGATAGCGTCCAATCCGCCGAGAACAGCGGTTCGAATCTCTCGCCGTTCGGGAAATCTGCAACTGACAGTCAGCCGCAGGCGCGAACGGTGTAGGTCCCGGTGCACGTCGTGTTATCCCGATCGAGGTGATGGCGGAACACGCCGTCCTTGAACGTCAAGGTGAAGATGCCGCCGTTGAAGAACGCCTCGGTCGGGTTGATGCCCTTCGAGGCGAGGTAGGCCTCGCTGATGTCGGCGCGATAAGTTCCGTTCAGCACGGACGAGTCGTCGGCGGGCACGAGTGACGCGATCGGCTCCGCGGTCGCGCTTGAGGCTGCGAGCGAGCCGCACGGCTTGGGCATGTATGCCGGCTTCGCGCGCGGCGCCTTCCACGGTGTCGCGGATCTCGCCGATGAGCCGCTTCGTCGAGGGGATCTTCCTCGAGTTCGCATAGACCGGCGCAGCGGCGGCCACGATCCTGGCGACGTCCCTGGGCTTGGCGAGAACGAGGATCCCTCCATTCCTGCAGTGCGTCGCAACGGCGGTTTCCTCGTGTTCGCGATGCTCGCGGACCCACACCGACGTGACGGCGGCGGCATCGCGTACCAGGCGGCGTTCCTCGTCGGTCAATCGCGCGAAGCCTACCCGGCCGGCGACCAGCATCTGGATCTTCGGAAAGAACGTGATGTTGCCGGTCAGCACGCCCGGACGGTTGAGGTTGACGATGGTCCTGACGCCGGACTCCGCGGCATCGTCATCCTGACGAGCCTCAGCCAGGTCACGCGGCACGGCACCGAGCGCCTTCATCAGGTCGAAGGACACACTCGACACCGGGGTCCGGATCGAGAGGTCGTCGAAGTCGGACAAGGTGACGATCGGCGCATCGAAGCCGTATGGATGACGGAGGGCTTCGGGCCACAGGGCGAGGCCTTCGAAGCCCGCTGACGGGAGGCCGGACATGAGGTCGTCGCCGATCGCGCTCGACACCACCGAGTCAATGGCCTCGTCGTCCGTCAGCAGGAACAGCGCCTGGAGCGCCCGGAGGCTCGTCACTCCGAGCTCGTCGAACGCGCGAGTGGGGACGAGGCCCATGTCCACGTCGCCCGAACGGACGAGCTCGGCGATCCGCTGGTCATACCGAAGGATGTTCTCGCCCGCCGCGCGGTACTTGATGTCGATCGTCACGCGTCCCGCGGAGATTCGCTTCAGGTCGGCCGCCAATCGTTCGAGGTAGTCGGCGCTCGCATCGCCAGGGGTGTCGTTGGTCCCGAGCGTCAACACGGTCGCGGCCCGACCACCCGCCTTGTCGACGGGGACGTCAGGCTGCGGCGAGTCAGCACCGTCCGTTCCTCCCGGGCCGACCATGCCGCCCGTGCCGGCCACGCCCCCGGCGGCACCCGCGCTGCACGCGCCGAGGACGAGCCCGATAACGAGCAACCAGGCGGCAGCAGGTCGGATCGTTCGTTGCATGATCAATCTCCTCGCGTACCGGAACGTCTTCCGGATCGACCCTAGGAGAAGCGGATCACTGGGCGCATCAGTGGCCGCACGACCATGGTGAAGCGCGTTGTTCGTGCTGTCCACGATGGATCGACTCGTCTGGAGTGCAACACTCACCGGGTGGCGACACGCTGGGCGGTGCTCCGCGATGGCATCCGTCGGTTTGCGCTGCCCGCGATCGGGATCGCCAACATCGTGGCGGTCGGCTGGTTGCCAATCCGTCTGGCAGAAGATCCCTTCACCCACCCGTCGACGTCCACGGCGACGGCAGCCCTGGCGTTGACGGCCGGTGTCACGCTGCTCGGGAGCGGCCTCCTCGCCAACGGTCTCCAGGCGGCAAGCGCGCTTGGCTTGCTCGCGATCCTCGCCAGCATCGCCTGGTTCGCGCCCGATTGGATCGGCTGGCCCGATGCACCGTCCCTGGTCCGAAGCTCCGCGATGATCCTGGCGCCGATGCTGGCGCCGATCGTTCTGCACATCGTCGCCTTGGCGAGCGGCGCTCTCCGCGGAACGACGGTACGGGCCCTCGTCACCGCCGCCTACGTCGTGACGATCGCCCTGAGTCTGCTGCGCGCCCTCGTCCGCGACCCGATCCGGGACCTCGACTGTCTCGAGCCGCCGCGCGACTGCGCGGCCAATGTCTTCCTCGTTTGGCCGAACGAGGGTCTGGCCCGCCAGCTGGACGCGGCGCAATTCGGGGTGGCGATCGCGATCGGCCTGAGTCTGACCGTCATCGCCGTCTGGCGACTGATCGGTGGGACCGGTGCCGCTCGGCGATCACACGGCCCGCTGCTCGTCTGTGGCGCCGTCGTCGGCATGGCCGATGCCACGTACGTCGTCGCGCTCGTCGCGGACCACCTCAAAACAGCCGCCGACCCGACCCTGGATGCGCTCTTCATGGTTCGGGCAGGCGCGATGACCGCCCTCGCGATCGCGCTCGGTTGGACGGTGGCTCGGACGCACCGGATCGGCACATCGGTCGCCCGGCTGGCGACCGATATCGGCGCCGCGCCGGTATCGGGCGGCCTCGAACGTGCGCTCGCGCTGTCCCTGGGCGACTCGGATCTCGCCGTCGCCTATCGGCTGTCCACCACGGATTCCTTCGTCGATTCTGGCGGCGTGCGGGTGTCCGGTGCCCCCGAACGGCCCGGGCGCGTCGCGACGCCGATCATGCGCAACGGCCAGACGATCGCAGTCGTCCTGCACGACGCGGCATCGCTCGACCCTGACGACCTGGTTCGGACGATCGGCTCCGCGGCTCGCCTCGCGGTCGACAACGAGCGGCTCCGCGCCGAGGTGCTCGCCCAGGTACGCGAGATCGCGGAATCGCGGTCGCGCATCGTCGAACGGGGAGACGCCGCCCGGCTGCGCCTCGAGCGGGACCTGCACGATGGGGCACAGCAGCGTCTGATGGCACTCTCGTACGAACTCCGGCTCGGCCGGGCGGCTGCCGGCGGGGAAGGAAACGATGAGCTTGCCGCGACGGTCGAGCGGCTGATCGAGGAGACGGGGGCCGTGCTCGACGAGCTTCGGGAAGTCGCACACGGGATCTTCCCGGCGGTACTCGTGGAAGCCGGGCTGGGACCCGCGCTTGCGGATCTGGCCGATCGAGCCACGATCCCGATCGAGATCAGTGGCGACACAGCCGGTCGCTGCCTGGTGGCCAGCGAGACTGCTGCCTACGTCGTCATCGATGAGGCCGTCCGGTCGGCCGCCGGCCGCGGAGCCACCCACGTCCGTGTCGACGTCCGGCATCACGATGGGCGCCTGATCGCCCGGATCTCCGACGATGGCCTGGGCCCGAAGGCGATCCCTGCCCATCTGGCCGATCGGGCGGGCGCCGCCCGGGGGCGATTGACCGCTGAGAGCGCCGCGGGACGGTCCTCCCTCAGATTGGAGGTCCCGTGCGCGTAGTCGTCGCCGAGGATGTGATGCTCACGCGCGAGGGCATCGTGCGCCTCCTGGGCGATGCCGGTATCGAGGTCGCCGGCGTGGCGGTGGACGCCGACGGCCTGCTGCGTCTGGTCCACGACGTGCGCCCGGACGTTGCCATCACGGACATTCGGATGCCTCCGAGTCACACCGATGAGGGCCTCGTCGCAGCGACCAGGATCCGCTCGGAATTCGCTGCAACCGGTGTGCTCGTGCTCTCGCAATACGTCGAGCCGAGCTACGCCATGCGTCTCATCGAGCATCACCCTGAGGCCGTCGGCTACCTGCTGAAGGAGCGCGTATTCGACGTCGCGGTGCTCGTCGATGCGCTCCGTCGGATCGCGGACGGCGAGACGGTGATCGACCCGACGATCGTCGCCCGGCTGCTGGGCCGAAGGCGGCGCAACGACCCGTTGGCATCGCTGACCGGCCGCGAGCGCGAGGTCCTGGGCCTCGTCGCGGAAGGACTCTCGAACCAGGCCATCGCTGGACGCCTGTTCGTGACGGAGCGGACCGTCGAGGCGCACATCAGCCAGGTGTTCACTAAGCTCGGGCTCGAGGAATCGGCCTCGGCTCATCGCCGGGTCCTCGCGGTCCTCGCCTTCCTGCGACCCGCCTGACGCACCCCTGTTGCCAGCTCGGATGCCGGGCGGCGGCGATTCACGTGCCGTCCACGTGGCCCACGGTCGCCGGCCCGCCCAATCTCGGGGTACGTCCGAGCCTCGGACGAGCAGCCGACAGGAGGAACGACATGACGACTGGCTTCACGCGACGCGGTCGCATTTCCCGGGCCACGAGATCGCTGGTCGCGGTCGCCATGGTCGCCGCGGGGCTCCTCGTCGCCTCGCCGGTCAGTGCGGCCCAGCCCGAACGGTTTGGGCCGACCGAATACGACTACACCTTCATCGGGTTCAACTGCGACGGCTTCGACATCGAGATCCACGGTGTGGGCTCCGATCGCCTGACGGCCTTCTTCGACGCTGCCGGGGATGTGACGCGGCTGGCCTACTACGCTCGCTTCCCGCACGACGTCCTGACCAACACGGTGACGGGTCGTTCGATCGTCGTTCGGGGTGAGTTCCAGCAGTTCGTCGAGGCAATCCCGGGCACCGACGACTTCAGCGTCACCATCGTGGGCTTCCGCTACATGGTCAACATGCCCGGCATCGGCGCGACGATCCGAGAAGTCGGGAAGAATCACATACGCCGCAGCCGACGAGATCCTGGTGACATTCCAGGCCGGCAAGCATGACCTGGCGCTCGACGAGGCCCTGTGGGGGACGTTCTGCGGAGCGCTTGCCTGAGGGGTCCAGGCGAACGATCCCGGCCCCGCGTTCACCGACGCGGGGCCGGTCGTCGCGGCAGAGGAGGCCAGCGTGGCAACGTCAGGACCGACGCCTGCGTTTCCGCTCCGCGGGCGCTGCCGGCTCGGCCGCCGAGGGATCGAGCTGGCGTCTTGCCGCCCCGGCCGCCTGGAGGTAGAGCCTGCGAAGACCGGCGAGCGTCTCGGCGCCGAGTGCCCGCACCAACCTCCGCGTCCGCCTCGCGCAGCAGCGTGTCGGGAGGGCTCGTCGGCCGGGCCTCGATCGGCACCTCGGTCCAGCCCCCACCGTGCCAGAAACCGGCCACCGACCGGCGGTCAAGCCCGGTTGCCGCCATCTCGGGCTCGAGCCTGCGCCGCCGGCCCGCTGCGTCCACTCCAGCCGCTGACGGCCGCAGTGCTCGCAACTCGGCGATGAGTCGCCGGCGCGGCCGGCCGCGCCACTCGAAGATCAGGAACGGGTTCTCGTCGAACGACTCGGCGAGCAGGTAGTAGACCGCCGCGATGTGCTTGCACGGGTTGGCCGTGTCGGGGCACGTGCAGCTCGTCTCGAGGTCGCCACGCCTGGCAGGGAACAGCTGCACCTTCGCGGAGTCAAAGGCGTCCTCGATCTCGTCGGGCATCTCGCCTGCGAGGAGGCGGGCCAGGAACACGGCGCGCGCCGCCATCGCCGTTTCCGCCTTGGCCCACGCTGCGTCATCGAGCTGGCGAACGGTGATCCTCACCGCGTATGGCTTCGGGCGCGACCCCTGGACGGGCGCCTCGACGATCCCGGGCGAGAGGTCGATCCGGATCACCTGGCCGGCTCGCGCGTACGTTCGGCCGCGTGCCAACCGCGATGCGTCGCTGCCGTAATAGCGCTCGAGCGCGTCGAGGAACCGCCGCGACCACCACGTCCGAGCGATATCGCCGCGCTGGCTCCGAGCCCGGATACCGCCCGAGACGGGGATCGGCGGCCGAACGTCGGCGTAATCGAACTGTCGATCGGAGCGCCGCGGACGATCTCGCTCCGTCACGTCCGCTCCTCTGCGACGGCGCCCGCGCCGAGGGCGAGGACGGCCCTGAGCTCGGCGGTCGTGAGCTCGGTGAACGCCCGCTCCCCGGTCCGGACGATCCGCGCCGCGAGGTCGCGCTTCGCGGCCAGCATGTCGGCGATCTTCTCCTCGAGTGTCCCGGTCGCGACGAACGTTCGCACCTGTACGTCGCGGGTTTGCCCGATCCGGTACGCCCGGTCGGACGCCTGGTCCTCGACCGCCGGGTTCCACCATCGGTCGTAGTGCAGCACGTGGTTCGCCGCGACGAGGTTGAGCCCCTTGCCGCCCGCCTTGAGCGAGAGGACGAAGATCGGGACCGAGCCGCCATCGAACAGTTGGACAGCGTTGTCACGGGCCGCGCGCGCCATTCCGCCGTGCAGGTACAGCACCTCGCACCCGAAGCGCGACCGCAGGTAGGGCACGAGGCGCTCGCCCCATTCGGTGAACTGCGTGAAGACGAGCGCACGCTCGCCGATCCCGAGGACGTTGTCGATCACCTCCTCGAGCCGCTCGAGCTTCCCGACCGGCCGCGGAGGGGTGACCCGTCGCCCAGGAAGAGCGCCGGGTGGTCGCACACCTGCTTGAGGCGGAGGATCGCGCGGAGGACCTTGCCACGATACGCCTGGTCGTCGTCCTCGCGCTCGATGTCCGGGAGCAGCTCGTCGACGACCGCCTGGTACAGCGATGCCTGCTCGCGGGTCAGGTTGCACGACTCCGCGAACTCGACCTTGTCGGGCAGCTCCGGCGCGATCGAGCGGTCTGACTTGACCCGGCGGAGGACGAACGGCGCCGTGATCCGGCGGAGCCGTTCGGCCGCGTCGTCGTCGCGCCAGCGTTCGATCGGGATCGCGAAACGGCGGTGGAAGTTCTCCTCCGAGCCCATGAGCCCGGGGTTCGCGAAGTCCATGATCGTCCACAGCTCGCCGAGCCGGTTCTCGATCGGCGTCCCGGTCAGCGCGAACCGCGACGGCGCCCGGAGGCCTCGCGCCGCGCGGCTCTGGGCGGTGCCCGAGTTCTTGATCTCCTGTGCCTCGTCGAGGACGATGCGTCCCCAGGTCATCGTGCCCAGCGCCTCGCGATCGCGGGCGACAAGCGAGTACGTCGTGAGCACGAGGTCGACCTCCCGGACGGCGGCCGCGAGCCCGGACGCGTCCAGTCTGTCGCCGCCGTGGTGGACGTGAACGCGGAGGCTGGGCGCGAACCGCGCCGCTTCGCGCTGCCAGTTCCCCACGAGCGACATCGGGCAGACGAGCAGCGTGGGACCGACCCGCTCCGCCGACGGCACGTTCGACTGCTCGGCGACCAGGAGGGCGAGCAGCCTGCACGGTCTTGCCGAGGCCCATGTCGTCGGCGAGGATCCCGCCAAGCCCCAGTCGGTCGAGGTAGGCAAGCCAGCCCACGCCGCGCTCCTGGTACGCGCGGAGCGCGGCTCCGAACCCCGGAGGAGCCGGAATGGGTGATGGCGGTGGCGCCGTCGACGGGTCGAGGATCCGGCCGATCCAGTCCCTCCGCCACAACGCCCGTGACCTCGAGACCGCCGGGCGCGATCTGAAGGCCGGCCGCCGCTCGGAGGACGTCGGCGATCGTCAGTGCCGGGCGCGCACCGCCACCTTCTCTATCCTCGATCGCCCGGAGCGTCGCGGCGATCTCGCCGCGTTCGACTTCGACCCATTCGCCGCGGACTCGGACGAGCTCGCCCTTGGCACTCGCCAGGGCCGACAACTCCTGCTCGGAGAGCTCGGCATCGCCGATCGCGACACGCCAGTCATAGTCGACGATCGCGTCGACCCCGACGCCCTGCTCCCCGCCGGCGCGCGGCGCCGCTACGCGCTCCCCGCGGACGCGGAGTCGCAGTCCGAGGCGCCTCCGCCGACTCCGCCGACTCCGCCACCAGGAGGGGAGCAGGACGCCGAAGCCGGCATCGACGAGGACGGGCGCACCGTCCCGGAGGAACGCGTGTGCCGCTTCGGTGTCGAGATCGATCACCGCCGGTTCGGCGGCGTCGAGCAGGCCGGCGAGCGGAGGATGGAGACGGCTCGCGCGGCCGAGGTCAGCGAGGAGGGCCTCCTCGGGATCGGCGGACGAAGCTGCCCGAAGCGGCGCCGAGTCGGTCCAGAAGAGCCCGGCGGGCAGCACGAGGCTCGGGTCGTCGCGCGCGCCGACGAGGACTTCGAGCGTCCACGCGGCGGTCGATCCGGTGGCTGGAACGGCGTGATCGGCTTCTGGCCCGGGCCTCTCGTCGGCTGCCCGGCCGGGCTCGCGGAGCCTGAAGAGCGTGCGAAACGGCCCCGTCCGTGGTCGCACGGCGTCACGCCACCGCTCGAGCGCCGCTCCCGTCGACGGGCCGCGCGGCCACCGGGTCGTGTCGAGCTCGCCCGCCTGCTGGGCCACGAGGACATCGACGAGCTGGTCGAGGACGTCGACGACCGCACGGCGAGCCGTCTCGATGTCGGGGATCGCATCGCTGGCCGCCAGACAGGCGCCGGGCATCGCCGCGGCGAGCGCGTCGATGCGTCCCTCGTCACCGGCGCCCGGCGCCATCGACCACCCGACCGGGCCCCGCGGCCGGCCCGGCGCCGCATCCGGTTTCGGCAGGAAGCGCCCGCGCGCAACGAGCTCGGTCGCCAGGAGAGCGACGCGGGCGAGGAACCGGATGGTCGAGCCGAGCCGGGCGTCGGGTCGCTCCGGGAGCCCGAGCAGCAGGCGGAGCGCATCGGCAGCCTCGAGGCGGACGGTCGGCACGCGCCACGCGGTCCATGTGACGTCGCGATCGTCGCGTGCGTCGCGAGCCGCGCTCGACGCCATCGGCCGGCCAGCGTCGGTTGGCAGCGTCAAGACGAGACCGGTCTCAGCGAACCGATATTCGGATACCTGCCCGCCGACCGCCTCGACGGCCACGGACCGCGCGGCGTACGGGTGCGCCAAGCCACCTGGCTCATGGAGGAGTGCCCGTTCGGCCGGTGCCCGAGCCTCGGCATCCACCGCTGGGTCCTCGGCCCAGAGGTGGATGGCGCGCGCGGCGTCCAACACGGCATGCACGACCGTCATGGCACACATGGTGCCCGGCGCCCGAGATGTGTGCGCTGCCCGCGAGATCCCGCGGGAGTGTCTGCGGCCCTTCGCAAGAGCCGAAGCCTCCCAGAAGAATTCGTCGACTGCCTCGAACCGGTTCCGACCGAGACGACGAGCGAGTAGGCTCGGAGCCCAGGTGCACGTGCCGGGTCTCTCGATCACGCTTCTCGGTGGATTCGCGGTCACGCGTGACGATGTCGTGGTCCCGCAGACCGCCTGGCGGCCACGGAAGGGCGCGGATCTCGTCGCCGCTGGCGTTGGAGCTGGGCGGCATCACGCGTCGCGCTCATCCCGGTGGCTGTCCTCGAGCGACGACTGACGGACGGCTTCCGGCTCCTCGTCGGCGGCGATCGCGCCGCGCTGACCCGCCATGCGATCCGTCGTTCTTCCTTGCTCCTGCGAAGACTCGAAATGCGGTGCCTCCAGACACCATTAAGCAGCCGTTCGCGGACTCTGGCGCTACAGAACGGAACGGCACGGTCGTAGGATGGGGTCTTGGGGGTGCCCAGGAGGCGGAGGGACTCACGGGTACCGAGAGGGCGCATGGGCGGGGGCATCTGGTGCTGGGGAGGGAAAGCTATGCCTTCACGTAGCCATCCAGGCGTGAGCCTTGGATCATCGCCGGGAGCGCGAGGCCTGCGACGCCGCGCCCTGGCCGTCTGCGGTACGTTCTTGCTCCTGCTCGGGCTTGTCCCCGGTGCGGCGCTCGCAACTGGGCTGCCGCCGGTGGCGAACAACCAGAGCGATACGACGCCTTCCAAGCCCCTCCAGATCTTCCTCGAAGCATCCGATCCGGAGTTCGACGGTCTGACCTATATCATCGTCAGCGCGCCGAGCCATGGGACGCTCACTGCCTGTTCATCCGGCTTCTGCACTTATACCGGTACCGCCGGCTACCTCGGTCCCGACAGCTTCACCTGGAAGGCGAACGATGGGACGAGCGACTCGAACGTCGCGACGTTCAGCATCACCGTGGTCGAGAACGAGCCCCCGGTGGCGAATGACCAGAGCGAGACGACGCCTTCCAAGCCCCTCCAGATCGTCCTCGAAGCATCCGATCCGGAGTTCGACGATCTGACCTACACCATCGTCAGCGCGCCGAGCCATGGCACGCTCACTGCCTGTTCATCCGGCTTCTGCACTTATACCGGTACCGCCGGCTACCTCGGTCCCGACAGCTTCACCTGGAAGGCGAACGATGGGACGAGCGACTCGAACGTCGCGACGTTCAGCATCACCGTGGTCGAGAACGAGCCCCCGGTGGCGAATGACCAGAGCGAGACTGTCGCCCAGAACAGCCCAACGACGATCAATCTTGACGCCAACGATCCGGACTTCGACACGCTGGCCTACACGATCATCAGCGGGCCGTCGCACGGGAGCCTCGATGACTGCTCGTCGGGTTTCTGCACCTACACCCCGAACGCCGGCTACCTCGGTCCCGATAGCCTCACCTGGAAGGCCAACGACGGATCTCACGACTCAAACGTCGCGACGTTCAGCATCACCGTCACTCCGCCCTGCTACCCCGCCCGGTGCATCGACAACGGGACCATCCTGCTCGCGGTCAACCCAGAGGGCGAGCTCAACGCGACCGATGGATCGGGGTCCCCGGCGGGCCAGGGCGACGTCGGGCTCGATTTCATCCCGACGGACCACGACGCCACATCGCCGGGATGCCTGTGCGAGGGCTGGGGTGTCGCGGACGCCGCCTCGGGGATCACGGGCTACGCCAACGTCTCGACTGACGGCGGCGCCGTCAACCTGGACCTGCAGAGCTTCAATGTGACCGCGTCGACAGCCATTTCGGTGGTGACGATCGACGATGCCATCCGGGTCACCCACGACTATCACCCCACGCCCAAGACCCCGAATCTGTACGAGGTCACGGTCACGATCGAGAACATCAGCGGACATGCTCTCGGTGACATCCGGTATCGGCGCGTGATGGACTGGGACATCGAACCCACGGCCTTCCGCGAGTTCGTCACCATCCAGGGGGGCAACGCCGTCAACCTCCTGTTCGACAGCGATCAAGGATTCGCCACCGCCAACCCGCTTGGAGGACCTGCCGACCTCGGTAACACGGGCGACTTCGTCGACGCTGGACCCGCCGATCACGGCGCGCTCTTCGATTTCGGCTTCGGGTCGCTCGCCGCCGGCGCGTCGAAATCGTTCAACATCTTCTACGGCGGAGCCGCGACCGAGGTGGCGGCGAATCAGGCGATCAACGCCGTAGGTGCCGAGGTTTATTCGCTCGGCGAGCCGAGCACGCCGGACGGCCCCACGCTGGGTACCCCGAACACTTTCATCTTTGCCTTTGGCTCGGTCGGCGGTGCGCCGATCTTCTCGCCGATCGCCGTCGATGACAGCCTGAATACGCCGGTCGGGACCCCGGGCAGCATCAACGTCCTGGCGAATGACACGGATCCAGACCACGATCCGCTGACCGTCACCACGCCGACCCCGACCGCCGCGCACGGGACGGTCTCGTGCACCGCAGCGGGGATCTGCACCTACACGCCCGCCGCCGGGTACGTAGGGCCCGATAGCTTCGACTACACCATCACCGATGGCAACGGCGGGTTCGACACCGCGACGGTGTCAGTGACCGTCTTCCAGCCCAACCGTCCCCCGGTCGGCAACCCCGACAGCTATACGACCCCGCAGGACACCACACTCATCGTTCCTGCGGCGACCGGTGTGCTGGCCAACGATACCGACCCCGACGGCAACGCCCTGACGGCCTCCAAGGTCGGCGACCCGAGCCATGGCGCGGTCGTCCTGAACGCCGACGGTTCGTTCGCGTATACCCCCGTTGCCGGATACAGCGGTCCCAATTCGTTCACCTACCAGGTCAGCGACGGTACCGTTAGCGTCGGCCCGATCACGGTCTCCATCGAAGTCATCCCGCCCGTGCCGGCCCACCTGACCCTGGCCAAGAGCGTCGACAACACCGGCGGCGGGACGGCCGCCGCGACCGCCTGGACGCTGACCGCCAGTGGGCCGACGCCGCTGTCGGGCCACACCGGCGATCCGGCCATCACCGACGCCGCGGTCGGGGCCGGGACGTACCTCCTGGCCGAGACCGGCGGCCCGGCCGGCTATAGCCCGAGCGGCTGGTCGTGCACCGGCGGCGGGACGCTCACCGGGGCGAGCCTCGTGCTGGCCGCCGGCGAGACCGTCAGCTGCACCATCACCAACACGTTCATCCCGCCCGTGCCGGCCCACCTGACCCTGGCCAAGAGCGTCGACAACACCGGCGGCGGGACGGCCGCCGCGACCGCCTGGACGCTGACCGCCAGTGGGCCGACGCCGCTGTCGGGCCACACCGGCGATCCGGCCATCACCGACGCCGCGGTCGGGGCCGGGACGTACCTCCTGGCCGAGACCGGCGGCCCGGCCGGCTATAGCCCGAGCGGCTGGTCGTGCACCGGCGGCGGGACGCTCACCGGGGCGAGCCTCGTGCTGGCCGCCGGCGAGACCGTCAGCTGCACCATCACCAACACGTTCATCCCGCCCGTGCCGGCCCACCTGACCCTGGCCAAGAGCGTCGACAACACCGGCGGCGGGACGGCCGCCGCGACCGCCTGGACGCTGACCGCCAGTGGGCCGACGCCGCTGTCGGGCCACACCGGCGATCCGGCCATCACCGACGCCGCGGTCGGGGCCGGGACGTACCTCCTGGCCGAGACCGGCGGCCCGGCCGGCTATAGCCCGAGCGGCTGGTCGTGCACCGGCGGCGGGACGCTCACCGGGGCGAGCCTCGTGCTGGCCGCCGGCGAGACCGTCAGCTGCACCATCACCAACACGTTCATCCCGCCCGTGCCGGCCCACCTGACCCTGGCCAAGAGCGTCGACAACACCGGCGGCGGGACGGCCGCCGCGACCGCCTGGACGCTGACCGCCAGTGGGCCGACGCCGCTGTCGGGCCACACCGGCGATCCGGCCATCACCGACGCCGCGGTCGGGGCCGGGACGTACCTCCTGGCCGAGACCGGCGGCCCGGCCGGCTATAGCCCGAGCGGCTGGTCGTGCACCGGCGGCGGGACGCTCACCGGGGCGAGCCTCGTGCTGGCCGCCGGCGAGACCGTCAGCTGCACCATCACCAACACGTTCATCCCGCCCGTGCCGGCCCACCTGACCCTGGCCAAGAGCGTCGACAACACCGGCGGCGGGACGGCCGCCGCGACCGCCTGGACGCTGACCGCCAGTGGGCCGACGCCGCTGTCGGGCCACACCGGCGATCCGGCCATCACCGACGCCGCGGTCGGGGCCGGGACGTACCTCCTGGCCGAGACCGGCGGCCCGGCCGGCTATAGCCCGAGCGGCTGGTCGTGCACCGGCGGCGGGACGCTCACCGGGGCGAGCCTCGTGCTGGCCGCCGGCGAGACCGTCAGCTGCACCATCACCAACACGTTCATCCCGCCCGTTGCTACCGGGTGCAACCGTGTCGGCAAAGTCAATGGCGATCAGGAGATCAAGATCGACACCGGCCACGGGAAGGCCACGATCCACATCAAGGTCCAGGCCCATTGCCATCTCGACAAGAAGACGGGGAAGCTGTACATCGACCATGCCAAGGTCAGAGTCACCCTCGACAAGGGCGGGCGTCTGATCGACGCCAAGACGGACAAGAAGGGCAAGCACAACGACATCACGGGCCTGATCTTCCTGGGTTCCGACGACGCTCTGGTCTCGGGATCATGGAAGGGCACCCCATTCGTGGTCACCCTGCACGACGGCGGAAAGCACCACGAGCGGGACACCATGCGGGTTCAATACGACGTATTCGACAGCTCCGTCCTCGGCGGAGCCAAACCCAACGTGAAGATCGACCATCACTGATCGACATACCGGGGTCCAACCGGACCTACGCGCAGCTCATCGAGCTCGCGTGCAAACAACGGGATCCGCGAGCCGGCTCTTGACAGGGCCGGCTCACCGTTTCGAGATCAGGGTGCCTGCGGCGCGAGCCGTCGGTAGGTGCTCTCCGCCCGCCGAGCGACCCTGGGCGAGATCCACGTTCATCAGATGGGCGGTGAGGCGGCCCGCGTTGGCGCGGATGCCTCCGCATTCGGGAACAGGGAGGCGCCGTTCCTGCTGAACATCATCACGAGATGGTTTGATGCGGCCGAGGATCAAAGTGAGCTCGCGTGGGCCCGGGAGCTGCGCGAGGCCATGAAGCCGTTTCGCGACGGGAGGGACCTACGTGAACTTCCTGGGCGTCGGCGAAGCCCGGGTCCGTGATGCGTACGACGCAGAGCGCTACTCACGCCTGGTCCAGCTCAAGCGACGCTGGGATCCGATGAACGCCTTCCATCTGAACCAGGACATCGCGCCGCCCGCTGCGGTCGATCGTTGATCCGCGGCGGCACGACAAGGTCGCGGTAACCGGCCGCGCCAGCAGTCCTTGCCCGACCGTGCCCGATAATCACGAGATCATGCCCCGACTTCGGTACAAGAGCTTCGCCACTCCCGACGAGGTCCGGCCGATCCCGAAAGGTCGTGCCGCGGTCGTCAGCCTCGATGAGGCGACCGTCGGGCGGTCGGAATTCGATCCGGGCTGGCGGTGGTCGACCGACCTTGCCCCGATCATGGGCACCAAGAGCTGTCAGGTTCACCATCTCGGCCACGCGGTCTCCGGACTCATGCACGTCCGAATGGACGATGGCGACGAGCTCGAGATACCGCCCGATTCCATCTATGAGATCCCGCCGGGCCACGACGCGTGGGTGGTGGGCGACGAGCCCTGGGTGACGGTCGAATGGACCAGCGCGCGAATCGTCGGGGTCGGGTCGGAAGGTCCGGGCGAACGCGTCCTCGCGACGGTCCTCTTTACCGACATCGTCGATTCGACGGCCATGCTCGAACGGATGGGCGACGGCGCGTGGCACGAGCTCTTGCGGCTCCACAACGCGCGCCTTCGCGACGACCTCAATGTCTTTCGCGGGCGAGAGGTGAAGACCACGGGCGACGGCTTCCTGGCCGTCTTCGACGGCGCGACGAAGGCCGTCCGTTGCGCGACCGCCATGACACGCTCGGCACGTGACCTGGGACTCGCCATCAGGGTTGGTCTCCACACTGGCGAGGTCGTATTCGTCGGCGATGATGTCCGTGGTGTGGCCGTCCACTCGGCCGCGCGAGTGATGTCCCTGGCGGGTCCCGACGAGGTGTTCGTGAGCTCGACGACGAGCGACCTTCTCGACGGCTCCGATGTGGCGCTCGAAGAGGTCGGAACCTACGAGCTCAAGGGTCTGTCCGGCCGCCGGCTGATCTTCCGTGTCGTCAAGCCGGACCAGGCTGAACGCTGACTCGCAGACCCCTTCGGACCGGGACCCTCGATCCATCGACTACGAGATCGCGACGTCCAGGTCTGTATCGCCGGACCGAGATGAAGGTCGACACGGCGAATTCAGGGCGTGGCCCTCCGCTCATCACCTCG
This sequence comes from uncultured Chloroflexia bacterium, assembly GCA_963772995.1. GTDB lineage: Bacteria > Chloroflexota > Limnocylindria > Limnocylindrales > CSP1-4 > SPCO01. The sequence goes on along the minus strand of CAVYZQ010000003.1, from coordinate 93,948 downwards.
GGCGAGTGCCCGCCGAGCGCGAATTCGACCTCCGGTTTCTGGTTGGAGGTCTGGATGGGGCCGTCGCTGCGTGGCCACGGCCCTCGTCTCGTGTGATTCCCTTCATGCGGTCGCCACGACCGGCCGAGACCGTCGGCGCGCCCGCGAGCGCTCGACGCGGGTCCGGAGACCGGGGCGGTGCGCACGCGTCGCGACGGCCGCCGGCTCGCGGTCGATCGATTCGGCCTGTGCTCGGTAGTAGCCCATGAGGTCGAGGAGCATCGCGGAATAGGGATTGTTGGGGTCTGTCAGCGGAACCAGCATCAGAGGGTCTCCTCGATGGACCGGTCGGCTTGTTAGTACGACCGGTCGTGCTTTATCAACGAGATGACAGTACGACCGGTCGTGCTATCTTTCCTGCGACGGGAGTCCGCATCGGGCATGGACGAATGACGACCTCTCCGACCCTTGCCCGCGCGCAGCAAGCCCGCCGTGTTCGTTCTGACGGCGAGCGCAGCCGTCGCGCGATCCTCGAGGCTGCCGCCGAGATGGCGACCGTGGTCGGACTCGACCGACTGTCGATCGGTGACCTCGCGGCCCGGATCGGAATGAGCAAGAGCGGGCTGTACGCGCACTTCCGCTCGAAGGAGGAGCTCCAGCTCGCGACCATCGACACGGCGGAGGCCACCTTCGACGGCGTGGTCATCGGCCCGATGCTCGATGCCGAACCGGGGATCCCCGCGGTCCTCGCGCTCACCGACGCCTTCCTCGATCACCTGCGCCGGCGGGTGTTTCCGGGTGGCTGCTTCTTCGCATGCGCCTCGGCCGAGCTGCAATCCCAGCCTGGCCCCGTCAAGGAGCGCATCGCCGCGTTCGATCGGCGCTGGCACGGCCGGTTCGAGGAGCACCTGAGCATCGCCCAGGCGGCCGGTGACATCAGCCCCGACGAGGATCTGAAACAGCTCTTCTTCGAGCTCGACGCCTACCTGCTGTACGCACATGCCGCGTTCGCGTTCCGAGGTGATCCCACCGTCCTCGATCGTGCAGCCGACGCCGTCCGATCGCGCCTCGGGGTCGCCACATCCCGACGTGGGTCAGCCGCGACGCCGATTTCCTGATGGATGATCCGACGAGCACCACCGATGACGCGCAGAACGCGTCGACGACCGGACCGCTGCCCGCCAGACCCGGTTTGATCCGCTCCATCGCCCATCGACTGGCCGGCGACGACGTCGGGCTGCCGGTCGAAGGCCGGCTGGCGTCGTTCGACGGCGCGACCTCCTGGCTCAACTCGGAGCCGCTGACGCCCGAGGGGCTGCGCGGACGGGTCGTCCTCGTCGATTTCTGGACCTACACCTGCGTCAACTGGCTCCGCACGCTCCCGTACGTCCGCGCCTGGGCGGCCAAGTACGCGACCTCCGGCCTGACGGTCATCGGCGTCCACACGCCCGAGTTCGGGTTCGAGCGAGACATCGACAACATTCGCGCGCGGTCACGAGACTTCGGCGTCGACTATCCGATCGCGGTTGACAGCGAATACCGCGGTCTGGACCGCCTTCGCGAACCATTACTGGCCGGCCGCGTACGTCGCCGACAAGGACGGCCGGATCCGGTTCCACCACTTCGGCGAGGGCGAGTACGCGATGACGGAGATGGTCATCCAGCAGTTGCTGATCGATGCCGGAGCGCTCGGCGTCGACCACGACCTCGTGATGGTCGAGTCGCATGGCCTCGAGGTCGCCGCGGACTGGCGGACGCTCCGATCGCCCGAGACCTATCTCGGCCACCGCCAGAGCAGCGGTTTCGCCCAGGCGGACGTCGGGCGTCTCGGAGCGTCCCACGCCTACACGGCGCCGGGACGACTGCCCTCAACACCTGGGCACTGTCGGGAACATGGACCGTGGCCGGGCATGCGGCGGTGCTGGACGAGCCCGGCGGGCGGGTCGCCTTCCAGTTCCACGCCCGCGACGTCAACCTCGTCATGGGACCGGCATCCCGCGATGCCTCCATCGCGTTCCGCATCCTCCTCGACGGCGAGCCGGCGGCGGACGCCCACGGCGTCGATGTCCAGCAGGATGGCAGCGGGTCCGTGAGCGACCAGCGCACCTACCAGCTGATCAGGCAGTCCGGGCAGATCACGGAGCGGCGGTTCGAGATCGAGTTCCTCGGAGCGGGGGTGGAGGCGTACTGCTTCACCTTCGGCTGAAAGCCACCGCACTCGCCCTGCGGAGCCTACGCTGTCGCGGTCGTGTCGAAACGGATCGTGATCCTGGGCGGCGGGTTCGCGGGCGTGAGCGCCGCGCAGGAGCTGACGCGCCGACTCCGGAAGGAGCACCGCCTCTCCCGGCCGGATTCCCCGATCGCCGACGGGGTCGAGGTGCTCCTCGTCAACCGCGACAATTACTTCGTATTCCAGCCCCTGCTGGCGGACATCATCTCGGGGACGATCGAGACCACGCACGTCGTCGTCCCGCTCCGGCGCATGCTGCCGGACTGTCAGGTCGAGGTCGGACACGTCGAGTCGATCGACGTCACAGGCAGGACGGTCGGGCTCAGGCGCCGGCTGAGCGGTTCTGTCAGCACGATCCACTACGACGCGCTGATCATCGCCGTCGGCGGCGTCACCGATCTGGCTGCCGTTCCCGGGATGGCCGAGCATGCGGTCGGCATCCGAACGCTTGGTGACGCCTTCTACCTGCGAAACCGGGCGCTCGACATGCTCGAGGAGGCGCGGATCGAGACGGACCCCGCCCGGCGTGAGGAGCTCCTGACCTTCGTGGTCATCGGTGGTGGGTCGACCGGTGTCGAGGTGGCTGCCGAGCTCAACGACCTCGTCGAGCTGGCGGCTCGAAGCTTTCGGGACGTCCGCCTCGTGCCGCGGGTCGTCCTGGTCCACAGCCGCTCTATCGTCCTCTCGGAGCTCGGCGACCGGCTCGGCCGATATGCGACAAGGAAGCTGCGTGACGCCGGGATCGACCTGCGCCTGGGGAGGCGAGTTCGACGCGTCGGTGTCGATCGTGTGGAGCTCGACGACGGCACGACGATCTCTTCCGCGACGGTCGTGAGCACCGTCGGCAACGCCCCGAACCCGCTGGTCTCCTCCATCCCAACGGCCCGCGATGAACGTGGCTGGCCGGCGCCGGATGCGACGTTCGCCCTGCCCGGCCTCGAAAATGTGTGGGCCGTCGGGGACTGCGCCTCGATCATCGATCCTTCGACCGGCCGGCCGATGCCGGCGACTGCCCAGCATGCCGTGCGCGAGGGTCCTCATGTCGCGCGCAACGTCCTCGCGGCACTCGACGGCCGCCCGCAGACGCCGTTCGCCTACGGACAGCTCGGGATGCTCGTCTCGGTCGGACGGTTCAAGGCCGTGGGTGAGATCCTCGGGATCAAGGTCAGCGGCCTCGTCGGCTGGTTCCTGTGGCGGAGCTACTACCTCCTTCGACTGCCGACGCTGGATCGCCGGTTCCGGGTCGCCCTCGACTGGACCCTCGACCTGGTCCTCAAGCACGACATCGTCGAGATCGGCGTCCGGCGGACACGCGCGCACCCGGGCGAGGTCCCCGGCGAGGCGGCGGGCGAGCCGGTCTCGATGGGCGCGCGGCCGGAGGCGCCCGACGAGCTCGTCCTCTGATCGATCGTCGGCGCCGGAGACTGCCCCGGCTACTCGAGCTCGACGACCACCTCGAGGGTCGATGGGAGGCCTCTGAAGCCCTGAGGCAGCCCCGAGCCCTCCAGAAACGGGCCGATCGACTCTGGCTGCGGATGGACGGACGGATCATCGTGGCTCCACCGCGTCCGGAGGCTGGAGGCTGACCGTGGTCGAGAAGGCACGACGCGTCCCGGGAGAGCGCGAGCGGGCTCCGCACATGCCGCCGCGTTGGTTCGTCCGCTCGTTCTGGGCGGCTCATCGGGCGCTGTACCGGACCAGCGGAGGTCGTGTCGGTCTTCGGCGGCCGACACCCACGCGCTGGGGCATGCTGCGTCTTCGGACGATCGGGCGTCGCACGGCCGAGGAGCGCAGCGCCATCCTCGGCTACTTCGAGGACGGGCCCAACCTGGTGACGCTCGCCATGAACGGCTGGGCCGAGGGCGAGCCGGCCTGGTGGCTCAACCTCCAAGCATACCCCGACTCGGTCGTCGATCTGGTCGACGGTCCGCGCACGGTCAGGGCGCGCGCCGCCGTGGGCGACGAGCGCGATCGCCTCTGGGCCAGATGGCGCGACGTTGGCGACGACGTCGACGCCTACGCGCCATTGCGGTCTTCCGAGACGGCGGTCGTGATCCTGGAGCCGGCCGATGGCAGTCAGACAGACACGGCAGCTGGAACTGCCTCAGGGACGGGAGAGACGAAGATGCATGCGGACCGAAGGATCGCCATCGTCGCGGGAATGCTGTTCATCATCGCGACTGTTGCAGACCTGATCTCGCGCCTGGTGTTCGTTACCCCGATCCTGAGTGATCCGGTTGACCTCTCCAAGGTCTCGGCAAACGAAAGCCAGGTCCTCCTGGGCGCTCTCTTCCTGTTCATCGGGGCTGCCGCGGCCGCCGGAATCGCGCTTGCGCTGTACCCGGTCCTGAGGACGCACGGTGAAGGTCTGGCCCTTGGATCCGTTGGCTTCAGGCTCATCGAGGGTGTGCTCTATCTCGGCATCGTCGTCTGCCTGCTGTCACTGGCGACCTTGAGTCAGGAATCTGCGAAGGCTGGTGCCGCGGCGTCATCGGCCTTCCAGGCCCAGGCTGCGCTGTTGATGGCGGCACGCGATTCGCTGGGCGAGGTGGCCGTGCTGGCCTTTGGCCTCGGGGCGCTCATGTACTACTGGGTGTTCTACCAGTCGCGACTCGTCCCTCGATGGCTGTCAGCCTGGGGCCTTGCGGCCATCGCGTTGCTCATGACGTCCGGCGTCCTCGTCATGCTCGGTGTGACCGAGCCGATGTCGACGACCCAGGTGGTCCTGGCTCTTCCCATCTTCTTGCAGGAGATGGTCCTGGCTGTCTGGTTGATCGCGAAGGGCTTCAACCGATCTGGCATCGCTGCAGAACCTGCCGGCAGGACGCCGGTGCCGCGGGCCGCTGCCACGGGGTCAGCGGCGTAGAAACCGGGCCAGCGCCGGACGACCGCGACCTCGGTTGCGCCACGAGAGCCTCCCGTTCGATGTGAGCTGGATACCCACACCGAGCCTCGGGAGGCTCTCGTTTGTCAACAACCTATTCGTGGATCACAGCCAGCACCTCGGTGTCAGGACAGTGCTGGGGAATACGCCCGGATCGCCGGGTCTCGCGATAGCCATCGGTATCTACCGTCCCATGGGCCTGAGTCTGGCCGCCTGCCTCGCCTGGCGAGCCAGGGCTGAAGCGCCGCGGTCCCGTCCGCAACTCGCCGGCCGTCCGCCGATCACCCCTTCGTCGCCGTCCCCCAGTCGAGACCCCGGGGCCTGACCGACGACCACGGGGTGATTTGGTGCATCGCTCGTCCGTCGGGTCGGATCAGGAACAGGGCGTAGATCCCTTGGGCCTCCGTCCGGTGGCGATCCTCCAGTCGGAACAGGATCCAGTGGCCGTCCGGCGAATAGCTGCCGACGTAGGCGCGATACAGCGGATCGGTGAGGTGCGTGACGGGACGAAGACCGGTCCCATCCGGGCGAACTGTCCAGATGTTGACGGGCTGCGTTTCGGTGGGTTGTGCGAAGTCGCTGAACACCAGACGCCGCCCGTCGGGCGCCCAGTCATGCTTGAACGCCACCTCGACGTACGGGGAGACGCGTGTGATGTTGCTGCCGTCCGCCCGGGCGGTGTACAGCGCACCCACGTCCTGCCCGACGCCCTTGAAGCTGATCATCGAGCCATCCGGCGAGACGTTTGGATCGGGGCCTCCGGCCGTGGTGACTTGGAGCCGGTCCGAACCGTCGAGTCGCATGCTCCAAACCGACTCCTGGTCGAGCACCGGGTCGTACGCGTCGAATAGGAGCCGCGTTCCACCGGGCATGAATGCCGCATCGCCCTCGCAATAGTCGACGCCCGGCGTTCTCCCGGGCGGGGTCGGGATGAGCGTGACCGGCCCGCCGCCGGCAGCGACGAGGCCGATCTGGCAGTCGTTGACGCTGAAGGCGAGCGTTCGGGCGTCCGGCGACCAGTCGACGTTGCCGGCGCCGGGGTTGTCGGCGTCAGGCCGCGGCGCGACGTGGGTGATCTGTCGCCGGTCGCCGCCCTCACGGCGCATCGTGAAGATCTGGATGCCATCCGGCGTCTGGGCCTGGAACGCGATCCGGCCATCGCGCCCGGGGAATGTCGCGAGGGCGGAAGGTGTCGTCATGAGCGACGCAAGGGCGACCGCCCCGAGCACCGCCGCGAGGCGGCGACCCACTCGCGCCTGTCCGTGGACGTTTGCAGTCATCCTGGGTCCTCCTGCCTGTGGCGGCCCGGCTGGCCGCACCCGCTGACAAAAGGAGCCGAGGCGAGCGGCAAAAGGTTCCGGGCAGATCACGGAACCGTTCGGACCTCCTCCGTGCTCCAATTAGTGAGCGCGGCCGGATGTGCCACGTCAGTCAGGTAGCGACATGCAGCGGGAGCTCGTTGAGCGAGCGCAGGCGGGCGACCACGAGGCGTTCACCGTCTTGGTGAGGGCTTCCTCCGGTCGCGCGTACGGTGTTGCCAACCTCGTGCTTCGCGACGACGACCTCGCCCAGGACGCCGTCCAGGAAGCGCTCGTGCAGGCCTGGCGGCATGTGCGCGCCCTCCGCGATCCGGACGCGTGGGAAGCATGGCTCCATCGTCTCGTCGTTCGGGCGTGTTACCGGCTCGCGCAACGGACGCGGCGCCGGAGTCTGGTCGAAATCCATGTCGACGCCGATCCAGCTCAAGACGGAGTCATCGACTTCGCCCTTTCTGTCGCCGAGCGGGATCGGATCGGCCGGATGCTCGGCCGGCTCCCCATCGATCAACGCGCGGTCATGGTCATGCACTTCTACCTCGACCTGCCTCTCGCCGAGGCGGCCGAGGTTCTCGACATTCCGATCGGGACCGCCAAGTCCGGCTTCATCGCGGCCTCGAGACCTTGCGTGCCGCGATGTCGACGGACGCCGCGATCGCGTTCGCGGCGGTACGGGACGGGCGGCCATGAGCGGCACGAAGGATCGCGCGACACTCGAGCTGCTCGTCACGGCCTGGATGGCCGATGAGGGTGCGCCGTCCCGAGCTCCCGAGGCGCTTCTCGACGAGGTCTTCGCACGAACAAGCCGTGTGCGTCCGGACCGGCACTGGCTCGCCCTGCTCAGGGAAGCCTCGATGCGCAGCCAGTCCGGAGTCGTGGTCGGCATCCCGGCGCGCGGTCTCGTTCTTGCAGTGATCCTCGCCGCGTTGGTGGCGCTGACGGGTGCGCTCGTCCTGATCGGGTCCCAGCTGCTACTGCCCATGCCTCGACCGCTCGCCGGCGACGACTGGCCGATGTTCCGAGGAGACGCGACGAGAACCGGCCTCGGCTTGCATGGGCCGGTCGGCGATCCCATCGTTCGGTGGAAATTCCAGGCGCACGGCGCGATCACCAAGAACATCTCCATCGTTGGCGACAGCGCGTATGTCGTCAGCGACGAGGGTGTGCTCCACGCGCTGCGGCTCGAAGACGGAGCCGAGCGGTGGTCGCTCGACGTTGGTTCGGGAGCTTCCGGCCCCAGCGTTGTCGGTGGTGTCGTCTACATCGTTGACGGGAACGGCCTCCTTCATGCGATCGGCGCCGCGACCGGCTCCGAACGCTGGCGATCCACGACACGCCTACCTGTCCTGGTCACCTCCAGCGGGCCAGCCATCGGCGCCGATGCGGCGTATCTCGGGACGGGTGACGGGACGCTCGCTGCGATCGAAACCACGACCGGCCACGAACGTTGGCGAACGACCCTGTCGCCCTCTGGGGGAGCGGCGAACGTGCCTGCATACGCCGACGGCCTCGTCTTCGTTGGGACCGCGCGCGACGGCTTCTTCGCAGTCGACAGCGCGAGCGGTGCGATTCGATGGAAAGTGGACACAGCCTCGGACGTCACCGGCACTCCGGTTGTCGCAAGCGGCGTCGCCTACATCGGCGCTGGATCAGACGCAAAGACCGGCCATTCGTGGGCGATCGACGTGGCCACTGGTCGCGTCATCTGGCGGATCGATGAACCATTCGGCGCGCCGGCGATCGCGAACGGGATCGGGTATTCGGGTAGCAATCCGGGAGCCGTGACTGCTCGCGAATTGGCCACAGGAAAGGAGCTTTGGCGCACGACGCTGCAGGGAGTCGTCCGGGCGCCAGCCGTGGCCCAAGGCATCGTCTATCTGCCGGCGGACGGGGAGCACCGCGTTTACGCGCTCGATGCCACCACCGGCGGCCGGCTCTGGCGTTTCGACGTTGATGGTTCGAACTCGTCCTGCATCGCTGTTGCCAAGGGCTCCGTCTTCGTGGGCACGAGCCCCGGCACGGTCTATTCGATCGGGGGTGACGGAAGTACGGTCACGCCGGTGTTGCCTGACGCGACTGCATCGGGAGTCGCGCCCGCCGCCCGTTCACCTGAACCTGCCTCGGCGTCCCCCTCGCCCGATCTCGGGCCCGTGCTTGCCCGCTTCAGAGACGCAACGACCCTACCCGGCGATCACGTCATCCCGAACGACCTCGTACAGGATCCCAGCGGACGGATCTGGGTTGCCGCCGCATATGACGGCCGGTTCGCGGTACTCGACCGCCAGGGCAGGTTCATCGAGTACTGGGGAAAGCCGGGAGGCGGTCCTGGCGAGTTTGATTTCATCCGCTCGAATGGAGACGCCTATGGCGGCATCGCGTTCGCCCCGGATGGGTCGTTCTTTGTCCTCGAGGCGGGGAATCGACGTGTCCAGAAGTTCGACCGGAACAGGCGTTTCGTCAAGTCGTGGGGCGGCTTTGGAACGGGGCCGGGGAACTACAGCGACCCTGTCGATATCGGCGTCGGTCCTGATGGAAACGTGTACGTCCTCGACGACATTCGCGGCGTCGTTGAGAAGTACGACACGAACGGCAACGTCCTCGGCCAGATCGCCGTGTTCAGCAATACGAGTCCCGGGTTCAACAAATCCAACGCATTCGCGATCGACCAACGGGGAAACCTGTACATCAGTCAGATCGATCCAAACCAGGTCGCCGAGTTCGATCCGAAGGGGACGCTCATCCGCGTCTTTGGCAAAAGCGGACCGGGCGCGCTCAGGGAGCAGCCTGGCGGGTTGGCGATCGATTCGGCCGGCCGACTGATCGTCGACCAGGGGCCCGAGCGAGACGGCAGTTATGGCGTCGAGGTGTTCGACGACGACGGGACATACCTCGGTGGATGGGGTCCCCCCGGCACGGGCGGTGATGAGATCACGTTTCCAACCGCACTCATGCTCGATGGAGAGGGCGGCGTCTTCGTTGGCGAAGCGGACTGGGGCGCTGCCGGCACGCCGCGGATCCTGAGATTCGCGCTCTTGCCTCCACTGGGCCAGTAGCCACACTCCCGATCGAGGATCGTGAAGAGTGGCTCGCGGCGGCCAAGGGGCAGGCATGAGAGCCCAGACTCCGGCGGGCCAGGGGCAGGCGCGGCGCGGTTCATGCTGCCGGTCCGCCACCTGCGGGACCGGGGCTCGCCTTCGACTCGGCCACGAGTCCCGCCACTAACCCCCGAAGATGCGGTTCCAGGCAACCGCGTCGTCGGGGTAGAACCATCGCTCGGTCTGACGCCCATCGCGGTAGTGGAAGATGCTCACGACGCGAGTCTCGACCTCCAGGCCCTCCCGGCGCGCGCCGATGTAGCTCAGCGCGCACACATGGTCGTCGTCGGCGAAGACATCGTGCTCGCGAATGGTGAACCCGAGTGGGCCCAGGTTCGCGAACAGCTGGAACAACTGATCGCGGCCTGCCCAGTCGCCGGCCAGCGGGTGGTCGCCCGGGAGATGCCACACCACGTCCTCGGCGATCAACGAGGCGATCGTCTCGAAGTCACGATCCCGGAATGCGTTGACGGTCCGGAGGTAGGCCAGCGTGTTCGGATGATCGTCGCCCATTGTGCCATCACTCCCGGCGCGGATACTGTCGTCGATCGCATTGTCGAGCTTGGTCGGGCCGGACCACGAACGCCAGCCAGAGGGTCGTGGCTTTCTCGAAGGAGATCGAGTTCCCGTTCACGCCGTTCGGAAGCCACGGCAGGCAGCCTCCGAGACACTCGAGGGGGTCAGTCGATCCGCTGGGCCAGGGCCACGATGATCCCCTCCGGCCCGCGCACATACGTCATGCGCGAGGTGTCCTCGTACTGACCGATGCCGCCGACCAAACCGTAGCCGTCCGCAGCCAGCCGGTCGACAACCGCCTGGAGATCGTCCACCTCGAACATGACGTTGCGCAGCCCCAGTTCGTTGGACATGGCGCGGGGCGACCCGGGCTCGTGGGCGGGCCGGATGAAGCTCGACAGCTCCAGCCCGGTCCCTCCGTCGGGCGGCCGCAGCATGACGATCTCGGAACGAGAGTCCGGGATGCCGATGACGGTGTCAACGAACTCACCTTCCATGAACATCCTGCCCTCAACCACGAGGCCCAGCCCGACGAAGAACGCCGTCACCGTGTCGAGGTCCGCGACCGTGATGCCGACATGGTCGAAGCGTCGAATTGGCGACACCGGTGCATCCTCCGTCTTGGTTCGTCAGATTCGGGTTCGCGTCACAGTCGCGTGCGCGGGACCCGAGGTCGTCCGATTTCGCCTCACTTCGGCGGCCTACACGGACAGTATTCCCAGCGTCAGAAGCGGCACCGGAACTGTCGTCGGAGTGGAAGTCGTGCGGTGACGAAGCGGCGGTCGTACTGTCGACCTGTCACCGAGGAGGACCCCCTGATGCGCAGCGTGACCTATTCGATGAACGTCTCGGCCGACGGCTACATCGTCGGGCCGGACGGCAGCTTCGACTGGACGCCGCCCGACGAGGACGTCTTTCGCTCCTGGATCGACGAGATCCGAGAGGTCGGCGTCTACCTGTTGGGACGACGGCTGTACGAGACGATGCTGTACTGGGAGACCGCCGACCAGGATCCATCGCTCGATGCCCCGAAGCTCGAGTGGGCCGCGCTCTGGAAGGCGCTCCCGAAGGTGGTGTTCTCGACCACGCTGTCGAACGTGCAGGGCAATTCCCGCCTGGCCTCCGGCGGCCTGGCCGAGGAGATCGAGCGGCTGCAAGCCGAGCCGGGGGAGGGTCACATCGCGATCGGCGGCGCGACGCTCGCCGCCGAGGCGGCCGACCTGGGTCTGATCGATGAGTACCGGACCAGGGTCTATCCGGTGCTGGTTGGCGGTGGCATCCCCTACTTTCCGCGGCGTGAGCGCCGGGTGGATCTCGAACTCGTCGAGACCCGAAGGATCAGCTCGAAAGTCGTGTATCTGCACTACCGCGTGGCGCGCTGACGCAGCTCCGGGCGTGACAAAAGGACCGCGATTCGCTCATCCGGGGCGCGGTCGCGGCGGCAGTCCAGAACAGTTGGGGCACTTCGCCATGTCCACACGGCAACAGCCGTCGTCCACGCGCGACTTCGCGGTGTGGACGGAATGGGGACCGACTTCGTTGGTAACCCTCTATCAGCCTCGCACGCGAGCGCCCATGATCGATCGCGCGAGGCGGCCGCCACGATGGCCGCCATTTCTGGCGAGCCCATCGATCGGAGGCCGGGGCGAGTGAACGTCCAGCTGCGGATCCTCGATCTCCCAGTCGACCGGCTGGCGGCGTCGCCGGCCCTGACGCCATTTCTCAAGTGGCCAGGCGGCAAGTCGCAGGAGCTGACCGCGATCGCCGCCGCCGCACCTCCACTGGAGGGCAGGTTCATCGACCCGTTCGTGGGCGGGGGTTCGGTGTTGCTCGCCGTTCCCGATGCAGTCGAGGCGTGGGCGAACGACGCCGCTGAGGACCTCATCGAGCTCTATCGAGCCGCCGCTGATGAGCGCTGGAGCTTCCGCGACGCCGTTCACGGGATCGCCGGCGCCTGGGAAGCACTCCGATCGTGCAGTGAGCTATACCGGGCACTTGCCGAGGACTTCTTGAGCGGTTCCAGGGGCGCGACGGTTGTTCGCACCGGACTGCATGCTCGGTCCCTTGACCGTGTCGTGGCGCTGGCCGGACCCGAACTCGAAGATGTCTTCACGGCTCGGCTGGCCAGGGATCTGCCGCCGAAGTTCGATCGGATGCGGAAGATCCAGGCTGCGCTCGGTCGGACGCCTCAGCCGCGAGGACTTGCTGGACAATGTCGAGGGCGCGGTTCGCGCCGCCTTCTACATGTCGATCCGGGCCCGGTACAACCGTGCCCGACTGTCGCGGACATGGAGCGAGATCCGTCTCGCCGACTTCTTCTTCCTCCGCGAGTTCGCCTACGCCGCGATGTTCCGTTTCAACTCACGCGGCGAGTTCAACGTCCCATATGGAGGAGTCACCTACAACCGCAAGTCGCTGGCCGACAAGGTGAATGCCCTCTTCGGCGCGGACCTGCTGGCGCGGCTGCAGAACACCACGTGGCGCTGCGGGGACTTCGAGCCGTTCCTCGCCGAGGCGAACCCCGTTTCGTCCGACTTCCTGTTCATCGACCCGCCCTATGACAGCGATTTCAGCGACTACAACAACATGCCATTCGGGAGCCGCGATCAAGAGCGGCTGCAGATGACCCTCGAGAGCCCTGCAGGCGAGCGTCATGGTGGTGATCAAGGACACGCCGCTGATCCGCCGGCTCTATCGGTCCGACCGGTGGCGGATCACGTCGGCCGACAAGACCTACATGTGGACGATCAAGTCCCGCAACGACCGGGAGGCGTCGCACCTCACGATCACCAACTACTGAGCTGGCGGACACAACCGGGGTGGGTGCGCGATCACGGCATTCCGGTCTTCACAGACGACTCGCGTCTTCGAACGATCCGGTCTTCAAAGGCCCGGCGACCTTGTACGCACTGAGGATGATGCCGGACGGAAATGTGTTCGTGCTGACGAGCTCGAATGCGCGTGCCGGGGTTCCCTCCGCAAAGAAGCGCTTTCCCGTGCCCAACAGGACTGGATACACGGCCAGCACGACTTCATCCGCGAGCCCATGTTCGAGCAGCATCGATGTCAGCGTGGAGCTACCCGAGAGGATGAGGTCCGGGCCGCTCCGCGACTTGATGCGGCGAATGCCCTCGACCACGTCCGGTCCGACCGGCTCGAACGGGCTCCATTCAAACCTTCGAGACGATGCGTCACGACGTATTTCGTTGCCGTGTTCAGGCGGTCCGCCAACGGACTGCTTGGCGCCTTTGGCCAGAAGCCCGACCAGCCATCGTAGGTGCGACGGCCAAGCAGCAGATCGAAGCGGTCGCCATGCGCGGCGAGCATCGCATCCCGGCCTGCGGGACTGCGATAGGGCGCGGACCAGTCGCTGTACGGGAAATCGTCGTCATCGGCGGAGTGCTGGATCACGCCGTCCAGTGAGATGTGTTCGATGATCTTGAGCCTTCTCACGTGAGTGCGGGCTCCACCGCCATCGGGAAGCGTTCCTGGAGCCACGCTTGCCAGACCGGCGTCTCACGGGCGACGGTCGCGGCAGCCTGGTCGCCGTAGAGGTAGAAGTTCATCGCCACCACGCTCTGGCCACCGGGATAGGTAACGGCGCCAAGGGCGGCAATGCCTGGCCAAGGCGTGTCCAGCCTCAACAGGGCGTCGTACGGATCCTCGCTGAGGTACTCCACCACGCCGCCGAGCGGTGGGACGTCCGCCGGCGTCGTCCATCGATGCCCGACGCTCACGCCTTCCACTCCCAACGCAGTGGTCAGCGTTTCCCAAGCCTCGGCCTCCGTACAGCGACGGGAGTCGTCACCTGCATGATCGCGGAGCGTTGACCGCGGAAGTACGTGAGATAGATCCGCAGGGTGCGCAGGAAGGCAGGCCATGCGGTTGTGCCGGCTTCCAGCTGGTTGTCCCACTCGTCCGTGCTGGCGAACAGGCTCGTGACGATTCGGACGATGCAGATGCCTCCTCCGCGCGCTTCGACGCGCCACTCGGTCGCCATGGATGGCGAGCCAGGCATCCAGCCGTCGGCCTCCTGGGCGAACATCCGGGGCGGATCCCAGGCAGTCACCGCGGTGCGTGCCTCGACGCCCGGACCGAAGCTCACCGTCAGTGCGACGGGCTTCCGGTCGCGCTCCTCGAACTCAGCCGGCATGAACCAGGACGAGATACCCGGCCCGGTGGCGATGGCCTGCCAGACTTCCTCGGGCGTGCCCGGGACCTCGACTTCGACCTGGACGGAACGGCGTCCGTTGGCTTCCTGCTGCACGCTCATGACGGCTCCTTCGGCTCGGAATTCCTGGGCAGGGGATGGGCAACGACGACGAGGCGATGGGCGCGTCCGCCGGGGGCGGATTCGTCGTGGTATTTCGAAACGAGGTTGGTGATGGCCTCGGTGAGTTCTGGCTGAACGCCGCCCGGTCCGTCGGCGACCGGAAGCGCACCTCGGTATCCACCGCCAGGGTCGCCAACCGTTTGCCCGACTCGTCCGCACGACGAACGAGATCGCCCACCTCGCGGACGACCCGTGCGCCCAAGGCGATGAGATAGCTCGCGGACAGCCGGTCGACCTCCCGAGCCGGATCGACGGCGACCGGCCCCAGGGCGCTCGGCGAAACGACATAGGAGGCGGCCGTCGCGACGACCAGCCGTTCCGTCAGCCCGCCCCACTTGCGTTCCTCGGGCCAGCCGCACCAGCCCGTGCGCCTCCAGCGCGTGCAGGTGGTAGTTGACCTTCTGCCGGGGCAAGCCGACCCGGGTGGCCAACGTCGCCGCCGAGGCGGGCGCGGCCAGTTCGGAGAGGAGTCGGCTTCGTATCGGCTCCAGGGCCACGGTCGCCGCCGCCGGATCATCGATGACGTGGATGTCGAGCATGCGGCGATGGTGTCATTGACAAGTTTTGTTGTCAAGCCCCTGTGGAGTGCCTCGCACAGCCCTACACGAGCGGCCCCGACGGGTCCCCTGAACCCAGCCCGACTCAATGACAAGCTCGATCGGCATACTGAAGTGAGTGCGCAAGCAGTCACTTGGAGGACGTCGATGGCCGTACGTGTTGACCTGAACATCTCCCTGGACGGTTTCGCGACGACGACCGACCAGACGCCCGAGAACCCGTTCGGGGACGACTGGGCGCGCTTGACCGAGGCCTACGCCGCGACCCGCACGTTCCGCGCCCGAGTGCTGCACGACACGTCCGGCGAGGGAACGACCGGCGTCGACGATCGAGTACGCGCAGGCCTATTTCGCCGAAGTCGGGGCGGAGATCATGGGTGCCGGCATGTTCGGGCTCCACGCCGCCGCGGACGATCCCGACTGGCGCGGCTGGTGGGGCGACGAACCTCCGTTCCATGTCCCGGTGTTCGTGCTCACCCACAGCCCGCGCCCAGCACTCGAGATGGCGGGTGGCACGACCTTCCACTTCCTCGCCGCGACGCCCCGCGAGGCGCTCGACCTCGCACTAAGGGCCGCGGGCGGCAAGGACGTGCGGATCGGCGGCGGCGCGACCGTGGTCCGCGAGTTCCTCGAGGCTGGACTCGTCGACCGGCTGCACGTCGCCATCGTCCCGATCCTGCTCGGCCGGGGCATCCGGCTCTGGGACGACCTGCGCGGGTTCGAGGGCGGCTACCGCGTGAAATCCGAGGCCGCCCCGAGTGGGATCACGCACCTGACCTTCTCGCGCTGAACCGTCAAGTCCCCGGCGATCGGCCTGTCGCGAGCCTGCAGTACGCCGCTCGACTACGTCCGCCACCAGGATCGGCGCCCACGGGTTGAGTGGGTCGAACCGGGCAGCTCCCGTCGGCGGCTCCCTCGATCGCCTCACGCGATCGACGGCCACGATTCACCGGACGACATGAGAATTGGCGCGCCCGACAGGAGTCGAGCGCGCGATAACAACCTACACGATCCCGATCGAGGGTCGTGATGAGTGGCTAGCCGCGGCGCGGCGGCTGGCGTGAGAGCTCGCCCCGACCCTCGGGGCTGGCGACGGACCGTGAAGTCGACGTGGTCGCGGCGGTCCTGGAGGCCGGCTCGGAAAAGGCAGCCGCCCACCGCCTCGGCCTGTCGCACTCGACGGTGAGGCATCACTTGGCGAATGCGCGATCCAAGGCCGGTGTGGCGACCACGGCGCAGCTCGTGTGGATCCTCGCCGCGCGGCTTCCCGAGCCCGCCGACCCTACCCAACGGCCGACTAGTGCCAGGCAAGGCCCAGCGCGCTGCCGATCGTCATCGCGCCACGAGCACCAGCGCCAGGATCCCCGCCACCGCTCCCACCGCCGCGTATGCCCACGCCGTGCGGAGATAGTGCGTCGATGAGGTTCGGGACACCATGGCGATGTCCCACTGCACGGGCGAGGATCGTCGCGACCAGCGGCTGTGGGTCGCCAGGGCGACGACATTGGTCCCGAGCAGGTAGGTCGACCACCGTCGCGGGATGCGCGCCGACGAGCCAGACCGCGCCGAAGGCCGCAGCCGGGGAGGTTGTTGGCGAGAGCAGCAAGCCCACCACCAACGACGAGCGCGAGGAGCAGCCCGCCCACTGAGGCAGCCGGTCGGGGCAGCAGCCCCGGTTGCGATCCCGATTCGGCTCGCTCGCGATCACCGCGATGGCGATGACTGCGAGCCCCGCGAGCGGGATGCTCCGGACGATAGTTCGGACATCCAGGCGGCCGGCCGCCACCGCACCACACGCGAGGACCCCGCCGCTGAACGCGAACGGCACGGCCACATCGACGCCCTCCAGTCCGGCGAAGACGGCGGCCAGCGCGCCTAGGACCGCGACCGCGCCGGCCGCCTTGGCCGTCGCATCGGCCACCCAGGGCGATTCGGCCACGAGCGTGTCAACCGCGGGCTCATCCGCCTCGACGGCTCTGATCGCGCTCCGGGCGCGCACCGCGAACAGCAGCCCGACGGCAGCCGCCGCCGCGAGCGCCGGTCCGGCGGCGGCGCCCACGTACGCAGCGATTCGATGCCCGTCGCTGCGACGAGGACGAGGTCGGTCAAGTTGCTGAATGGCAGCAGCATCAGCTCGACGTTGGCACCGAGAAGATCGCGCCGCCGAGTCGCCAGTGGCGCTCCTTTTTCGTGGTCCGCGGCAACCGCGATCCCCACCGACGCGGCTGCGACCGCGGCGACGTCGAGCGTGAGCAGCGAGCTCGTCGCGAGCCAGACGGCGTGAGCCAAGCAGCCGGGCGAGCGGTCGCCTGATCCTGCCGAGGCGTCGAGCCAGGCGATCGCGCCAGCCGAACGCCTCGAGCGCCAGGGCGAGGGGCGGGGAGCACTACGAGGAGGGCGAACGGCGAGCTGAGGCGTCCGAGGGGGGCGGCGAGGATCGGCGCACCGATCAGGATCGCGGCGACCGCAAGCGCCGCGATCGGCCGAACGTCGACGACGAGCAGGAGCCGCTCATCAGTCTGAGAGCGCTCGGTCCAGGCGAGGCGGGCGAGGGACGCCATGGCTGTCACCGCGGTCCGGGCGGCGGCTCCGGCGGATCAGGCCGCTCGGGCTCGCCGCCGTTCGCGTGATCTCGACCGCACGCGACAGGGCGAGGAGCTCGAACCAGGTGAGCGGATCGCCGGGGAAGATCGCGCGTCGGCCACCCGACGCTCGGCGAGCGCGCGGAGGGCCCGCAGGTCGCCGTGGGTGGCCGCCATCCATCGCCTTGGCTGCGGCCCGACCGAGGTGGAGCTCGGGCGGTGGGTAGTGGCGGTGGCCTCGCGGACCGGGTCCGCGCTCCGCCGCGATCACCCCCTGCTCCTCGAGGAAGCGGACCATCCGCGGGGAGTCCGATCGCCTCGCCGGCTGGGCCGATGTGCTGGGCAGCTCGTCAGTTTCGTCGTCGTGGGGCTGTGGTGCCATGGTCGAAATCTATCACATGTCTGTTAGATACGCGATCGGAACCGAGCCGGCGCGATTAACTCTCAAGAGCAGGGCAGCTCAGTCCGGCAGCGCGACGACATGGCCCAATCGGCCGAATAGAAACCGCGGCCCGCCGCCGCCACCCTTCCCTCATGACGCGCGCCGGTCCGATCCACACCGACTCCCAAGCTCCCCGACCGGGTACGTCCGCGCCGTCAACCCTGTTGCCGGTCGATGAGCGGGATCGAGCTCGTCCTGGCGTTCCTCGCCGGCGTCGTCATGGGCGGCGCCCTCGACCGCTTCGTGCTTACGCTCCTCGTCGATGCGTGGATCGACCGACTGCGCCGGCATGGGCGATGAACGCAGCGACGACGCCGGCAGACCGCCGCCGGGCCGACGTCTACAGCTCGGCCCGGATCGGCGCCATGCCCCGCCGCGGTCACCTCAGGCGTGAACATGCGCCGAGCAGAGGCCGGGCCAATCGGTGATCCGCGCGGGCTGACGCTACTGGAGCCTAGGTCCCAACGGCGACACGCAAGAGCCGACGCCACCGCCGACAACAGGGCTTGACGCCGCGCTATTCAGTGTGACTATGTACCAGTAGTCAGTAACGCTCAGTAGTCGAGGTAGTCCGTGGGCGGCCAGATGACGGAGATGCTCAAGGGGACGCTGGAGGGCATCGTCCTCGCGATCCTGTGCGTGCGGCCCGCAGTACGGCTACGAGATCACGGCACGGCTGCGGGAGATGGGGTTCTCCGACATCGCCGAGGGCACGGTCTACGCGCTGCTCATCCGGATCGAGCAGAGCGGCTACGTCGACGTGGAGAAGGTCCCGTCCGAGAAGGGGCCGCCGCGCAAGGTGTATTCGCTCAACACCCGGGGACAGGAGTACCTCGAAGAGTTCTGGAGAACGTGGGGCTTCCTCGCTGAACGGCTCGAACAACTCCAAGCAGGAGGCAGCTGACCATGTTCATCTCGAAGCTGATCGGCGGCAAGCGACGCTGGCGCCAGTACAGATCGCGCGTCAAGGCGCTCCCGGGGCCGTATCGCACGGCGGTCGACGCGATCCAGCAATACAACTTCGGGCGTGGCGACGGCGCCAGATGGGCAGAGATGCTCGAGGATCTGGCCGACCTGTTCGAGCAGGCCGCGGCGAATGGAACACCGATCCGCGAGATCGTGGGGGACGACCCGGTGGCCTTCGTTGAGGCGTTCATGCAGAACTACCCGGAGGGGCAGTGGGTCGTTCGCGAGCAGGAACGGTTGAGGAACACCATCGCGCGCGCCGCCGGTGAAGGCACCAGGAACGACGAGAGGGCCGTCTGATGACGATGCTCTCGAAGTTCATCTCGAAGGTCGTCGGCCCAAAGGGGCAATGGCGGCGATACAAGGCGCGCGTGAGCACAGCTTCCCCCGGACTATCGCACCGCGCTCGATGCGCTGGAGCGATACCTGAACTACTTGGGACCAGGAGGGGACGGGGGTGCGATCTACGCGGACCTCATCGACCTGTTCGAGCAGAGCGCGGCGAACGGGACCCCGATCCGCGAGATCGTCGGGGAGGACCCGGTGGCGTTCATCGAGGCGTTCGTTCAGAACTACCCGGAGGGGCACTGGAGAGCCCGAGAGCGGGAACGATTCATCAACGCCATCGAGCGCGCCGAGCAAGAACAGGAGAACCGATGACAACCACGCAAGTCCAGGGGCCCGCGGTCCACGTGCATGGCCTGGAGAAGTCCTACAAGGAGCTGCACGTGCTGCGCGGCGTCGACTTCGACGTGGCGCGGGGCAGCATCTTCGCCCTGCTCGGCTCGAACGGGGCGGGCAAGACCACGGTCGTCAAGATCCTGTCCACGCTGCTCAAGGCCGACGCGGGGACCGCCAGCGTCAACGGTTTCGATGTCGCCACGCAGGCTGCGGACGTGCGGGAGTCCTTCAGTCTCACCGGACAGTTCGCGGCCGTCGACGAAATCCTCAGCGGGCGGGAGAACCTCGTGCTGATCGCCCGGCTGCGGCACCTCAAGAGACCCGGGCGAGATCGCGGACGACCTGCTCGAGCGCTTCGCGCTGACCGACGCAGCCGAGCGGAAGGTGTCGACGTATTCGGGTGGCATGCGTCGCCGTCTCGACATCGCGATGAGCCTCATCGGGAATCCGCCGGTCATCTTCCTCGACGAGCCGACGACCGGGCTCGACCCCGAGGGGCGCATCGAGGTGTGGCAGGCCGTCAAGGAACTCGCCGGGCACGGCACGACGGTGCTGCTCACGACGCAGCATCTGGAAGAGGCCGAACACCTCGCCGACCGGATCGCGATCCTCCACGAGGGTCGGATCATCGTCGAACGGCACCCTCGCCGAACTCAAGCAGCTGCTCCCGCCTGCCAAGGTCGAGTACGTCGAGAAGCAGCCGACCCTCGAGGACATCTTCTTCGCCATCGTCGGCGACCGCGGACCGACGGCAGCAGCGACGGCGCGCGACAGCAACACCGGCAAGGGCAAGTAGGGAACAACGATGACCACGCACTTCTTCGGCGACACCGCCGTCCTGACGGGACGATCCCTGCGCCACATCACGCGCAGCCCGGACACCATCATCACGACCGCGATCACGCCGGTCGCCATCATGCTGCTGTTCGTCTACGTGTTCGGCGGCGCGATCAACACCGGGTCGGATTCGTATGTGAACTACCTGTTGCCCGGCATCCTGCTCATCACGATTGGGTCGGGCATCTCCTACACCGCACTCCGGCTCTTCCTGGACATGCAGAGCGGCATCTTCGAGCGATTCCAGTCCATGCCGATCGCACGGTCGTCCGTGCTGTGGGCGCACGTGCTGACCTCGCTGGTCGCCAATCTGATCTCGGTCGTGGTCGTCGTGCTCGTCGCCCTCCTCATGGGCTTCCGCTCACCGGCGGGAGTGCAGGCATGGCTCGCGGTCGCCGGCATCCTGATCCTGTTCACCCTGGCGCTGACGTGGATCGCCGTCATCGCCGGTCTGTCTGCGAAGTCCGTGGACGGCGCGAGCGCATTCGCCTACCCGCTCATCTTCCTGCCGTTCATCAGCTCGGCGTTCGTGCTCACCGAGACGATGCCCGGGCCGGTGCGCGTCTTCGCCGAGAACCAGCCGGTGACGTCGATCGTCAACGCGATCCGCGACCTGTTCACACAGCAGCCGGTCGGCACCGACATCTGGATCGCCCTCGCCTGGTGCGTCGGCATCCTCATCGTCGCGTACGTCTTCGCCATGCGCACCTACCGCCGCAGGATCTCCTAGCGTCGCGATCGGGTGGCGATGAGTCGCGGCTCGTCGAGCGCCACGCTGAGCCGGTCCCACGCCGTGGCGTGGTGGCAACGAGAAGGTGCTCCTGTGCTGAGCCTGCTGGGTGTTTCGCAACGCCAGTGTCTCAGTTTCAAATGGGCACCTGCCCACAAGCATCCCCACCTCGGCTCCAGAGCTGCTCGGGAACGATCGCCTCGACACTCGCTGGTGACGACGTCCTGCTGCGGGCTGCATCGTCGCTTCCGACTGTGCTCGCCCTCGACGCGCGTCTCTCTGTTGAAGACCTTGACCCCGCGGTAGATCGGGTTGGCGAAGATCGTCGCTAGGCTCGACTTGTTGGCGCTGGCCCACTGGACGCTGCGCAGCGCCTGGACCATCTGCGCTCGAGTTGCTCGGAAGATGCGGCTGCTGATGCTCGCGCTCTGCGCCATCACGATCAGCGCCTGCGGGCGCCTGCCTGCCACGGTGCCCGCGGGGGTTGACAGTCGAGAAGCGTAAGCGGTAACTTACGGTAAGTGAATACTTACGCATCGGTCATGGACGCCGTCGGTGACGGCACGCGACGGGCGATTCTCGAGCGACTGCTCGAGCGGCCCGCGGCGGTCGGCGAGCTGGCGGCCGGGCTGCCGGTGAGCCGCCCGGCGGTGAGCCAGCACCTGCGAGTCCTGAAGATGGCCCGCTTGGTGACGGATACGCAGGTCGGCACGCGCCGCATCTATTCGGTCGATCCGGAGGGCGTCCGCGAGGTGCGTGAGTACTGGGAGCGCTTCTGGTCGCAGGCACTGGCCGGCTTCAAGGCGGTCGCCGACACCGAAGCGGAGCAGCGGGCCGGCATCGGCCGCAAGGAGAGTTCTGATGGCGATCGAGGTTGACGTGGAGGCTGACGTGGCGCGGGTGGTTCGCAGCTCGGTGACGGTGAAGCTGCCGCGCGACGCGGCATTCCGGCTATTCACGGAGCGGATGGGCAGCTGGTGGCCGCTGGCCACCCACTCGGTGTTCCATGCCGAGGCGGTGGCGGTAACAATCGAGCCCGTCGTCGGCGGCCGCGTGTACGAGGCGACCGCCGATGGCCGCACGTCCGATTGGGGCACGATCACCGAGTGGCAGCCCGGGGAGCGGCTGGCGATGACGTGGCATCCCGGCGACGAGTCCGATCTGGCGACCCTGGTGGAGGTGACCTTCAGCGAAGCGCCCGATGGTGGCACGCATGTCGATCTGCTCCATACCGGCTGGGCGGTGCTTGGCGCCGAGGCAGCGGCGAGGGCCGCCGACTATCAGCAGGGATGGCCGGCTCTGCTCGAGGGGTTCGCGAAGGCCGCCTGAGCGCCGCCGGGCAGCAGCCTCTCAGCTGGATCGGCCTGCCTCGAACGGCTCGCCGTGACCGGGCACGACCCGATCGGCGGTGGCCAGAATCCGCTGGCGGCTCGTCTCGAGCGCGGCCTGGTCCTCGGCCAGCGGGTCCACTTCCGGCGTGCGATCGGTGTGCCACCAGGCGTGGATACAGGCCACCACGCCGTTGGCGGTCGCGACGATCACGCTCTACTTCCGGGAGACCGGCGAGTGGCTCGGCGACGAGGTGCATCGGGACGTCCCGAAGATCGATCAGCTCGCGCCCCTCGTTCGCGCCGCTTGACGATTGATCGGCCGGACGAGGCGGGGCCGTTCATCCCGGGCGCGTGGGAGGCGGGTGCGGGCGTCGGTGAGATGCAGGCGCTCGCGGACAGAGCCAACGCGCGACCGTTTGTGACACGGCCTGAAAGACGTGTCACAAAGGAACGGATGCGAGGAGCCTGATCCGGCGGGCCTCGCGATCAAAATAGAACATTCGTACTGGCGCGCCCGACAGGACTCGAACCTGCGACCTTTGGGTCCGGAACCCAACGCTCTATCCACTGAGCTACAGGCGCGTGGCACAATCATACCGGCTCGTGCCCAGGGAGACCTTCGGCTCGTGGCTCGACGCCCTCAAGAGGTCGTCATCCGACGGTTTGTCGGGTCGCTCGAGATAAGGACCCACGGCTCGGACCGGCCTTCCCGCTGCCTCGCGACGCCCTACGATCGACTTTGTCCGGGGGAAGGCACGACCATGACGGACATCGCGATGGACCCAGCGCGAGACCAGGTGGACACCACCGACCCGGGAACAACGACGAACGACCATCCCGTCCCGATCGGGATCGATGCCCCGATCTTCGAGGTAATGGCATCCATGCGCGCGATGCGTCGGCTGCGGCCCGATCCGGTGCCCGATGAGCTGCTTCGGCAGATCATCGAGGCGGCGCACTGGGCACCGAGTGCCAGCCACCAGCAGCGCTACGCGTTCGTGGTCGTGACGGACCGCGACGTGATGGCACGCCTGGCGCCGATCTGGCGGGCGGTCACCAGGCTGTACGTCCGGACGTTCTCTCAGCGTCCCGACGACATGGACCGGGAAACGTACCGCCGGACCTTCGACGCGGTCGATCACCAGGCGTCGCACTTCGTCGAGACTCCCGCCCTCATCGTGTCCTGCTACGACTTCGGGTCCTATCCGAGCGCGGTTCGTAAAACAGATGCTCCGGTCGCCCGGCGTATTCCGGCGGCTCGGCGCTCGCCGCAAGTTGGCGTTCGTTCGAAACCTCGGTGCCTTCTTGAATCGCTCCGAAGCTGCCTCGATCTACCCCGCCGTCCAGAACCTGCTGCTCGCAGCGCGGTCACTCGGGCTTGCCGCCAGCATCACGACACGGCATCTGATCGCCGAGGGCGAGGTCAAGCAGATCCTCGGCAGTCCCGCGGAGCGTTCACACGTACGCGCTCATCCCGATCGGTTGGCCGATGGGGACATTCGGGGCCGGTGCGCCGTCACCCCGTCGACCAGATGATCCAGCGCGACCGATGGTGAGGTGTGGCGCACGACTGATCGGGAGGTAACCGATGGAGATCATGCCGAAGCAGCCGACCAGCAAGGGCGCTGCCGAGAGTTTCACCGGTGACGCGTGGATCGACGTCATCGCGCGCGGGACGGAGCCATCGCGTGTCCGCGTCAACCGGGTCCGATTCGCACCGGGCGCGCGCACGGCCTGGCACGCCCACACACTCGGTCAGACACTGCACGTCATCGAAGGCCTCGGGCGCGCGCAGGCCCGCGGCGGCGGCGTCCTCGAGATCCGGCCGGGCGATACCATCCACACGCCGCCCGGGGAATGGCATTGGCACGGCGCAGCGCCGGACCGGTTCATGTCCCACCTTGCCATCTGGGAAGCGCCGGGCGACGGAGGCCGAGAGAGCGAGTGGGGCGACCAGGTGACCGACGAGGAGTACGTCCCGGGATCTTGAGCGCTGCCCTGGCCGCCTGAGGGCCTCAGCCGAATCCTTACGGCATGCCCCCGGATGGCTCCACCGCGCGGAGCCGGATGACTGGGATCTCCCGATCGGTCTTGGTTCGATACCCGATATAGATCGGCGCGACCTTCTCGATCTTTTCCCATGCCGCATCCAGGTCCGCGCCGACCGGGCTCTCGGCGCGGACCGCCACGCGGCGCCCGTCTCCGAACTCGAGCGTGGCGTCGGGGTTCTTCGCGAGGTTGTAGAACCACTGCGGATGGCTGGCGGCACCGCCTGCCGACGCGATGATGAACCAGGCGCCGGGGCCATCGGGGACCTGACCGACGACCGCCTGCCGCAGCTCGCCGGACTTGGCCCCGGTCGTCTCGAGGATCACGCCGGGTACGCCCCGGATCGTCTGGCCGCCCTTGCTCCGGAGCCGGTTCGCCATCATCCCGTTCATCCGCTTTGCCAACCACCCCGGGAGCCTCGGGAAGAAGGCACCGCGCGTGCCTTTTGGCGGGACCTGGACGCTCATTCCTTGCCTCCCTCCGCCGTGGCGGTAGTGGCTTGTCGATTGCAAGGATAGCCCCGAAGCCCAGACCCGCCGAACGTGGGCCCTGACGCGAGCGCGGCGATGATCGAGGAAGGGCGGCACGTGTCTCGAGCCCGGTGCTCATCGGTCGCTCCGGTGAGCTCGAGAGTCTGCGTGCTGCGCTCGCGCTGGCACGCGACGGGCAGAGCGGCACACTCCTTCTCGTCGGCGAGGCCGGCGTCGGCAAGACCACGCTCGTGTCGGAGATGGCCGAGGAAGCGCGGCGCGAGGGCATGACCGTCCTCAAGGAGAGCTCGGCGTCGCGACGGCCGAACGGCTTGGCCTGATGGGCTTCTTCGGCACCCACCGGCTGCACACGACTGCGGACTTGGTGACGACCGGACGGACCGGGTCGAGGCGCGGCGAGCCGTCAGGCCGCACTGTGGCGAAATACGCGACCTGGTCGTGGAGTCGTCCAAGGCCGAACGCCGCCAGCTCGGGGGCTGCGTCGGCGAAGACCCGCCAGCTCATCGGCGCCGCCGGCGTCAGCCAGCGGTCGAAGCGAGGCGGCGGGGATCGGCGGCCTCGACACCCCGGAGCTGGGGAAGGACGTCGCGACCCAGCGCCTCGAGCCCGGCCGCCTCGTCCGCGTCGCCGACGCTCATGATGACGTGCTGGACGCCGGCCTCGGCGAGCCGTCCGAATCGCTCGACGAGCTGATCCGGGGTCTGGCGCGACCGCCCGTAGGCTGCGAGCCGATCGGTGAGCGCGACGCCCTGCAGGTTCGTCCGCTCGATCTCGGTGAAGTCACGCCCGATCGCCGCGCAGTGCTCGGCCAGGATGGAGTACTTCGGGACGAGCTGCTCCGGTCCGCCGAACAGGTTGGACGCGTCGGCGTACTGGGCGACCAGTCGCAGCGTCCGCTTCTCGCCGCCGCCGCCGATCATGATCGGGACCCGTGGCCGGGAGATCGACTGGGGTACGTTGAGCAGGCGGCCGGCGTGGAAGCGGCGGCCGTGGAAGTCCTCCTCGGTCCCCCGCTCCCCGTCCCACATCCCGTACGCGATCCGGAGCGTGTCCTCGAGCTGATCGAAACGCTCACCGAGCGGCGGGAACGGGAAGCCGAGCCCCTCCGACTCGGCCTGGTTCCAGGCGGCGCCGATGCCCAGCCAGGCCCTGCCACCGGACAGGACGTCGAGTGTCGTGGCGGCTTTCACCCACAGGCCCGGGTTCCGGTAGTGGACACCGCCGACCATCAGCCCGAGCCGGGCCCCCTTCGAGTTGGCGGCCATGAAGCCGAGCGTGGTCCAGCCCTCGAGCATCGGCTGGAGCTCCGAGCCAGTGCCGCCGATCTGCCAGAAATGGTCCATCACCCAGATCGAGTCGAAGCCGACCTCGTCGGCCGTCTGGACGGCCCGAGCGAGCGCGGGTCCGATGGCCTCGGGACCGCCGGGCCAGCTGAACGAGAAGATCTGGAGACCGAATCGCATCGTCTGACTCCCTCGAGGCTGTGGTGGGTGGAGCGCTATCGCCAGGCGGCGCTGGCCCGGCTCAGCGCCTCGATCTCGTCGGTCGCCAGGCTGAACGCCGAGCGCCTCGGCGTTGGCGGCCGCCTGGCGTCCGTTCTTGGCGCCGGGAATCGGGCATGACGTCGCCCTGCTCGATCAGCCAGCGTAGGGCCACCTGGGCCGGTGTCCTGGTCGTGACGAGCGCCGATCTCGCGCAACAGGGCGATCACCGGCGCCGCCGCCTCGCGGCCAGAGCCCCGGAAGGTGCGCATGAAGCGCCGTAGCCCCGTCGGCCGGGCCCCGTCGGCGTACTTGCCGGTCAAGGCGCCGCTGGCCAGCGGCTGGTAGGCGATGAGCGTGACGCTCAGCTCGCGGCAGGCGTCGAGGACGCCGTTCGTCTCCACCCGCCGGTCGAGCAGCGAGTACCCGATCTCGATCGAGGCGAGTGGGACACCGCGATCCGCCAGCACCGCGTGCGCGATCCGCAGCTGGTCGGCCGAGTAGTTGCTCACCCCGACCGCCCGGATCTTGCCGGCATAGACCGCATCGGCCATGCGACCCATCAGTCGCGGGATCGACACCCGGCGGGACGGGAAGTGGTGCATGTAGAGGTCGATCGCAGGGCGGCCGAGGCGGGCGAGGCTGGACTCGAGCGCCGCGGGCATGGTCGTCGGTCCCATCGAACATGCGCGGCGGGAACTTCGTGGCGATCTGGAGGTCGTGGCCGCGGGCCAGCTCACCGAGCCGGCGCTCGGCCGCACCACCCGAGTACATCGCGGCGGTGTCGAAGAGCGTCACGCCGGCGGCGAGGCTCGCGTCGAGCGCGGCTCCTTCCTCGCTGACGCCGTGGGCGCCACCGTAGGCGAGCTTGGCCGGGCTCAAGCGGGCAAGGCCCGACGGGTCGCCCCAGGTCATGGCACCGACGCCCAGGCGAGACACCCTCACGGGACTGCGACCGAGCGTGGTGGTGGTTTCCGGGCGCGGCGTTGGGTCTAAGTCGGTGGTCGGTTGGATGTCGCTGGCCGGTTCGGCGATATCTGTCATGGCGGTCCTCGGGCGTCGGTCGATCCCGGCACGATAGACCGACTCGAAAATAATCGCAATACCAAATCATTGACGAATACGACCGATGAATCGTCCGGCAGTCCGAGTACACTCGGCGGCATGACGACGACACCGTCCGAGTCGACCGCCCGCGACAACGCCGCCCTCGTCGATCTGCTCTGGCTCGTGATGCGCCGGATCTGGGATGACGCTGAACGGCGGCTCGCGCCCTCCGGCCTGACGATGAAGCACAGCTGGGCGCTGCACGCCCTCGACGAGCCGACGTCGATGGGTGGCCTGGCCGAGCGGCTCGGGATCGACGCATCCTACGTCACCGCGATCGCCGACCAGCTCGAGGAGCGCGGGCTCATCGAACGCCGGCCGCATCCGACCGACCGACGGGTCAAGAGCCTGGCCCTCACCGACGAGGGCCGCCGGGTGCGCGATCGGATCCTCGTCGACCTCTGGACGACGGTGCCCGTCCTCGATGGGCTGAGCGATACAGAGCGCGGCGAGCTGCGGCGCCTGCTCGAGAAGTCAGCTGCCACCTCGAACGCGGGCGACGCCGTCAGCGGCGGATCGAGTTCAGCGTAACCACCTGCGCGTGCGGTTCGTGGACGTCACGAGATCGGCCGTTTACGCGTGAACGGCCGACGCGTAGAGTGCGCGGATGGCTGGCGACGTCATCGGACGCGCGGCCGAGCTGACGGCCGCGACCGACTTCCTCGACCGACTCGACGAGGGGCCCTGGCCATCGTCATCGAGGGCGACCCGGGAATCGGCAAGACCACGATCTGGCGGTCCGTCGCGGCCGCGGCGGGGGACCGCGGGGCGCGGGTGCTCGCCACCCGACCGGCCGGCTCGGAGACCCAGCTCGCGTTCGCCGGTCTGGCCGATCTGCTTGACGGGCTGACGGCCGCCGACCTCGAGGCGCTGCCACCTCCCCAGCGCCGGGCCCTCGAGATCGCGCTCCTCCGGGTCGAACCGCCTTCTCGGCCGCGTCGGCGGTGGACACCTCGCTCACCTGCACGGACGACGGCACCTACACCGCCACGCTGACCGTCACCGACGGCCAGGGTCACAGCACCTGGATTCGACCACGGTGTCGGTGACCGATGCGGCACCCATCGTTCATATCACGGCCCTGACTGACCTCTCCGAGGTCGGCCTCGGGACCACGGTCAACCTCTCGGCGACGATCACCGACGCCGGAGCGAACGACACGGTCGGCTGCACGATCGACTGGGGTGACGGCCAGGTCGGCACCGGGTCCGTCGCCAACGGCAAGTGCCAGGCGAGTCATGCGTACGCCGCCATCGGCGTCCCGACGATCCTGGTCACCGCGACCGACGACGACTCGGCCACCGGCACCGACCAGGTCTCCGTCGTCGCGGGCGAACCGGGAGCCGATGTCCACGGCGGCGGCTGGATCTCTCCGAACGGCAACCGCACGTCATTCGGCCTCGTCGCCAAGGGCGGCGCGGCGGCCTCCGGGGAGGTCCAGGTCAACGGCTCGAAGCATCAATTCCACGCTCACGTCGTCACCAACCTCGTGATCTCGGGGTCGAAGGCGACGTGGCAGGGAACCGGGAAGTTCGACGGCGCTGACGGCTTCACCTACACCCTGTCCGTCGAGGATCGGCGGAACGGCAACTCCAAGAAGGGAAGCCCGGACACATTCTCGGTCGAGATCCGCGGCCCCTCGGGCTCGGTCGTTTGCTCAGCCTCTGGCCCGCTCCAGGGCGGGAACATCAAGGTGGGCTAACGCCTGCTGGCCCACCACACGCAGGCCGCGCCGGGACCCGTCCCGGCGCGGCTTTCGCGTGCCGGGCTCGTCGCGGCTCGTCAGCCGGTGCCGACCTGCAGGAGCCCGCTCAAAGGCTTGTACGTCGAGACCCACTTGTCGTGATGGATCACCTGTCCCGCCGTGTCGCGGACGGTCCGAATCACGGTCACGGTCATGCCGTCGCTCTTCGGTTCGATGCGTCGTGTCTCGCCGCGCCCGAGGCTGGCCGTCCTGACGATCCGGTCGTGCGCCGGGTGGCGATGGCCGACGGCGGGATCGCCGATCTCCACCGTGCGGCCGGTCGGGGCCGCAGCATAGACGTCCACCCGCGCCGATCCCGGCGTGCTCACGGTCCGGATCACCACCGGCTGGTCGGTGTCGTTCCGGAAGATCAGGCCCTGCCGGGCGCCCCCCGACTTCGTGACCGCCGCATCGAGGCCGAGCGGGTACTTCGCCAGGTAGCCACCGTGACTGTGCCGGGTCACGATCTCGAGGCCCGACCGCGCGGCGGCCTCGAACACCGCACTGGAGGCGATGCAGATGCCGCCGGCCAGGGCGCCCTGCGGCTCGACGTGGTCTCCCACGATGATCGCGCCGAGGCGGTAGCCGGACCGCCGGGAGACGTCCCCGACCGCCTTCCAGAAGTCGAAGGTCTCCCCGGGCGCGATGACCGTCCCATCGAGATACCGGAGGGGCAGGTCGACGTTCACCCCGTCGCCATTCTCCGGACCGACGTCGAAGGCGATCGTCGAGCTGCCGAGGAGAACGTGGCCCGGCTCGAGCGGTCCGCCGGCGGGCGCCTCGGCCGGAACCCCGGCGGCCGGCACCGAGTCGCCTCCGGAGCCGGTCACGGCCGGGCGAGAGGTTGCATCCGGAGGCTGCGCGGCGGCGTCCGTCGGTCGTGTCGTGGCGAGCGCCGGCGCCGCGGCGTTTGCGACGGCCATCCCAACACCGGCGGCTCCCGCGGCGTCGTAGCTGGTTCGCGTTCCGCGTCCCCCGATCAAACCGAGCACAGCCGCCGCTGCGACCACCGTGGCGAGGACGCCGACGGCGAGGGCTCCCGCCGCGGCGAGCCGGCGGCTGCGGCGGCGTTCGGTGGTGGCTTCCCATTCGCGGATCGTCCGCGTCCGCACGACCGGCTGCCGCGGCGCCGGGCGGGCCTGGGTCGTCGTGCCCCGACGAACCGCCATCGGAGCCGGTCGCGCACGCAGGGGCGCACGCGGCTCGGCCCGGTGTGCCATGGGATGGCCGCCATGGCCTTCACGGGTGCGCCGCTGAGTCTTGGAGGGGTCGGTCGGGGGAGGGTCGTGCGGACGTCGTACCTGGCGCCGCGGTCGGGATCACGTCGGGACTCACCCCTCGGCCGGCGTCCGTGCGACCGGTCCGCGGCAATGGTCCGCGCCACCAGTGACGCGTGGACGTGAAGGATGCTCTGACCAACTCCCGTCGCGCCTGATGATCGAACGTACGCGTGTTCCGAATCTGGTGCGCACTGTACCCCTTTCGGGCCTCGTTCGGCAGCCTGTTTTCGCACGGCCGTTCGACAGAGCGATCGGATGAGCGTTCGGCGCGTCCGTTCTGCGCGTCCGTTTTGTGTAGCTGCGAGCGGGACCATGGTGGCGCGGGTCACGGCTATCCTTGGGCGGTCGGTCCGACGCCGCGATCGACGGCCAGTGGGCAGGGCTGCGGCCAGCACTGGACGTCGCGGCCATCCGGGCGAACGCCGGCCTCACCGCGGAGGCGCGGGCCGGCGCCTGGACCCTCTACCTGGTGGGGCCGGCGTCGTCGTCGGCCGGACTCCGCGGTGACGAGCGCCCGGAGTCCGGTCCGGCCCCTGCCGCCGGCGCGCCCGGCCCCTCGAGCCGAGCGCGGAGCAGGTCCAGCCCCTCGGCGTCGGTGACCCGGTAGGACCATCCGTCGCCCGCGCGCCAGGCGGTCCCGACGATGTCCCCGCCCGGTTCCGCGGCCCTCGCGTACTCCAGGCGCACCAGCCGCGGGATGGTCCGCACCGCGACGTCGTCGCCGGCCGCGATCACCGCCTCGTCCAGCCAGTCGGCATAGACCGCGTTGTTCGCGTGGGCCATCGGATCGAGCTCCTGCGGCCGAACCCGGAAAGTCCGCCGCTCTGCTTCGGCGGGCGTCTGCCCGAGATCGACCCGGGCCAGAGAGAAGCTCGCCGTCGGCACTCCAAAGGACTTGTCGAACTCGGTCGGGATCCGGGTGGGCGCGCCGCGCCGATCGAGCAGCACCCAGTCGGCGTGCGTCCAGCCGACCAGCAGACCTGCATCGTCGCGGAACTCAGTCCTGCGCCGTGCCCACACCCGCCGCGAGCCCACGGCCTGGGTCGTCCCGACGATCTCGTCCCCGGTGACGACCGCTGCCTCCACCGCGACCTCGGCGGCCCGCACCAGCCAGGTCAGGCCGCGAGCCGCATACCAGGAACGGTCGAACCCACGCTGGGCGGAGTGGAACCAGGCGAGATCCTGCGCGTAGCGCAGCAGGACCGAGGTCCGCAGCCGGCCGTCCGGGCCGGCCTCGTCGAACCGGACGCGATACGGCGCCGAGCAGGTGTCCGCCGGCGAATCGGTCACCGGCGGGCGGCGGGCGCCGCCAGCGCGTCGAGCCCCTCCAGCGTCACGACGCCGGTCAGTTCGTGCGGCGCCGTCTGACGCTCGAGCCGCACGTCGCAGGACCGCTTCGCGTCGAACACCACGAGCGATACCGAGAGTCGCTCCTCTTCCTCCTGGGCATGGCCACGCGCGTCGTCGAGCTGATGAAGGACGTCGGCATTGATCCCGCGCGCGCCCCATTTGCAGTCGTACGCCTCGGCGGCCGATTCGCGCTCCACGGTCACGTCGTACGGGTGGATCTCCGCCCGGACGCCATCGAACAGGATCCGTCGCTCGCGGCGCACGGCGGCCGCTCCGACTCGGCGGGCCAGCAGTCGGGCCGTCAGCTCCTCGACGATCGCGCCACGGACCTGGCTGCGGACCTGCTCGCCGCGTTCGGCGACCGCGAGCGAGGCCTCGAGGATCGCCTCGGAGCGGGCGCGCTCCTCGGCCGTGGAGGCCGTCGACTCTCCGAACAGGCTCGGGAACATGGTCCTCCAGCCGGCGGCGTCGGTCGTCTCGCCGTTCATGACGGCGCGGGCCAGCACCCGTTGGACGAGGGTCGCATCCGCCAGCAGCTCCGCGGCGCGCGCCACGAGCGGATCCGCCTGGATGCCCGCGTAGACGATGGCGCGCGCGTCGCGGGCGGCGTCCTGGAACCTCACCCTCGCACCCTCACGGCTCCTCGCCCAGGGCGGCGAGCACGACCTGAGGGAACGTCGAGAGCCAGTCGATGGCGCGGTGCGGATCGGTGATCCTGCCGATCTCGTCGATCGCACGCTCGACCGCCGCGGCTACCTCGGGCGCGGCCTCGGTTTCGCCACGGGCCTCCGCGACCGAGCCGAGGCGGTCACGCCACTCGTCGGCGAGGTCGTTGACGTACGACCACTCGTCCTCGATCTCCTCGCCGAGCGAGGCCAGGGTCGCGTAGGCCTCGAGGGCGGCGTCGATCGTGATCGCGATGCTGTCGGCAGCCACGCGCCAAGGGTAGTCCGCCGCGTCGGCCGGGCGACGCCGTGCGACGGCTCGGTGGTGCAGGGCGCGGGTGCGGCCTCGGTCAGGACGAGGTCGAGAAGCCTCGGACCGTGCGCCGGGCGGGGGCCACCTCGATCGAACCGGTGCAGGTGCGCCGGAGCAGGTTCTTGAGACGCCGCTGCGCGCGGTCGTCCCACGCTCGGGAGTAGATCCCGATCGCATCGATCCGCACCTGGCGCGCTACCCGCCGATCTCCCGCCGCTTCGAGTTCGGCGATCCGATCGAGCACCGCTCGATACAGCGCGGGAAGGTCTTCGGCGGCATTCGGCTCCATCACGGAGAGCATGGCGGTGCGTCCGACCGGCGTGGTATAGCCCACCAGTCCCGAGGCGAGCAGCCGAATCGGGTAACCAGGTCGATCCAGTCTGTCAATCGCCGCGGTGACTGCCGCTCCGGACCCCGAACGACCCGAGGGTGCCGGTCGCGGGCATCCAGGCCACGATGACCCGGTCGACGATGGCCGCAGGCGGTCCCTCGCGCAACCGCTCCTCGAGGTCGGACAGCCGGTCGCGCGGTCCCTCCGCGACGAGCCGGACCGAGCCGTCCGGCTCGTTGGCCACCCACCCGTGAAGGTCGAGGTCGATCGCAAGACGGCGGACGAAGTACCGGTAGCCGACTCCCTGGACGCGGCCGCGGACCGTCGCTTCGATGCGGGCGACGGGCGAATCGTCGGCCATCGTGCCGCTCAGGCGGCGGCGCCGGCCCGCCGGGGCCAGGCGAGGACGACCGAATCGAGGATCAGCTCGGGCGAGACGTTCGCCGCGAGGAGCTCGGCGGCGCGCGCTCCACGTTGGAGGAACGACTCGGCGCTGCCCGGTGCGATGGCTGCCGCGGTCGCTCCGAGCTCCTCGAGGAGCACCGTGTCCCGGACGGACCTGGCGCCGTCCGAGCGGACGAGGACGAGGTCGCGGGCGACCTCGAGCCAAAGGCCCAGCAGCAGCTCGACGGCCCGGCGCCGCTCGGTCGCCGGGACCGCTCGAGGCCCGAGCTCGTCGTCGACCCCCGCGGTCGCGTCGGGATCGGTGACGCCGTCGGTCGTCCCCGCGGGATCCGCCTCCCCTTCGGCGGTCGATGGGGGCGGCGGGGCTGCCGATCGGAGTCGCCCTCGCGGTCGTGCCACGCTTCCGGCCCGCCCTGGCCCCTCCGCCAGACTGCCCGGCCGGTCCGGCACCACCGCCCGCCTGTTCGAGGGTGGCGGCCAGCACCATCGCCCGCGGGACCGCGGCACGAGCCGCCGCGAGGCGGGCCGATGGCCGCGCGTCGGTGAGATCGAGCAACAGGCGGGTCAGCTCGGCCCGGATGAGGACCGCCTCGGGCGCGCGCGCGTAGGCGAGCGCGAGGCCCGGGCGGCCGCCGGCCAGCCGGCCGAGCCGCGACGCGGTGGGCGGGTCCGCGACCGCATGATCCGCGAGGATCTCCTCGATCTCCCGCGGCCCGACGAGGCCCAGCCGCACCCGCGCGCAGCGCGAGCGGACCGTCGGCAGCAATCGCTCCTCGCCATCGACGCACAGGACGATGGTGACCCCCGCCGGCGGCTCCTCGAGGGTCTTGAGCAACGCGGACTGCGCGTCCTCGTTCATCCGCTCGGCATCCTCGATGATCGCGACGCGGGGCCCGCCCTCGACCGGCATGAGGGCGAGGTCCGAGATGAGGTCGCGGACGCCCCGCCAGCGCGCACCCGGGCCGCCGATGACGACCTGTCGTCCGGGTCCCGCCGGCCCGACGCGATGGAGGTCCGGGTGGCTGCCGTGGTCGACCAGCCGGCACCCCCGGCACGTCCGGCAGGGCCGTGCCGACACCTCGGCCGTGCACAGCAGGCCGGCGGCGAGGTCGAGAGCGAGCGTGGTCTTGCCCACGCCCGGAGGTCCGGCCACGAGCACGGCGTGCGGGACCGGACCCCGGATCATCGCGGCGACCGCGGCGACCGCGGCCGGCTGGCCCCGGGTCCGGAGCCCGTCCACCTCGATGTCTCAGGCCCCCTCGGAGGCCGCCGTCTTGCGGGTCCGGCGCTTCGGAGCAGCCGGCGTCTCGGCGCCGGACGCGGCGTCGCCCGTCGCGGTGTCGCCCGTCGCCTCGCTCGCGGACGAGGCGGACGCGGCCGCCGGCTTCCGGGTGGTGCGCGGCTTGCGCACCGCGGCCGGCTTGGGCGCCTCCGCCGCGCTCGAGGCGCCAGCCGGGGTGTCCGATGCCTCCTCGGCGGGAGCCGCCGTGGCTGCCTTCGACGCCGCCGACCGTCGCGTGGCTCGTGGTTTGGACGCAGGCGTCGCCGTCACGGCGGCCGCGGTCTCGGGGGCGGCTGTCGCCTCCCCTTCGGACACCTGGACCGGCTCGATCGCGTCCGCCGTGGCGGCCGGCTCGGTCGTCCCGGCCGGGGACTTGCGGGTGCGCGCGGTCCGGCCGGCGGCCGGCTTGCGCGTGGTCCGGGCCCGTGCCCCCGTGGCAGTCGGGGCTCCCTCGCCCGTTTCGGTCGGCGCCACATCGCTCGCGCCCGCGGCCGTCGCGGCCAGGGGCTCAAGCTCCGTCTCCTGCTCGGGAGCGATCTGCGCTGTTTCCGGGGCAGGCGCGGACGCCCTGCCGCCGGCCGGCTGCGCGGGTCGCGCCGGGGCCGGCTTCTGGGCGACCTGCGCTCGGAGCATGGCCTCGAGCTCCGGCGGGACATCGCTCCACGGCTCGTTGGCGTTGGCGCGCGGAGCCGCGGCTGGACGGGGCGACGGCCGGTCGCGATCGCCGCGGCCATGCGTCCGATCCTCCCGCTGCGGGGGCGCCCCCCGGCCGCGGCCGCTGACGTCGGGGTATCGGTTGATGCCGCCGCCCCCGCCGCCACGCCCGTAGCGCTCGCGCTCCATCGCCGACTGGTATGCGGACCTGCCGCCGCGGGCGCCGCGCCCACCGCCACCGCCACCGCGGGCACCGCGCCGCTGTTCGGCGATCAGGTATTCGGGGATCTCGGGCTCGTCGAGGTCGTCCTCGTCGGGCAGCGGAGCGTACGGCGCCTTCGATGCCGCGGGCGGCGTCCCGAGCTGGGAGTCCCAGACAGAACCGAACGACGAGTTCGGCCGCGGGGCCCGTGGCGGAGGCGGCAAGCTCGTCCTCGTCCTCCTCGATCTCGTCGTCGAGCGTCGGCGACTGGGCGCCGGGCTCGTCGGCGTCGGTCGCAGCGACCGGTCCCGGCGACGCCCTCATCGGCGCGGCCACGGCCGCGACCACGACCACGTCCGCCGCGACGCCGGCGCCGGCGCGGCTCGCCGCCTTCGCCCGTCTCGTCACTGTCGGTGCCCTGGGCGACATCGTCGGCAGTGCTCGGGACCTCCTCCTCCTCGAGGTCGTTGAGCCTGAACACCTCTGCCTTGGCAAGCTCGGCCTCGGACAGCGCCCCTGCGGAGCGCGACAGCCGCTCGCCCGGAAGGGCCACGAGGCCACCGGCCCCGTTCCCTGCGGCAGCGGCCGCGGCGGCCGGCTCTCGCGCGGCTGTCCGGCCACGATCGCGGCTTCGGCTCGAAACGGCCACCGGCTCGGCATCGCGGCCGCGCCCGCGCCCGCGACCCCGGCCACGGCCGGCGCCGGTGCCCTCGGTCTGCTTGTCGGGGACCTCGGTCATCGACAGGTCGGTGTCGTCGTCGGAGACGCGGCGTCCGGAGCGCGAGCCCTTCTCGACCCGTGCCAGCGCGACGATGTCCGTGAACACGTCGGCCACCTCGATGAGGTCCGAGCTCGTGTTACCGCGAAAGCTGATGACCTCGACCCGGACGCCCTGCTCCTGGACGGCGCGGATGGCCGGGGCGAAGTCGCCGTCACCTGACACGACGATCGCGATATCGAGGTTTCGGGCGGTCTTCATCATGTCGACGACCAGCTCGATGTCGAGGTTCGCCTTGACCTTGCCGTCGCCGTACTTGCGGATGTCCTTGCTGACGACCTTGTAGCCGTGGCGGCGCAGGAAGTCATGGAAGTTCCGCTGGTTCTCGTTGTCGGGATCGAGCCCCGTATAGGCGTATGCCCGCACGAGATCGCGGCCGGCCGAAGCGGCCTTGAGCAGCGTGACGTAATCGATGTCAACGCCGGCCGCCTTGGCCGCATAGAAGATGTTCGCAACGTCCACGAAGACGGCGACGTTCTTGCTCACGTGTACTCCTTGGGATCTGTGTTCGCCCGGCCGGCGCGATCACGCTGCTCGGCGGGGTTGGTCATGTCTGTCGACCTGCGGCGGCACCGGCCGCGGTCACGTTCTTGTTCATTCGGGAGCCTCGAGCGTCCAAAACCATCTGCTTCGAGGCTGCGGAGGCCGCCGGCCCGTGGCACCGATCCGGCGCACGGCGCGACGAAACGATCGTTGTCCGTGATTCGGGCTCCTCGGACCAGGTATTCCACGCTGACGGGTCCAACCTCACAGGGTGCGACGTCCATCCGCCTCGACCGGTGCTCGACCGGGTTGACACCAGGGGCCCGCGAAACCACTCAGGGCGGCGAGCGTTTCAACGCTCGCGACACGCCGAGGGTGCGGCCGACCGACCGGTGTTGCATATGGGCCGTCAATCGCTAATATACGGCATCGCTTCGGCGGCCACCTGCGCGCCGCCCGGATGCTGGTCTCAGTCGTCGGTCGCATGCGCATCTGCCGTCCCGGACAGCCGCCTTGGGAGTGGCGCAAAGTCCGGGACCCGGGGCCCGCGAGCGATCGTCTGGCTCCTCGCACCGGTTCGCGCCAGGGGGTTACGACCGGTGATATGGAGGAGATACTGGATGAAACTGCACAAGGTAAGTGCGCTCGCCGCGGTCAGCATGCTGGCATTCGCCGCATGCAGCAGCGGTGGCAGCGCAAGCAGCGGCACGAGCGCCGCGCCCAGTGGCAGCGCCGCTGCCGGTGCGAGCGCGGCGGCGGGCGGAACGACCGGCGATCCCGCCAGCGCGGCCTCCTGCAAGGACAAGAAGGGCAAGAGCTCGACAGAGATCCACGTCTACTCGAGCCTTCCCCTGGGCGGCACGAACACCCCGGAGACCACCGCCATGGTCGACCAGATCAAGGCGACGATCGACGGCCAGAAGGTCGGCAACTTCACCATCAAGTACACCAGCCTCGATGACTCGTCCGCCGCGAAAGGCGGCGACTGGGACGGCACGGTCGAGACGTCGAACGCAAATACAGCGGCCAACGACCCGGACGCCATGGTCTACATCGGGACCTTCAACTCGGGTGCGGCCAAGCTGTCCATCCCGATCCTGAACGCGGCCTGCCTGGTCATGCTCAGCCCAGCCAACAGCTACCCGGGCCTGACCCATGCCGTCGAAGGCGTGACCGCCCAGGGCGAGCCCGACTCCTACTACCCGGGCGGCTATCGCAACTACGCCGCGTCATCAACACGGACGACAACCAGGCCGGCGCATCGTCCGAATGGGCGCTGTCGCTCGGCTTCAAGAAGGCATACGTCATCGATGACGGCCAGACCTACGGCCAGGGCATCGGCCGAGGGTGGGCCCTCCACTTCGGCAAGATCGGCGGCACCGTCGTGAGCGCCAACGGCTCGTCCGAAGAGCTACGACCCGAAGGCCACCGACTACCAGGCGCTCGGCCAGAAGATCAAGTCGTCCGGCGCGGACGTCGTCTTCGTCGGGGCGATCACCGGCCAGGGCACCGCCAAGCTATGGAAGGACATCAAGCAGGTCAACCCGAACCTCCAGATGTTCGGCGCTGACGGCGTCAATCAGAAGACGTGGTATGAGGGCACGGGCGCGGCCGGCAACGGCACGTACCTGACCTTCGGCGGCGTCGACATCAGCCAGCTCCAGGGCCCCGGCAAGACATGGGCGGACGACTACAAGACTGCCCACAACGGCACCCAGCCCCCGTTCTACGCGACGTACGGGAAGGCGGCGGCGCAGGTCACCCTCGCCGCACTCCAGAAGGCGGCGACGAACGATCGGCTCGCAGTCCTCAAGGCCGTCATGGGCACGAGTGGACTCGACACGGTCGTCGGGACGATGGCGTTCGACGCCAATGGCGACGCCAAGGGCGGCGTCATCTCGAGCTACCACGTCGGCACGAGCTGGCCGCCCGAGTTCAAGGGGGTCATCACCCAGTCGAAGTAACGGCAACCGTCGCACACGGCGACGTCGCCAACCTCGGGGCGGGCTGAACAGCCCGCCCCGAACGCTATCTGGCCCATCTGCGCGCCATCCCATCACGAGGGGGCATCGACCGCATGGACCAACTCATACAGACCCTGATCATCGGCCTCGCGAACGGGATGATCTTCGCCCTCGTCGCGCTGGGCTACACCCTCGTGTACGGCATCATCGAACTCATCAACTTCGCCCACGGCGACGTGTTCATGCTCGGGTCGTTCCTGGCGTTCTTCCTGATCGCTCCGGTGTCCAGCGGCGGTACTGGCATCTTCCCGATCACGACCGAGACGCCCCTCCCCCTGATGATCGTCCAGATCCTGGCCACCCTGCTGATCTGCATGGCATCGATGGCCGCCCTGAACGTCGCCATCGAGCGGCTCGCCTACCGCCCGCTGCGCAATGCCCCCAAGCTCGCCCCGCTCATCTCCGCGATCGGCGTGAGCTATGTGCTCCAGAACGTCGGGCTCGTCTTCGGCGGCGCCTACCAGCGCACGATCGACAGCATCTTCCCGACGACGAACCTCCTGGAGCCCTTCGGGATCACCGCGATCGAGATCACCTGGTCGCAGGTCTTCGTCGCGATCCTGACC
The DNA here is from genome assembly GCA_963772995.1 of uncultured Chloroflexia bacterium. Taxonomy (GTDB): domain Bacteria; phylum Chloroflexota; class Limnocylindria; order Limnocylindrales; family CSP1-4; genus SPCO01. The sequence continues at coordinate 54,264 of CAVYZQ010000003.1, read as the reverse complement.
ATCCCACTCCTGATCGCCCTCTCCCTGTTCGTGTCCCGAACGCGCCAGGGACGCGCGATGCGTGCGACGGCCCAGGATCCGGATACCGCCGGCCTGATGGGCGTGAACGTCGACCGGACGATCGCGTTGACCTTCCTCATCGGCGGCCTCCTCGCCGGCGCGGCCGGTGTTGCCCAGTTGCTGTACAACAACTACACCGTGTACACGCTGGGCTTCCGGTTCGGACTCAACTCGTTCACCGCCGCGGTCCTCGGCGGCATCGGCAACCTCCAGGGCGCCGTCCTCGGCGCCCTCGTGATCGGCGAGGTGAACGCGTTCAGTGACCGCTACCTGTCGACCAACTGGACCCAGGCGATCGTGTTCGGCGTGCTGATCGCGATCCTCGTCTTCAAGCCGACCGGCCTCCTCGGCCAGCAGCTGGCGGACCGGGCATGAGCGCCGCGACGGAGACCATCCGGCCGGGGATCACCGGCTGGCTCGCCTATCTCGCCAGCCTCGGCCGCGGCCTGGCCCGGCCGCTATCGCGGTGCGCTGCGCCGGCGGCGCCGCCGGACGATCGGCTTGACGATCCTGGCGATCGTCGTCGTCCTGTACCCGCTCATCGGCCACTACATCCTGGCCGACTTCAGCCGGAACGTCGTCCCACTGCCGTTCCCCGACGACACGGTCGTCACGTTCATGACGATCTTCGCGATCATGGCCATCGGCCTCAACATCGTCGCCGGGTTCGCCGGCCTGCTCGACCTCGGGTACGTCGCGTTCTACGCGATCGGCGCCTATACGGCGGCGTTCCTCGCGTCGCCCCACTTCGGGGCGCTCGGCATCAACCTGACGTTCCTCGGCAACGTCGGTCCGGGCGCGGCCGGGATCCACCTGCCGTACTGGATCATCGCGGTCGTCGCGGTCATCGTGGTGGCGACATTCGGAGCACTCCTCGGCGCACCGACCCTCCGGCTCCGCGGCGATTACCTGGCCATCGTGACCCTGGGCTTCGGCGAGATCGTGCCGCTGTTCTTCAAGAACCTCTCGAGCGTCACCTTCTCGCTCAACATCGGCCCGATCAACATCCAGCTCGCGAACGAGAACTGGACGGGCGGAGTGCAGGGGATCAACCCGATCGACCCACCCTACCTGCCGTTCTTCGACCTCGTCTTCGGGGCGCGTTCGGGGGCGGCTGCGCCGTATCTCGGCCTCTTCCTGCTGCTGATCGCGATCGTCGTCGCCCGCAATCTGGAACTGTCCCGGATCGGCCGGGCGTGGGGCGCGATCCGCGAGGACGAGACCGCGGCCGAGATGATGGGCGTGAACACCGTCCGAACGAAGCTGCTCGCGTTCGCCCTCGGTGCCAGCTTCGCCGGCGTCGCCGGGTCGTTCCAGGCGTCCTACCTTGGCGCCTCGACGTCCGACTTCTTCGACTTCACGATCTCGATCCTCGTCCTCATCATGGTCATCCTCGGCGGGATCGGGAACATCTGGGGCGCGGTCCTCGGGGCGTTCATGCTGACCTACATCGACAAGACGCTCCTGCCGTACATCGGCCAGCGGATCGGCGACGTCGCGCCGTCGATCCCCAATCCTGCCGAGTACAACTTCCTGATCTACGGTGTCATCCTCGTGCTGATGATGCGTTTCCGCCCGCAGGGCTTCCTGCCCAGCCGCCAGCGCGAGGCCGAGCTGAGCGTCGGCGGCCTCGCCGAGGCGGAGCGCGACATGGGCGTCGACGTGGAGGTCGACAACGTCAGCGTCGCTCCACATGGCCAGGGTGAGGTCGATTCGGGCTCCCGCGACGTCGAGGTGCCCGGGGAGGCTCGTGACCTGTGAGCATCGAAGAGCTTCCGACGGGGATGGGAACCGCGACGCTCCAGGACGAAGCCCTCCTCGTCAAGGCCCGCGGCGTGACCAAGCGGTTCGGTGGCCTGCTCGCGGTCAACAAGGTCGATTTCGACATCCCGCGCGGGTCGATCGTGTCGCTCATCGGCCCCAACGGCGCCGGCAAGACCACGTTCTTCAACATGATCACCGGGTATTACGTCCCGACCACGGGTCAGATCAGCTTCGACGGCCAGCCGATCGTCTCGATGAAGGGCAACAAGGTCACGGCCAAGAAGCCGCACGAGGTGACCGCCCTCGGGATCGGCCGGACCTTCCAGAACATCCGCCTGTTCGGGACGATGTCGGCGCTCGACAACGTCCGGGTCGGGCACAACGTGCACTTGAAGAGCCACTGGTGGGACTCCGTCTTCCGAACCCCTGGCATGCTGCGGGAGGAGCAGGCAACGATCGCCGAATGCATGTCGCTGCTCAAGCTCGTCGACCTCGACAAGCGCTCCGAGACCTGGGCCCGCAACCTGCCGTACGGCGACCAGCGCCGGCTCGAGATCGCCCGCGCGCTCGCGACGCGACCCAAGCTGCTGCTCCTCGACGAACCCACGGCCGGCATGAACAGCAGTGAGACCCGCCAGATGACCGACTTCATCCGCCGCCTTCGAGCGGAGCTCGGCCTGACCGTCCTGCTCATCGAGCACGACATGCGGGTCGTGATGGGCATCAGCGACCGGATCACGGTCCTCGACCACGGCGAGGTCATCGCTGAGGGTAGCCCCGCAGACGTGCGCGCGAACCCCAGGGTCATCGAGGCCTACCTGGGCCGCGGTGCGGCAGCGGAGGCCTGACCGATGGCACTGCTCGAGCTCAACGACGTCCACACCTACTACGGAGCCATCCACGCCCTGCGTGGCGTGTCGTTCACCGTCGACGAGGGGGAGATCGTCACGCTGATCGGCTCCAACGGGGCCGGCAAGTCGACCACGCTGCGGACGATCTCGGGCCAGCTCCGTGCCCGCAAGGGCGAGATCAAGCTGCGCGGAGACCGGATCGACCACCGCCGCCCGCACGAGATCGTGGAGCTCGGGGTCTGCCAGTCGCCCGAGGGGCGTCGCGTGTTCAGCCGGATGTCAGTCCACGAGAACCTCGAGATGGGGGCCTTCTCGCGCAAGGACAAGGCCGCCATCGCCGCCGACTTCGAGCGTGTCTACGGCCTCTTCCCTCGCCTCAAGGAGCGCGAGAAGCAGAAGGCGGGGACGCTGTCCGGGGGCGAGCAGCAGATGGTCGCCATCGGCCGCGCGCTGATGGCCCAGCCGAAGGTGCTCCTTCTCGACGAGCCCTCGATGGGCCTCTCGCCGATCCTCGTCGAGCAGATCTTCGACATCATCGGCGAGATCAACCGGCAGGGGACCACCGTCCTTCTGGTCGAACAGAACGCGCTCATGGCGCTCGCCATCGCCAACCGCGGGTACATCCTCCAGACCGGGCGAGATCGTGCTGGCGGACGCCGCCGCGAACCTGGCCAAGAACCCCGCCGTCCGCGCCGCGTACCTCGGAGGCGACTGACCCGCCGACGCCATGTCCGACCTTCGCCGGGTAACGCTCCCCTCCCGGACGGACCGCCATGTCGGCCGGTTGATCCTCCTCGTCGCCGTGGCGATCCTCATCGCGATCGCGAAGCCATGGGGCACCGACGCCCCGCCACCGCGGGTCGCCGCGGTCCCGGTCCCGGCGCGACCGCGACGCCGACCCCGACGCCGTCCTCGACCGCGCTGCCACGGACCTACGACTTCCTGGCCTGGGGCACGAACGAGCCGCCGCCCGGATGGGAGCTGTGGCCGGCCGGGACTCTTTCGTCGTTCTCATTCGCGATGCGGATCGACGTCGCGCCGCGCCCGGTCATTCCGGGCTCGCCGCCCCCGTGGCGATCGGGATCCCGTCGACGGGCCCGTCGGCCGGCTCCACGGTCGCGCCGGCGACGCCCGCGATCCCCGAGACCTGGCCGAAGGTCGACATCCCGGCCGGCAGCAGCCTCGAGCTCGTCGCCGTGAACCACCCGCTCGAGTACGGCGTCGAGATCGTCGGCGTCTTCAGCGTGGATCGCGATGGCGCGGAGCATGCCTTGCACGCCATCATCGGCTCCGTCTCCGTGGCCGGGACACTTCACGATCGTGGGCCTCGGGTCGGAGACAGCGTCCGCCGGCATGGAACCCTGGCCGGTCGGGCGGTACCGGCTCGCCATCGCGATCATCCCCGGGCGACATCAAGCGCTCGATCGAGATCGAGGTGGAGCCTAGACCGACCCGTTCGGCGCAACCGGCGGAGGCGCCGTGAGCATCGGAAACGGCGGCGGCGCCGGGGACGGGCGCCCGGCCTCGGTACGCCGCCCCGTGACCGGACGTGTCCGCGCCACGCCCGGCTCTGCCGCGCCTAGCATTTCGGCATGGATCTCGGATTGCGCGGGCGCCCGCGCCCTGGTGGGTGGCGGGAGCGGTGGACTCGGCGGGGCGATCGCCGCGGAGCTCATCGCCGAGGGCGCCCGCGTCGGCATCATCGGCCGGCCGGGCGCGCGTCTCGACGAGGCGTCGGCCAGGCTGGCGGCGCTTCCGGTGCCGGCGGATCTCGCCACGCCCAGCGGACCCTCGGACGCGGTGGCGGCAGCGGTGCGAGGCGTTCGGCGGGCTGGACCTCCTCGTCGTCAATTCCGGCGGCCCGCCTCCCGGCCGCTTCGACGACCTGGACGAGGCCGCCTGGACCGCCGCCATCGACGGCACGCTGTGGAGCGCACTCCGCCTGCTTCGGGCCGCCCTCCCGCACCTGCGCGAGGGACGCGACCCGGCCATCCTGGTCATCCTGTCGAGCTCGGCACGCGAGCCGATCCCGGGCCTGACCACGTCCAACCTGATCCGGCCGGGGCTCGCCGGCCTGATCAAGTCGATGGTCGAGGAGATCGTCCCGGTACGGATCAACGGCCTGGCGCCGGGCCGCCTGGCGACCGACCGGATCGCCCAGATCGATGCGGCGCGGTCGGCGGCGTCTGGCCTCCCGGTCGAGGAGATCCAGCGGCAGACGATGGCGCGTATCCCGCTCGGCCGGTACGGCGACCCGCGCGAGCTCGGCCGGGTCGGGGCGTTCCTGCTGTCCCCCGCCGCCTCGTACGTCACCGGCGCGATCGTGCCGGTCGACGGCGGCATGATCCGGGCGCTGCCGTAGCGCGTGGCCGGACGACCGCACGAATCCCGTTTGACCGGCCCTCATGACCCCAGCGTCAGCGGTCCCGGGCACTTGCGGGTGACTGGACCGGGCGTCCCGGTGGCTGCCAGTCAGCATCACGGACCCGAATTTCGGGCCCGCTCCAGGGCGGCGAACGGTGACTGGCAGCCACCGGTTCGTCGACGCCGGCCGACGATGCGGCACGGCCGAAGGCGTCGGGAGGCCCCAGCCCGGTCTCGTCGACTGGCAGTCGACGATGCTCGCCCAGGCTCGCTCAGCGGTAGACCGGCTCGCTGGTCATGACATACGCCGCCCGGCGAGGACCGCGAGACCCAGCGCGGTGACCCACAGCCCCGGCCCGTTGGTGAACAGCCTGTGCCGGCTGGCTGAACTGGAAGGCGCCGATGAGCGCGAGGTCGACGATCCGCCACGCGAAACCGATCCAGCCCGCCACGGCGAGCAGCGCGAACGACAGCGGCCGATCGAGCCCCACGGGACGGTCGCCGGCCGCGTACGGCAGCGCGACGAGCGCAAGCGATGCGATCCCGACGAGGAACACGACGATGCCGCTGCCGGCGAAGGCGTTGCCGGCCTGCATGGGGATGCCGGGCGTCCCGCCGACCTGCCACCAGGGCAGGACACAGCCCACCACGATGATCGGTCCGGCGACGGCCGCCATCGTCCGGCCACGGCCGAGCGGCCGGCGATGCATGGTCACGCCGACTCGACCGGCGAGTAGACCTCCGGCCGCAGGACTCCCACGTAGCGGAGGTTGCGGTACAGCTCGCCGTAGTCGAGCCCATATCCGACGACGAACTGGTCGGGGATCGTGAACCCCACGTAATCGACCGGGATCTCGACCAGGCGACGCGCCGGCTTGTCGAGCAGGGTGCAGATCCGCAGCGTCTTCGGCCCCTTGCCGCGCAGGTAGCGGATGAGGTAGTTCAGCGTCAGGCCCGTGTCGATGATGTCCTCGACGATGAGCACGTCCTCGTCGGCGATGCTGGCGGACAGATCCTTGAGGATGCGGACGAGCCCGGACGATTCGGTCGCCGTCCCTCCGTACGAGCTGACCTCCATCAGGTCGATCCGCAATGGAAGGTCGATCGCGCGCATGAGGTCAGCCATGAACGGCAGCGAACCTTTGAGCACCGACACCAGGGTCAGCCTTCGACCGCCATGGTCGGCGCTGATCTTCGCCCCGAGCTCGCGCACCTTCTGCGCGATCTGCTCCTCGGTCAGCAGGATCTCGGCCACATCGGCATGCAGGTCGATCGGGTGGGTCATCAGCGGATCGACGGTCCTTCGGTGACGCTATCCGGAACCGGGGCGCGCCTGCGGCGCCGGGTCGAACGGTCGACCGGGGCGATGGCGGGCGCGTCGTCCGCTCGACCGGGGCCGGGTTCCTCTGGACGGTCCAGCGCGGCCGTCTCGGTCACATCCTGGAGAGCCGCGCCGTCCCGCTGGCCGGTGCTCTCGTGCGGGAAGGCCACCTGCCCGGGCGTCCCGGACAACCCCTCGACGAGCGCGATCTTGCCGTACTTGAGCATCAGCTCCCGGAAGTCGCGGGCGTAGAAGAGCTTGACGTTGAGGTCCGGATACAGCTCGCGCAGCCGGCGCAGCTTCCTGTTCTTCCTGCGCACGAGCTTCTGCCGAAGCGTCGTCATCTCGAGGTAGAGATCGAGGTCCGGCAGATAGAAATCGGGCGAGAAGCTTTCGACCACGTCCCCGTCGAGGTTCCACAGGATCGGGAACGTGTGGGGCTCGTACTCCCAGCGGACGGCATAGAAGTCGAGGATCCGGGACATCTCCGCCTCGCTCGCGTGCGCGAATGGCACGTTCACTGGTCGGCGACCGATCCACCGTGCGACGCCGGTTCGCCCCGCTCGACGGCGTCGAGCCAGCCGACGAGGTCGCCCTGCCACGCGCGGAGATGGGCGGTCAGTGCGAGCGACTCGTCCGCCGAGATCGGGTCGACGGTCGCGAAGTCGGCGTCGGCTCCGACGTCGGCGTCGTGATCGAGTTCGTGGTCCGCGCCGAGGTCGAGGATGGGCGCGGCGTCCGGACCCGTGCCGGCGATCAGCAGCGCCAGCGCCTCGCTGCCGCACGAGCGGCACGCAAGCTCGACGAAGGCGACGTCGTCGCGGCGGGCCAGGATCCGGATCTCCGCAGATCGGGACGGGTGTCCCGCAGGCCGTGCACGTGGCGCCGGCCGGGATGGGACGGAGACGATCGCGGGGATCCATCGGCCGCCAGTCTAGCGGAGCCCGGCGTCGGGCGGAGTGGGAGACGCGGACTGATACCCCCAGGGGGTATGATGGGAGGGACGGCGCCGCGCCCGGCGTCGACCACGAGGACCCGACGACCGATGAGCCCCGCCGCGCGACCGACGACGCCCCCTCCCGACCCGAGCCACTTCCGGCACAGCTATGCCAAGGACAAGGCCCTGCTCGTCAGGCGACTGTCGCGGATGGAAGGCCAGGTACGGGGGATCGCCCGGATGATCGAGCGGGAGGAGTACTGCGTGGACATCCTCCAGCAGACAGCCGCCCTGCGCGCGGCGATCGACTCGCTGTCGATCCTCATCCTCGAGGACCACGTCAGCGGCTGCGTCCGGACGGCCGCCGAACACGGCAATGCCGACGAGTACGTCGACGAGGTCATCGACGTCGTGCGCCGAACGCTCGGCCGGCCGGTCCGCGCCGCGACGCGGTCCACATAGGGCCCGAATCGGGCTGGAGTTATCCACGGATCGAGACGGGGGCTGTCGATTAGTGGAAAACCCCGTTGACGCGCCCGTCACCAGCCTCTACCGTCCAGCATCCGCACTGGCGCCGACTCGAGGGTAACGCGGTCCGCGAGGGGCACGGGGAGACCCGGCCGCGAACCGGATGGACCGCGGAAGACCGATGGCCGTGCCAGCCGGTGCGAGCCGATCGACGACGCCGGGAGTGGCGCCGCGGGGCCGAAGGCGCGAGACACCCAGGAGGCGTGTCGTAGTCCCCACCCGCGAGCCGCTCCCGACGCGCGTCGAGGTCACCCCGGAACTTCCTGCCGCGTACGGTCTCGCGGTCGATGCCGGTCTGGCGGCCCTGTCTCTCGAGCTCTCCGGGCGCGCCCGGGAGGCGATCGACGGTCACATCAGGCTCCTCCTCGCGTGGACCGACGCGATCAACCTGACGGCGATCCGGGAACCCCCAGCGATCGCCATCGCCCACGTCATCGACAGCCTGTCGGCGGTCCCGTTGCTGCGCCAGCGCAGCATCGACCGGTTCGTCGATCTCGGCTCGGGCGGTGGCTTCCCGGGGATCCCCCTGGCGGCCGCCATACCTGCCGCCCGTGCGCTGCTCATCGAGCCGATCGGAAAGAAGGCCCGATTCCTGTCGACGACGATCGAGGCGACGGGCCTGACCCCGATCGCCGAGGCGGCGCCCGTCCGCGCCGAGGCACTGGCCGGCGACGCGCGTCATCGGGGCCGCTGGCCGGCGGTCACCGCGCGGGCGATCGCCAGCCTCGCCGACCTGGTCGAGCTTGCGGTCCCGCTGCTCGAGCCCGGCGGGATCCTCGTCGCCTGGAAGCGGGGCGATCTCGCGGTCGAGATCGCGGCCGCGGAACGGGCGCTCGCCGCGCTCGGGGGAGGAGAGGTCGAGAACCTGCGGGTGGATGTCCCCGGCCTCGTGGAGCATCGGCTGGTGGTCGTGACCGCGAGGGGTCGCGCCCCGGACGGCTATCCACGTGATCCCGCGGTGCGCAAGCGCAGGCCGTGGTGAGCGGGTCGCTGCTAGATTCGTTCGTGTGCGGATCGCGGTCATCTCCGATGTCCACAGCAACCTGGTCGCCCTCGATGCGGTCCTCGCGGCGGCCGGATCGGTCGATGCCATCTGGCACCTGGGCGACATCGTCGGCTACGGTCCCGAACCCGATGCCGTCGTCGAGCGGCTGACCGAGCGGGATGCGGTCGGCGTCCGGGGCAACCACGACGGCGCCGCGACCGGCGGGAACGAGATCGACTGGTTCAACCCCGACGCCCGAGCCGCCATGGAGTGGACTCGGGAGCAGATCTCGGAGACGACCCGGGCCTGGCTCGACGGCCTGCCCAAACGGCGCGAGGTCGGCGGGCTGACGCTCGTCCACGGCAGTCCGCGCGACCCGACCTGGGAGTACGTCACGACGGTTTCGATCGCCCGGGCGAGCCTGTCGGCCATCAGCACGCGACACGGACTGCACGGCCACACCCATGTGCCGATCGTGTTCACCGATGTCGACGGGCGGATGCGGGCATTCGAGCCGCGGGCCGGCAACAGCGTGGCGCTCGACCAGGGCCGCATGTTCCTGAACCCAGGCAGCGTCGGCCAGCCGCGGGACGGCGACCCGCGGGCCAGCTATCTCGTGCTCGATCTCGACGCTGGAACGGCGACCTGGGGGCGCGTCCGCTACGACGTGGACGCGGTCATGCGCTCGATGCGCGCGGCCGGCCTTCCGGAGCGGCTGGCCGAACGCCTGCGGCACGGGCTTTGAGTCACATGTCGTGATCGGAGGCCGGCGGCCCCTCCAGGGACGCAAGCCGGGCGACAGGCGGGTAAGGGTCGAACGCCCGCACACGCCCTATTTCCGGTACACCGGGCCGGGCCAGCGGACGGCCAAGCAGGCGGCGAGCGCGCCCACGACCGGTTTCGGCAAAACGCTGGCGTCGGTTCGGGGGTACCTGTTCGGGCGCGTCCTGGCCAGCGAGGAGGAGCTCCGCAAGCGCTGGGAGCGCCAGCTCCCCGACGTCCCGCTGGTGATCGTCGAATCCCCGTACCGGGCGGTCATCTCACCGGTCGTCGCCTACCTCGACATCCTCGACCAGGCGTGGCCGCCCGACAAGGAGGCGCCGCTCACGATCGTCGTGCTTCCCGGGTATGTCGCCCGCCACTGGTGGGACCGATTGCTGTATAACCAGACAGCCAAACGGCTGAAGTCCGCGCTCGTCGCTCGCGAGCACACGGTCATCGCAGACGTCCCGTACCGGCGAGGCCACTGACCGCCACGTATCGCCCATAGCGGATCGGAGTCCCGTGATCGGAGGCCGGCGGCCCATCAAGGGCCGCAAACCCGCAGACCGCCGCGTCCGGGTCGAGCGGCCCCACTCGCCGTATTTCAGGTACACGGGTCCGGGCCAGCTGGTGGCCAAGCGTGCGGCGAACCGGCCGCTCACCCGGAGCGGCCGCCTTCTGGCGCGCGTGCGAGCGGTCGATCTTCGGCCGTCCGCTGTCGAACGAGGAAGAGATCGGCGAGCGCCTCAGCAAGAAGAAGGCGCTGGCCATCTTCAGCTCCGATGCCATCAGCTCGAGCGCGTACGCGACCGAGGAGATCATGCGGGTGCTCGTGCTCGCGGGTGCGAGCGCGCTGCTGCTGTCGATCCAGGTCGCGATCGCCATCTCGGTCCTGCTGGCAGTCGTATCGCTCTCGTACCGGCAGGTCTGCCGCGCGTACCCCTCCGGCGGAGGCGCGTACGTCGTCGCACGGACCAACCTCGCCCCGCTCTTCGGGCTGATCGCGGCCGCGGCCCTGCTCATCGACTACGTCATGACGGTCTCGGTGTCGACCGCCGCCGCCATCGCCCAGATCCAGTCGGTCATCCCGCAGGCGTATGACTTCCGGATCGAGATCGCCTTCATCTCGATCTCGCTGATCACCATCGCCAATCTTCGGGGCCTGCGTGAGTCGGGCAACATCTTCGCGGTCCCGACCTACCTGTTCGTGGTCCTCGCGCTTGGGATCGTCGGCATCGGCGTCGTCGGCATCCTGAGCGGAACGGCGGCCCCGGTGGCCCAACCCACCGACTCGCTCCCCCTCGGAACGGAGGCGCTGACCGTCCTCCTGCTGCTCAAGGCGTTCGCCGGAGGATCCGTCGCGCTCACCGGCGTCGAGGCGATCGCCAACGGCGTCCCGGCGTTCAAGCCGCCCGAGGCGAAGAACGCGGCGAACACGCTCACGGTCATGTCCATCCTGCTCGGCATCCTGTTCGTGGGACTGACCGTGTTCGCGGTCGCGTACGGCCTTCGCCCGACCGAGGAAGGCGGCGCCTCGTTGGTCGCGCTCGCGGCCGAGACGGCGTTCGGGGAGGGGTCGGTCCTGTTCGTGACGTTCGCCGCCAGCACGGCGCTCATCCTGTTCCTCGCCGCGAACACGTCGTTCAACGCCTTCCCGCGGCTGGCCGCGATCCTCGCCGAGGACGGCTACATGCCTCGCCAGTTCTCGTTCCGCGGCGACCGGCTGGCGTACTCGTGGGGCATCGTCCTGCTGGCGGCGATCGCCTTCGGGCTGCTCTGGGCGTTCGGTGGCGACACGCACTCACTCATCCCGCTCTATTCGGTCGGCGTGTTCGTCTGCTTCACGCTGAGCCAGATCGGGATGGTCAAGCACTGGTTCAGCGAGCGAGAGGCCGGCTGGCTCTGGCGGGCGGCGATCAACGCCTTCGGAGCGCTGCTGACGGCGGTCGTGCTCGTGGTGGTCGTCAGCGAGAAGTTCGTCGACGGTGCGTATCTCGTGGTGATCCTCATCCCGCTGCTGGTCGGGATGATGCTGTTCATCAAGGTGCAGTACTCGCAGTCGAGACGCGAGCTCGCCGTCGCTCCCGACCTCGTGGTCCGGCCGCCGCACCGGGAGCAGCGGGTGGTCGTACCGATCAACGGCCTGACCCGGGCCGTCGTCCAGGCCGTCAACGTGGGACGGACGATCAGCGAGGACATCCGGGCGGTGTACATCTCCGATTCGGCCGAGACGGCCGCGCAGCTCCGGGCCGACTTCGAGCGACAGCTTCCCGGGGTCCCTCTGGTCGTGGTCGAATCGCCCTACCGGGCGCTCGTCGGGCCGCTTCTCGCCTATCTCGAGGTCCTCGACGCCGCCTGGCCCCCGGACAAGGACGCGCCGATCACGTTCGTCATCCTGCCCGAGTACGTCGCCCGCCACTGGTGGGAGCGCATCCTATACAACCAGGCCTCCAAGCGACTCAAGACCGTCCTTCTCGGCCGGCCGCAAACGGTCGTCGTCAACGTGCCGTACCGGCGGGAGGATCCGGCGCTGTTCGAGTCGGCATTGGGCGCCCAGCGCGGGGGCGAAGCGGCCGGGGAATGAGGGGCGCACCGGTGTCGGTGGAGCCGGCCGCGGCCGAGCCGCCCGGACGGCCCCGGCCGACCGGCGCGTGCGTGCACCATCGGCTTTCGTCGTGGTCGGACCGTCCCGGGGCCCGGTGGTATCGTGACCAGACATGCCTGATGCCCATCCGCCGGTCTTCCGCCGCGCGGTCGTCGCTCTCAACGGCGGACCCAGCGACGTGAGGATCGTCCGCCTCGTCGCCGAGGTGGCCCGCCCATCGAAGGCCGAGCTCGTGGCGGTCCATGTCGTCGAGATCGACTGGACGCTCCCGCTCGACGCCGACATCGCCAGCCGAAGCGAAGAGGTCCAGCGTGTCCTCGACACGGCCGAAGAGGTCGCCGAGGAGTCGAAGATGGTCCTCGAGCCGGTCCTGCTCCAGGCTCGCGACGTCGGGGCCGCCATCGTCGACGAGGCGAGCGAGCGCGGAGCGGACCTGCTCGTGGTCGGCCTCCCCTATCGCAAGCGATTCGGTGGCGAATTCGCCATCGGCCGGACCGTCCCGTACATCCTGCAGAACGCACCATGTTCGGTCTGGGTCGTACGCGACCCGATCGCCGAGGAGTGACAGTGAAGATCGTGATCGTGGGATGCGGCCGAGTCGGGGCCGCCATCGCCGAGACCTATGACAGGAGCGGCCACAAGGTCGTCATCCTCGACATCTCGACCTCGGCTTTCGACCGCCTGCCCTCGTCGTTCGGGGGCGAGGCGCTCCGTGGCGACGGAACCGACGAGGACGTGCTCCGCCGAGCCGGGACCGAGGGTGCCGATGTCTTCCTCGCGCTGACCGAAGGCGACAACCGCAACGTCATGGCAGCCCAGCTCGCTGCCGAGGCGCTCGGGGTCGGCAACGTGATCGCCAAGATCAACGATCCGGTGCGCGCCGCGGCGTACTCGGAGCTCGGCATCGCGACGCTCTGCCGGACCGGCCTGATGATGGACGCCGTCGACGGCTACCTGGGACTGCCGAAGTCCGGGCTGCCCGGGATCCTGGCTCCGACCGCTAGCCACCACGAGCCGAGTCAAGGGCTCAGCGAGGCGGCCGGGACCGGGTCGGGTGGGCCGGTCGGCTCGGGTGGGCAGGTCGGCTCGGCCGGTCCGCGAACGTTCGCCGGCTCGGGGGTTCCGGGGTCGCCCGGTGCCTCGGCGACCGCGTCGGCCCCTGCCGCTGCCCCTCTCACGCCGGCGCAGCCGGCCCTGCGTCGGGAGGTCTGACGTGTTCGTTCTGGTCGTGGGCGGGGGCAAGGTCGGCTACTACCTGGCCAAGGAACTGATCGAATCCGGGCACGAGATCGCCCTCATGGAGAAGGACACCGTACGGGCCCGACAGATCGCCGACGAGATCGGCTCGATCGTCATCGCGCATGACGGCTGCGAGGGCAAGTACCTCGGTGAGGCCGGCTGCAACCGCGCCGACGTCGTCGCGGCCGTCACCGGCGACGACGAGGACAACCTCGTCATCTGCCAGATGGCGAAGCACCACTTCGACGTGCCGCGGACGATCGCCCGTGTCAACAACCCCAAGAACGAGGCGCTGTTCCGGCACCTCGGCGTCGACGAGCTGATCAGCCCGACCCGGATGATCCTGGGCTCGATCGAACAGGACATCCCGGTGCACGAGCTGCTCCATCTGGCCGCTCTCGGGGAGGGCGAGCTGGAGCTGATCGAGGCCCATCTGCAGTCCGGCTCGCCGGCGATCGGCCGGGCCCCCAAGGATCTGCAGATCCCGGAGGGCTGCTCGCTGTTCGCGGTGATCCGCGACGGGATCGCGACCCCGCTCCGACAGGATACGGTGATGCTCGAGGGCGACAAGATCATCGCCATCGGCAAGCAGGAGTGCCAGGACCTGCTTCACGACCAGCTGATCGGTGACCCGGAGGCCGCCGAGGCCGGCTGATCGGGTCACCCGGGCCGAGGTGCGCCGCTTCTTGCCGATCGAACGTCAGGCGGGCAATCGGCAGACGGATCGTGTCAAATGCTCGCCTCAAGTGACGTCTGTCAGGGATCGACCTGGCTTGACACCCGCGGCGAGCGTGCGGCCCGGGCGTGTCCTCCCGGCGAGCCCTGCCGTTTGCTCGCGTGAGGTGCATCTGACGGTTTCGGGGCGGGGTCGGGCCAGAATCGCGCGGCCTGGGCCGGGCCAGGCGCTGGTCTGGTGCGCGGGGTTGCCGAAGCGGCCGGCCAAGTCAGGTGAATTCCTCGCAACACTCTTGACAACGCCATTGTCAAGGTTCTAGCATGCGAAACGTACCAAGTGGGCCGCCCACCCGGCCCCAGATCCACACCACACAGGAGGTGTACGAATGACACTCGTGCGCCGCGCTTCACCGCTCGGGGAGCTCGTCTCGCTCCGCCAGGCGATGGATCGGCTTTTCGAAGACAGCTTCGTCCGTCCGTTCACGTTCGGTGACGGCGCGTCGCAGCAGGGCTTCCCGCTCGACGTGACCAATTCCGCCGACGCCCTCGTGGTCGAGGCCTCCCTTCCGGGAATCAAGCCTGACGACGTCGAGATCACCGTCGAGAACGGCACGCTCAGCATCCACGGCGAGTCGCGCTCGGAGGAGACGACGGGTGAGGGCGAGACCCTCGTTCGGGAGATCCGCCGCGGCAGCGTCAGCCGGATGATCGCATTGCCGAACGGGCTCGAGGCGGACAAGGCCACCGCCACCTTCGATCATGGCATCCTCACACTCCGGATCCCCAAGGCGGAGACCGTCAAGCCCCGCCAGATCCGGATCACCCCAACCGTCGAGGGACACGCCACGAACGGCTCCTCGGCACCGGCCGACCGCGACGGCACGCCCGTGACGGCCGGCGGCGACAACGGCACAGGCGCCTGAACCGATGGCGTCCATCCGTCCGGAGCGCGATCCCGAGCGGCCCGTCTACGTCATCAGCGTGGCGGCGACGCTCGTGAGCGCGCATCCCCGAACCCTCCGCATCTACGAGGACGAGGGGCTGCTCTGCCCGGCGCGGACGCCGTCGAACATCCGCCTGTACAGCGAGAACGACATCCGTCGGATCACCTGGATCCGGCATCTCACCCGGGAGCGAGGCGTGAACCTCGCCGGCATCCGGATCCTGTTCGAGCTCGAGGAGCGCCTCGGCGCTCGCATCCTCGAGGCCCTCTACGCCGAAGGGACGGAGGAGGGGGCGACCGACGCCCCCGCCCCGGCCCCCGACGCCACCCCGCACACCTAGGAGATCATCAGATGGCCAAGCGACCGTCCACCCCGGTCGACGAGCAGCCCACTCCGTCCACGGGCATCCGCGAGCTTCCGCTCGTCGCACTTCGGGAGACGGTCATCTTTCCCGAGATGATCGTTCCGCTCCAGGTCGGCCGCGAGAAGAGCGTCAACGCCCTCAATGCGGCCGTCGCCGAGGGCGGCCCCATCGCCCTCGTGACCCAGCGCCAGGCCGAGCAGGAGGAGATCGACGATCCCTCCGAGCTCTACGCGATCGGCACCCTGGCAAAGATCGCCCAGGTCGTCCAGCTCCAGGACGGCACCGTCCGGGCCATCGTCCAGGGCCAGGGCCGCCTCCGCGTCCACGGCTTCACCTCGACCGACCCGTATCTGCGGGCGAGCATCGAGGAGCTGTCCGACGCGAGCCCCGACGGCGTCGAGGTCCAGGCCCTGATGCGGACCGTCCAGGCCCAGATCGAGCAGTACGTGGCCAACGGCGCCCCGGTCCCGCCCGAGGCGGCCGTCGCCGCCCGCAACATCAGCGAGCCCGGGCTCCTCGCGGACATGGTGGCCTACAGCCCCGACATGTCCACCGAGCAGCGCCAGGAGATGCTCGAGACGATCGACGTCACCGACCGGCTCAAGCTCGTCTCGACGTTCCTCGCCAACCAGATCGAGATCCTCGAGCTCAAGGGCCGGATCCAGTCCGAAGTCAAGTCGGAGATGGACAAGACCCAGCGCGAGTACATCCTCCGCGAGCAGCTCAAGGCCATCCAGCGCGAGCTGGGCGAGGACGACCCGCAGCAGGCCGAGATCAACGAGCTCCGCGACAAGGTCGAAGCGGCCGGCATGCCGGACGAGATCAAGACCCGGGCGATCAAGGAGATCGACCGGATGAGCCGGATCCCGTCGGCGTCGCCCGAGGTCGGTGTCATCCGGACCTACGTGGACTGGCTGATCGGCCTGCCCTGGAACGTCGCGACCGACGACCAGCTCGATATCCGCGAGGCCGCCCGCATCCTCGACGAGGACCACTACGGCCTCGAGAAGATCAAGGAGCGGATCCTCGAGTACCTCGCCGTGCGCACCCTCGCCGACGAGATCCGCAGCCCGATCCTCGCGTTCATCGGACCGCCCGGCGTCGGCAAGACGAGCCTCGGCAAGAGCATCGCGCGGGCGATGGGCCGCAAGTTCGTGCGGATGAGCCTCGGCGGCATCCACGACGAGGCCGAGATCCGCGGGCATCGCCGGACCTACATCGGCGCGCTCCCAGGACGGATCATCCAGAGCATCAAGACCGCCGGAACGAACAACCCGGTCTTCATGCTCGACGAGGTCGACAAGATCGGCATGGACTTCCGGGGCGACCCGAGCTCGGCCCTCCTCGAGGTCCTCGACCCCGAGCAGAACAACACCTTCCAGGACAACTACCTCGAGGTGCCGTTCGACCTGTCGCAAGACCCTCTTCGTGGCAACCGCCAACCTGCTCGACCCGATCCCGCCGGCGCTTCGCGACCGGATGGAGATCGTCCAGCTGCCCGGCTACACCGAGACCGAGAAGATCGAGATCGGCAAGCGCTTCCTCATCCCGAAGCAGATGAAGAACCACGGCCTCCAGGCCAAGCACATCCAGATCACCGACGAGGCGATGACCGAGCTCGTCCGCTCGTACACCCATGAGGCGGGCGTCCGCAACCTCGAGCGCGAGCTGGCGAACGTCATGCGCAAGGTCGCCCGGCAGGTCGCCGAGGGCCGCAAGCGCAAGACCGTCATCGATGTCAAGAAGCTCGCCGAGCTGCTCGGCCCGCAGCGGTTCGAGTACGGCGAGCTGGAATCCGAGGACCAGACCGGCGCCGCGACCGGCCTGGTCGTGACCGAGGTCGGTGGCGACGTGGTCGCCATCGAGGTCACCCGGATGGAGGGCAAGGAAGACTTCATCCTGACCGGCCAGCTGGGCGAGGTCATGCGCGAGTCGGCGCGAGCCGGCCTGTCGTGGACCCGCGCCCATGCCTCACGAGCTGGGCATCCCGCGCGAGACCTTCGAGAAGAACACGCTGCACATCCACGTTCCGGCCGGCGCCATCCCCAAGGACGGCCCGTCGGCGGGGATCACGATGGCCACGGCCATCGTCAGCGCCCTGACCGGCATCCCCGTCCGCAAGGACGTCGCGATGACCGGCGAGATCACCCTCCGCGGTCGGGTCCTCCCGATCGGCGGGCTCAAGAGCAAGATCCTCGCCGCCCACCTTTCGGGGGCGAAGATCGTCATCCTTCCGCGCAAGAACGAGAAGGACCTCCGCGACATCCCCGACGAGGTCCGCAAGTCCATGAAGCTCATCCTCGTCGACACGATGGACCAGGTCCTGGAGGCGGCCCTCCGGCGCAAGCCGAAGGCGCTCGCCCCCGAACCGCCCAAGGTCGTCAAGGGCGACGACCAGCTCGACCCCGAGCCCGCGAAGCAGCCGGCCGTCCGCCGGACGAACTTCCCGCCCTCGGATCAGCCCCCGGTCGTCGTCGAGGCGTCTAGGAGTCCTTCCAGGAGAGGTACCGAGAATCCGCCGCATGGCGCGAGCGAGCGGTACCACGCGGCGGCCTTTAGTGGCCGGGTCGATGAGCGTTGATTACAAGGACTACTACGCGGTCCTGGGCGTTCCGAGGACGGCGTCGCAGGCCGACATCAAGAAAGCCTTCCGCAAGCTCGCGCGCCAGCACCACCCTGATGCCAAGCCCGGCGACACCGCCGCCGAGCGGAAGTTCAAGGAGGTCAACGAGGCCAACGAGGTCCTCAGCGACCCAGCCAAGCGCAAGCAGTACGACGACCTCGGCGCCAACTGGGAAGCGATCAGCCGCGCCCGCAGCGCGGGTGGTCCGGCGGGCGCGCCAGGCGGCTTCGGCGGGTTCAGTGGCTTTGGCGGACAGGGCGGCAACGTCCGGTACGAGTTCCGCACCTCGGGCGATCCCGGCGAGTTCTCCGACTTCTTCCGGATGTTCTTCGGCGAGGGCGCTCCGACGGCCTCGGCCGGCTCGACACGAGCGGCCGGCGGCCGGTCATCGGGCGGCCCGGGCTTCGACGACATCCTGAGCGGGATGGGCGTGGGTGCCGACGGCCGCGGCAGAACCGCCGCGACCGAGCGACCCAGGACCGTCCACGAGGCCGAGGCCGAGATCACGCTCACGGAGGCGTACCACGGCACGACCCGGCTCCTCGACGTCGACGGCAAGCGCCTCGAGATCACGATCCCGAAGGGCGCCGACACCGGCAAACGGATCAGGCTGTCCGGCAAGGCGCCGGGCGGCGGCGACATCGAGGTCGTCGTCCGCGTCCTGCCCGACGGCCGGTTCACGCGGCGAGGCGACGACCTCGAGCGCGAGCTGCCATTGACGCTCGAGGAGGCGCTTCTCGGCGCGGAGGTCAGGGTCGAGACCCTGAAAGGCCGCGTCGTCCTGACGATCCCCGCCGGGACCCAGCCGGGCCGCTCGTTCCGGCTGACCGGCCAGGGGATGCCCCGCTTCCGGGCCAGCGGCCACGGCGACCTGTACGTCAAGACCCGCGTCATCCTGCCGACCAACCTGTCGGACGATGCCAAGGCCGCGGCACAAGACCTTCCTCGACCTCGTCCACCAACCCGACCCGCGCTAGCCACCGCTACGATCCAGAGGCGCCCACATGCAACTCGACCGATTCACCCAGAAGGCCCAGGAGGCCATCGTCGCCGCCCAGGCGACCGCCCAGCGACTCGAGAGCCCGATCCTCGACGCCGAGCACATCCTGTCCGCGCTCGTCGAACCCGACGACGGTGTCCCCGCCGAGACCCTGCGCCGGCTCGGCGTCGACCTGCCCGGATTCCGCGGCGAGCTGGCCGCGATCCTCGCCAAGCGCGCCCGCATCTCCGGCGGCTCGCTGTCGCTCGACCCGCGCGCCAAGCGCGTCATCGAGCGTGCCGAGGCCGAAGCCCGCCGGCTCGGCGACGAGTACGTCTCGACCGAGCATCTGCTCCTGGGCATCGCCGAGGTCGGCGGTGAGGGCCAGGCCCTCCTCGAGCGGCACGCGGCCGGCCGCGAGGCACTCCTCCAGGCGCTCCAGAGCGTCCGCGGCGGCCAGCGCGTCACGTCGGCCAACCCCGAGAGCACGTACCAGGCGCTCGAGAAGTACGGCCGCGACCTCACCGCCGAGGCGCGGTCCGGGAAGCTGGACCCGGTCGTCGGGCGCGACGACGAGATCCGGCGGGTCATCCAGGTCCTCAGCCGGCGGACGAAGAACAACCCGGTCCTGATCGGCGAGCCGGGCGTCGGCAAGACGGCCATCGCCGAGGGCCTCGCCCAGCGGATCGTCCGCGGCGACGTCCCCGAGGGGCTCAAGGACAAGCGGGTCGTGTCGCTCGATCTGGGCGCGCTCATCGCCGGCGCCAAGTTCCGCGGCGAGTTCGAGGAGCGTCTGAAGGCGGTCCTCAAGGAGATCAAGGACGCCGAGGGCCAGGTCATCCTGTTCATCGACGAGCTGCACACCGTCGTCGGTGCCGGCGCGGCGGAGGGCGCGATGGACGCGTCCAACCTGCTCAAGCCGATGCTCGCACGCGGCGAGCTCCACACCATCGGCGCGACGACCCTCGACGAGTACCGCAAGCACATCGAGAAGGACGCCGCCCTCGAGCGCCGCTTCCAGCCCGTCTTCGTCGACCAGCCGACGGTCGAGGAGACGATCTCGATCCTGCGCGGGCTGCGCGAGCGCTACGAGGTCCATCACGGGGTGCGGATCACGGACTCCGCGCTCGTCGCCGCCGCGACGCTGTCGGACCGCTACATCTCCGGGCGGTTCCTGCCCGACAAGGCCATCGACCTCGTCGACGAGGCGGCCTCGCGGCTGCGCATGGAGATCGACTCGATGCCGATCGAGATCGACGAGCTCGAGCGCCGGCGGATCCAGCTCGAGATCGAGCGGGAAGCGCTCAAGAAGGAGAAGGACGACGCCTCGAAGGCGCGCCTCGAGGCGCTCGAGAAGGAGCTCGCCGACATCGAGGAGCAGGCCGGCGCGATGAAGCAGCGCTGGGAGACCGAGAAGACCGCGATCGCGGCGATCCGCGACGACGAAGTCGGAGCTCGAGTCGCTCCAGACGCGGATCGAGCAGGCCGAGCGCGAGGCGGACCTGGCGCTCGCCGCCGAGCTGAAGTACGGCCGCCTGCCGGAGCTCCAGGCCCGGCTCAAGGAGCAGGAGGCGAGCCTCGCCACGCTCCAGGGACCCGGGTCGCTGCTCAAGGAGGAGGTCACCGCCGACGACATCGCCGAGATCGTCGGCGCGTGGACGGGCATCCCGGTCAACCGCCTGCTCGAGGGCGAGACCGAGAAGCTCATCCACATGGAGGACCGTCTCCACGAGCGGGTCGTCGGGCAGGACGAGGCCATCCAGGCCGTGTCCGACGCGGTCCGCCGGGCACGCGCCGGACTCAAGGACCCGCGCCGGCCGATCGGCTCGTTCCTGTTCCTCGGCCCGACCGGCGTCGGCAAGACCGAGCTGGCTCGGGCGCTGGCGGCGTTCCTGTTCGATGACGAGGCGGCGATGGTCCGCATCGACATGAGCGAGTACATGGAGAAGTTCGCCGTGTCGCGGCTCATCGGCGCCCCGCCCGGATACGTCGGCTACGACGAGGGCGGCCAGCTGACCGAGGCCGTCCGGCGCCGCCCCTACCAGGTCGTGCTGCTCGACGAGATCGAAAAGGCCCATCCGGACGTCTTCAACGTCCTCCTCCAGGTGCTCGACGACGGCCGCCTGACCGACAGCCAGGGCCGGACCGTCGACTTCAAGAACGTCGTGGTCATCATGACCAGCAACATCGGCAGCGCCGCGATCGCGGCGAGCGGTGCGCGCGCCGGCGACGCGGCCTACGAGGTCATGAAGCGCGAGGTGACCGACGCGCTCCGCCTCCACTTCCGGCCGGAGTTCCTCAACCGGGTGGACGAGGTGATCGTCTTCCACGCCCTCACCGACGCGGACCTCGAGCAGATCGTCGGCCTGCTCCTCGAGGACCTCCAGCGACGGCTCACGGTCCAGGACATCACGCTCGAGCTGACGCCGTCCGCCCGGGCGCTGATCGTCCGGGAGGGCACGGACCCCGCGTTCGGGGCACGGCCGCTGCGGAGGACCATCCAGCGACTGGTCGAGAACCCGCTGGCACGGGCACTGGTCGCCGGACAGTTCCGGCCCGGTGACCGGGTGACGGCCGATGCCGATCTCGCGTCGGGCACGATCCTGTTCTCGACCGAGGGAGCGACCGTGGTCACCGACGGCGTCGGCTCGTCGCGACGCCCGCACGCCGGCGGCCGCAGGCGCGGGCGCGGGCGCCGGCGGGCGGTCGAAGGGGTCGAGCCCGCTCGACCTGCCGCCCACCGAGCGCAAGCGGACCGACGGCGAGCTCGTCAACTAGCCGCCGGGCCGGGCCGTGCGGTTCGACGACGCCCTGGCTCGCCTCGAGAACCTGCCTGCCGAGCGGCCGGAGGGTCCGGCCGCGCTGATGCCGTCGCTGGTCGGCGGTGACGACGTGCGACTCCGGATCCGGCCCGAGGGTGCAGACGCGGCGCGCCTCGCGGCCGTGCTGGTGATGGTCTATCCCGGAGACGACGAGGAGGCCCACGTCCTCCTGACCGAGCGCGTGGATCGCGGCGGGCACCATTCGGGCGAGGTCTCGTTCCCCGGTGGTCGCGCGGAACCGGACGACCCGGATCTCGTGGCCACCGCGTTGCGCGAGGCGACCGAGGAGGTCGGCCTCGACCCGGTCGCCGCGGGCCTCCGGGTCATCGGCTCGTGGCCTCCGCTGTGGATCCCGGTCAGCGACTACGCGGTGACGCCGATCCTGGCGGTCGCGGACCGGCTCCCGCCGCTCGTCGCGCAGCCGACCGAGGTCGCCCGCATCCTCAGCGCGCCCGTGCGCCTGTTCCTCCCCGGGGCGGACCTGCTGCGGGTGGAGCGAGAGGTGCGCGGCATGCGCCTGCGGTACGCGGCCTACCCGGTCGACGGTCTCGTCGTGTGGGGGATGACGGCCCGCGTGCTCGGCTCCTGGGTGCGGTCGTTGCCGGGGAACCGCCGGAAGGGAGCCCGGCCGCTCAGGCGGCGCCGGCTAGGCAGGCTCGCCTTCGCTCGGCTCCGTCTTCGGCGTGGTCGACGGGGCGCAGCTGCCCCGTGCCGCGCTGGATCGGCCTCTCGTCTCCGGTTCCGAGGACCCCCTCGCGGGCCGACCCCGCCACCACGCCGCCGTCGTCCGCGCCGGCAAGCTCGACGACGAACGCCCGCATCTCCGAATGCTCGGTCCACGCCGAATGGAGGATGTCGGCCGGCCAGACAGCCGCCTCGCCGGCCGCGATCCGGGTCCGCTCGTCGCCGACGCCCACCCAGCCTCCGCCCTCGACCACGATGAAGTAGACCGGTGTTGGGGCTGGTGTGCGGTTCGATGCGGGCGCCACGGGCGAAGGCAAGCTCGGAGACCACGCCCCGGCCGTCGGAGTGGATGACCTGACCGGTCAGCCCGACCGTGCCCGGCGGCCCGTCCGGGCGCCGATGACCGACACCGAACCGGCGGATCTCGATGGGCATCGGGCCGGAGGCGAGGACTAGCGTCGGCGGCGCTGGGTGCGGCGGCTGCTGCTGCGTCGCTTGATGGTCGCCTCCGGGTCGCTGAACTTCTGCTTGGTGAAGTACCGCTCCTTGGCCAGGCGCGCCTGGTATGCCTCGAGCATCGGCGGGAAGCGGATGAAACGGATCCAGAGGAGCGTGGCGAGCCCGATCGCCTCGGTCAGAAGGACCAGGAACAGGTCGAACACGAACAGGGATTCGACGACGATCAGGCTGAACGTGATGAGGCCGGTCCACCAGACCCACTCCCACATCTCGAGGAATGGCGGATGGCGGTGGAGCGCCCGCGTCCGCACGTTGTACAGGATCGCCAGGATCACGAGAAGCGCGAGGGCGGCGACCCAGGTCGCCGTGAACAGGTCCGGGAAGTTGCTGTTGTTGAAGGGCAGGAACAGGTAGTCCCAGGGCGGCAGCGTCACGCGGTTTCCTCGTCTCCCTGTGTATGGGCATCGGAGTATGCCACGACAGGCGGTATACTCGGTCGGCTAGGCGCGACGCCGAAGCGACCGTCCCGGGACCACACCGACCGTGATGGTCCATCGCCTGACCACCGAACGGGAGGACACCGCGGGTGCGAGCCCTGCTGTCAGTGGCGAACCGCGATGGCATCGCGGCGTTTGCCAGGGACCTCCTCGAGCTCGGAGGTCGAGCTCTTCGCGACCGACGGGACGCGCGAGGCCCTGGCGCCGACGGCGTGGCCGTCCGCTCCGTCTCCGAGCTGACCGAGGGCGGCCCGCATATCGGGGGCCAGGTCAAGACCTTCCACCACGCGGTCTACGCCGGGATCCTTGCCCGGCGCGACGTCCCCGCCCAGCTCGAGGAGCTGCGCGAGCAGGGCATCGGACTCATCGACCTCGTGGTCGTCAACGTCAAGCCGTTCGCGCCCGCCATCGGCGCGAAGCTCGTCGGCATCGACGAGGCGATCGAGATGATCGACGTCGGCGGGGCTGCGCTGCTCGGGGCCGCCGCGCGCAATTCGGCCGGCGTCGCCGCGGCCTCGGATCCGGCGCACTACCCGACCATCGTCTCGGAGCTGCGCGAGTTCGGTGCGGTCAGTCCCGAGACCCGGGCTCGCCTCGCGGCCGAGGCGTTCAGCATGGTCGCGGCCTACCACGCCGAGATCGCCGCCTATCTGAACCAGGTGTCGGGCAACACCTTCCCGAGCCGGCTCGCGATCGTGCTCGAGAAGGTCGACGAGCTGCGCTACGGCGAGAACCCGCATCAGCGGGCCGCCTTCTACCGCGAGACGACCCACCGGAGCGGCACGCTCGCCGACGCGACACGGCTCCAGGGCGACATGCCGTCGTTCAACAACCTGCTCGACCTGGACGCGGCCTACCGGATCGCCCGCGACTACACCGCCCCGACCGTGGCCATCACCAAGCACACCGACCCGGTCGGGCTCGCATCGAACGACGAGCTCGTGGAGGCCTACCGTCACGCGCTCGAGACCGATCCGGTGGCGTCCTTCGGCGGGATCGTCGCCGTCAACCGGGAGCTCGACGGCGCGACCGCGCGCGAGATCGGGGCGAACTCCTACGAAGCGGTCGTGGCGCCCGGGTTCAGCCAGTCCGCGATCGGCATCCTGCGCGGCAAGCCCGGCCTGGAGCTCCTGGCCATCCCGCCGGACCCGACCGAGGGCATGCGCGACTACGGCATCGCCAACCTCGACTTCAAGAGGATCGCCGGCGGCCTGCTGGTCGAAAGCCTCGACGAGCTCGGCCTCGACCGCGGCCGCCTCCAGGTCGTCACGCGGCGGCGGCCGACGCTCGAGGAGCTGACCGACCTCCTGTTCGCGTGGCGGGCCGTCCGCCACGTCCGCTCGAATGCCGTCGTCCTTGCACGCAACGCGGCGACCGTCGGCATCGGCGCCGCGCAGGCGAGCCGTCAGGTCTCGGTCGAGATCGCCCTTCGCCGTGCGGGCGACCGCGCCAAGCTCTCGGTCATGGCGTCGGACGCCTACTTCCCGTTCCCGGACGGGATCCAGGCGGCGGCCGGCGCCGGGGTGACGGCGATCATCCAGCCGGGCGGCTCGATCCGCGACGAGATGGCCATCGAGGTGGCCGACCGGCATCACATGGCGATGGTCTTCACAGGCCGTCGTCATTTCCGGCACTGAATGACAGTGGGGCCCGCTGATCCGGCCCGCCGCCGCGTTGGGCCGCTCCGCGCGCTCGCTCACGCACCTCGAGGTGCGCTCGCTCACGTGCTCGCGGCCCGCCTTGCGGGCGGACCGGCTGAGCGGCTCCAAGGCAGTAACCGACTGATGGAACAGCTGCTCGCGCTCGAGATGATCCGGGTCACGGAGGCGGCTGCCATCGATTCGGCGCGGTTCATGGGGCGCGGCGAACGTGACGGCGCTGATCAGGCCGCGACCGAGGCGATGCGGCGGACGATGGACGAGATCGACTTCGCCGGGCGGATCGTGATCGGCGAGGGCGAGCGCGACGAGGCCCCGATGCTGTACATCGGCGAGCGGGTCGGCCGGACGGGGGCGGGCCGCGACGACGTCCCCCGGGTCGACATCGCGGTCGACCCGCTCGAGGGCACGAACCTCGTGGCCCACGGCCAGGCGGGCGCCATCACGGTGCTGGCCGCGTCCGAGGCCGGCGGTCTCACCCACGCCCCGGACACGTACCTCGAGAAGCTGTGCGTCGGGCCAGTGGCCGCCGGCCAGGTCGACATCCGCGAGACGCCGACCGCCAATCTCGCGCGCGATCGCGTCGGCGCTCGGACGGCGGGTGCGTGACATCACCGTCGTCATCCTCGAGCGGCCCCGTCACGATGCGCTGATCGCCGAGGTCCGCGAAGCCGGCGCCCGGATCAAGCTGATCAGCGATGGCGACCTGTCCGCCGCGATCTCCTGCGCGGTGTCCGGGCACCGGCGTCCACGCGGTGATGGGGATCGGCGGAGCGCCGGAGGGCGTCATCACGGCCGCCGCGCTGCGCTGCCTCGGTGGCGAGATCCAGGCTCGCTTCCGCTACCGGAACGACGAGGAACGCGAGCGCGGCGCGCGGATGGGCCATGGCGACGAAGATCGCGTCTACCGCACCGAAGACCTTGCCCCGGGCGAGAATCTCGTCTTCGCGGCGACCGGCGTCACCGCCGGCGACCTTCTGCAGGGCGTCCGGTTCTTCGGTGGCGGCGCGCGGACGCATTCCCTGGTGATGGCCTACCAGACCAAGCAGGTCCGGTTCGTGGACACGGTCCACATGTTCGACCGGGACAGCCCGCCGCGAGTCCGCCTGTAGCCGGGCCCTGAAAGCCGCCCCGCGCGCGAGGCCTCAGCGGTCCCCGCTCCCGAGGGCCGCTGCCAGGATCTCGCCCACGCGCCACGCCTCGTGGTACGTGTTGTAGAGCGGCATCGGTGCCAGCCGGATGATGTCGGGGGCGCGGAAGTCGGCGATGACGCCGCGCGCCGTCAGGCGCGCAAGCACGGCATCGGCGATAGCCGCCTCACCGAACCGGAGCGACAGCTGCGCGCCGCGGGCGGCCGGCTCGCGCGGCGTGATGATGTCCAGACCCAGCGGTGCCAGCCGCTCCTCCAGGTAGCCAGTCAGCGCCATCGAGCGCGCACGCAACGCCGGCATCCCGACCTCGTCGAAGATCGCCAGCGAAGCCACGAGCGGCGCCAGCGAAAGGACCGGGTTGGTCGATGCCTTCCAGCCGGCCGCCCCCTCGGAGGGGATGAACGGCCCGTCCATCGCGAAGCGGCGGTCCGGGTCGGTGCCCCACCAGCCGGCCAGCCGCGGGCGTGTCGGATCGAGGCCATGACGGTCGTGGACGAACATCGCGCCGATCGAGCCCGGACCTCCGTTGAGGTACTTGTACGTGCACCACGCGGCGAAGTCCACGTCCCACTCGTGAAGCTCCAGCTCGATGTTCCCGGCCGCATGGGCCAGGTCCCAGCCCACGACGGCGCCGGCCGCCCGGCCGGCCGCGGTGAGCCGCTCGATGTCGTGGCGCCTGACCGGTCGCGAAGTTCACGCCCGCGAGGAAGACCAGCGCAAGCTCGTCGGCACGCTCGGCGATCGCGGCCTCGAGGTCGCTCGTCCGGAGGGTCGCCTCGCCGGCGCGGGGCGTCACGACGATCAGGTCCGCGACCGGATCCAGCCCGCGAGCCGCGAGGTGGCTGGTGAGCGCGTGCCGGTCGGACGGGAAGAGCGGAGCGTCCACGAGGATGCGTCGCCGCCGACCCGACGGCCGGAAGAACGAGGTCAGCAGCAGGTGGATGTTGACGGTCAGCGTATTGAGGAGCGCGACCTCGGCGGGCCGTGCCCCGACGACCCTCGCCATCGGCTCGCGCAGTGAATCGTCGTAGGTGAACCACTGGCCGGTCGGTCGTGAACATGCCGTCGATGCCGGCACGGGCCCAGACCCGGAGGACTCCGTCGACGATCGCCTGGACGCCGACGGGTTGCAGGCCGAGCGACTGGCCGGCGAGATAGATCGCGGGGCGCGGATCCGTCTTCGTCAGGCCCGTCGGGGATGAGGAAGCGGTCGCGGTACCCGGACAGCGGGTCGGCGACATCCCGCGCGAGTGCCTCCGCCTCCCCCGGAAGGCTGCCTTCACCCGGCAGGCGTTCCGCGTCGCGCATGACCCTCAGCCGAGGCGCAGCTTCGGCAGCACCTCGCGCCCGAAGACTTCGATGAATTCGGCCTGGTTGCGCCCGACGTTGTGAAGGTGGATCTCGTCGAAGCCCATGTCGACGTAGTGCTGGATGTTCTTTGTGTGGACGGCTAGATCGCTCGTCATCAGGACGCGGTTCTTGAAGTCCTCGGGCCGGACGAGCTTCGCCATCGCCGCGAAGTCCTCCGGGTTCTTGATGTCCTGCTTCGGGAATGGCATCCCGCCGTTGGGCCATTCGGTCATCGCGTTCGCGACCGCCTCGTCGTCGGTCCGCGCCCAGGAGACGTGGATCTGGAGGAGCTTCGGCGTGCCGAGCGGCTTGCCCGACTCGGCACAGCCCTCATCACACTTCTCCCACAGCATCCTGATCTTCTCGTCGGCCGCCCCGACCGTGATCATCCCGTCAGCGTACTTGCCGGTCTTCTTGGCATTGACCGGTCCCGCCGTCGCCACGTAGATGGGAACGCGCTGCTCCGGGCGTGTGTACAGCCGGGCGCTCTCGAGCGTGAAATGCTTCCCGTGGTGGCGAACGACATCGCCGGTGAAGAGCTTCGCGATCAGCTCGATGGCTTCGAACATCATCGAACTGCGAACGCCGATCTCGGGCCAGTCGCCGCCGATGACGTGCTCGTTGAGCGCCTCGCCGGCGCCGAGCCCCAGCCAGAACCGGCCAGGGAACATCGCCCCGAGGGTCGCCGCCGCGTGGGCGATGACGGCCGGGTGGTAGCGGAAACCCGGGCAGGTGACCGCGGTCCCGAAGCGGAGGCTGGTCCTCGTGCCGAGGGCGCCCATGAACGACCACGCGAAGGCGCTCTGGCCCTGCGCGGCGTCCAGGGATGGAAGTGCTCGCTGACCATGAAGCCGGCCTCGAACCCGGCGTCCTCGGCCGCGGCACAGTAGTCGAGCAGCTCGGTCGGGTGGAATTGCTCGAGCATGGCTGCATAGCCGATCTTGGTCATCGCTGTGTCTCCGGGTGCGGCCGGTGGCGGCCAGGCGGGCAAGGTGCGGTCCGACGAGGTTAGCATCCGGTGATGGATGACCCCAGGACGATCGTCGCGATGGGCGGCGGTGGCTTCTCGATGGACGGGGACACGCTCCTCGACGACCACATCCTCTCGCTTGCGCGCCAGGCGCGCGGTCGCGCCCGGCCACGGGTCTGCTTCCTGGGAACCGCCAGCGGAGACGCGGACGGCTACGTGGCGAAGTTCTACGCCGCGTTCGCCCGCCGGGCGGAGGCGAGCCATCTCTCGTTGTTCGTGCGCACGGAACCGGACATCGACGCCTTCCTGCTCGACCAGGACGTCGTGTACGTAGGCGGCGGCAACACAGCGAACATGCTGGCGGTGTGGCGTGTCCAGGGCGTCGATCGGGCGCTCCGGCGGGCGTGGGAAGCCGGGGTGGTGATGACCGGTCTATCGGCCGGCTCGATCTGCTGGTTCGAAGCGGGGACGACCGACTCGTTCGGACCGCTCGCGCCGCTCACCGACGGGCTGGGCTTCCTGCCGGGCAGCCACTCCCCGCACTACGACGGTGAACCGGCGCGGCGGCCGACCTATCACGACCTCGTCTCGCGCGGTGTCCTGCCCGACGGTCACGCCGCCGACGACGGGGCCGGGCTGGTGTTTCGCGGGACGGACCTGGTCGAAGTCGTCGCATCGCGCCCGACCGCGCGCGGGTATCGCGTCGAGCGCGGGCGGGACGGGCAGGCGCTCGAAACCGAGCTCGCGACCCGCTACCTCGGCTGACCTCCCGGCGGGCTCGAGGCAGCGCCGGCGTCGATCGGCGTCCAGCGTCGAAGGCCGGGTCCCACGCGCCGATCGGGCGCACGGCATCGGGGCCCTCGAGCCGGGCCTGTTCGCGCCGTGCGGTCTCGACCGTGCGATCCCATCCGGGCGGCACCAGCCCGGGCGCGAGATCGGCCAACGGAGCGAGGACGAACAGGCGGGTCGCCACGGCCGGGTGGGGAACCTCGAGGATCCGCGGCGCCTTGGCCGGATCGGCCCGCGCGTCGACCGAACGCGAGGCGTCGGTCCGTTCGACCGCGATCCTGGCACGGCCGAAGACCAGCAGGTCGAGATCGAGCTCGCGCGGCCCCCAGCGGCGCCGCGGCCGACGCCCGAATCGTCGTTCGAGTCCCTTGAGCGCCTCGAGGACCCGCAGCGCGCCGGTGGCCGGATCGGGGCCGGCCGGAACGTCGAGCGCCGCGACCGCGTTGCGGAACTCGGCCTGATCGGTGAAACCGACCGGCTCGGTCGCATAGAGTCGTGAGACGGAACGCAGCCGGAACCCGGGCAGCTCGTCGAGCGCATCGATCGCCGCGGTGAGCGTGGCCTCGGTCTCTCCGAGGTTGGCCCCGAGGCCGATGTAGGCGCGGACACGTCGGGAGGTCACGGAGTCTCCCCTCGTCGCGACTAGACTCCGGGACATGCGCCCGGTCAGCGTCCGCATCATGCACCCCGAACCAGGCGCTGGGGCCGGGCCGCTCGTCCGCTGGCTCGCGGACGCAAGAGCGGAGCTCGCCGAGCGTCATCGGCTGAGGTTCCTCGCAGCCGGGGCCGACGACGTCTCGCATCGTGAGCGGACCGCCCGATGCGCTCTCGTTCGGGGCGCGGCTGCGGTCCGTGGCCGGTCTGGACGGTCCGGCCGGCCTCGTGGTGCTGGGCTCGGGCGCCATCCCGCTCGCCACGGCCGCCGACCGGGGCGCGTTCATCTCGGCGGCCCGCTCCGAGGTTCGGCGGGCTCTCGCCAACAACCGCTACTCCGCCGACGTGGTCGCGATCTCCCGCGCCGACGAGGTCGTGCCACAGATGCCCGACTTGCCGACGGACAACGCCCTGCCGCGATGGCTCGATGAGGTGGCCGGGTACGCGGTGGCGGACCTTGCGCGCCGCTGGCGACTCGCGATCGACCTCGACAGTCCGCTCGACGTGGTGCTGACAAGAGACCAGGACAGGGCGGCGCCGCCCGTCAGCCTGGAGCCCCTCCGCGTGGCGTTGGCGGGTTTCCGGACCGCCGCAGCGTCCCGGCGAGCCGAGATCCTCGTCGCCGGGCGGACGTCGGCCGCGACACTCTCCTGGCTGGAGCGACACACGCGGTCGCGAACCCGGGCGATCGTCGAGGAGCGCGGCCTCCGGAGCGCCGCTCCTGACCAGCGGCCGCCCGCGTCCGTCTTCGGAGCACTGCTCGATCGCGACGGACCGCGTTCCCTCGGGGACCACCTGGCACGCCTGTCGGACGCCGCGGTCGATCGACTCGCGCGTCCTGCTGGCGCACCGCCTCGGTCCCGACGAGGTGGCGTGGCCATGCCCGGAGGACCGCTTCGCCTCGGACCTCCTGTGTCCCTCGCTCATCGCCGACCCGTGGCTGCGCGACCTGACGGCGGCGGCAGTCGATGCGCCGATCCCGGTCCTCCTCGGCGGCCACACGCTTGGTCGGACCCGGACTCCGGCTCATCCTGAGCGGGCCGTGGCGAGCGGCCGCCGACGCAGCCCCGCCAGCCTGATGCCCATCGACAAGCGAGCCCTCGATCGTCTAGCGCGGGTCGCCGTGGGGGCCCGACTCGACGCGCGTGAACGCCTGATTTTCATCCGCGGCGCTTCGGTCAACTCAGTCCATTGCTTCGGGCAGTCGGACGCCCTCAAGGGCCCCGAAACGCGGCGTTCTCGCGGCCGTTGCTCATTCCCTGAGCGCCGAACACGACATCGAACGATCCTGGGCCATGAGCCGGCTCGAAGACTCAAGCGAAGGCGCCAGGATGAACACCCGGCGTGCAGCCCCGCAGACTCCGAGGCGGCCTCCATGGTGCGCTTCCCGCGCCCGACGGATCCTCGCGATGCGAGCCGGACGAGAGCCCACGGATGGACGTGACGCCGGGCACTCCGCCGCGACCCGCCGCCGGACACCGAGAGCGTCGGACAGGACGACGAGCTGGTCGCGCTGATACGAGACGAGATCCGCGACCGCGGTCCGATCACGTTCGCGAGGTTCATGGCCCTCGCCCTGTACGACGCCGAGCGCGGCTACTACCGCTCGAGTCGGGCACGGCCGGGCCGCGATGGCGACTTCCTGACGGCTCCCGAGGCGCACCCGATCTTCGGCTGGGCGCTCGCGCGGGCCGTCGCGGACGCGTGGCAGGCGCTCGATCGTCCCGGACCGTTCACGGTCCGCGAATACGGCAGCGGGACCGGGGCACTGGCGCTGGCGATCGTCGCGCGCCTCCAGCTCGAGGAACCCGAGCTCGTCGCGAGGCTGCGGTACCAGCCGATCGAGATCGACGAACGCCGGATCGCGACCCTCGACACGGCGGTTCGAGGACGCCGGCCTGGCCGATGTCCTGCAACCCGGCCGGCCCGACGACCCGGACCCCATCGACGGGATCGTCCTGGCCAACGAGGTCCTCGACGCGCTCCCCACGCACCGGCGTCGTCATGCGATCCGGCCTCCTGCGCGAGATCCTCGTCGGCTGGTCCGATGGACGCTTCGTCGACATCGAAGCCGAGCCCTCGTCGCCGGCCCTCGGCGAGCGATTGGCTTAGGAAGGCGTCGCCCTCGCGGATGGGCAGCGCGCCGAGATCTGCCTCGATGTCGACACCTTCGTCGCTGGGGCGACCGCCGGGCTGGCACGCGGACTCCTCCTCGCTCATCGACTACGGTTACCCGGCGAAGGAGCTCTACGACGGGAACCGCCGCCGGGACGGGACGCTCCGCGCCTACCTGCGTCACACCGTCCACGACGATCCCTACCGCCATGTCGGCCGCCAGGACCTGACGGCTCACGTCGATGTCACAGCCGTCGAATTGGCCGCCCGACACGCCGACCTCTCGCACCTCGGCACGACGACCCAGGCCGAGTTCCTTGCCCGTCTCGGCGCGGGTGACCTCCTTCACGAGCTCGGACAGGATCCCGGCCACGGCGATCGAGGAGTACCTCACGGCGCGGTCCGCCCTGCTGCGGATGATCGATCCGGCGGCGATGGGACGCTTCCGGGTCATGGCGTTCGGACGTCGATGGCCGGACGGGCGGTCGTTGCTCGGCCTCGATGTGCGACTCGGCCGCTGACCGATCCCCGCCCGGTTCTGCACGCCGCAGCGGACACCTCCGGACTAGGGAATATGCCCTATTGCTGCGGTCTCTTCGACTGCCTTCAGTCTTCGCATCGGTCGGGCACGACCAGTCAGGGGAGTGGCGCGCGAACCTGCACGCGCGCTCGGCGCGCGCCGCTCCCCGACGAAGCCCGGGCCCCAGGCGCACGCCGTTCCGGCTCTGCCGCCTCTCCTGTTCCCGCTGATAGAATGGCGCCGAGGCCGGCTCGGCCGGTCGCCTATGGCTGTGCCCCTCCGCACGGAGTCTTCGGTCGGCGGCGCAGACCCCGGACGCGTCGCTCGAAGGGAGTTCGCTTGACCGGCATCTGGTATGTCGTCGGGTTCGCTTTCGCTGGCGTCTCGTTCGTGTTCGTGACGATCGGCGCGGCCTGGCTCATCTCCCACCGGAACCGCGGTGACGAGCACAAGGGCCTGCCCTACGAATCCGGGATCGACACGTACGGCGACACCCATGGACGGTTCGGCCTGTCCTTCTACATCTACGCCCTGTTGTTCGTGGCCTTCGACATCGAGGTCGTGTTCATCTACCTGTGGGCCCTGGCCTTCCGGGACATCCTGCTCGGCGGGCTGGTGAGCATGATCGTCTTCGTCGCGATCCTGCTGGTCGGCCTCGCCTACGCCTGGCGGAAGGGGGCGCTCACGTGGCGCTGACCCCGGAGAGCACCCGGAACCTCGGCACCGGGCCGAACGACGCCACGCAGATGGGGTCCGACCAGCCCGCCGACCCCGCGACTCCAGCCCTGCCCGCGACGAGACCGGCCGATGGCGTGATGGCGCCGATCGTGGTCCCCAACACGCTCTGGCAGGCGGCCGATCCGCTGGCCTATGACGGCGGCCGTCCGTCGGACATCACCCACCTCCGCGAGTGGGAGGCATCCGGTGCCGGACGCCGCGACGACGCGCGCTGGGGCGGCGTCCTCGAAGTGATCCCGACCAAGGCCGACTATGTCCTCGATCTCATCCGGATGAACAGCCTGTGGCCGCTCCTGTCGGGCCTCGCCTGCTGCGCCATCGAGATGATGTCGGCGGCCACCTCCAAGAACGACATGGACCGCTGGGGCATGTTCCCATTCCGGGCGAGCCCGCGGCAGGCGGACGTGCTCATCGTGGCGGGCACCCTGACCACCAAGATGGCCGGGCCGCTCGTGCGCCTGTGGGAGCAGATGCCCGAGCCGAAGTGGTGCGTCGCGATGGGCGACTGCACCTGCTCGGGCGGTCGATACAAGCGAAGCTACTCGACGGTCGAGGGCATCGACCGGGTGATGCCCGTGGACGTCTACGTTCCCGGCTGTCCGCCGCGACCCGAAGGCCTCATCTACGGGATGATGAAGCTCCAGCAACTGGTCAAGGATCGGCGGGGCCACTGGCCCGATCGAGCCATCGGCCCGACCGTGCCGGAGGACGTCTAGGCGTGGATCGACTGCTCAAGGCGCGCCTCGAAGCCCGCTTCGGCGACCGGCTCCTGGGGCCCATCCGCCAGCGCCACGACGAGACCGAGATCCGCATCGGAGCGGGTGACGTCGTGCCGATCGTGGGGGCGCTCCACGACGAGCCTGATCTCGGCTTCCAGTTCCTGAGCGACCTCGCGGGGGTGGACACCGGAAAGGTCATGCAGGTCGTCTATCACCTGTACAGCACCACCACGCCGGACTGGCTTCGCGTCATCGCCGACGGCCTGTCTCGCGACGACCCGCGCGTGCCGTCGGTCACGTTCCTCTGGAAGGGCGCCGAGTGGATGGAGCGCGAGGCGTACGACATGTTCGGGATCACGTTCGAGGGGAATCGCGACCTGCGGCGGATCTACATGCCGCCCGACTACGACAGCTTCCCTCTCCGCAAGGACTTCTACCTGCCCGACGATGCCGCACGCTCGCCCGGCGCCGGCGTCCGGCCCATGGAGCGCACCCACACCCCACGGAACGCCCCGACCACGGCGGTCGTCCGCCGCACACCCGCCTGACGGAAGCCTGAGCCCGCCATGCCAGTGAGTCCCGCCCACCAGTCCGCCGACGACCCCGGGATCACGCTCGATCGTGAGCTGGGGGTGTTCGAGCCGGTCCCGCCGTATCCGCCGCGAACCGAGCGGGAGGCCGAGTTCTACACCCTCGGCGACGGTCAGATGTTCATCAACATGGGCCCCCAGCACCCGTCCACCCACGGCGTCCTGCGCGTGGTCCTCAAGCTCGATGGCGAGAAGGTGGTCGACCTCGACCCGGTCCTCGGCTACCTCCACCGCGGCGTCGAGAAGCTGTGCGAGAACGCCGACTACCACCAGGCCGATCTGCTACACGGACCCGCTCGAGTACGTCAGCTCGCTGTTCAACGAGTGGGCGCCGACGCTCGCCTTCGAGAAGCTCCTCGACGTGCAGGTCCCGCGCCGCGCCGAATACATCCGCGTCCTGAGCACGGAGCTGAACCGCATCGCCAGCCACGCCCTGTTCCTCGGCTGGATGGCGCTCGATCTCGGCGGCCTGACACCGATCCTGTGGTCGTTCATCGAGCGCGACGAGATCGTCGACATGCTCGCGTCCCTGACCGGACAGCGGATGCTGTTCAACTACTTCCGTATCGGTGGCGTCAACGGCGACCTCAACCACGACTTCATGAGCCGCCTCGGCGACTGGATGAGCCGGGCGAGCGAGCAGATCGAAGCCGGCAACGCGCCTCCTCAACGAGAACGAGATCTTCGTCCGCCGGATGCGCGGCCTCGGGCGGATCGACAGCGCGACGGCGCTCCGGATGGTGATGACCGGCCCGAACCTGCGGGCGACGGGCATCCCGTTCGACGTCCGGCGGGCACACCCGTACAGCGTCTTCCCCGAGCTCGAGTTCGACATCCCGACCCGGCAGGAGGGCGACTGCCTGGCCCGCTACCTGCTGCGCATGGACGAGATCCGCCAGAGCCTGCGGATCATCGACCAGTGCCTCCACAACATGCCCGACGGGCCGGTGATGGCCAAGCTCCCCCGCCTGCTGCGCCCGCGCCCGGGCCGCGCGTACGCGGCGGTCGAGGGTCCCCGCGGCCAGCTGTCGAACTATGTGATCAGCGACGGCACCGACCAGCCGTTCCGGATGCGGATCCACGACCCGTCGTTCGTCCACCTCCAGTCGGTCGGGCTCTTGATGCCCGGGCATCTGGTCGCCGACACCATGGCCATCATGGCGTCAGCTTGGACCCGATCATGGGGGGAGTGGACAAGTGAACGGGCTGCCGCTTCGGCGCGCCGTGGGACGGCCGATGGCGTGCGTTGCCGGCTGCGCGTGTTCGCTCACGCATCCTTGGGGGCGCTCGCGGGCGCATGCTCGGCGCCGCCTTGCCTCGGCTCGTCCGACGGCGCACTAGGCATTGCCGCTCGTGACGGTCGATGACGTCGTCGGCAGGTCGTGGAATCGGCTGACGTTGCCGGGGAAGGTCATCTTCGCGGCGGTGCCGGTGCTGCTGGCGCTGGGCGTCGGGACGGTCGCCGCGATCGTGCTGCTGGGCGGACCGGTGCTCACGCTCGCGTCGCAGAACATCGCCGTGGTCCGGTTCGTGGTGGCGGCGACCGTGATCCTGCTGATCACGATCCCGACCGCGTTCCTGATCATCTACATGGAGATGAAGATCATCGCCCTGATGAATCTTCGGATCGGGCCGGACCGGGTCGGGCCGTTCGGCTCGGCGCTCTCGGTGGTCCACGGGCTCAAGGTCCTCATGAAGGAGGACTTCACCCCGACCGGCGCCGATTCGCTCGTCTTCACCTGGGCGCCGGTCGTCACCTACCTGGCCAGCGTCATGACCCTGCTGGTCATCCCGTTCGCGCCCGGGCTGGTCGGCCAGGACTTCAACATCGGCCTGCTCTACTTCTTCGCCATCGGCGGGCTGTCGGTCGTGGGCCTGCTGATGGCCGGCTGGTCGAGCTACAACAAGTACTCGCTCCTCGGCGGCCTGCGCTCGGCGGCGCAGGTGGTCAGCTACGAGATCCCGCTCACGCTGTCGGTCGTGGGGATCATCCTCATCGCCGGCACGATGAGCCTCAACCAGATCGTCATGAACCAGTCCGGCTGGTTCACCGACTGGTACATCTTCCGCCAGCCGCTGGGCGCGCTCATCTTCTTCATCGCCGCCACGGCCGAGGCGAACCGGACGCCGTTCGACCTGACCGAGGCCGACTCGGAGATCGTGGCCGGCTTCGCCACCGAGTACTCGGGGATGCGGTTCGGGTTCTTCTTCTTCGCCGAATACGTGAACGTGTTCATCATCTCGGCGCTCACCGTGACGCTGTTCTTCGGCGGCTGGAACGCTCCGTTCCCGTGGCCGTGGCCGGTGGACGTGACGTTCGATCCGGCAGCCTCGGCATCGGGATGCTCATCGGCGTGCGACGATCCCGGTCATCCTGACCCTCGCGTT
The DNA here is from genome assembly GCA_963772995.1 of uncultured Chloroflexia bacterium. Taxonomy (GTDB): domain Bacteria; phylum Chloroflexota; class Limnocylindria; order Limnocylindrales; family CSP1-4; genus SPCO01. The sequence goes on along the minus strand of CAVYZQ010000003.1, from coordinate 17,159 downwards.
CGCCGCGCCGATCTGGCTGGCCAGTCCGCGGATCAAGGGCTGGCAGGCGCTCATCGGCGGCTTCCTGCTGGCCAACCTGTTCATCGTCGCTGTGCTCCTGGCGTGGGCGTACCTCGGGCTCGACTGGGTCGCCGGCGTCCTCTGGTTCATGCTGAAGACATACGTGTTCGTGTTCATCTTCGTGTGGATGCGCGGCACGCTCCCGCGCGTGCGGATCGACCAGCTGATGGACTTCGCCTGGAAGTGGCTGCTGCCCGCGTCGCTCCTGAACCTGTTCGTGACCGCCGCGGCCATCGTGGTCTTCGAGACGGCGAGGAAGGCCTGTGAGCCTGGTCCCCGGTCTCGGCATCGCCAAGGGGATGGCGCTGACCCTGCGCCGCTTCTTCGAGCCGAAGGTGACGATCAAGTACCCGGAGGATGCGCCGCGACCCGCCGCCCAAGTTCCGTGGCCGGCTCCAGCTGCTGTACGACGAGTGGGGCACGCTCAAGTGCGAGACCTGCTTCCAGTGCGCCCAGGCCTGCCCGATCGAGTGCATCGACATGGGCGGGATCGACACCCGCGGCCGCTTCCACGTCCACTGGGGCGCCCCCGAGACGTACGGCGAGCGGCGCGAGGAATCGGCGCTCCGCCGGTCGGGGCGGCCCGTGCCGGACCCGGCCTACCAGCCGTTCGCCGCGATCGACCCGGCCTCGTCGACGCGGTCCTCGAGGCGCACGATCACGACCCGGCCGAGATGCTGGCCATCCTCGAGGAGACGCAGGAGGCCTACGGCTACCTGCCGGTCGCGGCCCTCAAGCGGATCTGCCAGCAGACGGGCGCCTGGTACGCGATGCTCTACGGCACGGCGACCTACTACCGCCATCTGCGGTTCGAGCCGCCGGCGGCGACCGACCAGGCGGCGGCGATCGAGGCTCGCCGGCCGTCCGAGACCGCGTACCTCGGCGCGCTGGCGTCGGCGCTCGGTGGCGCGCGCCGGCCGGGCGCAGACGCGGCGCCGGGCGTCCGGGCAGCGCCCGGGCGAGGGGGCCCGGAACTAGCCGATGGCGACCTGCTGAAGACCCCCTCCTCGTGGCCGACGATCCTCCTCGAGCGCGCCGGGCCGAGGACCCGACCGATCTCGACGAGGCGGTCCGTGCCGGGGCGTTCGACGGCCTTCGAAAGGCCATCCGGGACCTCGGCGAGACGGGCACCCTCGCGACGATCGCCGCATCCGGCCTCCGCGGGCGCGGCGGCGCGGGCTTCCCGGCCGCGGACAAGTGGCGGACCGCGGCGACCACACCGGCCCCCGCGGCGCTACGTCGTCGTCAACGGCTACGGCGCGGATCCGGCGGCCGCCACCGATCGGACGCTGCTCGAGCGCGACCCGTTCGGCGTGATCGAGGGAGCGACCATCGCCGCCTACGCCATCGGCGCCTCGGAGGTGCTCATCGCGGTCCGAGCCGAGGCGACCGACGCCATCCGGACGCTCGAGGCGGCGATCGGGGCCGCGTCGGACGCCGGCTTCCTGGGGTTCGGCATCCTCGGGTCCGCCCACGACATCGTGATGACCGTCCGCCCTGTCCAGGGCGCCTACATGCTCGGCGAGGAGACCGTCCTCCTGAAGGCCCTGGAGGGGAAGCGCGGCCAGCCCGAGCAGCGCCCGCCCTATCCGGCAGAGCGCGGTTACCTCGGACATGCCGACGGTCGTCCACAACGTCCAGACCCTCGCGGCGGTGCCCTGGATCATCCGCCACGGCGCCGACGCGTTCGCGGCGACCGGCCTGCCCGACGAGCCCGGCACGATCCTCGTCGGGCTCCGCTCGCCGGCGGGCGACGGCGTCGCCGAGGTGCCGCTGGGCACGCCTCTCCGCGACATCGCGGGCCTCGGCGGGCGCGCTCCCCGCCGGGCCGGTCGATCAAGGCGGCCCTCGTCGGCGGACCGTCCGGCGGCCTCCTCCCCGCGAGACCTGCTCGACACCCCGTACTCCTTCGCCGGGCTGCGCGCCGCCGGCGCCCACGTCGGCTCGGGCTCGGTCGCGATCGCCGACGACCGGGCCTGCGTCGTGGACCTCGCCCGCCTGCTCACCCGCTTCTGCGCGAGCGAGGCGTGCGGCAAGACGATCCCCTGCCGGATCGGGACGCGCCGTCTCGTCGAGATCGCCGACCGGGCCATCGACGGCCGTCCGCGACCGACCGACATGACCCTCCTGGCCGACCTCTCCGCGGACATCGTGGCCTCCGCGCTGTGCGACCACGAGCGCCTGGCGACCCTTCCGCTCGCGAGCGGGATGCGATACTTCCGCTCCGAGCTCGACGAGCACGTCCTGCACAGCGCCTGCCCGGCCGGCGTCTGCCACCCGATCGCGGTGGCTGCCGGCACGACCTCATGAGACGACGATGGCCGACCTGATCACGCGCCCCGACAGCCGCCCCGCGATGGAGCCGGAGCACGCTTGCCGAGCGCCTGCTCGACACGCAGGCCCCGCAGCGCCCGCAGTCCTCGCCACGGATCCGCATCGAGGTCGACGGGCGCGTGGTCGAAGGCTTCGAGGGCCAGACGATCCTCGAGGTCTGCCGCGACAACGGGATCGAGATCCCGACCCTGTGCTACGAGCCGAAGCTGCCCGGCTTCGGCGCCTGCCGGATGTGCGTCGTCGAGGTCGAGGGCGAGGAGCACCCGCCGATCTCGTGCTCGCGCACATGCGACGACGGGATGAAGGTCCAGACCCAGACCGAGGACCTGCGCCGGCTGCGCCGGACGAACCTCGAGCTGATCTTCTCCGACCACAACGCCTACTGCCTGCCGCCCTGCCAGAACAAGTGCCCGAGCCACATCGACATCCCGGGCTTCCTGAAGGCGAACGCCGAGGCCGACTGGCGCGAGAGCACCCGCATCTTCAAGCGGACGATCCCGTTCCCGAGCGTCCTCGGCCGGGTCTGCCCGGCGCCGTGCGAGGAGCACTGCCGGCGCGACGAGGTGGACGAGGCGATCGCCATCCGCGACAGCCACCGCTACGCCGGCGACCAGGTCCTGAAGGCGATGCTCGACGACGACGTCGACCCGCCGCTGCCGTTCGAGCCGCAGGCGCCGTCGGGGCGGCGGGCCGCGGTCATCGGGTCCGGGCCGGCCGGCATGGCGGCGGCGTTCTATCTCCTGCTGGCGGGCCACGACGTGACCGTCTTCGAGCGTGACCCGGCTCCCGGCGGGATGCTTCGCTACGGCATCCCGCAGTACCGCCTGCCGAAGGTCGAGGTCCTCGAGGCCGAGTACGAGTCGGTCACCCGCCTCGGCGGCAAGATCGTCTGCAATGCCGGGCTCGGCCGGGACTTCACGCTCGACGACCTGACGTTCCAGGGCTTCGATTCGGTCGTCGTCGCCATCGGCTGCTACGACACCAACAAGCTCGGGATCCCCGGCGAGGATGCGGCCGAGTGCCTCGACGGCCTCGAGTACCTGCGGACGGCGACGCTCGGGCTGCCGTATCCGAACACGCCGGCAAGCGGGTCGTGGTCATCGGTGGCGGGTTCACCTCGATGGACTGCTCGCGGACGTCGGTCCGCCAGGGCGCGGCCGAGGTGACCCTCGTCTACCGCCGCGACATGAAGGACATGCCCGCCTCGAACGAGGTCCACGAGGCGATCGAGGAGGGCGTGACCGCCATCTTCCAGGCCGGACCCGACGCGGGTCATCACCGACGACGGCGGGCAAGGTCACCGGGGTCGAGTTCATCCGCATGGCCCTCGGGCGCGCCCGACGCGTCCGGCCGCCGCCGGCCCGAGCCCGCCCCCGGGACGGAGTTCACCATCCCGTGCGACCGCGTGCTGCTGGCCATCGGCCAGGGACCGGAGCTCGACTGGCTCGCCCAGCCCGGCAACGAGGGCCCGGAGAAGACGCGCCAGTCGCGGCTCAAGGCCGACGCCGTCACGTTCGAGACCGGCCGCCCCGGCGTGTTCGGGACCGGCGACGTGCGGATCGGCGCGGCGACGGTCGTCCAGGCGATCGCCGAGGGCCGGCGCGCGGCGTATGCCGTGGACGCCTACCTGAAGGGCCTCGACCTGTCGGCGATCCGCACCCGCCAGACCCTGGCCGAGCCGCAGCCCGAGTTCCTGTCGATCGTGCCGTTCACGAGCGAGGCCAAGACGCCGCGCTACCGGATGACGGCGCTCGAGGCCGAAGAGCGCAACCACAGCTACATCGAGTACGAGCTGCCCTACACCCGCGAGGCCGCGGTCGCCGAATCGACGCGCTGCCTCCAATGCACCTGCGAGGCCATCGGCTTCTGCGACCTGCGTCGCCTGGGGATCGAGTACGGGACGACGCTCCAGACGCTCGAGCCGCAGTACCACCAGGGAGCCGGGTACCGGAGCGTCACCGAGAACCGGTTCACCGGGGTCAACCACGACTACATCCGCGACGATTCGCACGCGTTCATCCTGCGCGAGCCGTCGCGCTGCATCGACTGCGGGCGGTGCGCCCAGGTCTGCTCGGAGGTCGTCGGAGCCGCCTGCTACGACTTCATGCGCATCGGCTTCGACACGCTGGTCACGACACCGCTCGACATGAGCCTCAACGACACGCCGTGCGTGTCGTGCGGCCGGTGCGCCGAGACCTGCCCGACCGGCGCGCTCATGCCCAAGCCGCGCGTCCTCCAGAAGTACGACGTGGACGAGAGCCGCTGCATCCTGTGCGGCATCTGCGTCGATGCCTGCCCGTACGACGCGCTGCGCGACGGCGCCGACATCGAGCTGTCCCACACCAGCCGCGACGCAGCCGATGATCGACCTCATGGCGATCGCCGCGGTCGACCGCGAGACGGAGGTCACCTACATCCGGCGCGAACGAGACTGGGCGGCGCGGGCCGCGGCCGAGGGCCGGCTCGATCGACAGCGCCGGATGCTGCCGGTCCTGCCGCCCACGGTCCCGGGCGCCCCGGCCGGCGGCAAACGGCCACGGCAACGGGCATGACGGCCATGACGGCCAGGCGGGCGGGACGGCCATCGTGCCGGTCCACCCCGAGTAGCCCGGGACGTGCTCCGCAAGCTGATCCCGATCGTCCTGGCGCTCGCGGTCATGGGCGCGGTCTTCACCATCGCCCTGCTCATGCTCCTGCTGCTCGGCCAGGACTGGGCCGACGCGCTGTTCTTCATCTTCGCCGCCGTGCTGCTCGGGTCGGGGCTGCTGGTCGTCACGATGCGCGACATCATCCGCTGCGGCCTGGCGATGATCGTCTGCTTCGGGGCACTCGCCGGCATCTACGTGATCCTCGGCTCGCCGCTCGTGGCGGCCGCGCAGGTCATCGTCTACATCGGCGCGATCAGCGTCCTGATCCTGTTCGCGATCATGCTGACCCAGACGAAGGACGCCCCGACCCGGCTCGTCTTCCAGACCCAGGCCGTGCCCGCGGCGATCGCCTCGGTCATCATCGCGGTGCTCATCGCGCTGGCGGTCTCGGCGACGGACTGGGGCGGCCTCCCGGAACGGGTCGCCGTCTCGGCGAGCGCCCTCTCCGCGTCCTCTTCGACCAGTTCGTGCTGCCGTTCGAGATCGTCAGCGTGCTGCTGCTGGCCGCGGTCATCGGTGGCGTCTTCCTCGCGAAGCGCGAGCCGGGAGGCCCGTCGTGAGCAATTCGCTCGACGCGTATCTCGTTCTGTCGGGGATGCTCTTCGCGATCGGGTCGTTCGGCTTCCTGGCCCGCCGGAACGCGATCAGCATGCTGATGTCGATCGAGCTGATGCTCAACGCGGTCAACCTCGCGATCGTCGCGTTCGGGGCGTTCAACCAGGCGCTCGGCGCGAGACGGATCGGTCATCGCGCTGATGGTCATGGCCGTCGCGGCCGGCGAGGCGACGGTCGGGCTGGCGATCGTCATCGCCATCTACCGCAACAAGCAAACCCCGCTAGTCGACGAATACGACGCAATGAAGAGATGAGGCGGTCAATTCGGCGCGCCGTGGGACGGCCGATGGACGACGCGTGGCGAACACCCCGGCGCGCCGTGGACGGCCGATGCGTGCGTCGTCGGCTGCGCGCGCTCGCTCACGCACCTCGAGGTGCGCTCGCTCAGTGCTCGTCTCCGCCTTCGCCTCGGCTCGTCCGACGGCGCGCGAGGCAAGACCATGAATTGGGATCTGTTGATCCCGGCTATCGCGGTGTTGCCGTTGGCGGGGTTCGGGTTCACGGCGCTCGTGGGGCGGCGGCTGGGGAAGCAGGCGCACTGGATCCCGGTGCTCGCGGTGTTCGTCGCGTGGGTCATCGCGATGGTGGTGTCTTCACGGCCCTCACCGGCGGCGAGCCGTTCGGGGAGCACGGCTATGGCGCGGTGCTGTTCAAGTGGATCCCGGCCGGCGACGTTCCAGGTCGACGTCGGCTTCTTCGTCGACAACCTGACGGCCTGCCTGCTCATCGTGGTCACGACGATCGGCCTGCTGGTCCATGTCTACTCGATCGGCTACATGAGCCACGACCCGGGGTACTGGCGGTTCTTCGCCTACCTCAACCTGTTCATGTTCAGCATGCTGCTGCTCGTCCTCGCCAGCAGCTTCCTCGTCGTCTTCGTCGCCTGGGAGCTGGTCGGGCTGTGCAGCTACCTGCTGATCGGGTTCTGGTACCGGAAGCGCACGGCGGCCCTCGCCGCGAAGAAGGCGTTCATCGTCAATCGGGTCGGCGACGTCGGCTTCGCGCTCGGGATCATGCTCATCTTCGCCAGCCTCGGCACGCTCGACATCCAGGCGGTGATCCACCAGGTCGGCACGCTGCCGGGCACGACCATCCTCCTGATCAGCCTGCTGATCTTCGCGGGCGCGATGGGCAAGAGCGCCCAGTTCCCGCTCCACGTCTGGCTGCCGGACGCGATGGAGGGCCCGACCCCGGTCTCCGCGCTCATCCACGCGGCCACCATGGTCAACGCCGGCGTCTACCTGGTCGCCCGGACGCAACCCGATCTTCGCCCACGCGCCCGAGGCTCTCGTGGTCGTCGCCGCGATCGGCATCTTCACGGCGATCCTGGCGGCCTCGATCGCGATGACCCAGACCGACATCAAGCGGGTCCTCGCCTACTCGACCCTCAGCCAGCTCGGCTACATGTTCGCGGCGCTCGGGGTCGGAGCGTTCACCGCGGCCATCTTCCACCTGATGACCCACGGGTTCTTCAAGGGCCTCCTCTTCCTCGGTTCCGGTTCCGTCATCCACGCGGTCCACGAGGAACAGGACATGCGGAACATGGGCGGCCTGAGCCGGAAGATCCCGATCACCTACGTGACGATGCTCATCGGGTCGCTGGCGATCGCGGGGATCCCGCCGCTGGCCGGCTTCTTCTCGAAGGACGAGATCCTCGGCGAGTCGTTCAAGAACGGTTTCTGGTGGGTCTGGCTGGTCGGGTTCATCGTCGCCGGGCTGACCGCCTTCTACATGTTCCGGCTGATGGGCCTGACCTTCTGGGGCTCGTTCCGCGGCCCGAAGGCGGTCTGGGACCGCATCCACGAATCGCCGCGGGTGATGACGATCCCGCTGATCCTGCTGGCCATCCCGTCGGTGCTGCTCGGGATGTTCCTGGGGCTGCCGCTCGGGCGACAGCCGCATCACCACCTGGCTGGAACCCGTGTTCGCCGAGGCCGAGGCAGACGCTCGGTCACGCCGACCGAGGAGTTCCAGATCGCCGGCATCGACGGCGTGCTCATCCTCGCGAGCGTGACCGTCGCCGTGGTCGGCCTGATCCTCGCCTGGCGACTCTTCGGCGTCGAGATCGGCCGCATCCGCATGCCCGCTCGCCCCGAGCGCGTCCGCGAGCTGACGGCCCGCGTGCCGTTCCTGTACCGCGCGTCGCTCAACAAGTGGTGGTTCGACGACCTGTACCACCTCCTGTTCATCGTCATCGGCGGAAGGATCGCGGCCGCCCTGTGGTGGTTCGACCGCGAGGTCATCGACGGCACCGTGAACGCCGTCGGCACGTCCACCGTCGACGCCGGCCGAGGGCTGCGCCAGATCCAGACCGGGCGGGTCCAGAACTACGCGCTCGGGATCGCCATCGGGTTCATCGTGATGGCCGGCTCGTACCTCATCCTGGCCGGCCGCTGATGGACGTCACCGACCGTGCCGATCCTGTCGATCATCACGTTCCTGCCGCTGGTCGGGGCCCTCGTGGTGGCGATCCTGCCGACCCGCTTCGCGCGAGCCGTCGCGCTCGCCTTCGCCCTGCTCGCATGGGTCGCCTCGCTGGCGATGCTCGTCGGCTACCTCCCGGGCCGCGCCGGCTTCCAGTTCGTCGAGAACGTGCCCTGGATCCCCGACTTCGGCATCCAGTACAAGCTGGGCGCCGACGGCCTGTCGGTGGCGCTGGTCGTCCTGACCACGACCCTGACGTGGATCTCCCTGCTCGCGAGCTTCCGGCCGATCCAGGTCCGGATCAAGGAATACATGATCTCGTTCCTCATCCTCGAGGTCGGGATGATCGGCGTGTTCCTCGCCCTCGACACCTTCCTGTTCTACATCTTCTGGGAGGTCGTGCTCGTCCCGATGTACCTGATCATCGGGATCTGGGGCGGCGCCAACCGGATCTACGCCACGATCAAGTTCGTCCTGTACACGCTCGTCGGGTCGCTGCTGATGCTCGTGGCCATCCTCGCCACGGCGTATGCGTACCAGTCCGGGCACGGCGGCTCGTGGACCGGCGCCTTCGACTTCGAGGCGCTGCGCGCCTACGCGGCGACCGGCGGCTTCGCCGACGCGCTCCAGATCGGCGCCTTCCTCGCGTTCTTCCTGGCCTTCGCGATCAAGGTCCCGATGTTCCCGTTCCACACCTGGCTCCCCGACGCGCACACGGAGGCGCCGACGGCGGGCTCCGTGATCCTTGCCGCGATCCTGCTCAAGCTCGGCGCCTACGGGTTCATCCGGTTCGCCGTGCCCCTGTTCCCGGCGGCCGCCGAGACGTTCGCGCCGGTCATCATCGTGCTGTCCCTCATCGCGATCATCTACGGCGCGATCGTGGCGCTCGTCCAGCCCGACCTCAAACGGCTGGTCGCCTATTCGTCGGTCAGCCACATGGGCTTCGTGACCCTCGGCATCTTCGTCTTCACCGAGCAGGGCCTCCAGGGCGCGATCCTCCAGATGATCAACCACGGCCTCATCACGGGCGCCCTGTTCCTGCTGGTCGGCGTGATCTACGAGCGGACCCACGACCGGACGATCGCCAAGATGGGCGGCCTGTCGGCGAGGACCCCCGTCTACGCGGCGATCTTCGGGTTCTTCGTCTTCGCCTCGGCCGGCCTGCCCGGGCTGTCCGGGTTCGTCGGCGAGTTCCTCGTCCTGGTCGGCACCTACGAGGCCTTCCCGGGTGCCGCGGCCGTGGCGACGTTCGTGATGATCCTGGCCGCCGCCTACCTCCTGTTCATGTACCAGCGGGTGGTCTTCGGGGAGATCTCCGCCTTCCTCGCATCGCTCGGTGACCACCTCACCGACATCAGCCCCGTGGAGATCCTGACGCTCGTTCCACTCGGGACCCTGGTCGTGATCTTCGGAGTCCAGCCGGGCCTGCTGCTGAACCTCTTCTCCACGACCGTCACCGAGACCCTTGCGGTCGTGCAAGCCATCGGCTCCGATCCCGGTGAACAGCACGGCGGTGGCCGTCGATCCTGGCCATCGTCCTGCTGGCCGTCCTCGCCCGGATCGGCTGGGCGCTCCTCCATCCGCATCAGCCTGCGGTGGTCGCGGAAGGCGGGGCCGCCCATTGACCTGGCAGGACGTCGTCACGATCAGCCCATTCATCGCGGCGATCCTGACCGCGATCGTCATCGTGGCGGTCGACCTCGCGTGGCCCGGGCGCTCGGCGGTGGCCGTCGCCACCGCGCTCATCGGGCTCGCCATCACCGCCCTGCTGACGCTGTGGGTCGGTTTGACGCCGGCGGTGGCCTTCGGCGGCGCCTACAAGGTCGATGCGCTGACGACCTTCCTCGACATCCTGTTCATCTCGATCATCGCGATGAGCATCGTGTTCGGGCCCGATTACCTCCTGCCGCGCGGGCTGCCTGTGGCCGAGTTCGCCGCCATCCTCGTCTTCGCGATGACCGGCGCGATGCTCATCTCGGCGTCGGCCGACCTGCTGGTCCTGTTCCTGGGGCTCGAGCTCATGGTCCTCCCCGGCTATCTGCTCGCGGCTTTTCACAAGACCGACTCGTACTCGACCGAGGGGGCGATCAAGTACTTCCTGCTCGGGTCGTTCAGCTCGGCCATCTTCCTGTTCGGGCTGGCGTTCGTGTGGGGCCTGACCGGGACCACCCGCATCGACGGCGTCGCAGCCGCCCTGGCGGCTGTGGTCGCGGGTGCGGCCCCGTTGTCGCCCGGGCTGGCCATGGGTCTCGCCTTCCTGACCACGGGGGTGGCCTTCAAGATCGCGGCCGTCCCGTTCCACTACTGGACGCCCGATGCCTACCAGGGCTCGCCGACGCCGGTCACCGGGTACCTGTCCGTCGGGCCCAAGGTCGGTGCGTTTGCGCTGATCCTGCGGCTGTTCGTCGAGGCGCTCGGGCCGCTCGCCGACGTCTGGCTGCCGGTCATCTTCGTTCTGGCGACCCTGACCATGACCCTCGGCAACCTCGTCGCGCTGACCCAGGACAACGTGAAACGGATGCTCGCCTACAGCTCGATCGCCCACACCGGCTACATGCTCGTGGGCCTCGCAGCGTGGGCCGGCGACCCCCAGGGCCGCGACGACGGCATCAGCGCCCTCCTGTTCTACGGCGTGGCCTACGCGTTCATGAACCTCGGCGCGTTCGCGGTCATCGCCGCGCTCCAGAAGCGGACCGGGGTCACGTCCAGCCTTGCGACGTTCGCCGGGCTCGGCCGGCGCGAGCCGCTGCTCGGTGTCCTGATGACGCTCTTCCTGCTGTCGCTGACCGGCATCCCGCCGACGGCGGGCTTCTTCGCCAAGGCGAACGTCATCATCGCCGCGGTCGAGGCCGGCGGGCCGCTCAACATCCTGGCGGTCATCACCGTGTTGAACGCGGCCGTGGCAGCGTTCTACTACCTGCGGATCATCGTGTACATGTTCATGCGCGATCCCGCTACCGACGCGCCGGGGCTTCGCCACGGTGCGCTGCTGTGGGGCGGGCTGGCGGCCGCGAGTGCGCTGACGATCCTCCTGGGCCTGTTCCCGTCGGCCCTGCTCGAGGTGGCCGGCAAGGCGGCCGACGCGGTCGTCCGGGTGGTGCCGAGCTAGGTTCCCGTCAGGGCGGTCTTCGTCGCGCCGTGCGCGGCGAGCGCGCGTGCCAGCGCCGAGAGGAGTCGGGCCGCGTCGCGCGGCGTCTCGAGCACGACGTCGGCCTGGGCGCGGACGTCCTCGGGCACGCCGCGCGGCCCGGTCACCCCGATGGCGAGCCCGTCGCACGCGCCGCTCGTCCGCGCCGCGCGCAGGACCGCGAAGGCGTCGGCGTCGCTCGAGTCGTCACCGAACGCCGCCACGGTCGACGGGCGCAACTCCTCGAGCAGCGACTCCATCGCCTCGCGCTTGCCGCCCGCGTCCCGCGGCCGGAGATCCACCACCAGGCGGCCCCGGTAGTGCTGCGAGATCGTGCGGCGGCAGGCCGCGCTCGGCCTCCTCGATCGCGGACTGGACGGCGGCGCGCGCTGCGAGCGGGTCCTCGGCCTGGCGCACGTGGAAGGCCACGGACGGGCCCTTGCGCTCCACGAACAGCCAGGCCGGCCTGCCCAGGAGGTCCGGCACGCGGTCCGCCAGCTGCTCGGCCGGTGCGAACGAGGCGTCGTGGCCGCCACGGAACGTGGTGTTGATGCTCCCCGGGCGCGAGCCGCGCGGGTAGGTCCCGCGCTGGAGGCCATGGTCGCCGAGATAGAGGATCCCGCCGACGCCGACCCGTGCAGCCACGTCCGCCGCGGTCCGCCCCGTCAGAACGGCGACGGTGACCCTGCCGGGACTCGTCGCCGCGACCCCGGCGAGCCGCCGAAGGGCCCGACGGGCGAGAGGCACGATCGTCGCGGCGCCCGGGTCCCGCGAGGCCTCGGCGAGCGTGCCGTCGAAGTCCGCGACCACCAGAAGGCGGCCGGGTCGGCCGGCGAGGGCGGCCGCGACCGCCGCGCACCAGGCGATCGATCCGGGCCGCGCCGACGACGCCGCTGTCGCGATGGACGCCGGCCGGGCCGCGCCTTCGCCCGACGTGGCTGGTCCGCTGCCGTCAGCGGGCCGCATGGGGCGTTGTCGCGGACCCCGCGTCGACCGGCGCCTGGACCCGCGCCGCGGACGCGGCCGATCCGCGCCGGCTCAAGGCTTGACGTCGACCCCCGGCATGATCGAGCGCAGCGCCCTTGACTCCCGGAGACCCGGAGCTGCGCGAGCCGGAGGCCGAGCCGAGGGCGAACCGGAGGCCGAGCCCGATGCCGATGGGACCGCACGACTCGACGGCGAGGGCCTCGCCGAGGCGGGCGGCTGGGACGCGTGAGCGAAGGTACGGGCGAGGCGGCCGGCAGCGGATCGGGCGCGAACGCCACGATCGCGCCGAGGACAAGCGCCGCGACGGCGATGCCGACGAGCAGGCCGGCAAGGATCGACAGGCGCGACGACATGTGGGCCGGAGAGTACCAGTACGAGCGGTCGTGGGCGGCTCCGGACAGCCGCTGCTAGGATTTCCGTCCCATGTCGGGCTTCGTCGATCGCATCCGCCTGCGCCTCATCCCGGCGCTGCTCACGGCGGTCGGCGTGGGCCTCCTGGCCCTCGGCATCCTGTCGTACTCCAACCCGGTCGACGCCGTTCCGACCGCCGCCGCCTCGCCGGCACCGTCCCCCACGACCCGTCGCGGCCGCCCCGACACCGAGCCCGCTCATCACCCTCCCGCCGCTCGGATCGGGCCCGCTGCCGTCCTCGAGCGCGCCGATCGTCGAGCCGACTGCCGTCGCGTCGATCCCGCCCGATCGTGTCGCGACGCGAGTCCGGGTCGCCGCGCTCAAGATCGACCTGCCGGTGATGCTCCAGCCCGACCCGCGCTACCCGGCCTGCAACGTGGCGATGTATCTGCCCAGCATGTGGCAGCCGGGCATGGATCGGAGCATCTACATCTACGCGCATGCACGGACCGGGATGTTCCTGCCGATCCTGAACGCCTCGCTCGTCGCGAACGGCAAGAAGATGCTGGGCATGCTCGCCGAGGTCTGGACCAGCGACAACCAGAAGTTCACCTACGAGATCACCGACGTCCGCCGGCACCAGCACACGCTGGAGTCGGCGTTCAACGGCAACCACTGAGACCCTCTGGCTCCAGACGTCCGAAGGACCGAAGGGGACGCTCGGCAAGACGCAGATCCTCGGGAAGCTGCTCGCCCAGGAAGCCGCCGACCCCGGCCGACGCACACCCCAAGCCGCACCCGGTGGTGCTGCGGACCCTAGATCCAGTCGATCCGACGGAGGACCGCCGCCGCCACCGTTGCAAGCCCGACGACGATCAGGGTCACCGCCCAGAACCCTCCGGCCTCCTTGCCGCCGAGGGCCGTGCCCGCCTCGCTCATCCCGAAGATCCCGGCGATCGCCCCGATCCCCGCCAGGATCACCGTCACGCCGGTGAGGCGCTTCATGATCACCGACAGGTTGTTGTTCACCTGGGTCAGGTACACGTCGAGCGTCGCCGACGCCAGCTCGCGATAGTTGTCGAGCTCGTCGGTCAGCCGGATGACGTGGTCGTAGATGTCGCGGAAGTAGATGAGCTCGTCGGCGTCGATCAGCGACTCGTCGCGATTGGTGAGCTGGTTGAAGACCTCGCGGACCGGGCTGATCGCGCGACGGACCTCGATGAGCTCGCGCTTGAGGACGAACACCTGCTCGAGGGTGTCGGGCGTGGCCTTGCGGACGACCTGGTCCTGGACGTCGTCGATGGCGTAGCCGATCCGGTCCGCGAACGGGAAGTAGCCGTCGACGATGTCGTCGGCGATCGCCCACAGCAGGTGGTCGGGTCCCCGCTTGAGGATCGGTGCGAGTCCCACCGCGGAGATGGTCCGAGTCGCGCGGGTCCCAGCCGCCGTCATGGACCGTCAGCAGGAAGCCGCTGCCCGAGGACGATGTCGAGCTCGGTGGCGTCCACCGCGTCCTCGTAGTCGAGATGGAAGAGGACGATGTGGACGACGCCCTCGGTGGTCTGGATCTTGGCCCGCTGGTTGCCCTCGAGGACGTCCTCGACGATGAGTGGATGGAGGGCGAGCGCGCTCCCGACCTGCTTCGCCTGGGCCTGGCGTCGGCGAGACGAGGTCGACCCAGACCGCGGCGTTCGGCCGCCGCAGGACTTCGCGGAGCTCGCCAGGGCGGTCGGGCCCTCGGACTCGCGGACCGTCCTCGCCCTCGATGACGCTGATCCGCACCGTACCGGGCTGGCCGGTGGGCTCGTCGGATGGATCCGCGTCGCCGGCAACGCTGGCGCCGGGTCGGTCGGTCAGAGCGCGAGGCCGGATTCGGTCGGTTCGAGGCCATCGGCGTCGGCTCCTGCGGGGGCGGGCCCGTCGGTCGCGCCGTCGTGCGGGCCGCGGCCGATGCGTCGTCCAGCATACCCGGCCGGGTCGCGCGCCTGCCTCCGAGCAGAAGGCCCGGCGGGATCGCCACGGCGGTGACGGCCGCCGCCACGACGAACAGCCCGACCATGATCTGGGCGGCCTCGCGCGACGCCCACTCCTCGAGCGCGTTGACGACGAGCGGGTCGCGCAGCGGCCGATCCCGCAGGCCCTCGGGGATGAACTGGAGATACGCGTCGGGCGTCGCATAGACCTGCTGCGAGAGCCGGTCGATGGTGGTCGAGCCGTAGGCCGTCAGGATCGCGCAGACCCACGGCCATCCCGAGCATGCGGGCGACGGTCACGACGGCGGAGGCGACCCCGAACGCCCGATGGCCGGCTGCCTCGACCGCCGCGGTCGAACGCGGCGTGACGGTCAGACCGAAGCCGAAGCCGAAGACGGCGAGCGCCCCGGCAACCGTGGTCAGCTCGACGTCGGAGGTCCATGACGCCATCGCCAGCAGTCCGAGCACGCTCAAGAGGAGCCGCCGAGGGTGATCAGCCGGAGCGAGACGAAGCGGACGAGCAGTCCAGACAGGAGCGCGCCCACCGCCGTCGCCCCAGCCAGCGCACCCAGCGCGAGGCGCTGCTCGTCGGGTCCGCCGTAGAGGACCCGGTCGACGAAGACCGCGCCACCGATGATGGCGGTCGCGAACGCGTAGCCGGTCAGCAGCGAGACGAGGGCGGCCGAGCTGAACGGGATGCTCCGGAACAAGCGCGGGTCGATGAACGGGTCGTGCACCCGCAGCCCGCGAACGACCGCCACCGCCGTGGCCGCCCCCGCCACGGCCATGAGAACCAGCGTCACGACGGCCGGATCGACCGTGTGCCGGCGACCGACGTCGCGCCGATCAGGGTCAGGCCGATGAGCCCGGCACACCAGGGCGAGCCCGTAGAGCGCCGCGCTCGCCACATCGATCCGGCCAGGCCGGCGCGGCGTCTCCCAGCCGGGCGAGGCGGCCCAGGCGAGAGTGAGGGCCACGATGCCGATCGGGACGTTGAGGTAGAAGACCCACCGCCACGCCGGGGCGAGGATCGCGGCGAGCGGGTCCTCGATCCCCGCCGCCTCGATCGCGGCCTCCGGATGGACCGACGCCAGGATCGCCGCGCCGACGACGGGGCCGGCGGCCATCCCGAGGAAGGTGAGTGCACCGATGACGCCGAGCGCGCGCGGCCGCGCCGCTCCCGCGTACAGGTGCGACGCCGCCGCGGTCCCGACGGGCACGAGGACCCCGCCTCCGACGGCCTGGACGAGCCTCGCGGCGATGAGCTGGTCCATCGTCTGCGACGCCCCCGCGAGCGCCGACCCCACGGTGAACACGACGAGCGCGCCCATGAACAGCCGCCGGGTGCCCCACAAGTCGGCCAGCCTGCCGGCCATCGGCATCGTCAGGATGTAGACAAGCAGGTAGCCGTTGATGATCCAGCTGGCCTTGCGCAGCTCCACCCAGGCGGAGCCCGAGGCGGGATCGGCGAGGTCGGCCAGGATCGAGGGCAGCGCGACGGCGGTGACCATCAGCTCGAGCCCGGCGAGGAAGACGCCGGCCCCGAGCACCGCGAGCAGCACGGGCGCCGAACGGCGATCCATCTCGGCGGGTCGATCCATCACCGGAAGTGTAGTTGGGCGGGCCGGGGCGCCCCTCGGCCGGCCTGTGGGGCGAGGCTGGGCGAGGTGGGCCTCGCGCGCCGTCAGGCCTCGTGGACCTCCACCTCTTCGACCCACTTGACCCAGTCGAGGCCACGGTGGTCCGGAAGGACGAGCCGGCATGGCGCACCGTTCTCGACCGGCAGCGGGCCGCCGGCCACACCCAGGGCGAGGAGCGCTCGATCGAGCTCGTCGGCAGTCGAGCGTCGTCGCCCAGCCGGTCGCCGACCTGACCTCCACCGGGCGGTCCGCGCCGCCGCCCGCCGAGCGAGCACCGTGGTCAGCGGGACGCCCCGCCATGTCGTCTCGAGCGCCCAGCCCGAGGTGCAATCGAGAACGGCCGTCCGATCGAGGCCCCGAGCGCGGTCAGCTCCGGAGAGACATCGAGGTCACGCCCTCCGCCGTGGACGCTCAGCCGCCAGGCGAGCGGATCGAGTCTCGGGGACCCTCGCCCAAGAACGTCGTCGATCGGCACGCCGCCGGCCGGCAGCCAGCGCGACCCCGTGAACCGCCGAACACCGCCGGTCAGGCGGTCGGCGGCCTCGCTGACCCCGAACAGTGCGAGGGACGCCGCACCCACGACACCGGCGGCCAGCAGCCCACGTCGCGTGAGGCGCGGACCGTTGCGGCGCGGCGGTGCGGGGCGCCGGCGCGGGACCAGCAGCCGCCAGCGGCGTGGCGCGAGATGCACGACCGCGAGCGGGATCAGCACCAGCCCTGCCCACACGTGAAGGGTGAGCACCGTCCAGGCCCCGATCGTGAGGATGCGCCCGCCGGCGACCCATGCGAACCCCGCGGCGAGCGATCCACGGTGGCGAGCGACAGGATCCCCCCCACCGCCACCCGGCGCCAGCGCCGAGCCGCGACCGCCTTCGGCAGGGACCGGGCGACCTTCCGGGCGACCGTGACGGCCAGCGCGGCAGCGAGCAGGCCGTGAAGCACGAACAGCCACGCCCCGTCCGGAGCGCCCACCCGGAGCGAGACGAGTCCGGTCGCGGCG
>CAVYZQ010000002.1:0-33705 GCA_963772995.1 uncultured Chloroflexia bacterium | reverse complement strand
CGCTACCATCCGCGGCGTGAGCTTCATGAAGCGCGCACGAGAGGCGGCGGAGGCGGCGGCTGGCCAGGCTCAGACAGGCCGGCGGAGGCGGCGCGCTCGAAGGCGGCAGATGCGGCCGCCGTCGCGACCCGGACTGCGCAGGACCCGGAGACCCATGAGAAGCTCTCGCTCCAGGCCCGCCAGGCGATGGGCGCTGCCCGCCGTGGAATCAGCACGGTCGTCGAACGCATCGATCCCGGAGTCCTCGCCGACCTCATCATCAAGGCGACCGCGCTCCAGGAGATGACCAACGACTCGCTGCGCGAGAAGCAGTCGCCCTATCGCATCAGTGAGATCTCGATCGCGGCGTCCATCCCGCCCGGGGTGACCTTCGCGATCGGCCGGATCGATGGCCAGCAGGACGCACCCACAGGCACTGAAGTCTCCTCCGAGGATCTCATCGAGCAGATCGCCGGCTCCGAGCGAGGCGGTCATCTCGCTCGATGGCACGACGCTTTCACAGGAGCAGATCGCGGAGGTTCGCAACGTCCTCGCCGACGAGGTGACGAGCGAGCTCAAGCTCGACTGAGCATCGCCTCGACGTCTTCGATCGAGCGAGTCGACCGCTCGCCGGTCGCCCGTTCGGTGACCTCGACGCCGCCGGCCGCGAGCGACCGCGGGCTGACGGTCAGGATCCAGGGCATTCCCGAGCAGCTCGGCGTCGGTGAACTTCACGCCGGGCGATTCGTCGCGGTCGTCCCACAGGTATCGGCGCCCAGTCGTCGAAGGCGCTGCGCCCTGGTGCAGGCGCTCGGCGACCTCCAGGTACGTGCGGCTCCTTCGCCGCGCTCATCGACACGAGGGTGAGCGGCGAACGGCGCCGACCTCGCTCGTCTCCTGATCCCCATCTCGTCGCGACGGGCTTCTACGATGCAGGCGACATCCCGTCCGATGCGATCTGTACGGAGCCGATCACGATCGGGTGGGGGTCGACTATCCTCGACCCAGAAAGGTGGAGTAGAAGGTGTGTGTGGACTTTGTCCGAGCTCGACGCTATCGCTGATCTTGATCCGTAGCCGCAGAATGACCGGGTCGGCGACATGTCGGGCATGCATTGCCTCCTGGGACGTTGGTGATGTCGGCGACGACGTCGGGCGTGAAGTCCCGAATCGACGCCGACGTCGTGAGAGGTGGATTCTTTCGGTGGTTGTCCCCGGCGGACCAGGTCCGCCGATGGTGCCGCGAGGAGGTTGTCGATCGACGACGGTGGCGTCGTGAAGCGCCTGATCGGCGACCCGATAGCCCGCTCCATGCTGGCTGCCTTGATCTCTCTGACCTGTGCGTGGCTGGATCCGGCTTTGTGGCCCCTGCTGGCGTCGACCAGCTTCGTCTGTCGACTTCGTGGTCGCTGCGGACGATGGGCGGCGATCAGGCGCCCGTTGCGGTGACGCGAAGGCCGCCTTGGCCGTGCGCGAGGCGTCGATGCCGAGGTACGCGGCGAGGCTCCTGCGACGGTCGTCGCGCCGGCGTCTTGACTGTCTCGAGCGGCAGGGCCTCTTCGCGGGGTTCGGCTTTTCGCGACGATGGCGACCTGCGATTCGCCTCGTAGCCGCACGCTCGTACAGGACGAGCATGTCTCGCCGGCCGGGTCGAGGACCATGAACTCGTGGGCGCCGGTGCCGCCCATCATCCCGACATCGGACGAGACCGCGATCATCGGCGAGGCCGAGCGGTTCGAAGATCTTGAAGTAAGCGCCGTATGGGCCTTGTAGCTGACGTCGAGGCCCTCCTGTCGCGGTCGAAGCTGTAGGCGTCCTTCATGACGAACTCACGCACCCGGATCAGGCCGCCGCGCACCGCGGCTCGTCCCGCCACTTCGTCTGGAGGTGATAGAGCATCATCGGGCAGCTCGCGGTACGAGCTGACGACGTCGGCCAGCAGCAGTCCGATGATCTCCTCGTGGGTCATCGCGAGGACCATGTCCTGATCGTTGCGATCCTTGAAGCGGCCCAGCTCGGGCCGATCGCGTCGCAGCGCTGCTCGCCCGCTAGACGTCGGCCGGGTGGACGACGGGCATCTCGATCTCCTGCGACCCGATGCGGTCGATCTCCTCGCGGATGATCTCCTCGACGCGTTTGTCCACCGGGAAGCCGAGCGGCAGCAGCGAGCAGACGCTGGAGCCGAGCCGCCGCACGAACCGGCCCCGGACGAGAGCCGATGGAACGACGATCCCGGCATTGCACGGGTCGTCGTGGAGCGTGGCGAAGAACAGACCGGAGAGTCGCATGGCCGGAAGGACAGCCGTGCGAGGGGCGATCGCGGTGCGATTCGGGGGGGGGGGGGGGGGGGGGGGAGGGGGGGGGGGGGGAGGGGGGGGGGGTCCGAGGCCCGGTCGGGGGCCGGGCCGCTCGGTAGTTCGACGACGGGTCCGACTATGCCTATCGAACCGGTCCGTCGCCGAATTTGCCGCAGCACTAAGGCGGCGCCCGACGCGACGCCGGCAAGGCGTCGGCGTCGGAGCGCTGGAGCCGGCATGGTCCGCTGGGGCGACCCGCGCGGTCGGCCGCTCGGTCTCGATCGCTGGCTCGTCTGTCCGATTCCGCCTCCCCAGGGGCCGGAGGTCGGACGGTCGAGTGGCGATCGACATGACCCTCACGGTCGCGCTGAATATCAACGGCGGCCTGCGGGACGGGCGACGTTCGTCCATCACGATCGTCATCACCCCGGCAGACCCCGCTCCGTTCTCTCGTGGTGCGTCGAGTGTTCGAGAACTCGCGCGAAAGGATCTCTCATCGTGGAGGGTGGCACGGTCGGGCTCGTCCTCGCCGCGTCGCTGGCAGTCGTCTTCTATTACACGAACGGCTTCCACGACATTGCGAACTGCGATTGACACGTCACGTTGCTACGTGTGCGCTCTCGCTGGCTGGGGGATCATCATGGCGACAGTGTTCAACTTCATCGGTGCTTCCGCCGGGCAATGGCCGTCGCCAAGACCATCGGGAAGCGGCCTCGTGAACGAGGAGACGTCGATCCAGGCGATCGTCGAGGCCTCCCTGATCGCCGCCATCGGCTGGAACCTCATCACGTGGCAACGTGGCATCGCCCGAGCCCCAGCAGCGATGCCCTTATCGGTGGCCTGCTGGGTGCGACGATCATCGCCGCCGGTGTGGGCGCGACCAGATCAACGGCATTGTCAACAAGGTCCTGATCCCGATGTTCACGTCTCCGTGGCTGGCTCCGCCATCGCCTTCGCGCCGACGCCGTCGACTACTGGATCTTCCGGTCCCTCCGGTGCAGCCGACGGCGCGCTAGTTCCGCTCGGGTCCAGGTCCGCTCGGCGGCGTTCATGGTCTTCTCCCACGGCCCGAACGATGCGCAGAAGACGATGGGCATCATCGCCCTGGCCCTGTTCGCCGCCGGGTCGGCCCGCAGCCGCATGCCGCGTGGGTCATCGTGATGCCCGCGATGGCGCTGCGGCCGGGACGGCGGTCGGTGGCTGGCGGATCATCAAGACGATGGGCGTGGGCCTGGCCAAGCTCCAGCCGGTCCATGGCTTTGCCGCCGAGACGACCCCGCGTCGACCCTGCTCGTGACCGCCGACTCGGCCTGCACGGTCCGACGACCCAGGTCATCTCCGCGCCATCATGGGCGTAGGGGCCAGCCAGGGCGTGCGCGCCGTCCGCTGGGGCGTCGCGCGGCGCATCGTCGGCGCCTGTTCCTGACCCGGCCGGGGCGGGGATCCTTGCGGCCCTCCGCGTGGGGTCGTCCTCCGAACGCTGGGGGCGGCGTCAAGACAAGACGAGTCGACCGCCCCGCTGCCGCCCGCATCGCGCCGACTCGGAGGAGTCGATCGATGGCTTCCGCCTGTTGCCGAAGGACCCGAAGTTCTTCGAGCTGTTCGTCGCAGATGGCGAGAACCTCGTGGCTGCCGCGGGCGCGCTGCACGAGATGGTCGATCAGTACGACGCCTCGAGGCATGTGTCGCCAATATCCAGGCCCTCGAGAAGCGCGGCGACGCGATCGACAGCGAAGTCAATCGCGGCCGAGGATGCCTTCGTCACGCCTTTCGACCGCGAGGCATCGACGAGCTTGTGTCGCGCCTCGACGACATCGTCGACGGCATCGAGTCGGTCGCCGAGGCGTTCGTGATCTACGGCGTGGCCCAGCCAACGGCCGAGTCCAGCGGCTCGCAGCGATCCTCGACGGCCAGGCCGGCGAGCTGTCGGCGGCGCTCCGCAAGCTCGACGGCTCGAGGTACCTCGAGGGTGACCTGGCCCCGATCGACCAGCTCGAGAAGGAGGCCGACGGCATCTCTCGGGCGGCCCTGGCGCGGCTCTTCGACGAGGATCGTGCCGCCGATCGAGGCCATCAAGTGGCGGACCTCGACGACTATCTCGAGACGCGATCGACTCCGGCGGAGGATGCGGCCGAGGCGATCGAGCGGATGTGGCACAAGGCGAACTGAGCGGCCTGCTTCGCCGGCCCGCCGAGCGCGCACCCGCGTACCTGGGTCGTCGCGTCCCAACGCGCCCGCGTACCTGGGTTCCGCGTACCAACGCGCCCGCGTGCCCGCGTCGCCGCGTAGCCGCGTCCCTGTGTACCCGCGTCCCTGGGTCCCCGCGTGCCAGCGTGCCCGGGTGCCCGCGTACCAGCGTGCCTGCGTCGCCGGGTCCCCGTGTACCCGCGTCCATGCGTCCCCCAAAATCAGTCCGCGATCGCAGCTCTCGTGCGCTCTACGCAATCCTCCGCCCGACCCCGCGCAAATCAGCCCCCGAGAACGAGGCAATCGACGGTTAGTGTCTTGGGCGCAACGGCCGGCCGCGGGATTGCGTCCAGCGAACAATCTGGCCGAACGGAGACCCTGATGGTCAGGCCGGCCGCCGGAACATGTATCCACGCGACGCACCGTGTGGATGAAAACCGGGTTGCGCGGATAGGCTTCGATCAGCCCGCGCAGCCAGTGGACATGGACGTTTACCGTCCGCGTCTCGCCGGCATAGTCGTAGCCCCACACCGCTCGAGCAGATGGTCGCGGGTGAAACTGGCCGGGGTGCCGGAGGAGGACGCGAGAGCTCGAACGCCTTCGGCTCGAGCGGCAGCGCGACGCCGTTGCGCAGCAGCCGATGCCTGCCGAGGTGAACCTGGACCGCCCAAGCTCGACGAACGCAGGAGGCGCCTCGACCGATGCCGCTGGTCGGCGCACGGAATTGCGCGGGACGCGGCTGTCAGCTCCCCAAGCTGAACGGCTGGTGACATAGTCGTCGGCCCCCAGCTCCAGCCCGACGACCTTGTCACTTGAGTCCTTGGCCGTGACCATGATGATCGGGACCGGCGAATCGGCACGCAGGATCCGGCAGACCTTGACCCCGGACAGCTCGGGCATGAGATCGAGCAGGACGAGGTCTGGGTGGTCGGGCGGAAGCGGTCAGCGCCTCACGTCCGTCGGCGGCGACGACGATCTTGTCCCTCCGTCTCGAGGACCTCCGCGAGTGTCTCGCGGAGCGTGGAGTCGTCGTCGACGACGAGGATCGTGCGTGCCATCTGACGCTCGAGGATAGCCCCGGTGTTAACGGCTCATTGCGGTCACCGGCAAGGGATCCGATTACGCCCGAGGACGAACAGGTCGGAACGCCCCTGCGACAGGCCGACGACAGGTCGGTCAAGACGATCGCGCGGGATTTCGTGCGTCCTCGCGTACGGCGTGTGACGACGAGATGCCGGGTGCCGCAGACGCACCATGAGGAAGGTCAGGCCCCGCCCGAAGTCGCTTCGGCAGCTCCATGAAGTACTCGACGAACTCGATGCAGAGCCGTGGCGGTTGAAGCGGAGCGTCCAGTCGCTGTAATAGGGCGTCCGGAACGAGCCGTCGGGGTTGGTCTAGCGGCTCTGCCGATCGCGGACGCGCGCTCGCCGTCGGACGTCCAGACGTCTAGTGCGGCCTCCCACGAGCCGGGCCGTCCTTGTCGGAGGCCCAGCTTTCGACGATCGCGTCACGTCCCTTCAGGGCCTTGTCCCACGCGTGTAGCGGTCTGCGTCCTCGGCAAGAGCTCGCCGATGGCGACCGGGTCGTGCTGGACCAGGCGGCGACGTAACGGTCCAGCCAGACCTGGGGATCGTCGTGGGTCATCGGGGCGCGCCCTCTCCTCTCCTCGAGCAGGGCGATGGGGAGGTCCAGCCGTTGCAGCGTCCGCTCGAGGCCGAGCGCCACGAGTGTATCGAACAGGGCGGGGTCGCTGTCCGGCGGGTGACCGCGACCCGGATCGACATGAACAGGTTGCCGACCTTCCGCCGCGGGTCTCGGCGAGCCCCGGAGCGGTGGCTCGAGCTGCGGCCTCGAACGTCATGGCGCCTCTCGGCGACCGCTTCGCGTGCGGCCTGAGCCCGTCGCGAGCCGTCGCCTTGTCCACCGCTCGGCACGGCAGCCCGGATCGAACTGGAGATCATCGACCCACAGGAAGCCGACGAGGTCGCCGATGACGCCGAGCCGCGGCAACCGCTCGGTGATGACCGCAGGAGCGTCGGAGCTCGTCGTCGGTGGGCATCCGGTCGATTCGGCGGCCGCCAGCTGCGGCCCGACGAACGGCGGCAGCCGGTCGATCAGGTCGTCGGGATCGAGCCGCGGATCGACTGGCCGTTGAGCCACTCGAGGCGTTCGCGATCGAAGACGGCGCCGGCCTTGTGGACGGTCGCGAGGTCGAAGCGCTCGACGATTTCGTCGAGCGACAGGACTTCCTCCTCGGTGCCGGTCGACCAGCCGAGCAGCGCGAGATAGTTGACGAAGGCCTCGCGAACGAACCCCTCTTCGATGTGGTCGTCGACGCAGTCTGGTCTTGCGCTTGCTCATCTTGGTCCGGTCTGGGTTGAGGATGAGCGGCAGATGGGCGAAGACGGCACTGGATATGCCGAGCGCCTGGAACAGCAGGATGTGCTTGGGCGTGTTGGAGAGGTGGTCCTCGCCGGATCACGTGGCTGATCTGCATCGCCGCGTCGTCGACGACGACCGTGAAGTGGTAAAGCGGCGGGCCGTTATCGGGACGATGACGAAGTCGCCACCGAGGCTTCGCCACGTCGATCTCGACGTGACCGCGGACGATTCGTCGAACGCGACCACGCCGGTCCGATCCGGAATCGGACCGCCCGACCGACCCTCTCCTCGCGCGCGGCGCGCTCCTGCGGCGTGAGGGCGGCACTCCGCGCCGTAACGCGGCGGCTCCGGGGCGGCCTCCTGGGCCTTGCGGTCGGCGTCGAGCTCGTCGGGGGTGCAGTAGCAGAGATAGGCCAGGTCCGCGGCGAGCAGCCGTTCGGCCGCCTCGGCGTAGAGGGGCAGGCGCTGCATCTGACGGTACGGGGTTTACGCCCCGGCGGCCTCGCCCGCGACCTCGGGCCCCTCGTCCCAGCGGAGGCCGAGCCAATGGAGCCCATCGAGGATGTCTCGTTCGTAGGCGTCGAGCTGCGCGCCTGGTCGGTGTCCTCCACCGCAGAATGAACGTTCCGCCGGTGTGCCGGGCATGCAGGTAGTTGAACAGAGCCGTCCGGGCGGTCCCGAGTGGAGCGGCCGGTGGGGCTCGGAGCGATGCGACGCGCGGGCCGGTCATCGGTCAGTGGGCCGGGACTGTATGGAAGAGGGCGGGTCCGCTTCGCCTGGCAGGACCGGATGAGAGCCCCTGGCCGAAGGCCCAGCGTCGCGCGCCGCGAGGGCCGTCGAGCGTCAGCGAATCGAGGACACCCTCCTGGCCAGGATCGAGACGCCAGCACCGGCGTCAAGGCACGCGCCTCGAGGTAGCTCAGCAGGACGGAGTCCTCCTCGGCCTCTTTCGCTGATCGGTAGACCGTCGCCGTCTGGCCCGCTTCCATCTCACTGAGACGAGTTCCCTGACGTCGTCGCGACTTCTCCGCATCGATCGGGTTGCCGTGTGGGCAGGTCTCCGGGTGGCCCAGCATCTCGTCCAGGCGGGCCTCGATGTGTGGTGAGATGGCGCCCTGGAGCCGCATCGCCTCGTCGTCCAATTCGGCCCAGCCGAGACCGACAACGATGTAGCAGCCACTCCAGGAGCGCATGCCGCCGGAAGATGGCATCAGCCGCGGCTGGCCGGCTTCACTGAGGCGGAGGTCTCGGCCCTCGGCATGATCGACCTGTCCGTCCGCCACGAGTCGGCGGAACATCTCGCTCGACGCCTGGGTCGTGACGCCGAGGTGACGAGCGACCTGGGCGGCGGTGGCCCCGCCGGCGTCGGACGATTTGGCCATCACCCGCAGCGCCAGCAGGTTTCCTGGGCGGCGGACCGAGAGGTCATGCTGGTTCTGGCGTCTGGGCACGGAGTGAGGATGGGGAACGCGGCTGGCGCCGACGCCGCCTTCGCCGCTGTGGCCCGGTTCCGGCCCACGATCACGATCCGGCCAGCCACGAGAGCAGCAGGACGACGCCGAGGGTGACCCGGCGGATCCGTCGTCCGCCGCGGAGCCAGTCGCCGACAGAACGAGTGCCACGAAAGAGGCCACGAGGAGCGCGGATCGTCGCCATCGTCGTAACGGACGCGAGGAGTGGAACCGCCAACAGCAGGGCCAGGATCGCGATCTGCAAACCGATGACGAACGGCTCGGTCGCGCCGTCGCAGGTGGCAGCGAACCGTCCGCACCCGGTCAGCTCGCCGGCCAGCCAGCCGACTCCGAACGCGATCGGGAGCCAGCCGACGATGGCGCGGACGATCCGGCCGCGGGTTCCGCCGGTTCCCTCGTCGAGGAGCGCCCGGACGAGATCGGAGAGCGCCCTGCTGACGTCGGGGGGATCGGGAGCCGGGGCGGCGTACGCGGCGGTGCCTGCGCTGGCCTCGCCTGCCGTCGCTTGCCAGGCAGGCCGGCGGGTATCGGCGGCCGTGCCGGATCGCCCTGTCCGCTCGCCTCATCGGATGGCGGGTCGGCGGGTCCGGAGGTGGACTCCCACCATGACGTCGTGGTGTGCACGGGGCCCGACCTCGACGACGGACGGTCTGCGCTCCCCGCACCGGCGGCGGGGCCTTCCGAGCCCAAGCCGTTCGCGGTGTCCGGAGCCTGGCCGTTGGCGGTTCGTTTCCTCGGCGGGTCGTCCTCGTTTCCATCGCCTGGCGCGCGCCTGATACTCAGGTCCGTGCTTGCGCGGGTCGGCGTACTCCTTCGGGTTCAGCGTCCAGTACGTGCCGCTGGTCGTCCCATACCAGCTGGCCCCGCCCCAATCCGGTTCGAACGGGGTGGCGTCGGCGCCGTCGTACGAGGTCGATCCGAGGGTGGCCTTGTTTCGCCGGCGGCGGGCCTCTTCTCGCCCGGGGGGTGCGTCCGCTCGGGCTGCGGTGTCCCCGTCTGCCGTCGGGTCTGGCCCGGTGGGGCGGTGGGAGCCCGTTGTCGATCCGGCAGTCGAACCGGGTCTCGGGCTGCCTGAGGCGTCGCCTGCCGCCTGGCCAAGGGCTGAGGCGGCCGCGCCCGAAGCGATTCGCCACCCGAGGCGGCTGCGCCTGAAGCGGCCGCGCCAGCGGACGTGGCCGCGCCGCCGGACGTCGCCGCGCCACCGGACGTCGCCGCGCCGCCGGACGAGGCTGTGCCTGAAGCGGCCGCGCCGCCGGAGGCGGCTGCACCAGCGGACGCGGCCGCGCCGCCGGTCGAAGTCGGGCCGCCGGCGGCCTGCGCACCTGCCGCTGTCCGGGCCGCGCTCGACCCGCCGATCGCGCCGTCGCGCCGCCACCGGACCGCCCTGGCCCGCTGGCAGCGGACCCGCCGCGGTCCGTGCTACCCGCACCGCCCGAAGGCGCGGCCCCGCCGCGGCCCGACCCCCGCCTGCGTATCCCCCGGGTGTCGGGCCCGGTCGCGGCCGGCGGCCCCTGGCGCCATAGGCTCGGTGGGTCGCTCCCGCGCGATCCGGGTCGGCCGCCGAGGCCCGCGACGATGGCCGGGTTCCCCTGGGGCCCGTGGATTCACCACCGGCGATCGACTCGTAGGCGGCCTGGATGGCCAGGAAGCGCGGGAGCGCGGCCGGCCCTGCGGCATCGGGGTGGTTCGCCTTCGCAAGCCCGCGATATGCGCGCTTGACGTCCTCGAGCGACGCACCGCGAGGAAGCCCGAGCACCTGGTACGGATCGCGTTCGACAGCCATGCTGCCCTCACGCTACCAGCGCGTGATGCAGGCTGCCGCGAACCAGATCAGCCGACGAGCTCGCCGACGGGCGCCAGCTCGAACTCGGGATCGATTCGCGCCCGGCCGGCCATGCGGGTCCACGCTCCGAGGTCGGTGGTAGCGCGCGAGTTCGCGCAGTGCGCTGGCGTCGAGGACACCGACCTGGCGGAGCGCCTCGACCGATGCCGACCAGGTGCCCCGGTCGAAGCCATCCCCATCTTCGACCTTGAGGGCCAGCCCGGACGCCCCCGCCTCGTGGGTGACGGTCCGCGCTCCCGGAAGGATGCCATGGGCCCGGAGCGCCTCTGCCCCGCCTTTGCTGATCAGCCGGCCCGGAGCGGCCTTCATGAGCGAGGTGTCGAGCCGGTCGTGTCGCCCGGCGACCATCTCGGGATTGCCGAGCATCGCGTCGCGGACGATCGTCAGCGAGGCGGCCAGCTCGCTGCGAGGGTCCGTTGCCGGCACGGCGGAGGCTCGGCCAGCATCGCGTAGGCGCGCGCGACGTCGCGCAGCCGGAAACCGTACGTGTCGACGCCGCAGGCATCGATGGCGGTCACGAGCTTTGCGGGCGTGGTCCCGAACGCACGCGCGACCGCGGTGCGATAGGCGACATGGGCAGGGTGGCCCGGCTTCCAGTATTCGACCGGGTCCCAGCCGTTGAGACGGCTGAGCAACAGGAAGACCGTGTGCTGACCCGAGCACATGTGGCGGGTCGGTCCGGCTTTCTCACCGTCGCGGGCGAGCCGGGCGGCCGTGAGCGCGTCGAGAGGGGCTCCCTCGGAGCCGCACCCGAGGTGGGCCTGGGTCACACCCGACCGCCGATAAAGCCCCTGGAGCGTGCGGACGTGGAGGTCCTCACCGGAATGGGAGCTGGTCATGATCGCGATCTCGGCAGATTCGAGATCGAATGCCTGCTTCCCGCCGGCCTCGAGGAGCGCCACCATGCCGAACGGCTTCACCGTCGAACGCAACGTGACCATCCGATCGGGGTCGCCGAGCTGATGGATGATCCGCCCGGCGGCGTCCGCCTCGACCACGTCGCCGCGGTGGACGCTCTCCTCGATGCCGTTGCGGAGGTGCCGGACGAGCACGGGGGTGGCAGGTGCCTTCGCGCGGGTGGCCGTGCGGGACCGGCGTGCGGGCGCGCCCTCGGCAGGGCTGGGCGGGGTTTGGCTGGCCTTGACGGTCACGATTCGGACTCTCCGGTTGGCCAGTGCTCGATGGTGGGAGGCGAGGATACCGCGCCGGTTGCTACGATGGGAGCCCTCGCGTCAACTCGTCGTCAGCCACCTCGCGCCCGGAGGATCCGTCGGCTCATGCCTTCTCCGACCCTGCACGTATCGCAGCATCCGGCCGTCCTCCACAAGCTCGCGATCCTGCGGGACGAGAAGACCGAGCCGAAGAAGTTCCGGGAGGTCGTCCGGGAGCTGTCGTGGCTGCTGGGGTACGAGGCCCTCGCCGACGTGGGCGTCCGGCCGCTTGAGATCCGCACCCCGATGGAGGCGATGACGGCCCACGAGCTCGACGAGCGCGTCGGGTTCGTGCCGATCCTGCGGGCAGGGCTCGGGATGGTCGACGGCATGCTCGAGCTCATGCCGACCGCCCAGGTCTGGCACCTCGGACTGTTCCGTGACGAGCGGACGCTCCGGCCGGTCGAGTACT
This sequence comes from uncultured Chloroflexia bacterium, assembly GCA_963772995.1. GTDB lineage: Bacteria > Chloroflexota > Limnocylindria > Limnocylindrales > CSP1-4 > SPCO01. The sequence goes on along the minus strand of CAVYZQ010000002.1, from coordinate 21,923 downwards.
ACAACAAGCTCCCCGATTCGGCGACGGTGGACCTGTGCCTGATCCTGGACCCGATGCTCGCCACCGGCGGCTCGGCGACCGCGGCGATCGAGGTGTTGAAGAAGTGGGGCGCGGTCAAGCCGGTCCGGATCAAGCTCGTCAACCTCATCGCGGCCCCCGAGGGCGTGGAGGCGGTCACGACGTCCCACCCGGACGTCGAGTCTACTGCGCCGCCCTGGACCGCGGGCTCAACGAGCGCGGCTACATCCAGCCGGGCCTCGGCGACGCCGGCGACCGCCAGTTCGGGACCGGCCGCGGGGCATAGGGCAAAGACTGTGGTAGTCGAGGCGGATGACGTCGCGTGCATCGCTAAACGTCCATTCCCACCACCGGCTGTGTAGCCTCCTGCGATCCAGGATCGCATCCCGTAGCGACCAAGGGCAGGAGACAGAAGCAGCTCCGTCTCTGCAACTGGTGCTCGGTCCTTCAAGAACGCCGTGCATCGTTCGGCGGCACTCCGATGGTGCGAGCAAGATCGCGTCCCGGGCGCTGATGATGCAAAGGCAAGAGGCGATCGGCGCTCTCGGAATGTCGGCGGATTCGGCTCTAGGAGCCGACGCCGTCCTCGCCCGAGAGAAATCGCCGCGGGACATCGCGCAACATCGCGTCGATGGCCTCGTCTCCTACGCCGTCCGCACGCAGCGCCGGGATCGCGATGGTGCTCACGAAGAGGTACGGCGGAGGGTCCTCCGGCTCAGCCGGCTCTTGACCGGCACGGACCGGCGCCGGCGACTCGTCGTGTCCGAGCATCAACCGATGAGCCCACCCCCGGTCGACCAGCGTCTTCACGGTCGCGTTTCGCTGGCGCCAGTCGGGTTTCGATCCGGGTACCGGTCCATCGAGAGGAAGACGCCAGCGTTGAGCAGCGACTCCAGGTAGTCGACGTCGGTGGTGTCGGCGGCGTGGCCGATGCAGATGCGGTCCATCGGAGCACCTTCCTCGCAAAAGATCTCGACCTGGCGTGCACCGATGCCATCGGCTGGCGACGAGTGCGAGCTGATCGGACAGCCCGTCCGCTTCAGGGCTCGCGCGGCGCCACGCAGGATGCGCTCGCTGTGCGCTGTCACGCCCCCGATGCGGTGGTCACTCGCGACCTTGATCACGCCGGCCCTGATCGCCGTGCCGTCGATTCCGACTTCGATCTCGCGTACGAAGATGTCGGCGATCTCGTCCAGGTCACGCTCCCAGTACGAGGCCGGCACGGTCAGCCAGATACCGGTGGCGACGACCACGTTCATGCCGGAAGCAGCGGCCACGTCGCGCACGAACTCGACGTCTCGGCCAAGATCCGGCGTGGTCAGGTCGATGAGCGTGTCCACGCCGCCGGCCTTCGCCTCGCTCAGCGCGCGGGTCGCGATGGCGCGTGTCTGCTCCCAGTCGAACATCCACGGATAGTGGTGATTGTCTTCGCCGAGGCTCTGGATTACGTGCTCGTGACTGAGCACCGTCCCCAGCTGCGCCGAGTCGATCGCCCCAAGGACTGTCTGCACAGCCGTCATCTGGCGTCTCCCTGCCAAGCACTCCCGGCGAACGTCGGTAGCCGAGTGTAGCGGCCGGGCAGGTGGGCCTGTTCGGGCGAACGCGCCGTGCGTTCGCTGCTGAGCCGATCCGTCGGCGGACACTCCACGCCTTCGACGTGAGCGCCGCAAACTGGGCGTTTCGCCGTCGCAGGGACGTGGCCCACGAGGTCCCTCGTCGAACTCGATTCGGTAATGGCGCGTAACCTCAGTCATCGGCGGTTGGGGCCGAATCCTTTCGCCAGCCGCCGGCGCTGATCGTCGGGCTAGCGAAAGCATCGACCTCTACTACCAAAGACCCTCATTCGAGACGCGCCGGTCAGTCCGGACAGCCTCCCGGTTAGGTGGCGAGCGGCCCTACATCTCAGACGGTCCGAGGCCGATGCTGCGGGGAAGGTCTCCCGGCGGGTCGGCGGCGATCGGCGGACCGACAGGTGGTGCCGGGCGGGCAATGCCCTGATGGGGCATCACGGAGGAACGACCGATGACGATCGACGCACCCACCGAGCTGCCGCGCAGCGCGGTCGCCGGACCGGAGTTGGCTGCGCTTGCCCCGTTCTATCGGGATTGGACGTGGACCGGCTTGATCGAGGCGGGAGGCATGGGTCCGGGTTCTCCGGAGATGCGCGGCACTGGTCGCGCCGCCTGCCGGCTCATCCAGGACGGCCTCTGGTTCGACTGCGACTTCGAACAGGACCAGTTCCTGGCCGACGGCACCTTCGTGCTCACCTGGAGGCTCCATTGGGTGACTGGCTGGGACCGGACGGCCGGTGAATATCGTGCGAGCAGCGCCGACAACAACGGGCCGAACCTGGCGATCTATCGTGGCCGCATCGAGGGCGACCGCCTCATCTACGAGTCCCTCCAGGAAGGCCTGCCCCGAATCCGACTGACCTGGTCCTGACCGACCCGGATCACGCCACGTGGCGGAACGAGTTCACGCTCGACGGCCAGACCTGGAACCTGATCGAGGAGTACCGCATGGTGGCCGCTTGAGCACGTGGGGCCGCCCCCGATCGGACCCGAGGGTCAGGCTCGCCGTCGTCGCGCTCGTGGCAGGGGCAGCGACCATCTATGCGAGCCTCATCCGACCCTGGATGCTGGCGTGGGGCGCCACGCTCGCCGAGCGAAGCGCCTCGCTTCCGGGCGACGACCTCGCGCCCGACGCCCGATACGTCACCACCCGGGCGACGACCGTCGATGCGTCTGCGGACCGGTCTGGCCGTGGCTCGTTCAGATGGGCCAGGATCGGGCCGGCTTCTACACGCACAACTGGGTCGAGCGTCTGCTGCGGTCTGGTATCAACGATGTCCACGAGATCCGCCGCGAATGGCAGCATCTCGCGGCGGGCGACCTCATGCGAACCAACCACGACATCGGCGGCAAGCCGATGGGCTGGCCGGTTGCCGAGGTCCATCCGAACCGATCGCTCGTGGTTCGCAGCAAGAGCATGCCGGCCGGGACATACGCCTTCGTCCTGAGCCCGATCGACGCCGACCACACCCGCCTGATCGTCCGCGATCGGGCGGCCTGGAAGGCGCTCGAGTGGCCGTTCGTCGCGCTCGTCTACGAGCCGCTCCACGCCTACATGGAGACGGGGCTCATCGCAGGCCTGGCGCGACGCGCCGAGCTGTTCACCTGGGAGGAACGCGTCGGGCTTGGTCGGTGCGGGCTTGGGTCGGATCAGGCCCGGTACGCCGTGACCCTCGAGCGATTCGTGTAGCCGCCACCGAACCATGTGAACAGGTCCATGCCGACCCCGATCGCCAGCCAGATATAGTCGAAGCCGTCGATGCCGGCGGGGTAGACGAGGACGTACATCAGCGTGGTCCACGGCGCGACCAGAAATCCGAGGAATGGCCAGAGGAACGTATCGAACGTCTGGCTCCAGCGCACCGGCTGGACGAGCCACCACAAAAGGATCGCGGCCCTCGGGCCTGCCGCAAACAGGGCGGCGACCACGCAACACATGGGTTCGACCTCCTCCTCCGGCCGAACCGCAGGTTCGGCGGTCCGATGAGTGTAGGTCGTGGATCAGCCGCGATGCGCCCGCGTCAGCGCCGGGCGATCCAGATCTCGGCGCTGGTCGGCGCCGTTCCAGCCTGCACCGTGGCGGTGAGCTCGGTGAGGACCGCATCGAGATCGTGCTGATCGCGAAGTCGATGCCCGAAGCGGGCGACGAGCGCTGCGCGATCGACATTCGCACGGTCGAACCGACTGTCGACGGCCCATTGGATCCGCCGCCGCAGTGGCTGGAAGAGCGATGCGACCGTCAGGGTCGAGATCGCGCCCACGATCGATGTCGCCGGCGGTCACCGACACGAGTGCCTCCTCGAGCACGACCACCGATAGCCCGAACAGGCCGGCGAGCAGGACCGTCAGGATCCCGTAGGCGATCGTGCGGCTGACGATCCGGTCGATGTCCCACAGGCGGAAGCGAAGGATCGCCACTCCGATTGCGCGACAGGCAGGAGCGCGAGCAGCACGAGGCCGGCGGCCCACAGGGCATCGCTCAGGGCTCGCGTCGTGATGATCGAGAGCAGGAGCGCCACGATGCATCCCGTCGCGGGCAACCCGAACCACTTCAGCTGCTCCCGCTCGATCGGTCCCGCCCGACGGATCCGGACGATGAGCGACGCGAGCGCCGTGAGGAAGACGGGGATCGCGAGAGCGTTGCCCACGGTCGTGGCAATCTCCAGCCAGTCTCCCCCGCCGGTGACGCCGAACGGATCGACGATCCATGGCGCGCGGTCGAGAGGACCAGGCGCGAACGCCATCCCGGCGACGGACAGAACCAGACCCAAGGCGGCGAGCCAGCCGGCCCATCGCCACCGAGGTGAGAGGAAGCGGCCCGTCGGGAACAGGAACATGAGGAAGAGCGCCAGTCCCCCGAGCGTCGGGCCGAACAGCCAGGACCCGAACCAGGCGCCCAGCGTTTCGAACGGCATGTCCGAGCGCATCACGTCGTGGGCGAACTGCGCGTATAGACGCGGAGGCTCAGTGTCCCGCTTCGCGGGCTGGTGAACGTCGTGACGCCGATGACCTTTCTGTTCGCCGTGCTTGCGGAATAGAGGCTGATGGTCTTGAGAAGGGTCGAGCCCCAATAGACGCGGACCTTGCCGCAGGTCGAGCAGGTGGTGGCCACGATCGCGAGGCGCTTCGCGACGACCGACGTCCTCGTGAGCTTGCCCCGCTCCCCCTCGGAGCCGTCTGCAAGTACCGCGCCCGAAGTCCGGCTGTCAATCGTGGCCCAAGGTCCGTGCTCCAAGCCACGATGGTCCTGGTCCGAAGTCCCGCGTCACGCGTCCAGCGGGGTTGGGTCAGGCCGTCGAGACGGTCGTCGAGGACCGCTCGATCGCCTGCCTGGCCTACGATGCTCGGCGTGACAGCGGACGCATCGACGCCCGGCGCCGATCCGCGGCAGGTCGCCGCGCTCCGCGAACTCCTGCGCCGGGCCGACTTCACGCGCGATTCCATCCAGGGTCGGCTCGGAGTGGCAGGTGACCTCCTCGCGCGGCCGAACGACCGGCCGATCCACCTTCGCCGGCTCTCCACCGAGGATGTGCTGGCGACGCTCATCCGCCTGTTCCTGCTGGATGTTCGGGTCGAGACCGCGATCGTCGAGCGGGCGATCGCCCCGACCGATCTGGGCTCGCTCGTGGATCCTCGGTGTCCTCGGCGAGCAGGACGGCGTCGTGCGCGCGCTTGTGCGACTCGTCCCTCATGGCGACATCGCGGTCGCCTCGGATCTCGCCGACACGGCCGCCGACCGCCGGGCTGACCACGTCGCCGGTCTCCACCGACCGTCGGTGACGCTGGCCGACCTGACCGTTCGCCGGCCGGTCCGGACGGCGCTGGACGTCGGCACCGGATGCGGCATCCAGGCGCTCCTTGCCTCCCGTCACGCCGAGCGGGTCGTGGCGACCGACGTGAACGAGCGCGCGCTCGCGTTCGCCGCCCTGAATGCAAGGCTCAATTCCGCCGATAACATCGAGTTCCGACTCGGGAGCTTCTTCGAGCCCGTGGAAGACGAGACGTTCGGTCTCGTCGTCTGCAACCCTCCCTACGTGATCTCGCCCGAGACCGCATACGTCTTCCGCGACAGCGGTCTCGGTCGCGATCGGGTGAGCGAGCGGCTCGTCGGCGAGCTGCCGGGTCACCTCGAAGAGGAGGGCTTCGGGACGATCATGGTCAGCTGGATCGCGGTCGGTGAGGAACCGACCGCGCGGCCGCGCGGGTGGCTCGCGGGCAATGGCTGTGACGCCTGGATCCTCCACACCGGGGTCGAGGACCCGCTGGCAACGGCCGCCGGCTGGAACGCCGAGCTGTCGCCGGACGAGACCCGATATGGTGCGGCCGTCGATCGCTGGCTCGGCTATTTCCGCGACGAGGAGATCGAGGCGATCGCGTACGGCTCGATCATCCTGCGTCGCCGCAGTGGCGGCGTGAACTGGGTCCGCGACAAGGAGCTGCCGAACGAACCGCGCGAACGACCTGCCGAGCACGTCCTGCGCCTGTTCACCGGGCCGACCTGTCGATCGCCTCGCCGACGATTCGGCGCTCGCCGCACAGAGGATCGCGCTTGCCGACGGAGCCGTCATCGAGAGCCGGATCCGGCGCGACGCAGACGGCTGGTCCGAGTCCGTCGATGTGACCCTCGCGATCGGGATCCCCTTCTCCGCCGAGCTCGACCGATCCACCGCCGACCTCCTCGTCCAGCTCGACGGCAACCGGCCGCTCGGTGAGGTCCTGGACGGCTTCGCCCACGACCGCGGGGCGCCTGCCGAACGGGTGCGCGCGGGCGGGCTTCGGCTCGCCAGGCAGTTGATCGAGCTCGGATTCGCGGTCCCGTCCAGGAATCCTGAGAGCCCGGCGAATGAGGATTGACCACCCCGGACTCGGGGGGCATCATGACCGCGCGCCCGGGGGGCGTACCAGGGATGGCATGTGTCGCCCCGCGACAACCGCGCGGAGGAGTGCGATGCTGGGTAGGCTTCTCGACAGACGCACCGGGCAGGTCGGCGGTCCGCCGGGCGCGATGGACGCCCCTGCCCCCTCCCGCACCGACGGGACGTCCCTCGGAGCCGTGGAGCGAGCCGGCACGACCCGCCGCGCGCTGATCTCACGGGGGCTGTGGGCGATCACCGGAGCGGTCGGCCTCGGGGTGGCGGGCACGGGCGTCGCGCTCGGCGCCGCGGAGGAGCCGGCCAGCGCCGCGGTCCGGCACAGCTCACGCTCGTGGTGCACGACGTCCGATTTACGTCGCCCTCGGCGAAGCCAGGCGCCCTGCCCGACGCAGGCGCCATCGCGTCGCCGCATGGCGCCCTGCACGACACGGCCGGCCAGCATCTCGGCCGGTTTTCCGGCGGCACGCTGCCCGGCTCGGGCGGCCAGATCGCGATCCAACGGTTCACTTTCGCAGACGGCACCATCATCGGGATGGGGTCGGGCGGTCTCGACCGTGAGGAGTACGCCGTGGTCGGTGGCACCGGCCGCTACGCGGGCGCGATCGGCACGTACGTTGCGCAAGTCCGGCCGGGCGCGCACGGGCGCGATGCCGAGTTCCAGATCAGCGTCACAGGAACAAGGGGGTAGCCATGGCGTTCGACGCATTCCTCAAGATCGACGGCATCGACGGCGAAAGCACGGATAAGCGTCATCCGCGGGAGATCGAGGTGCTGTCGTACAGCTTCGGCGTGGACAACACCGGCTCGTTCGGAGGCGGTATTGGCGGCGGCACTGGCAAGGCCAGCTTCAAGGACTTCCATTTCGTGTCCCGGCTCCAGAAGTCCTCGCCGAACCTGTTCCTCTCCTGTGCGACGGGACAACACTTCAAGTACGCGACACTGTCGGTGCGCCGGGCCGACAGCAGGTTTCCCGATTTCTACAAGGTGCAGCTGACCGATGTCCTGGTCAGCTCATTCGAGCAGGGGGGCAGCGCCGACGGGGCCGAGAGCGTGCCGCTCGACCAGGTCAGCCTCAATTTCGCGAAGATCGAGATCGACTACCACGTCCAGGACGCGAGGGGCGCACTCGGGGAGGAGATCGCGATCAGCTTCGACATCCGGGAAAACACGGCCGGCTGAGGTCGTCCGACATCTGGTCCGATGCGGGGCCAGACGCCGGAGCCCAGAATTCGGGTAGGGGGCGGCGTCACACCGCCCCCTCCCACACCACCGGACGTGCGGGTCCGCATCCGGCGGTTCGCCAGTGCTCCCGAAGGCGACGAGTTCGATCGCTGAGGGGGACCAAACCGAGGTCGGCCCAGTAGCGGTTGGGCATCGCCCGCTGGAGCGGAGCGGAACCTGAGAGCCGCCAGTAGCCTTTCCGGCTGGCCGCCCATCGGCGAGCCTGCCGGTCGGGGATACCGAGGGCAATGAGGTTGCGGCGCCGCGCGGCGAACCGCTTCCACTCCTTCCAGCGGACCTGCCGCAGCCGCCGCCGGAGCCACTCGTCGAACTCGGCGAACACCGAGGGCGTCTCGGCCAGCGCGAAGTAGGCGCTCCAGCCGCCGAGGAACCGGTTGAGGGCGGCGAGGCGGACGGCCATCGCCACCCGCCAGCGCCGGGAGGTGAGACGGCGTAGCCGAGCCTTGAGGCGATGCTTCGCCTTCGGATCGAGCCTGATCTTCACCGTCCCGTTGCCCTTGAAGAAGCCGAAGCCCAACAGGCCCCGGCGGGTCGCCGGAGCGACCCCGCTCTTCGCCCGGTTCACCTTGAGCTTGAGTCGCCGCTCCACGAAGACCGTCACACCGTCGAGCACACGCTGAGCCGCTCGTTCGCTGGCCACGTAGACCCGCAGGTCGTCGGCATAGCGGACGAACGTGTGGCCCCGCCGCTCCAGCTCATGGTCGAGGTCGTCGAGCATGATGTTCGCGAGCAACGGGCTGAGGGGCGACCCTTGCGGGGTCCCCTCGACCGTCGCGACCGTCACGCCTGCGACCATGACCCCGGCGTCGAGGTAGCGGCGGATCAACTTCAGGATCCGCCGGTCGCCGACCCGCCTGGCCACCCGGGCCATGAGGGTGTCGTGGCTCACCCGGTCGAAGAACCGGTCGAGATCGACATCGACGACCCAGGTCTCCCCGGCCTCGATCGCCCGCCTCGCCGCTTCCACGGCTTGGTGGGCGCTCCGACCGGGCCGGAAGCCGAAGCTCCGGTCCGAGAACGACGGTTCGAAGACGGGGCTGAGGACCTGGCTCAACGCCTGCTGGAGGAAGCGATCGAGGACCGTCGGCACGCCCAACTCGCGCACACCGCCGCCGGGCTTGGGATCGTCACCCGGCGGACGGGGCTGGGTCGGTACGTGCCATCGTCGAGGCGCTGGCGGATGCCCGGCCAGGCGGTCTTCAGGTGGGGCCGAAGCTGATCCACCGTCATGCCGTCGGGTCCGGGAGCGCCGCCGTTGCGCTCGACGCGCCGGAGTGCCCGGGCGAGGTTGTCCCGTGCGAGGAAGACCTCCCAGAGAGCCTCGGCTCGGGCCGGGTGAGGGGACGCCTCGGGCGACGCCGGTTCGGCACTGCGCTCTGCTCCGGGCCTGGGTGGCTTCACCGCCCGCCCCCGGATGCAGGCCCACCACGAGGGTGGGATGGCCGCGGTCGATGTGCCGATCGCGAGTCGGTCCGGGTCGTCCCTCGGACTGACGTTTGGCCCTTCCCGGCGTCGTCGATCCCCGCCGGTACTATGGCCGCTGCTGACTCCTGCCGGGTCCATCGCCACCTCGCGACGGCGATGGTCGCGTGCCTCTGCACTCGACACCCCGACAGGCCTCCCCGGGTAAGGGCAGACGCCTTCGCTCCAGCCCCGCCGCATTTACCTGACAACCCCTTGGTGGTGACGGACATCACCGTGCATGGCCGGCTCATCCGGGTTGCCCAGCCTCGTATGCGGTTCGTGTTCCTCGGGTCGGAGCTTTGCCTCGGGCTTCCTTCCGACCCCACCTCGCGGTGACGCCGTTGCCGTTGGCTAGGAGTTAGCACCACCGCTTCCTCCAGAGGACTTACACCTCCAAGCGACTGCCCATGCCGGGCGCACCAAGCGAAGGGCCGGCCCTCGCGGGCCGGCCCTTTCTTGACCGCGTGGAACGCCGATCAGAAGCCGCCGGGCGTGACCTCCACGGACCCCTTCTTGAAGTCGGTGCCCTTGGTGTCGTCGGTGATGCCTTCGAGGGCCTTCGTGGCGAGGTCCGTTCTGTAGGCGCCCTCGGGCGGCGCGGCCTTGATGATCCCGGCCGCGAGCGAGATGTCGACGGTCTGCTTCCAGAGGGCCGGATCCATGATCCCGATCCCGTTCGGCGACGGCCAGACGAGCGGATTGATCTCGTTCATCATCCAGCGCTGGTGCCCGGCGCCCAGCTGGGAGCCGGCGTTGACCGTGTACTGGATGCAGTCGTCCGGGTTCGACGCGGCAGTAGATCCAGCCCTTGAACGACGCGCGCAGGAAGCGCACGGCGATGTCCTCGTTGCCCGGCTGCGAGAGCCACGAGGCGCGGGCGAACAGCGCGTCCTGGAGCATCGCGGTGCCGACGTCGTTCCAGTTGATGACGTTGAGGTCCGTCGGCTTGACGAGCTCACCGGTGTCCGGGTTGAGGCTCTCGAGCACCTGCGCGTACTCGTTGTAGATCATCGCCTTGGAGACGTCGATCTGCTTGGAGAGCAGCAGGCTCATGTTGAAGTCCTGGATGTACCTTCGTGTAGTCGGTGCCCTGCTCGAGGCCCAGCCTTCTTGGCCGCCCGCCGTGACCTCGTACTCATTGCCGAAGTCCCAGACGCCGACCTTCTTGCCCTTGAAGTCCTCGGGCTTGGTGATGTCCGAGGCCTTCCACGACACCGACAGCGTGCCGGAGCGCTGGAAGATCTGGGCGATGTCGACGAGCTGTTCCGCGCCCGCCACCTCGCGCGCCTGGAGGACCTTCGGCACCCAGGCGATCACGAACTCGGGACCGGTCGAGACCGACCCGACGGTCTGCGGGGCGATCGTCCCGCCGCCGTCGACGATCGTGACGTCGACGTTCTCGGCCTGGTAGTAGCCCTGCTCCTTGGCCGCGAAGTACCCGGCGAACTGCGCCTGCGGATACCACTGCAGCTGCAGGCGGACCTTCGCTGCGGCGGCTGCCTGTGCCGGCGCCGCCGCCTTGCCGCCGCACTCGCCGCCGGACTCGCCGCGCTGGTCGCGGCTGCGCTCGCGGCCGCGCTGGCGGCAGCACTCGCGGCGGCGCTCGGCGCGGTCGACGAGCTCGTGCTCCCGCACGCCGCGAGCAGGAAGCTGGCCGTCGCGGCCAGCGCAACGTATCTCCGGATAGCACCCATGAGCGTGACTCCTCCTCCGATGCTCGACGACCGCCGGCGGCCGGCGTGTCCGCTATGGCTCGTAGCTCCGCATCGAGGCGTGCCACGGCATGACGAGGCGCTCGAGCGCCACCACCACAAGGTACAGGACGATGCCCGTGATGGCCGCGGTGACCACCGCCGCCCACGTGACGTCGAAACGCAGAGCGCTCGATCCCTGGACGATGATCCTGCCCAGCACCAGCGACGATCCACCGAAATACTCGCCGACGATCGCGCCGATCAGGCTCAGCGTGGTGGCGACCCTCAGCGCCGTGAAGAAGAACGGAAGAGTGTTGGGGATGCGGACCTTGCGCACGATCGCGCCTTCGCTCGCAGCGTACGAGCGCATGAGCTCGAGCGCGGAGGCTTCGACCTGGACGAGCCCGCGGGTGACGTTGACCATCACCGGGAAGAACACGAGGACCGCCGCCATCATCGTCTTCGACAGCGGGCTCAGCGTCCCGAACCAGTTGTTCATGAGGGGCGCTAAGGCCACGATCGGGACCGCGCCCGCGGCGATCGCGATGGGCATGAGCGTATCGCGGGCCACGAGCCAGCGCGCGGTCGCGAGCGCGACCAGGACCCCCGCGACCGTCCCGATGATCAGCCCGCCGACGGCCTCGACTACGGTCGCCTGCCACGACGGCAGGATCGCGTAGGTCCCGCCATCCCAGTTCTCGACCAGCGCCCGACCGATGGCCGATGGCGGCGGGAAGAGGAAGGCCTTGAGATCGAGCGCGGTGACGCTCGCCTCCCAGAACACGAGCACGCCGACGAAGACCAGGATCGGCGGCAGGAGGTCGGCCGCCTGGCGGGTCCTTCCCCGGATCCGGCCGGGTGCCCCGCCCGGCGCGCCGCGGGTGTCCTGGGCGGACGGCGCCGCGCCGGCCGTGGCGCTCACCCGACCGCGCCTTCGGCCATCGTCCGGCGCGCCGACGCCACACCCTCGCCGCCAGACCGTTCTTCGGCCGCGCCACGCCCCCGGAGCGCCTCGCGCACCGCCGTCACGAGCTCGAAATAGCGCTCCGTCTCACGGGTCTCCTCCGTTCGCGGTCGCGGCAGATCGACGTCGATCACGTCCGTGATCCGACCCGGCCGGGCGCTCATCACGACGACCCGCGAGGACAGGAAGACGGCCTCGGGGATGGAGTGGGTCACGAAGACGACCGTGATGCCGGTCCGGGGCCAGATCCGCTGGACCTCCTGGTTCATCCGTTCGCGGGTCATCTCGTCGAGAGCCCCGAACGGCTCATCCATCAGCAGGATCGCGGGCTCGAACGACAGGGCGCGAGCGATCGCGACGCGCTGCTGCATCCCCCGGACAGCTGCCAGGGATGGTGCTCGCCGAACTCGGAGAGTTCGACGAGATCGAGCATCTGTCGGATCCGCGTCGTCTTCCGGTCGGCCGGGAAGCCCATGATCTCGAGCGGCAGCGCCACGTTCTCCGCGACCGTCCGCCACTCGAACAGGACGGGCGCCTGGAAGACCATCCCGTAATCGCGGTCGCGACGGGCATGCTCGGCCGGCTTGTCGTTCACGACGATCTCGCCCGAGCTTGGTTTCGACGAGGTCGCCGATCAGCCGAAGCAGCGTCGACTTGCCACAGCCCGACGGGCCGATCAGCGATACGAACTCTCCCTGGGCGATGGTCAGGTCGATGCCCTGCAGTGCCGTGGTGACAGGCTGGTCGCCGACGTAGAAGACCTTGTCGACACCGCGGAGTCGGACGACCGATGCTCGTTCGGCTCCCGTCGACGGGAGCATCGGCGGCGGGCCCATCGGCGGCTCGGTCACGTACCCAGGATCGGCGCGGGCGCGCGGCCACGCAGGACGAGTCTCTCGGCGATCGAGGACGCAGCCGTAGAACGCCACGCCGAGGAGCGCGGCGGCGAGGATGGCCGCCCACAGCTTCTCCGGGCCAGTGATGTAGTACTGAGTTGAATGTCGATGATGACCCGGCCGAGACCCGCCTGGATGCCCCCGGCGTCCTCCCCGATGATCGCCCCGACGATGCTGGCGGTCGCCCCGATCTTGAGCGCCGTGAACAGGTAGGGCAGCGACGCCGGGAACCGCAGCTTCCGATAGATCTGGCGGTCGGTGGCCGCATACGAGCGCATCAGCTCGAGCGCCCGCGGATCGAACGAGCGGAGTCCCCGGATCATCGCGATCGTGACGGGGAAGAACGTCAGGTACATCGAGATCACGACCACGGCCGCCACTCCCTGTCCCAGGGCGAACACGATCATCGGTGCGAGGGCGATGATCGGGACGGTCTGGCTGGCGACGACGTAGGGCACGAACGCGCGCTCGAGCAGCCGCGAATGGACGAACGCCGTGGCAAGCCCGAGCCCGATGACCGCCCCGAGCGCGAACCCGAGCGCCGCCTCGCGCCACGTGTACAGCGCCGCGCCGAACAGGTACCCGGCAAGCGACTGCTCGGCATTCCGCTGGAACGGCTGCCCGAGCGCGTACACGATCGTCCCACATGTGCGGCAGGTTCTGGTCGTTGGCGAACGGCCAGCGGAACGGCGGGTTCCACAGCACGGGCGAGCCGGGCGCGGCGCCCAGGGCACGCCACGGCGTTCCGCCGAGGAACTTGGCGCCCTCCCACGCGACCGCCACGAGGACGAGGAACGCGACGAGGGTGATAGCCGCCCTTGGACGGCCACCGACCGCCACGCGGGGAGCCGGACGCGCGACCCGGGTCGCAGCGGTCGACGCCATGGATCTAGCCGGTCACCGCCTGGTCGGCGATCTCGAGGGCCCGATCGATGATCTCGAAGCCCTCCGCCAGCTGCTCCTCGGTGATGCACAGCGGCGGGTTGGTGCGGATGGAGTTGTTCGGCACCATCGTGTACAGGCCGTTGTCACGGAAGTACTTGCCGATCGCCTTCATCTCGTCGGAGGTGCCGTTGAACGGGGTCAGCGGCGTCCAGGGGTCGCGGGACCGGACGAGGTCGATGATCCCGAACAGTCCGAGGCTGCGAGTGGCCCCCACGCTCGGATGCTTCTCGGTCAGGCGTCGGTGGTGCTCGCGCATCACCGGGTCGAGGCGCGCGGCGTTGGCGATGAGGCCGTCGTCCTCGTAGACCGAGATGGTCGCAAGAGACGCGGCGAGGCTGACCGGGTGGCTGCTGTAGGTCAGGCCGCCATAGAACATCTGGTTCTCGAACTTCTCGGCCACGTGGTGGCGCATGGCGACCGCGCCGAGCGGCAGGTACGAGCTGGTGAGGCCCTTGGCCATCGTCATGAGGTCGGGGGTCACGTCCCAGTGGTCCACCGCGAACCAGCGGCCGGTCCGCCCGAAGCCCGCCATCACCTCGTCGACAGACCATCAAGATGTCGTTCCGGTCGCAGATCTCGCGGACGCCTGCATGTAGCCGTCGGGCGGGATGAGGATCCCGTTGGTGCCCACGATGGTCTCGAGGAAGACCGCCGCGATCGTCTTCGCACCCTCGTAGCGGATGACGTCCTCGAGGCCCTGGAGGCTCTCGGCCACGGGACGTGGTTCGGCCTCTCCCCAGCGATGGTATCCGGGGAGCGGACGACCCCGACGATGCCCGGCTCGTTGGCCCACCGGCGCGGATCGCCGGTCAACGTCATCGCCCCGAGCGTCGCGCCGTGATACGCGCGGTAGCGGGCCAGGATCTTGTGGCGGCCGCTCGCCGGCGGGCGAGCTTGATCGCGTTCTCGACCGCCTCCGCGCCGCCGAGCGTGAAGAACACCTTGTCCATGTCGCCGGGCAGGATCTCGGCGAGCTTGGCGCCGAGTCGTGCCCGGATCTCGGTGGCGAACGCCGGCTGAACGTACTGGAGCTTCGTGGCCTGTTCGATGATGGCGTCGATGACCCGCCGGTTGCCGTGGCCGATGTTGACCGACATCAGCTGGCTGTTGAAATCGATGATCCGCTGACCCTCGGGCGTGTACAGGTAGACGCCCTCGGCATGGTCGATGACGATCGGGTCGACTGCCCCCTGGACCGACCAGGAGAAGAACGTGTGCTCCTTGGAAAGCGCCGCGATCTCCTTGCTGGTCATGGAGCCGGGCGCGGTCGTGATACCCATGGGTCACCTCGCGGCGGGCTCTGCCTCGTGCCGGCGGCCCGCGTCGTCCGTCGGTGCTCGGGGCACCGACCCTAGGCCGCCATTAGAGCACATCCGCGGGGCGCCCAACGGGATGGCGAACGGGCCGAACGAACCACCGCGCGCGGGCGGCCGAACGGTCAGATGCGTCGTCGGCGCATCGCCCCCACGTTGTCGACGATGAGGAGCACTCCGAGCCCGAGCAGCCCGACGAGGACGACCTCACGGAGGAACTCGAAGGCAAGGATCAAGGCGCTCACGAGAGCGAGCGCGATCGAGATGCGCAGCAGGAGGATTTGCACGTCGCGCCGGAAGAACGATCTATCGCGAGATAGGAGCCGAAGAGGACCACGACCACGACGACGGGCGGCAGGATCCGGAACCACAGGATCACCGCGAGCGCGATGATCAGCAGGCCGACGCTCAAAGCCGCCCATGTCTCCGCGAGGGCTCGCCGGTTGGTCTCGGCCGGCGGTTCCGGCTCGGCCGCGTGGCGGAGATGGGCGCGAGGGTCGTCGAGCACGCCGGCGCGAAGGTCCTCCGCACGGCGTCGGCCGGCCTCGATCGCGGTCGTCAACTGGACGATCTGGCTGCGTAGGGCAGCCAACTGGCTCGCAGCCTCGCGGACCTCCCCCGTCCGGACCGCGCGATAGGCGTCGGCGCCTGCCGCCTCACGGATGGCCCCCAGTTCGGCCTCCCGGAGCGGCAGCGTGCGCTCGAGCTCCGCTGCCTTGCTGGCGACGTCCGCGCGCTCCGCGAGCAGATCGACCATCCGCGCCTCGAGCGCCGCGACCGCCTGCGACGGCGGCGCCACCTTGTCGAGGCCCGCGAAACTGAGAGGATCGTGCCAGGATTGGCGGACGGTTCCGATCCGGGTGTACTTTGGGCCCGCCCGGCGCCCGCTCGCCCGCGAACCGGTCGCCGGTGTCGAGGCCCCACAGGCCCTTGTAACTGTCGACCCAACCATCGTCGTCGCCGATGACGATCGGCGTCCAGGCGATATCACCGCCCGGCCCGATCGCGATGCCGTCGCCCCGGGCGTAGTCGACGAACGGGACGCTGAAGGCCCGCGTGGCCTTCTCGGCGAGGTCGCCGGGGTCCGGCTGGTCGAGCGTGTCGCGCCACAACCGCCGCACCAGGTCAAGCGGGCCGCGGATGTTGCGCTCGCCCGGGAGGGAAGCCGCATGATGTATTCGCCCTGCTCGAGATAGGTCGCATGCCAGCCGGCCCCCGGGAAAACCAGCGGGTGGCCATCGACCACGGTGAGCCGAGGGTCGTCCCATCGACGGCGAAGGTCTTCGCCCTTCTCGTCGTGCGCGGCCGCGCAGAACCAGGCCGGCTCGGACCTCCCCGTCGTCGAGCGCCTCGCAGACGACGAAGCACTGCTCCCAGTCCGCCTCGTGGTCGTTGGCGCCCTCGAAGGTCGAGCGCCAGTCGTCCACGGCGTACAGGAACATGTAGTGGAGGACGACCCAGCGGCCCTCGCGAACCACCCGGCCGTGGTAGACGACCCGCGGGTCGCGGCCGCGGATCCCCTCGACAACGCTGCGACGCCGCCGCTGTCGTGCCACCCGGGACGCGGCCGCGCAGCAGGAGCGACGCCACCAGGCCCGCGTCCACGAGCCGCGCAGACGAGACCGACCCGGGCAAGGCCACCCGGGGCCGAGAGGATCGCCGCCCCGGGCGGTTCCGCCAGCGGGCCAGCTCGATGGACCCGAGCGGCTTGGGCACGAACCGGAGGAACTGGGAGTGGCCCGGGGGCGCATCTCCGGCAGCCGCCAGGCGTTCGAGGCCCAGGCTACCCCCTCGGGGATGACGACCGAGGCGTCGCGCAGTGTCGTGCCTTCCAGCATCTCGCAACCCGCTGACGTAGGACCTCGGCGGCGATCGGAAAGAACAGCTCGCCGTGAGTGAATTGCAGCAGCGGCTCGTGGCGGCGGAGCAGCTCGAGGTCGCCTGCCGCCGCCGTAGTCCGGGCCGCCGCCGCCGTGAGGGTCGCCGTATCCATCCCGGTCGCGTCGTCCGTCAGCGTCGCCTCGCCCATCAGCCCGTCACCCCGTAGGCGGCCCGGAGGTCGCGCTGGCTGAGGTAGAAGACCACGATCGTGTTCACCGCCATCGACAGGTAGCGCGGCTCGCCGCTCGCCCACCACCCGATATTCAGTGCCAGGACGATGCCCGCGGTCACGATCGCCAGCGTCCAGCCCCACGTGCGACGTTGCAGCAGGCCCACGATCGACAGCACGCTGACGGCCAGGATCCCGATGAGGCCGGCCGTGCCGATCACCTCGAGCGCGGAACCCGGCGTGAAGTCAGGGACCGGCGAATAGTCGGCGAGCCATTCCGCCACCGAACCCGTGGGTTTGACCAGGGCGGCGACGATCGGGACGCAGCGGATGATCGTCCCGATGACGATGATGAGGATACCCAGCGAGGGAGCCGAATTGCTCGGCGACCGTGACGCCTCCATGCCGCCAAGGCTAGCAGGCTGCGATGCCGCCGACAGGGCTCCAGATTCGGACGACGGCGGGGTCAAGACCGTCAGCGCGACGGCGGGGTCAGCACGGTCAGCGCGGCCGGCAGGACGTTCGCCTCGAGCCAGCCTGCCTCCTGGGCATCGCCGTCGATCTCGATGGGTTGCGCGGGTTCGGCTTCGATCCGGACAGAAGTCACCGACCGTCGGATGACGCCGTCCGCCCACTCCCCGGTCCGCAGCATCAGCTTCGCGGCTCCCTGGGACAGCTGCGCGGGACTGGTCCCGCCGAGGACGATGAGATCGAGCCGGCCGTCGGCGGGATCGATGTGGGGCGCGGTCCGAGCCGTCCCGGCACGCTCACCGACGTTCGCCACGAGCGCGAGGATTCCCGGCATCTCGATCACGTCGCCATCGGCCTCGATCCGGAACTCTGTCGCGCGGAGCCGGGTCAGCTCGCGCAGGACCGCGCCCACGTAGGCACCGAACCGCATGCGGCGCTTCCATTCATGCTCGGCGGCAGCCATGATCCGCGCGTCGAGGCCCATGCCGCAGGCGACGACCACGATCCCGCGGCCACCGTCCCCGGGGCCTCCGTGGCGGGCGCCCCCCAGCGCGCCTCCGCGAGGTCGATCGTCGTCGGCGGCCCGTGACGGATCGCTTCGATGGCGCCTCCCACACCACCGATCCCGAGCGAGCCGGCGAGCACATTGCCCGTGCCACCCGGGACCACGGCGAGGGGAATGCCGCGACCTGCCACCGCAGCCGCCGCCTGGCGGATCGTGCCGTCGCCGCCGACGGCTACGACGAGCGACGGATCGGCGATCGCGGCGAGCGTCGCCCCTGCTTCGGCAAAGTCGCCGTCTTCGATCGCGGGCACCCGTCCCGTCCGGGCTCTGACGGCCCGCGCGACGGTCTCGACGATCTCGGCGCGCCGGCTCGAGTCGTGCAGGCGGGCGGCCCTGGCGTTCACCACCACGAGCGGAGCAGACGGTTCGCGAGGGTCGGACATGACAGGAGAATGCTAGCCGGGCCGTCCCGTCGTCAGCACGACCTTTCGATGTCGGGTAGACTGCGCCTCGCTGAACCACCCCAAGGTCAGAACAGGGACCCGAAAAACCAAAGAGTGCCCGTGCGCACGGCAATTGCCGTGTGTCCTCCCGGCAAGGTCCCTGGCCCGGTTGGGCCCCATAGGGTCCGGCCCAGCCGCCCCCCAACCAATCCTCCCCGATGACTTCTTCCGTGCGCGCACGCGGGCGCCACCACCCGATCGCCATCGCGCCCCAACGCGATGTGCCGGCAGGAAGGAGCTCCATTGAATCCGCGACGAATGGGCGCACGAGCGTTCATCCCGGGCCTGGCAACCCGCGGGCTGCGGCCGTTCTCTTCAGCCTCGCCCCCTCCACCCCCGCTGCGGCGTCCAGCACGACCGAAGCGGCCCAGATCATCCGAATCGCCCGAGCCCAGGTTGGTGACCGGTACCGATACGGAACCGCCGGCCCCTCCACGTTCGATTGCTCGGGCCTGGTGCTCTACTCCTACCGCCGAGCCGGGGACGCAAATGTCCTCCGCTACGCAGGTCGGTCCGCCCGCTCGCTGTACTACTACTTCAAGGCGCGCGGCAAGGCCAGCCGGTCAAACCCCAGGATCGGCGACATCGTCGTGTGGGGTGCCGGCACGCACGTCGGCATCTACATCGGCAACGGCCGCGCTGTCAGCGCGATCCGGAGCGGAGTGCGGGTCCACGGCGTGTTTGCCGTGACGGCACGCTTCACCGCGTACCTGCACACGGGCATGTCGAGCCGGTACACGTCGGCTTCGGCTCCGACCAGCTAGGTCGTCCCTGGGCCAGCCCAAGGCCCATGGCGCCCCAAGGACCCCGGCCGGGACATTCGGCTGGGGTCCTCGCGCATCCGGCTGCGGGTCCGCGAGGCTGGCTTCCGGTCGGCCAGCGGCCTCAGCGCGGCGCGGGCACCCGCCCGTCGACCTCGGCGAGGCAGGACAGGATGGCCGCCGCCGAGCGGTCGATGTCCGCCTCGGTCGTCTGCCAGCCCGAGACGGAGAACCGCATCGCCGCCCTTCCGCGCCACGTGGTCCCGCCGAGCCAGCAGGTGCCGTCACGCTGGACGGCCTCGATCACCTCGCGCGTCCGGCGGTCGCCCGCCTCGACGTCGCCATCGAGGGCTTCGAACCGGACGAGCGCCTGGTTGAGGACCACCTCGTTGAGCAGGATCGTGACCCCCGGAGCGGTCGCCAGCGCCGCGGCCATCCGCCGCGCGTGCGAGCAGTCCGCGCTCGATGAGGGCCACGATGCCCTCCCCGCCCGAGCGACCGAAGCGCGGCCCAGCACCGCGAAGCCCCTGGCGCGGCGAACTATTTCCCGGACCGAGTTGTAGCCGTCGCGCTCGGAACCGGCGGTCTCGACGTAGTAGGCGGCGCCGAGCCGGATCGCCCCGTGGTGGGCCTTGGGGTCGCGGACGAAAGACGATCCCCGAGTCATAGGGCACGTTGAGCCACTTGTGCGCATCGGTAGACCACGAGTCCGCGTCGCGATAGCCGTCCATGAGCGGCTGGAGCGACGCTCATCCGCGGTGGCCCAGATCCCGAATGCCCCATCGACGTGGACCCCACGCGCCGCGCTCGTGCGCGATCCGCGATGATCTCGCGGAGCGGATCGTAGCCGCCTGTGTTGACGTTCCCGGCCTGCGCACAGACGATCGCCGGCCCGTCGATGCCGGCGAGGACATCGCGGAGGGCCTCGGGCCGCATCCGGCCCTGGTCGTCGGCGGCGATCGTGCGGACCCCCTCGCCTTCCCGGCCGAGTCCCAGCATCTGGAGCGACGCGTAGATCGTCACGTGGCTGCCTTCGTGCTGGTGACGACCGTGACCGGCGGCGCACCCTGCAGACCGTGCCCGCTCGACGTCCCAGCCCGCCCGAGCAAGGACGCCGTGGCGGGCCGCGGCGAGGGCCGTGAAGTTGGCCATGGTCGCTCCGGTGACGAACCCGACGCTCGTCCCGGCGGGCAGGTCCCAGCAGCTCGATCAGCCAGGCTGCGGCGACCTCTTCGGCGACCGCCCGCCGCCGGAGACAGCGCATACAGGCCGGCGTTCTGGTCCCACGCGCTCGCAAGCCAGTCGGCAGCGACCGCGGCGGGGACGCCGCCTCCGACCACGAAGCCGAAGTAGCGCGGCCCGGCGCTGCCGACGAGACCTGGTTCGGCCGCCGCGGCGAGGTCCTCGACGACAGTCATCGAATCCGTCGGGGCATCGGGCAGTGGGCTTTCGGCGCCCATCGCGGCACGCAAGGCGGGAGGTCGACCGGCCCGCCGACCCGGCGCGTCTCGAGCGATCCGAGATACGCGGCTGCGAGTTCGGCCGCGCGGCGAAGGGCTCGATGCTGGTCATCCATGGCAGGCCTCCGGTCCTGCGCGGGCGATCGGTCGATCATCCGCGAATGCCTGATGCTACCGTGGCCGAGCGAGCCCGCGAAGGAGAGCGCGATGGACCACAACACCTTCAAGGCCTGGCTTGACCGGTACGTCGATGCCTGGCGGCTGGGCTACCTGATCGCCATCAGCGACCTGTTCAGCGCCGACGTGCGCTATGCCTTCGGGCCTTTCGACGAGGCGGTGGTCGGGCGTCGGGCGGTGACCGCCGCCTGGCTGGCGGACCCGGACATCAGCCTGGCTCCTGGGAAGCCGACTACGAGGTGCTTGCGATCGATGGCGACGCCCACGTCGCCCACGGCAGGACGCGGTACCTCACCGACGACCGCTCGGCGATCGATCGCGAGTTCGCCAACGTGTTCGTCTGCCGGTTCGACGACGAGGGCCGTTGCCGCGAGTTCACCGAGTACTACATGCGGCGGAGACCAGAGGCCGTCCCTGAGTAGATCGCACAGTGGTGCGGCCACTGAAGGACGAAGCTGTCGGCCGGGGCCTGCGCAATGGCCCTCGGCCAGCCGAGGTGACGCCTGCGCGGTTTCGGTTGGTGCCGCCAGCGGGCTTGTTGTCCACAGACTGTCGGCCCGGAGACCCGAAGACACAGTCCGGCCACTTGTGATCCGGTCAGCGATGGCGCTCCGACGCCGCTCGATCCCGGCCGCCGACGGGAGGTGTTCTCCACAGCAGAACAAATTGTGCCGATCGGCGGCGCGTCCGGCCAGTGGCGACCAGATCGGCGCCGGTCGTGGGCACATGGGTGGCATCTCGAGGCCGGAAGGACGCCACGAAACGCTGATGCACCGCGGGCCCGCGGCGGTCCGCGCAACTGTAGTGGTCGTTTCGCGAACGGCGGCCGACGAACCGGGCCGTCACCCGACGATCTGTTCTGCCACGGAGAACGCCGCAGGGTTCCGACCGTCGGCACGGCTCGTTCCGAGGGGAGGGCGCGGCACGCTTCAGTCCGACCTACCCACCGCCCGCGGCCGTCCGCGGGGTCCGCACAGATGTACCCTCAGGCTCTTCGACCACGACCCACCCGAGT
>CAVYZQ010000001.1:0-80647 GCA_963772995.1 uncultured Chloroflexia bacterium | reverse complement strand
GCACCTTCCGGACGTATCCGTAGACGACGGCCGTCGCGGTGGGCGGCGGCTCGTCTCCCCAGATCGCGTCGACGAGTCGTTCGGTCGTGACCACCTCGCCCGCGTGAAGCAGCAGGAATGCGAGCAGGGCCCGCTGCTTCGGTCCGCCAAAGGCCTGGGCGCCGTCGCCGTCACCGTCGCCGACCTCGAGGTGGCCGAGCAATCGGAACTCTGCGCGGGGCCGGTCAGGTGCCGCCCAGCGATCGCCCGGCCGGGACAGCGCGGCGGCGGCATCCACGGGGCGCTTGACCCCTCCATCCACGCGACGCAGCAACGGGGCCGCGGCCCGACCCGGGATGCGCCCGGCGTCCGGCGCATTGTGCACCCGCTACGTCAATTCTTCGTCGCTACTTCGCGTGTCACACCCAGGCTCCCGGACATGACCGACATGCGCCGCCAGCAGGCGTCGCGGAGAGCCGTCGTCCGGAGCGGATCGGTCCTTGATCCCGGAACAGGGAGGATGGCCCCGCGCCGACGCGAGCCGCCCGGGCGGTCTCGCGTGAGGTCCTTGACGACGGACAACAGCACGTTGACCAGGACCATCGGCCACCGAGAGCCCGATATCGTGGCGTTCTCCCCAGAAGGACAAACCGCGTGCGCTCCTGATCCGGGCGCGGATGGGGCCAGAATCCGTCCGATAGATCGTCGATCTTCGGCCACAGGCCGGTGCGGCTCCATGCCAATGGTGACTCGCGGCCGCGAAAAGGACGAATCCGGCGGGGTTCAGGGTCCTCACACGTCGATCCGGTCGCCGGCCCGACCTCGGCGACGGATTTGGTTCTTCCACGAGCAACACCCGAAGCCGGCCCGGACACGGCTGGGCGTTGGCTACCCTGCGAGCAGCCGTTCGACCACAGGCAGGATCCGGTCGAGCCAGTTTCGATACTGCACGCCCGACGGGTGCAGGCCGTCGTCGGCAACCAGGGACCGATCGGCGGCGGCTGCCTGCGAGACAGCGAAGATGTCGACAAAGGCGATGCGGCGGTCGCTGGCCAACGCTGCCATGGTCGCGTTGGCCTCGACGATCGCGTTTCTCTGCTTCGCAGGGTCGCCGAAGTCGGCGCCCGACGGCGTGACCGTGTAGTCGGGGATGGAGATCGTCACGACCCGCGTCGCGGGGACGCGCCCGAGCAGCACGTCGAGGATCGTCTTCACGTTCGCCGAGTAGGCCGGGAGCGGGACGCCCTGCACGACATCGTTGACGCCGATCAGCACCGAGACGAACTCCGGCCGCAGCCGCTCGAGCGCCGGGAGCTCTTCGCTGATCAGGTCGTCGGTCGTGTAGCCGTTGACGCCGAGATTGGCGACGAGGTCAAGCGGCCGGGAGTTCCCGCCGAGGGCGACCACGAGCTGGTTCGGCCAGCGATCGCTCTCGCGGACGGATGTCCCGATCGTGTACGAGTCGCCGAGGGCGACGTAGCGCACGCCGCGCTCAGACGCGGACGCGGAGCTCGCGCAGACCGCGCAGGACGAACGTGGGCTTCCAGGGTGGCGCCTCGACGAGCTCGAGGCGAGGAACGCGCCGGAGCAGCGCCGCGAACGCGATCCCGAGCTCCAGCTTCGCGAGGGGCGCCCCGAGGCAGTAATGGATGCCGGCACCGAACGACAGGTAAGGGTTGGGGCTGCGTTCGAGGTCGAGCTCGTCGGGCCGATCGAAGGCGCGCGGGTCGCGATTGGCCGACCCGAACAGGAGCGCGACCTCCTGGCCACGGTCGAGGGTCACGCCCTCGACCTCGATCGGCTCGAGCACCCATCGCTCGAAGAGCGACAGCGGAGTATCGAAGCGAAGCAGCTCCTCGATCGCGGTCGGCATGAGTCCGGGCTCGCCCCGCAGCCGGGCAAGGGCATCGGGATGGCGAAACAGGGTCCACCAGCCGTTGCCGGCGCCGTTCACCGATGCCTCATGGCCTGCGTTGAGCAGCAGCACGCACGTCCCGATCAGCTCCTGCTCGGTCAGCTGATCGCCGTCGTCGACGACGCCGGCGAGCGCGCTGATGAGGTCGTCGCCCGGATGCGCCCGTCGCTCGGCGAGGAGGTCGCGCAGGTAGGCCGAGAATCCCTCGCTTGCCCGGACCGCCTTCCGGGCGGATTCGTCGGGCGGGTTCAGCTCGTACATCAGGCAGATGTCCGCCGACCACGGGCGCAGCAGGTGGCGGTCCGCCTCCGGGATCCCGAGCAGCTCGGCGATCACCGTCACCGGCAGTGGCTCGGCGTAATCGGCGATCAGGTCCACCTCGCCGCGCCCGCCGAAGTCGTCGATGAGGCCGTCGACGATCGCCTCGACCCTCGGTCGGAGCGCCTCCACCGTCCGGGGAGTGAACGCCCGGCTGACGAGTCGTCGCAGGCGGGTGTGGTCGGGCGGCTCGAGGTCGAGCATCCCGGCGTCGTTGAGCTCGTGGAACGGGGCGTGCCAGGCGGGCGGCTCCGGCCTGCCCGAAGTCGGCGTGCGTGGCCACGTGGAGATACGTCCGGCCCAGGCGCCTGTCGCGCAGCAGACGGTTGACGTCCTCGTGGCGCGAGACCACCCACTGCCGCGTCTCGTCGTTCCAGAGCATGGGATGCTCGTCCCGCAGGCGCCGGTAGGCCGGATACGGGTCCGCGATGAACTCCGGATCATGGGGCCGGAAGCCGACGTCGGACGGGCGGACGGTCGCGGGACTCGTCATCGCCGGAGCGTAGCAGAGGCGCCTGGCGCCGCTCGGCCCGGACGGACGGACGACGGTCGATCGACGAGGCCCTATGCTGGCGGCGAGCCACGAGCGTCCGCGCTTGCCGCGCACGACACGGGCTAGTTAGGATGCATGCAACGGTCGGCTCCATGAGCCGCCGATGCGCCGGTCCCCCGCGATCCCTGGGTAGCTGCCCGCCGTGGACGCACGGACCGCGAGACTAGAGGAGGAACCATGCGAACCCGCTCATTCGGGCTGACCCTGGTCGCAGGGCTGTCCATCTTCGTCGCGGCCTGTAGCAGCGGCGGCTCGTCGCCGTCGGCGGCCGCGTCGGCGGCGGCGTCGGCTGCCGCCTCGGCTGCGGCACCGTCGGCTGCGGCGTCCGTCGCCGCCTCGCCGTCCGCGGCGGCGTCGGCGTCGGCGGCGGCGTCGGCCGCCGCATCGGAGGCGCCGAAGTCCGATCTCAAGATCGGCGTCGTCACCGACATCGGCACCCTCGACGACAAGAACTACAACGAGTACACGTACAAGGGCGTTCAGGCCGGAGCCGCCGCGATCGGCGCCGCCAACCCGCCGGCCGTCGTGCCGAAGGACGCGTCGGAGTACGCCTCGAAGATCCAGGCGTACGTCGACCAGGGCTTCAACATGATCGTCACCGTCGGCTTCAATCTCGGCGCCGCGACGACCGCCGCGGCCCACGCCAACCCGAAGATCACGTTCATCGGCGATCGACCAGTCACCGATCTGCGTCGACCCGACAGGCGCGCCCGATCCGAAGTTCGCCTGCAAGGGCGACGCCAAGACCCTCGACCCGAACTACATCTCGATCTGGTTCCAGGAGGACCAGGCCGGCTACCTGGCCGGGATCATCGCCGCGTCCGTCAGCAAGAACGGGACGATCGGCGCCATCGGCGGCACCTCGCTGTGCGCTCCGTGCATCCGCTACATGCAGGGCTACGTGCTCGGCGCCCAATCGATCAACCCGAAGATCGTCGTCAAGACCGCCTTCGTGACCGACGACTTCTCCAACGCCGCGTTCAACGACCCGGTCGGCGGCAAGAAGTACGGCGCGGGCTTCATCACCACCAACAAGGTCGACGTCCTGTTCCAGGTCGCCGGCAAGACCGGCAACGGCATCCTCGATTCCGCCTGTGACGCCACCATCCTCGGCGTCGGCGTCGACGTCGACCAGGCGCTGTCCTATCCGAACGCCGCGAAGTGCACGATCACCAGCGCCGAGAAGCATCTCCAGATCGCGACAGGGACCGTGATCCAGGAGCTCGCCGCGGGCCAGAAGCTGGCAGGCGACATCCTGTTCGACGCGAAGACCCAGGGCATCGGCGTCTCGCCGGGCCATGACCTTGCCGCACAGATCACCCCCGACATCCAGAAGAAGGTCGATGACGCGATGGCGGCGATGGTCGCCGGAACGCTCAAGACCTGCACCGCCAAGTGTGGAGCGCTCCCAGTCCAGTGAGCACCGCCACCGTGTGACATCTCGAGCGGGCCGGACGCGACGCGGACGGCCCGCTCATCGAATCCCTGTATCTGAGGGGTCGCACCGCCGATGACCTCCGGGGCCGAAGTCGTTCACGCACCAGCCCTCGAGATGCGCGGCATCACCAAGCGATACCCGGGTGTCGTCGCCAACGACGGCATCGATCTCGACGTCCGTCCCGGCGAGATCCACGCGCTTCTCGGGGAGAACGGCGCCGGGAAGACGACCCTCATGAACATCCTGTACGGGCTGGCCACGCCCAACGAAGGCGAGATCCTGCTCGACGGCGACCCCGTCACCATCTCGGGCCCGTCAGACGCCATCTCGCGTGGCATCAACATGGTCCACCAGCACTTCATGCTGGTCCCGGTCTTCACCGTCGCCGAGAACATCCTGCTCGGCGCGGAGACGATGGCAAACCCGATATTCCTCGACCGCCAGGAGGCCGCGAAGCGCATCCGCGAGCTGGGCCGGCGATTCGGCTTCGAGATCGATCCCGACGCCAAGGTCGGTTCGCTGTCGGTCGGCTGGCAGCAGCGGGTCGAGATCCTCAAGGTCCTCTACCGCAATGCCAAGATCCTCGTCCTCGACGAGCCGACCGCGGTCCTGACGCCCCAGGAGACCGAGGAGATCTTCGGCGTCCTGCGCCGCCTCGCCGAACAGGGCCACAGCATCGTGTTCATCAGCCACAAGCTCTACGAGGTCCTCGAGATCGCCGACCGGATCACCGTCATCCGGCGGGGCAAGGTGGTCGGCGAGCGGATCCCATCCGAGACGAACGAGGCCGACCTCGCCGAACTGATGGTTGGCCGCTCGGTGGAGCTCACGGTGGACCGCGGCGAGTCGCACCCGGCCGCGACGACGCTCAAGGTTTCCGGCCTGGACGTGGCCGACGACCGGGGCAATCCGGCCGTCCGGTCGGTCGACCTCGAGGTGAGGGCCGGCGAGATCCTCGGCATTGCGGGCGTCGCGGGGAACGGCCAGGACGAGCTCGTGGAGGCCGTCATCGGGCTACGCAAGCCGACCGGCGGTCGCATCGAGCTGGTGGGCAAGGACGTCACATCCGCCACGACACGCGAGATGAACGAGGCGGGCGTCGCGTACGTACCCGCGGATCGACATCGGTTCGGGCTCGTTCTCCCCTTCTCGCTCGCAGACAACATCGTTCTGACGCGCTACTACCGTGCGCCGTTCGCGCGCGGCATCCTGCGGGACTTCGGCGCGATCGAGAAAGCGGCCGAAGAGGGCATCGCCAAGTACGACGTCCGGACGCCGTCGGCCACCGTCGGCGCGGGCACGCTATCGGGTGGCAACCAGCAGAAGCTCGTCGTGGCGCGTGAGTTCGACCGGCGACTGAAACTCCTCATCCTCGACCAGCCGACGCGCGGCCTCGACGTCGGGAGCATCGAGTTCATCCATCGCCAGGCGATCCGGATGCGCGACGAAGGCACAGCCATCCTGCTCGTGTCCGCGGAGCTCGACGAGGTGCTCGAACTGTCGGACCGGATCGCCGTCATGTACCGCGGCCGGATCGTCGCCACGGTGGACGGCCGCTCGGCGGACAAGAACGAGGTCGGGCTCCTCATGGCGACCGGTGGGCGGCCGTCCGAGGCCGCCGAGATGACGGACGGCGTCGCGTGAGCGCAACGACGGCGCCCACCCGCGGACGGAGCATCCCAGCCCGGATCTGGCGTGTCGCGGGTCTGCCCGCTGATCTCGATCCTGCTCTCGATGGTGGTCGGCGCGTTCGTGATCTGGTTCTCGGAACTGCTCCTCCCGAACCACGAGTTCGACTGGGCACTGCCGCTCGTCGCCTATCGATCGCTCATCGAGGGCTCGATCGGCAGCCTGAGCGCCATCGTCCAGACGCTGGTCCAGTCCACGCCTCTCATCCTCGCCGGCCTGTCGGTCGCACTCGGGTTCAAGGCCGGGCTCTTCAACATCGGCGCGGGGGGCCAGTTCCTCATGGGCGCCCTCGGCGCTGTCTGGATGGGCGTCATCGTCGCGGACCAGCCGCCGATCTTCGCGATCCCGGTCGCGATGGCCGCAGGACTCGTCTTCGGGGCGTTCTGGGGGTTCATCCCAGGCATCCTGAAGGCTATCTCCGGCGCCCACGAGGTCGTCACGACGATCATGCTCAACTACGTCGCGATCAGCATCCTCGCCTGGGCTGTCAGCGGGCCCCTCAAGGTCCCGGGCTCTCCGTCGCCGATCACCCTGTCCGTCGGAAACGCCGCGCTGCCGATCGTCTTCGGCGACACGGGACACCTCGGGATCGTCATCGCCTTTGCGATGACGGTGGTCGTTTCGTGGCTGCTGTTCCGCACCACGCTCGGCTTCGAGATCCGGACGGTGGGCGCCAACCCGGACGCCGCGCGCTACGCGGGGATGCGTCCCCGAACCCTGATCGTGCTCACGATGTCGCTGTGCGGCCTGCTGGCCGGCCTTGCCGGGACCATCGTGGTACTCGGCGTGACCCACACGATGACCAGCAGCTTCGGGACCACGGTCGGCTTTGACGCGATCGCGGTCGCCCTGCTCGCGCGGTCGAGCCCGTACGGGATCATCTTGTCGGGCCTCCTGTTCGGAGCGATGCGGGCCGGCGCCGGGCTGATGCAGATCAACGCCGGGCTCCCGCCGGAGCTCATCGACGTCCTGCAGGCAACGATCCTGCTCTTCCTGGTCACCGGTCCAGTGCTCTCGAGGGTCTTCAGGCTGCGGGGTGTCAGCGGCGGCCTCGGAAGCACCGACACGATCACCCGCTCCTACGGGCGCGAGGTGACCACCTGATGGACCAGCTCATCAGCCAGCTCTACGCGTTGCCGGTCTTGGGCATCGTCTTCGAGCTCGCCGGGTACCTCATCGACGTCCTGCCGCCCAACGCGGCGATCATCCTCCAGTCCGCAGTCCCGATCGCGCTCGCCGCCCTCTGCGGCGTGATGTGCGAACGATCGGGCGTCGTGAACATCGGCATCGAGGGAATGATGCTGACGGCGGCCTTCGTGGGATGGCTGGCCGGCATCGTGTTGGCCCCGATGATCCCAGCGGATCCGTCGGCCTTCTTCGGGATCACCCCGGCGCTCGTCATATCCTTCCTGATCGCGGTGGGCGCGGCC
Source organism: uncultured Chloroflexia bacterium (assembly GCA_963772995.1). Taxonomy (GTDB): domain Bacteria; phylum Chloroflexota; class Limnocylindria; order Limnocylindrales; family CSP1-4; genus SPCO01. The sequence continues at coordinate 73,325 of CAVYZQ010000001.1, read as the reverse complement.
GTCGGCGTGTCCCTCCTTCACGCGTGGCTGAGCATCTCGGTGAGGGCCGACCAGATCATCAGCGGCACGATCATCAACATCGCCGCGGGCGGCCTCACGGCCTATCTGTACACGATCGTGTCGAGCTCGTCGCCGACGGGCGCCGGCAACTTCGACGCGTTCCTGCCGCCGAAGGCGCTGGTCGAGCTCCCGGTCATCGGCTGGCTGCTCAACATGTTCCTGAATCAGGGCCCGATCGGCATCTCGCTCATCGTCATCGTCATCGGCTTCCAGATCTGGCTCTTCCGGTCGCGCTGGGGACTCCGTTCCCGGGCCGTCGGCGAGCACCCGAAGGCGGCCGAGACCGTCGGCATCGACGTTATCCGGCTGCGCTACCAGAACGTCCTGTACGGCGGGGCACTGGCCGGCCTCGCGGGCGCCTACATGAGCATGGAGGCGAGCAACTCGTTCCAGGCCGGGATGACCGGGGGCCGAGGGTTCATCGGCCTGGCAGCGATGATCGTCGGGCGCTGGACTCCGATCGGCGCATTCGGGGCCGCGCTGTTGTTCTCCTCGACGCTGGCACTCGGGCAGATCATCAAGTTCGCGCCACCGACCGGCGACCTCGGGTCGACTCTGTCACAGATCCCCGGCCAGTTCTTCGACGCGCTGCCCTACATCGTGACGATCATCGTCCTCGCGGGGTTCGTCGGGCGGAGCATCCCGCCGGCCGCCGACGGCCAGCCGTACGAGCGCGAGGCGGCCACCTGACGCGCGAGGAGCGCGACCGCGCCGCCGCCTTCGCGGACCTCGAGGAGGGTCGCGGACCGGTGCCCGTGCTCGACGACGCCGGCGTCGCGCGGGTGCTCGCGGCGACACGCCGGATCGCGGTCGTGGGCGCCTCGGACGACCAGTATCGGCCGTCGTTCGGCGTCTTCCGCTTCCTGCTCCACCAGGGTTTCGAGTGCGTGCCGGTCAATCCGAACGTCCGTCACGTGCTTGGCGTGCCCGCCTTCCGGACCGTGGCCGAGGCCGTCGCGGCGAGCGGACCGTTCGACATGATCGACGTCTTCCGGCGCTCCGAGCTGTGCGTACCGCATGCCCGCGAGGCCGTGGCGGCGGGCGCACGGTGCCTGTGGCTGCAGCTCGGGGTCGTGAACTGGGAGGCGGCGCGGATCGCCCACGACGCCGGTCTCGAGGTGGTCATGGACCGCTGCACCGCTATCGAATGGCGTCGGGTGCGTGACCGGGGCGCGGCGGGCCGCTGATCGCCGGCGGGGCCGCTGATCGCGCGGCCCACGAGGTCGTCTACGTGCGTTCGGCGCAAGATGCCGGGCCGCCATTGCGTGGAATGCACCTACCGTCGCCGATGGCGCCGGATCCGGAGCAGCCGTTGCGCCAGACGTACGGATCGAGCACCCTGCGCCTGATCCACCCCGCGTCCATGTCGGATCCTTTCCTCGATCGCAAGCCGGATGCAGGGATGACCCGAGAGGGCAGTCCGGCGCGACCATGCGTGCATCTCGTGCAACGGCGGTTCGGAGCTTGAAGCGGCGTGCAGCCGGGCCGAGGCGTCGCCTCAGCGAATCAAGAACCCGAGGAAGACCAGCACGACCCCGGCGATCGCGATGCCGGCCGCGATCTGCGTCTGGCGGCGCAGGACCGCCATCGCCACCGACGCGCCGGTCTTGCTGTCGTCGCGGATGCCGCCGCGCCACGCCTCGTAGCGCGCGACGTTGGCGTCCTGGGACTTGAGCGCCTGGTAGCGCGCGTAGGGCCCGCGACCACGGGAGTAGCCGATCGCGATGAGCGCCGCGCCGGCGACCCACAGGGCGATATTGAGGAGTCCCACCTCGATCCTCCGTCAGTGTCCTGCGTCGAGACGTTCCCGGACAGTCGCCCCGACGAGCGCGGCGTTCGCCTGGCCCCCGGTGGCCTTCATGACCTGGCCGATGAGGAACCCGACGGCCTGCGCCTTGCCCGCCCGGAAGTCGGCGACGGCGGCCGGATTGGCCGCGAGGACCGAATCCACGGCGGCGTCGAGGGCGCTCCGGTCGGAGATCTGGCGGAAGCCGCGCGCCGCGACGATGTCCGACGCCGACGAACCGGTCCGCGCGTGCTCCTCGAGGACCTCGCGCCCCTGCGCTCGTGTCACCGAGCCGTCCCGGACCACACCGATGATGGCGGCAAGCTCGACGGGCGAGACGGCGATCGTGGCCGCTGCCGCGTTGCGCAGGCGCAGGAACTCGCCTGTGACCCAGTTTGCGACGGGCTTCGGCTCCAGCGTCGGATCTGCCGCGAGGGTCGCCTCGAAGAGGGTCGACGCCTCCGGATCGGCGACCAGGACCTCCGCGTCGTAGGCGCTGAGACCGAATGCATCGCGGTAGCGCGCGCGGCGGGCGCCCGGCAGCTCAGGGAGTCGGGCGTGGATCCCGGCCAGCCATGCCGAATCGAGATGGAGCGGCGGCAGGTCGGGCTCCGGGAAGTAGCGGTAGTCGTCGGACGTCTCCTTGACACGCATGCGGTACGTCTCGCCGCGCTCCTCGGACCAGCCCCGCGTCTCCTGGACCAGCGGCTCACCCGCGTCCAGCATCTGCGCCTGGCGCTCGATCTCGAACGCCGTCGCCCGCTCGACGGCGCGGAACGAGTTCATGTTCTTGACTTCGACTCGGGTCCCGAACGCCTCGGTCCCGCGGCGACGGAGCGACACGTTCGCCTCGACCCGCATCTGCCCCCGCTCCATGTCCGCGTCCGACACGCCGATCGAGCGAAGAAGCAGCTGGAGCTCCTCGGCGTAGCGGCGGGCCTGCTCGGCGGTCCGGATGTCGGGCTCGGTCACGATCTCCATGAGCGGGGCGCCCGATCGATTGAAGTCGACGAGGCTCACCTTGCGGCCCAGGTCGTCGGTGCCGTGGACGAGCTTCGCGGTGTCCTCTTCGAGGTGGGCCCGGGTGATCGTGACCGTGAACGGACCGTCCGAGGTGTCGAAGGCCAGCCGGCCGCGCGACGCGAGCGGCAGGTCGTACTGGCTGATCTGGTAGCCCTTCGGGAGATCCGGGTAGAAGTAGTTCTTGCGGTCCCAGCGGGTCGCCGCGGGGGCCGTCGCCTCGATCGCGGCGCCGGTCAGGAGGACGTGCTCGACGGCCGTCTTGTTGATCGTCGGCAGCGCACCGGGCAGTCCAAGGCAGACCGGGCAGACCTGCGTGTTGGGTGGGGCGCCGTCGTACGTGGTCGAGCAGCCGCAGAACATCTTCGAGGCCGTGCGCAGCTGGCAGTGGACCTCGATTCCGATGACCGCCTCGTAGCGATCGAGGGGCGACGAGGCGGCGGCCACGGGCGATGGTGAGGTCGCGGCTGTCGCGGGCGTGGTCACGTCCGCCGCCCCGCGGCAAGGATCGGGATGTTCATCCGCGGTAGTTTCGCATACGGGTCGGCGTCGCCATGCGTCCATGTCGGCGCGGAGCGCCGTCTCTGCGACGATCGCCGTTGGGCGATTCGGGAGGTCGCGGGCGGGCGGTCGGCGCGGAGCACCGTGTCTCGGCGATCGCCGTTGGGCGATTCGGGCGGTGACGGGTGCAGAGGAGCCCGTCCGGGTCGCCGTGGTCGGGGCGCGGATGGCGCGCCGTCGGCGCGGAGTACCGCTCGGCGATCGCCGTTGGGCGATTCGGGCGGTCACGGACTACGACGTCGCGCCTGCCTCCGCGCGGACTCGCTCGACAAAACGCCCGATCCGCACCAGCGCCTCTTCGAGCCGGTCGTAGGCGGTCGCGTAGCACATCCGGACATGCCCGGCGCCCGACGGTCCGAACGCGCTGCCCGGGACGACGGCGACCCGCTCCTCGAGCAGGAGCCGTTCGGTGAACTCGTCGTCGGTGAGGCCCGTCGAGCCGATGCGCGGGAACGCGTAGAACGCGCCGCGTGGCTCGAAGGTATCGAGCCCGAGCGCGTTGAGCCCGTCCACCAACAGGCGCCGGCGGCGATCGTATTCGGTGCGCATGCGCTCGACCTCGGCCTCACCCTCGAGGATCGCCGCAAGCGCCGCGTCCTGCGCGGTCGTGGGCGCCGACATGATCCCGTACTGGTGCACCTTGACCAGGCCCTCGAGGATCCCGGCCGGCGCAGCGACGTATCCGACGCGCCAGCCGGTCATCGCGTAGGCCTTCGAGAACCCGCCCATGAGGATCGTCCGATCGCGCATCCCTTCGAGCGCACTGATCGCCCGATGCCGGTAGGTCCCGTAGGCCAGCCGGTCGTAGATCTCGTCGCTGTAGACGAGCAGGTCGTGCCGGACCGCGATATCGGCCAAGGCATCCTGGACCGCGTCGGGCAGCACGGCCCCGGTCGGGTTGCACGGATAGCCGAGGAACAGTGCCTTCGTTCGCGGCGTGACCGCGGCTTCCACCGCGGCCGGATCCAGCGCGAAATCGTCTTCGAACCGGGTCGCGACGTGACGGACCACGCCCCCGGCGAACACGATCGCCGGGACATAGGCGACGTACGACGGTTCGTGGAGGATGACCTCGTCGCCCGGGTCGCACGTCGCCCGGAGCGCGAGATCGACCGCCTCGGAGGCGCCGACCGTGATCAGCAACTCGTTGGCCGGGTCGTATCGCACCCCGTATCGGCGATCCAGATGGTCCGACAGGGCCCGCCGCAACTCCACCGTCCCGAAATTGGAGGTGTAGTGCGTTCGGCCTTCCCTGAGGCTTTCGACGCCGGCCTCGACGATGACCCTCGGTGTATCGAAGTCCGGCTCACCGACGCCGAGGCTGATGACGTCGTCCATCGTCGCGAGGATGTCGAAGAACCGGCGAATCCCCGATGGCGGGACGACCCGGACGCGCTCGGCGAGAGCGCGCTCGGCGAGCGGGACGCGGGAACTCGTGTCGGTCGGCACGGTTGCCATCATCGGCAAGCCTACGGCATCGAGTCCCCGCGGACCACCCGCCTGGATCGAGCGGTTCGGTCAGCCGGCCGGCGCCGCGAGCAGCTCGGTCGGGGCATCGGTGGCGGGGTCGTGTCCGTTCTGCGCCGCCGGTCGCTCGGGCTGAGGAGACATCGGGACGGTGACCACGGCCGTCCGTTCGGCGCGTTCCTTGATGCCCAGCATCTGGCGCTGGAGCATCACGAAGAGGCCGAACCGGATCAACGGGCCCGCGACCCTGAAGCTCGGACCGGCCGCACCGACGCGCAGCCGGAATCGCTCGATGAGACGCGTGCGGCCGCCGTCGATCGGCTCGAGCACGAAGACCCAGCTCGCTGCGAAGTCATTCGGCATGGTCGACAGGAGCCTGCCGGACGCCGCGAGGCCCGCCGGGGTGGCTTCGGTTCCGACGCCGGGCGCGGTCCCGGCCGCAGCCTGGTGCTCCATGACGGCCGTGTCGTTGTACAGCCCGATCGCCCGGCCTGGTTCGAGGACACGGACCTCGAAACCGCCACCCGGGCTGTGCGGCACGACGTCGCCCACCCCGAGCGACTGCCAGCCCGGGACGATCCGGTGGGCGCTCTTGCCGCGCATGTCGACGGCGTCGTAGCTGTACCAGCCGGCCCGTCCGTAGCCCATCTGGACGAGCCACGGCCAGATCGCCTCGGGCGGCGCGTCGACCGTGATCGTGCGCGTCTCCTCGGCGCCCGGGACCGGGATGAGCTCGTCACCGGGAAGCGTCTTCGCCGACACCGCGGGATCGACTCCCCAGGTCTGCCACCACCGAAGTCCCCTTGAGATCCCGGCGCCCATCGTCGTTCCGATGATCACGCCGACGGCCACGTTGCGAACACGCATGTATCACCTCCGGCCAAGCATCGTCCGCCACTCTGGCCGCGGACGGCGAGTGCCGAGCCGCCCGAAGCCCCGGGACGTGGGTCCCGCGTGCGCCTAGCGGGGTGTCGCCGTCGGCAGCCCCATGACCCGGGCGGCATCGACCATCCGGTCGTCGTACGTCACGATCGCGTCGAGATCGTCGCCCATCGCCACGGCGGTCGCGAGATGGATGGCATCCAGCGTTCTGAGCACCTGCGGCGCCAGGGTGCCCGCCGCGTCGAGGATCCGACCATCGATCGCGACGAGGTCGACTCGTCGCAGGCCCTCCCGGACCGTCGCCAGGGCATCCGGGCCAAGGTAGCGCACGGCTCGAAGAGAATTCCGTCCGGAGCAGGGCCGACGAGACCCGGCGCGCAACCCGTTCCGCCAGGAAGGTCCGGACGGCGGTGGACTCCTCCTCTTCGACGACGAGCTTCACGAACGCCGAGCTATCGAGGTAGAGCGCGCTCAATCGGCGCGACCCTCAGACACGAGTCGCGATGGCGGTGTGGCATCGGATGGGAGCCGGACGGGCTGGAGGTCAAGAAGGTCTGCGTCCGCTCGACGCAGGAGGCCCTCGCGCTCGAGGCGGGTCAAGCCGGTCGGCATCGAGGGCAAAAGGACGGCAACCGGCCGCCCCCGGTCGGTCACCTCAACGGTTTCGCCTGCAGCGACCCGTCGAAGGATGGCGCTCGCGTCGCGCCGGAGCTCACGGACGCCGATGCGCTCCATGTGCGACATGGTAGCACATGGAGAAGCGAGCGAACGACGGACAAGGTCCCTGGTCGGTCAGTTCAGCGCGGTTTCTCGCCCGGCGACTCGGCGCAGAGTCCTCGCGCCGCAAGTCGACACTGATCCCTGCGCGGTCAGTGGGAGATGGTGCCGACCATCGCGGCCATTCGCTCGGCCGGCGTCGGTGCGCCAGGATCGGCGGCATCGGCGAGCGCGGTTGGCTCGAGGTCCCGCCACTCGGCACCGGCGGTCATCGCCTCGTAGCCGCGGGCGAGCCCGAGCAACGACGCCTCCGACCAGGGCGCGCCGATGAACTGGAGCCCCACCGGCAGGCCCTCGGACAGTCCGCACGGGATCGAGACGCCGGGCAGTCCGGCCATGTTCGCAGGCAGCGTGCACGCGTCCGACAGGTACATCGACACGGGGTCGGCGAGCCGGTCACCGAAGCGGAAGGCGACCGTCGGCGAGGTCGGCGCGACCAGCGCATCGAAGCCCGCCGCCCAGAGTGCATCGAAGTCGCCCTTGATGAGGGTTCGGACCTTCTGGGCCTTCAGGTAGTAGGCGTCGTAGTAGCCGGCCGACAGGGCGTACGTCCCGAGCATGATCCGGCGCTTCACCTCGGCCCCGAAGCCGCGTCCGCGCGTCGCCAGATAGTTCGCCAGGACGTCTCCGTCGGTCGCCGCCGGCCCGTAGCGGATCCCGTCGTAGCGCGCGAGGTTCGCCGACGCCTCGGCGGGGGCGACGATGTAGTAGGTGGCAAGGCCGTAGGCCGTGTGCGGCAGGCTGACCTCCTCGACGATGGCGCCGGCCGCCTCGAGCGCGCGCACCGCCTGGCGCACGCTCGCCTCGACACCGGGTTCCATACCGGCCACGAAATACTCGCGGGGAAGGCCCAGCCGCTTGCCACGGATCGAGGCCGCCGCCTCGTCGTCGTCGTGAGGCAGGGCCGTGAGCGTGGCAGGCACAGGCTCCGGCGACGAGGTCGAATCGCGCTCGTCGCGACCCGCAACCGCGTGCAGCAGCGCCGCCGCGTCGCGCGCGTCACGCGCGAACGGCCCGATCTGATCGAGAGAGCTCGCGAACGCCACGATGCCGTACCGGCTGACACGCCCGTAGGTCGGCTTCATCCCGACGATGCCGCACAACGCCGCGGGCTGGCGGATCGAGCCACCGGTGTCCGTGCCGAGCGCGAGGGGGCGTGTTGAACGCCGCTACGGCCGCCGCCGAGCCGCCGCTGCTGCCGCCCGGGCACGCGCTCGAGCGCCCAGGGATTGGCCGTCGGGCCGTACGCGGAATGCTCGGTGGAGGAGCCCATCGCGAACTCGTCCATGTTCGTCTTGCCGAGGATGACCGCGCCGGCTTCGCGGAGGCGCTCGGTGATGTGCGCGTCGTAGGGCGCGCGGTAGCCCTCGAGGATCCGTGAGCCAGCCGTGCACTGCCCGCCGGCCACCGACACGAGGTCCTTGAGCGCGACCGGGATGCCGAGCAGAGGCCGCAGCAGGTCGAGCGCATGGGCCCCATCACGCCGGGCGGCCGCGAGGCGGGCATCGGCCGCGTCGGCCTCGACGAGCGCGCGGTCCCGGTCGATGCTCAGCCAGGCGTTGAGCCCGTGGTTGTCGCGCTCGGCGGCGTCGAGGTGGGCGGACGCCAGCTCTCGCGCCGAGGCGTCGCCCGAGCGCAGGAGCGCGGCCATCTCGTGAGCATGGAGCCGTGTGACGTCGGTCATCGGGCCTCAGCGCTCGTCGAGGATGGCCGGGACGACGATGTAGTCGCCCTGCGTGGCCGGCGCATTGGCCAGGACAGCCTCGCGGGACAGCGATGGACGGACCACGTCGTCGCGGAGGATGTTCTCGAGCTCGATGGTCTGGGCCGTCGGCGGGATGTCGTCGGTCGGCAGCTCGGCGAGGATCGCGTACTGGTCGAGGATGTGGTTCAGCTGGCCCTCGAGTCGGGTCAGTTCCTCGTCGGTCAGGCCGAGGCGAGCCAGGTGGGCGACGTGCTCGACGTCGCCACGTGTCAGCGCGGTCACAGCGCGATGATACCGGCGATGCGACTGTACTTCGCTCGCCACGGCGAGAGCGAGGCCAACGTCGGCCGGGTGATCGCCGATCGCGGCTGGTCGCACCCTCTGACCGACCGGGGCCGGCGACAGGCGGTCGCGCTGGCCGAGCTGCTCGTTGCCGAGATCGGCGACCCGGCTGGGATCAGGATCGTCTCGAGCCCCCTCCGCCGCGCCGTCGAGACCGCCGAGGTGGTTCGGGCACGGATCGGCGGCGAGATCGAGGTCACGGGCGCGCTCCGGGAGGCCGACTGCGGGGTCATGGAGGGGCGGTCGGACTCGGTGGCCTGGCTTGCCCATGACCAGGTCCAGGCGTCGTGGGCGGCCGGTGACCACGGGGCGCGGATCGACGGCGGAGAGTCCCTCGACGACCTCCTCGGCCGGTTCGTGCCGTGGCTTCGGTCCGTGGCACCCGGTGACGGTGCGGTCGACACGGTCGACACGGTCGTCGCGATCGGGCACGGGTCGTTGTATCGCTTCGTCCTCCCTCGTGTCGTCGTCGATCGGGACGGCCGGGCCATCGCGCCGCCGGAGCTCGGGCAGGGCTGTGCGCTCGTCGCGACATCGATCGACGGGCGGCTCGTGGCGGTCGGGAGGCTCGGCGCCGCGGCGGGCTAGCCCCGAGCACGCGGGGCGCGCCGCTGCGACGCGGCCCGCCCGCTACGATCGGTCGATGGGCCCGCCCGTGATCCGGCCGATGACTCCAGCGGACGTCGAACCCGCGAGCGCGGCGATGCTGCTTGGCGATTTCGGTAACCGGGATCTGCAACTCGCGTTCTCGACGTCGCACCCGGGGTGCCGGGCATTCGTCGCAGACTCGGACGGTGCGATCGTGGGCACCGGTGTAGCGACGATCAACGGCCTGGCCGCGTGGATCGGCACGGTCTGGGTCGAGCCGTCATATCGCCGGCGCGGCCTCGGCCTCGCGCTGACCCAGGCCGCGATCGATGCGGCGGAGGTTGCCGGTTGCCGAACCCTGTTGCTCGTCGCGACGGCCGCCGGCCGGCCGCTCTACGAGCGGATGGGGTTCACGGTGCAGACCGAGTACCGGATCGTGGAGGCGCCAGGCCTCGGACCCGAGGGAGGCGCACCGGACTCGCGGATCCGCCCTTTCGACCCCGACGACCTTCCGGCGATGGCGGCGCTCGATCAGGCGGCGACTGGCGAGGATCGGGAACATCTGCTGGCGGCATTCGCCACCCCGGCATCGGCGCGCTGCCTGGTGGATCCGCTCGGGAGCGTTCGCGGCTTCGTCGTTCGGGCGCCGTGGGGCGGCGGAGCCACGATCGTTCCCGACCCAGAGGACGCGATGGCGATCCTTCACGCGCGACGTGTCGCGCAACCCGCGACCGGGCGTGTCCGCGCCGGACTCCTCGGCGAGAACCTCGCGGGCCTCGCGATGCTCGAGGCGGCCGGCTGGACCGAGGCGTGGCACGCCCCCCGGCTGATCCGTGGGGAGCCGCTCGACTGGGATCCAACGGCGATCTGGGGCCAGTTCAACCACGCCAAGGGCTGAAAGAAGCCCGAAGATGGCCCGTTCGGCGGGGCCGGGCGCCCCGAACGGGCCATTGGCCGGACGGCTGCGGGCGGCGAGGATGAGGTCGAACCCCGGACCCCCAGGAGCCGTGCTCGATCCTATGTGGCCGCTCATCGCCCGCGCACGCCGTCGCATGAGCGGACCCGCCGAGGTCCGACGCGACTGTCGGCCTCTTTCGCCCGTCGCCGGGTGGGTCGAGCCCCGTCGCCACCCTCTGCCCGCGCTCTGACCAGTGATCGAGACGGCGTGCCTTCAGTGCGGGACCTCGGCCGGCCACGAATGGGCGGCCTTCTGCCGCCGCTGCGGGCTTCCTTACGGCGCCCCGCCCAGGTCCGATGCGCGGCTTCCGTCATGCCCTGTCTGCTATCGGACCGTGGATGACGATGGGCGCCTCCCGGGCCTGAGCCGTGGCGGTGTGCGGGTCGATCTCGTTCGCCATCAGGCGGAGCACGATCGCCACCCCGTGCGGCGACGACGATTGGCTCGAATCGCTGCGCGAGGGCGACCGGATCCGGATCGGCCGGTGGATGGCGCCCTTCGACACCGTCCGGCGGTACCTGGTGACAGGCCAGGTCGATGCGGGCCGCGCGCGCATGCTTGCCCACGATGAGATCGTCATGGCGATGATCCAGCTCCGCCGATGGGGGCAGGACGGCGTGATCGTCGGCGATCAGCCCGAGTGGGCGGCGGCCCGCGTTGCCGTCGTCGATCTCATGGAGCGCTACGCGCGACGACGCCCGTAGCACGACCCAGGCCAGGGGACGCCGACGCCGCGCCGACGCCACGCCTCAGCCGACGCCGCTACCGCACCGCCTGTCGCGCGGACCCCGACCGGACGGCCTCGAGCGCTCTCCTCGCCTGAGCCAGGTGGACCCGATCGTGTCCCGCCCCGAGCCGGAACGTGAGGTCGTAGCTCTCGGGGCCGCGCTCCTCGTGCATGCCGATTCGCGCGCCGTGACTCGCCCCGAAACGCGCCCACAGCTCGAGGTTCGCCCGGCGCAGGAGCTCGAACAGGTCGATTAGGCGCGCCGGGTCATCCTCGCCGTGGCGCAATCCCGAGACCCACAGGGCCTGGTCGTAGCCGACGATATCGGGCGAATCCTCGGCGATGATCCAGCGATAGCGCCCGCTCACGACCAGCTCGCCGTCGGTCAGATGGCCGATGCATTCGAGCACGCTCCATTCCCCGGGCTCGGGCTGCGTCCTGATATCGGGACCCGCCTCCTCGACGAGCGCGCGGATCGCCGAAGGAGTCGCGGCCTGGACCATGGCGGGGTCGTCATCGCCGAGGGCGGCCAGCAGGCTGGCCTGGTAGGCCGCCGACGCGGTGACCGGATCGGGCGGCGTCACGGCGCCTTCACCGGGTCCTCGCCGGCAAGCACCCGCCGGAACCCCGCCTCGTCGAGGACCGGGACGCCGAGCTCCTGGGCCTTCGCCAGCTTCGAGCCGGCGCTCTCGCCCGCGACCAGGTAGTCGGTCTTCCTGGACACCGAGCCCCCGGGCTTGCCTCCGGCGGCCCGGATGGCCTCCTCGGCCTCCTGGCGGCTGAAACCCTCGAGCGTGCCGGTCACGACGAGCGTCTTGCCCTCGAGCGGGCCGGCACTCCGCTCCCCGACCGGGCGGACGGCGGGTCGCTCGGGCACCACCCCGACATCGACGAGCTCGCGCAGGATGTCCCGCGTCGCCTCGTCCCCGAACCAGCGGCCGAGCGCCGCGGCGACGGTCGGGCCGATGCCCGGGACCTCGGTGAACCGCTCGGGCTCATCGCTGCCGATCCGCCGGAGCTCGGCCTCGACGGCGGCGAACCACGGATCTGGGACGACGTCCCCGTCCGCGGGCGGATAGTCGTCCGGCCGGACGCGCTCCGCGAGCCAGCCTGCGAGGTCGATGGCGGTCTGCTCGCCGACCTGCGGCATCCCGAGGCCGTTGATCACGCGCGCCAGCGGCCGACCCACCCGTGCACGCCCGATGCGGCCGTACAGGTTCTCCGCGCTCTTGCGGGCGAAGCGCTCCAGCGATTCGAGGTCCTCGACCGTGAGCCGGAAGAAATCTGCCCGTGAATGGACCAGCCCGCGCTCGAGGAGCTGCGAAAGCACGGCCCACCCGGCGCCTTCGATGTCCATCCCGCCGCGCCCCACGAAATGGCCGTACTCCTGCGCCAGCCGGGCGGGGCACCGGGTGTTCGGACAGTAGACGCGGACCGCACCCTCGTCCTGGACGACCGGCGTGGCGCAGACCGGGCACGTCTCCGGCATCACGTACTCGCGTTCGTCACCGGTCCGGCGCTCGACGATCGGCCGGACGACCTCGGGGATGACGTCGCCCGCCTTCTGGAGCACGACCCAGTCGCCGATCCGGATGTCCTTGCGCCGGACCTCGTCGAGGTTATGGAGCGTGGCACGAGCGACGGTCGAGCCGGCGACCTTGGTCGGTGTCAGATGCGCCACGGGCGTGAGCGTCCCGGTCCGCCCGACGTACGGGACGATGTCCTCGAGGAAGGCCTCCACCTGCTCCGGCGGGAACTTGTAGGCGATCGCCCAGCGCGGCGCGCGGCTGACCATCCCGAGACGAGCCTGCTGGTCGAACCGGTCGACCTTGACGACGACGCCGTCGGTCTCGTAGGAGAGGTCGTGGCGGGCGTCCCGCCAGCGCTCGGTGAACGCGATGACGCCTTCGATGTCGAGATCGGAGGTTCGCTCCGGGTTGACCGGGAAGCCGAGCGCGGCCAGCCGCTCGAGAGCGGCCGTCTGGGTCGCGACAGTCTCGCCGTCCTCGACCAGCTGGTAGAACCAGGTGGACAGCCGCCGTCGAGCGGTGACTGTCGGGTCGATCTGGCGGAGCGATCCGGCGCCGCTGTTGCGCGGATTGGCATAGAGCGGCAGCCCGGCCTCCTCGCGCTCCTCGTTGATGCGCTTGAACTCGGCCCGCGGCATGAAGACCTCGCCGCGAGCCTCGAGGGTCGCGGGCTCGGCGAGGCGTCCCGGGACCACCGAGATGGTCCGCAGGTTCGCCGTCACGTCCTCGCCGGTCGTGCCGTCGCCACGGGTCGCACCCTGGACGAACCGGCCGCGCTCGTAACGGAGGCTGATGGCGAGCCCGTCGATCTTGAGCTCGGCGACGTAGCGCAGGTCCGCGACCGGTTCCGGGGCGGACGCGAGGCCCAAGCCGCGGCGGACGCGGGCATCGAACGCCCGGAGCTCGTCGTGGCTGAACGCGTTGGACAGCGACAGCATCGGCCGGCGATGGCGGACCTCGTCGAACGTGCCGGCCGGCGTGCCTCCGATGCGTTGCGTCGGGGATTCGGAGGTGGTCAGCTCCGGGTAGGCGGTCTCGAGCGCGACCAGCTCCCGGAACAGCTGGTCGTATTCGGCGTCGCTGATCTCCGGCGCGTCCTGGACGTGATAGAGCTCGTTGGCACGGTCGATCTGCGCCGCGAGCGTCGCGTGGCGAGCCGTCGCCGCCTCGATGTCGAGCTTCGAGGCGGCCTCGATGAGCGCGGGGTCGACCGGCGGAAGCGCGATGGTCATCGGTGCGAGGGTACCGAACGAGCCGGTCCCTCGCACCTCCGAGACGCGTCAGGCGGCGACGGACTGGCCGAGGTCGGCGACGAGATGACGCTCGTGGGGCAGGAACACGGCGCTCAGGCGCTGGGCGAGCGTCCTGGGCTCCAGGGTCGAGGAGCAGACGAGCCACAGGAGGCCGCCGTCGTGCTCGATGGTGGTGGGCGCGCCGCAGGTCGCGCAGAAGGGCTCGGCGGCGAGCGCCCGCTCGATGAGATCGAGCATCCGGGCGTTGTCGAACATGGGAAACCTCATGGGTTGGTGTCAAAGGGGGTTCCGGCGGGCCGAAGCCTCGTGCCGGTCGTTCCACCCTGCCCCGGCCCGCTCCCCAGGTCCAGCACCACCGGGTATCGCCCAGGTCACGGTTCGGTGCCGGTCAGGCGCCTCGCGGGCGCATCCCGGCGCGTTGAATCAGCCGATCACCTCGAGGTTGGCGAGGCGCGAAGGGTCGTCCGACAGTTGCACGCTGGGTGTTCATCGGGGGCCTTGCGGGCGCCGTAGGCACGAGGCGGGACCGTGTCTGGCCGGTGTTCGGCGCCGAATCGCACACTGGCTGAGCATCTGCCGCGATTGCGGGGCGCTCGGGTCGGCACATGTCGCGCATCCGAACGTGGCGTCGCTCGGTCGCATACGCGTTGCTGCTGAGATGAACATGGGGCGAGCATCCGCGACTCACCGGCGGACCGGGGCCGCCGATCCGGCCACCCTCACCGCCGGACCGGGGGCGCCGATCCGGCCACCTCAGCCGATGATCTCAAGGTTCGCGAGGCTGGCGAGCATCGTCTTGCGACCGACCGACGCGTCCTTGAAGGCAACGGTGACCTCCTCGTCGCTTCGCGTGAGCTTGCTCGTCACGACGATGCCGTCGCCCCAGCGCGCGTGTCGGATCCGGTCGCCGTCGCGAAACTGTCGCTCGCCGGGGATGACGGGACGCGGCCGGATCGCCCCGGACGCGGCGGCCGGTGTCGCGGCGGCCGGTCGCTCGGCCCCGGGATCGAGATCGTCGTCCCATGCGCGCACGGGCCGCGCCAATGAGCCGGACCTCGCCCCCGCGCCGTACGCATCGCGCTTCGCGGCGAGGTCGCGGCTCGGACGGAACTCCTCGCCCGCGGGCTGGCGCACCCGGTCGCCCGCTCCCCTGTCGATAGGCCGGCCCGACGCCGCGAACCGGCGTCCCGAACCGGCTGGTCCGGCGGGCCCCGAAGACGAGGTCGAGGTCGAGGTCGCGCTCGTCGTTGCCACCCAGCTGCGGTCCGACCATCAGCTCGGCCGGGATCTCGATCAGGAACCGGGACGGCACGGCGGCCTGGCCCATTCCCCAGGTCGCCCGGCGCCAGGCGTGCGAGAGGTAGAGGCGGCGCTTCGCGCGGGTGATGCCCACGTACGCGAGGCGGCGCTCCTCCTCGAGCTCCTTCTCGTCCTCCAGCGCGCGGCTGTGCGGGAACAGACCCTCTTCGAGGCCGGCGATGAAGACGACCGGGAACTCCAGCCCCTTGGCGGCGTGGAGGGTGATGAGTGTGACCGCGTCGGCGTCGCCCTCGTACGAATCCTGGTCGGCGACCAGGGCGGTCTCCTCGAGCAGCCGGTCGAGCGCGTCGTCCGGGGTCAGGTCGTCGTAGCGGGTCGTCACCGCGCGCAGCTCGAGCAGGTTTGCCCAGCGCTCCTCGCCGTCCTCGGAGCCGTCGGCGAGCATGGCCCGGTAGCCCGACGCCTCCAAGACGTCGTCGAGCAGCTCGGGGAGCGGCAGCACCCCGACCCGGGTGCGCAGCCGGCGGACGAGCGCTGCGAAGTCGGCGAGGGCGTTGCGCGTCCGGGGAGCCAGTCCGGGGAGCTCGCCCCTCGCGGCAGCCTCGATCGCGCCCCACGTCGAGGCGTCCTCACGCGCCGCTGCAGTCCGCAGCGTTTCGATCGTCTTGTCGCCGATGCCTCTCGCCGGCACGTTGATGATCCGCTCGAAGCTGACGCTGTCCGTGTCGGACCGGAGCACGCGCAGGTAGGCCAAGGCGTCCTTGACCTCGCGCCGGCTGTAGAACCGGGTGCCGCCGACCAGCTGGTACCGGATGCCGTAGCGGAGGCACGATTCCTCGATGGCGCGCGACTGCGCGTTCATCCGGTACATCACCGCGATATCGCGCGCCCGGAAGCGCGGTTCCTCCTCCTCGTCGGCGCGACGGGTCAGGGCCGTCGACCGCCCACCGACCAGGCCCTCGACCTGGCGGGCGATCCACTCGGCCTCCTCCTCCTCGTTGTAGGCCTCGAACCGCTGGATACGGACGCCACCCGCGTTCTCCGTCCAGAGCTTCTTGTCCTTGCGCGCGACGTTGCGCGAGACGACCGCATGGGCGGCATCGAGGATGAGCTGCGTGGACCGGTAGTTCTGCTCGAGCTTGACGACGGCCGTCTGCGGCCAGTCACGCTCGAAGTCGAGGATGTTGCGCAGGTCGGCGCCGCGCCACGAGTAGATCGACTGGTCGTCGTCGCCGACCACGCACAGGTTGTGATGGGTCGCCGCCAGCGCCCGGATCCACAGGTACTGGGCGCGGTTCGTGTCCTGGTATTCGTCGACGTGGAGATAGCGCCACCGATCCTGGTACTTCGCGAGGACGTCGGGCGACTCCTCGAACAGCCGGACGGCCTCGAGGAGCAGGTCGTCGAAGTCGAGCGCGTTCGCCTTGCGCAGTCGAGCCTGGTAGCGAGCGGCAAGGCGGGCGATGGTCCGCTCACGGTGGTTGACCGCGTTTTCAGCGAGGAACGTCGGGTCGAGCATCTCGTTCTTGGCACGGCTGATGGCCCCGAGGACGATGCTCGGCCGGAACTCACCGGTCAGCGGCATGTCCTCCTCGCGGAGGATCTGCTTCATCAGCGAGGTCTGGTCGTCGGTGTCGTAGATGACGAAGCGGCGCCCGATGCCGATGGCCTCGCCGTCCGCGCGCAGCACGCGAGCGCACAACGCGTGGAAGGTGCCGGCGACGACGTCGCGGCCACGCTCGCCGACCAGGCTGATGATCCGCTCGCGCAGCTCGGCCGCGGCCCGGTTGGTGAAGGTCACCGCGAGGATGCGCCACGGCGCGACGTCCTTGACGCCGACGAGATACGCGATCCTGTGGGCAAGGACCCTGGTCTTTCCCGATCCTGCACCGGCCAGGATCAGCAGCGGACCCTCGGTCGTCGTGACGGCGCGGGCCTGTTCGGGGTTGAGGGCGCGGACGATCTGCTCCGCTCGCTCCTTCCGTCGCGCCTCGATGGCGGCGGGGTCGGCAGAGGCCGCGGCAGCTGCGGGATCCTCCCGCGGCGCGACCGTTTCGGCGCGCAGCCAGTCCGGCTCCTCGGGGGTCGCGGACGCCTCGTCGAGGTCGACGAATGCGGTGCCGACGGACTCCGATGCGGCCGCGATGGCAACGTCAAGCGACGAATCGCCGGACCGGCGACGACGGGTGGGACTCACCCGTCCATTGTAGGTCGGGCCGCTCACCCGGCCTTGGACGTGCGCCCGCCGGGTCTGCCGGCGAGTGCCGATCAGCTCGGCCGGCGCCACCTGATCAGGCGGCGGCGCCGTCACGGTCACGGGCTCGTCCCACTTCGAGAAGGTGACGTCGGCGGTCACCACGTTCCCGTCCGCCATCGTCACCTTGGCGTTCAGCCCCGCGAGGTGATACGGGAGGTCCTTCTCGACGCGGATCGTCATCTGCAGGCTCGCGCCCGCCAGGTTCACCGGGAGCCCTTCTGGCGGGGTGCCGAGGGCCGCGAGCTCGGCTCGGATCGAGATCGACCGACACCGTGTAGCACTGCTTGGAGCCGCACGCCACGTCCTCGCCCTTGACAGGATCCACGCCTGGCTTCAGCAGGAACTCGCCGAGCGACTTGAGCATGCCGTTCGTGTTGGTCGGGTCCACAGGCAGGCTCGTGCCCTGGGCGAGCTGTCGGTATTTGGGGCCGGTGATCGTCGTCTTCAGGTACGCCTTGCCATCGACCGCGATCAGCTCGCCGGACAGGTTCAGGAAGCCCGGGACCGAGAACGTCGCCCGCGCTGCCGAGTTCGCCTTGTCGATATCGGCCGAGGCCGTGGTCCCCGTCAGGTCGACCGATCCGGTGGCCCCGCCGATCGGAAGCGCGACCGCCGCCTTGCCATCGATGGCGATCTGGGCGTGGACCGTCTTGGCGGCCTGACTCGAGGCGATCGCAGCGTTGATGACGGCCTGGGCGTCTGCGAGCGGTGGGGCGCTGGGTGCGGTCCCGGCACACGCGGAGAGGGCGAGTGCGGCGATCGCGAGCGCGAGGATGGCCTGGATCGGGCGGGGCATGCGGCTCCTTCGGTCGAGCGGGCCGATCGCCTCTTCGACGACGGCTCAGGGACAGGGTCACCGCGATGGCCTCGCCCTGTCAAACCCTCGGGGCGATCACGGCTGCCCCGATCGCGCGGCGGCGTTGGACGGCGACGTCGGCAACGGCCGTCGGCGACAATCCGCCCGGGAGGAGATTCCATGGCAGACAGCCCGACCGTCATCGACCGGATCGATATCTTCGGCTACGACCTCACCTACGCCCACGGCGAGTACGTGATGTCGACGGGCCGCGTCATCACTCGGCTGCCGAGCACAGTGGTCCGCATCACGACCCGATCAGGGATCGAGGGCTTCGGGGAGACCTGCCCGCTAGGGAGCACGTACCTGCCGGCGTTCGGCGAAGGCGCCCGGGCGGCGCTGCGCGAGCTGGCGCCGGCGCTGATCGGGGTGGATGCGGCCGACCTGGCGACCGCAACGGCCCGCATGGATTCGATGCTGCGCGGCCACCCATACGCCAAGAGCGCGCTTGACGTCGCATGCTGGGACATCCTCGGGCGGGTCACCGGCCAGCCGGTCGCGGTGCTCCTCGGCGGCGTCATGCAGGAGCGGCTCCCGCTCTACGTCGCGGTCCCACTCGGGGAGCCCGCGGCGATGCAGGCCTTCGTCGAGCGCGAGCGTGAGGCGGGCATCCATCGCTTCCAATTGAAGCTCGGCGGCGCACCGGAGGAGGACAGGGATCGCGTGGCGGCGGTGCATGCCGTGACCGACCCGGAGGACGCGATCATCGGCGACGCCAACGGTGGATGGCGACGGCAGGACGGGATCGTGGCAGCACGGTTGCTGGAGAGATTCGACCGCCTGCGCCTCGAGGAACCGTGCTCGACCCTCGAGGCGTGCCTGAGCGTCCGCCGCGTGAGCCGCCTCCCGATGGTGCTCGATGAGCTGATCACCGACCTCCCGACGCTGGTTCGGGCGGTCGCGTCGGACGCGATGGATCACATCAACCTCAAGATCGGACGCGTCGGCGGGCTGACCAAGGCACGGCTGATGCGCGATGCCGCAGTCGAGCTCGGCCTGATGCTCACGATCGAGGACTCGTGGGGCGGCGACCTGGTCACCGCAGCCGTCAGCCACCTGGCCGCCGCCACGCCGCCCGAAGCCCTGTTCGCGGTGTCCTACATGAACGACTGGACGATCGAGCACGTCGCCGGCTATCAGCCGAGGTCGCGCAACGGGTTCGGGCCCGTCCCGCTGGGTCCCGGTCTCGGGGTCGAGGTGGATACCGACCGGCTGGGGACGCCTCTCGCCACCTTCAGCCGATGACGCGCGCGGCCTCCCATCCGCGCGGCTCGTGCACGCCTCATGTTCATTGACAGGGCAAGCGGGGCGCGAAGCACTCGCAGCCGGCGGATCTCCAGCCCAGGGATCGCTCTGAGGCGCCGTTGGCCGGGCTCATGCACATCGGGTGACCATCAACAGCCACTTCGAATGCTCGACGACTGGCCGGACGGCCGCTGGCACCGCCCAAGGCTTCGAGATGCACACTTGGCGATCACCGGGCCGCGAATGCGCTGGTTCGGGCTCGATCGCATGGGCGCCACCGGCGACGGGCTCAGGCCACGTCCGCGTCCGTGGCAGCGCCGGCGATCCTCGGGTTCGTGACAACCAGGCGGTGGGGTCCCGGCAGAAGGTGGAGAGACACATCTCCGCTCGCACCATCGATGGAGACCCGCGATCTCGCGGTGGTCGGAGGGACGAAGGTGCCAGTCGTTCCGAACGGGAGTTCGACGTCGACCACGAGATCGCCGGCAGTATCGATCTGCCAGTCGATCGAGGCATCGCCGTAGGGCGTGTCGATCGAGGCGCGCGCTCGCGTGATCTGGGAGGCAGGCTGCGGAGACAGGACGACATGGCGGTATCCAGGCTGGCCTCGGTCGGGACCGATCCCGGCCACATGCCTGTACACCCAGTCGATGACTGCCCCATAGGCATAGTGGTTGAAGGACAGCATGTGCGGGTCACCATCACCTGACTGCGATCCGTCCACGGACGACATGCTTCCCGGATGGATCGAACCATCGGGACGGATCGCGTCCCACCGTTCCCAGACGGTGGTCGCACCCTGGTCGACCTGGTACAGCCAGGACGGCACCTCCCGGCAGAGCAGCATCAGGTAGGCCTCATCGAAGTGTCCGGTCGCCGCCAGCGCCGGAAGCACCAAAGGCGTACCGAGGAATCCGGTCGCCACCCGTCCATCGGACGCACGAACGAGTCCAGCGAGCGCATCACCGACCGCCGACCGCTCCGACTCCGGCGCGATGAAGAATTGGAGTCCGATGGCACAGCCGGTCGGGGTGGTCAGGGCATGGTCCCGCCATCGTGCCCAGGTCCCCGCAGCGACTCGGTCGGCCAACGACCGCAGGTCCGCTTCGACCACCGGTTCATCGAGCAGGGCAGCGGCGTCCGCGGTGAGCCGAGCGCTGTTCGCGTAGAACGCATTTGCGAGGTAGGTCGAGTCGGTCTTGGCCTGCCATGGCCGATCTGGGGGCGCGTCCGGGTCCAGCCAGTCTCCGAACTGCATCGCGGGGCCCAGCAGGCCATCCGATCCCTCACGAGCGCGCAGCGACTCCATCCATCGCCGCATGCTGTCGAACTGTTGGCGAAGGACATGGTCGTCTCCGTAGGACTCCAGGACGGCCCACGGGACGATCGTCGCGGCGTCGGCCCAACCTGCTCGGCCGAAACGGGGCTCGCCTTCCAGGACGACGTCCGGCACGACCGATGACACGCCCGCGTGATCGTCCTGGTCGAGTGCGAGGTCACGGAGCCAGCTCGTCCAGAATGCTTCGGCGTCAAAGAGCGTGCTGGCAGTCGTCGCGAATGCCTGCGCGTCTCCGGTCCAGCCAAATCGCTCGTCGCGCTGGGGGCAGTCGGTCGGCACGGACACGAAGTTGTCGCGCTGCGACCACACCACATTCTCATGAAGCCGGTTCAGTGGTTCGAACGAGCACTCGAATCGGCCGCGTCGCTTCAGGTCGCTGCTCAGTGCGACGACAGAGGCGTGGACGATCTCGGCCGTCGTCTCGACCTGGGCGTACCGGAATCCATGGAACGTGAACGGGGGCTCGAGGACCTGTTCCAGGTCGTCCGCGAGGATGTATACATCCGTCGCTTTCGCGGTGCGCAGAGACCTCGTGTGGAGGGAGCCATCGGCCTCGAGGACCTCGGCATGACGGACCGTGACCCGATCACCCCGGCGTCCCTGGACGCGGAGGCGCACGTACCCGGCCACGTTCTGACCGGCGTCCAGGATGACCGAAGCGGCGGGACCGGAGCGACGGACGACCGGCAGGACTTCGATCTGTCGCACGGGTGGCGCCAGGCGCTGCTCGATCCTGTCCGGATCGAATGGGACGAGGGTCGCGGGCCTCCAGGCACGCGCGTCGAACCCGGGTCGATCCCACCCAGGGTGTGCCTCGCGAAGGTCGATCGACACCCCGTCGTAGAGGTCGGCCGATCGGACCTCCGCGGTCGACGCGAGCCAGGATCCGTCTGTTGAGACTCGAAAGCTCGAACCGTCGGCCAGAGTCACCTCGAGCTGTGCGATCAGGCCGAGGTCCGTGCCATACCGGCATCGATCGCCCTCGCGGTTCCAACCCAGCCGGCCGCGGTACCAGCCGTCGCCGAGCACCGCCCCGATGACGTTCTCTCCATCCCTGAGTAGCGACGTGACGTCGTAGGCGTCCGCGAGGAGCCGGTGCCGGTAGGTGGTCCACCCCGGTGCGAGCACGTCCTCGGAGACCGGTCGTCCGTTGATCGTGGTCCGGTGCAGCCCGAGCGCGGTGACATAGAGGCGTGCCGACAGGATCCCGGGAGGCAGCTCGAAGCTTCGGCGGACGACCGGCGATGGTGACTGTCGGTCCGATCCGGGGTCATCCGGGATGGTGATCGCGGCGGCCACCCAATCGGCGGCGTCGAGGAGGCCGGCCTCGACTCGTGACGTCGGACCCCAATCGGTCCAGCCGGCCGAGGTCTCGATCCGGACCCGCAGATACCGGACCTCGCGGCTTCTCATCGGAGCGCCAGGCCCGGCGACGGCGACCTGCCGCGCGCTCGCGATCGGGCCGGTCGAGATGGAGTCCCCGAAGTCGGGGTGTGAGGACGCCTGGATCTCGTAGGCGGTCTGGACCTGTTCCGGATCGGCGCCGGCAACCTGCCAGGTCAGCCTCGGCGGCTCATCGCCGATGGCGAGAACGCCATCCGGGACCTGGCAACGGAGCGCGACGACCATCGCGCCATCGGGCTTCGGTCGTCCGACTGGCTCCGTCATGACGCGGCCGGTACCTCGGCGGTCCCGGCGCGAGCATCAGGTGGGCAGCGATCTCGGGCTGATGCCACTCTCCGTCTCCGTCGCGCTCCGGTCTCCGATGGAACAGACGATAACCGAGCGATCCCACGCAGATGGTCCTTGTCGCGAGAGTGCCCGATCTTGCGCGGCACGGTCGTCGCGTAACGGAAGCGTGGGCTCCGCGTCATCCCGTCATCGGCCGGCCGCGTCGGTCGGGATGGAAACGGAGGTGCGCGATGCGCAGGTTGTCCCTGGTCCTCGGGTCCTTGCTCGTCTTCGTCTTGGCGATGCCCGTCTCGGCCGCGACGGTCGACCGCTACAAGGTCGTCATCGACTTCGGCTTTTCCGACACCGCCTGCGGGTTCGTGACGCTTGGTGAGGTCACGCTCAACAACGAATACCAGAAGGACTTTTACGACAACGACGGCAATCTCGTGAAGTCGCTTGTCAACGGCCGCCTCCAGGTCACGATCACGAACCCGGACAACGGCAAGTCCATCGTCGAGAGCCTGCCGGGGGCGGCGCACCTCGACTACGAGAAAGGCGAGTTCTTCTTCACGGGCCGCAATGGCTGGTTCGCCCACGTCATCACAGGCCGCATCGACTTGAGCGACTTCACGTTCACTGGCCACTTGTCGAACGAGATCTGCGAGGCGCTCGCCTGACCGTTCGGCCGCTCGAGAAGCACGAAGCCCCCGGCGATGCCGGGGGCTTCGATCGTTGTGTGTAAAGAGGCCAGCTCAAGGACGGACCGGACGGGAGGAACCGGCCGGATCCCGCTCAGTCTCGGTGCTTCGCTCCGTTGTTGTCGACGATGTTCCAGAACGCCTGAGAGTCGGTGCCTCCGGCGCCCGAGAACACGACCGGGTCGTTGGCGCTCCACAGCCTGCCGGACGCCAGGCCTGGGGTGAATGTGTCGATCGGGGCGACACAGTTGTCCGGCGTGCTCGAGCATGTCGTCCCGGCGCCTGTCCTTGGCGCGCTTGCGGCGCCGAACACTCCGTGCGCCAGGTTGTCCGAGCCGTAGGACGTCGAGATGTAGTCGCCGACCATCCGGCCCTGGCTGGTGGTCGCCGCCCAAGTCGAGGTCATCCCGCTGATGATCGTCTGTGGAGTGCTCCAGGTGCTGCCGGCATCAGCCGACGAGGTGAACCCGACACCGAGCTGGGTGGAGCCCTTCGGGTAGAAGTAGTAGGTCAGCCCGACCTGCGCCGTCGCGCCCGAGGTCGCCTTGTTGACCGCCAACCCGGGGATGAAGTGGTCGATGCCGCGGGCCGTTCTCGTTGTCGGCCATCTCGCTGTTACACCAACCGTAGGGACTCAACCCGTTCCGTCGGCGGCCGATCCTCGCCAGATAACGATCGGGCTCGTGTTATGCGAATCCGGCGCGGCGAATGGCCATCCAGGCCGCGAATCCTTGCCACCTACCGCGACGGTTCGTACCCGGCAAGGATTCGGCCGGCGAAGGCGCGTTCGGCGCGCCGGTCTTCGCAGAACACGACCGTGGCTGATATCTGGCAGGAATCCCAAGCGGCGACGGGTCCCGTGACGAGGAAGAACCGATGTCGTCGGCCTCGGTGCCCCCGCCGTGCCGGCATCCCGGCGAATCGAAAGGCCCCCGGCGGAGCCGGGGGCCTTGATCATTCGGTGTCGGATCCGGACTAGAAGTCCATCCCTCCGCCGTGGTCGTGGCCGCCGCCGGCGCCGGCCTTCTCCTTCTCGGGGAGGTCGGTGATCAGCGTCTCGGTCGTGAGGACCATGGCGGCGATCGACGCCGCGTTCTGGAGCGCGGAACGGGTCACCTTGGCGGCATCGACGATGCCGGCCTTGAACATGTCCCCGTACACGCCCTTGAGCGCGTCGTAACCGTGGCCGGGCTTCAGGCCCTTGACGTGCGCGACGATGACCTCGCCGGACTGGCCGGCGTTGTCGGCGATCTGCTGGGCCGGGGCCTCGAGCGCCTTGCGGACGATGTCGACGCCGACCTGGGCGTCGCCCTCGAGCTTGACGTTGTCGAGGACCGGGATGGCCTGCAGGAGCGTCGTGCCGCCGCCGGCGACGAGGCCCTCTTCGACGGCCGCGCGGGTCGTCGAGAGCGCATCCTCGATGCGGTGCTTCTTCTCCTTGAGCTCGACCTCGGTGGCCGCGCCGACCTTGATGACCGCGACGCCGCCGGACAGCTTGGCGAGGCGCTCCTGGAGCTTCTCGCGGTCGTAGTCCGAGGTGGTGTCCTCGATCTGGGCCTTGATCTGGGTCATCCGGGCCTTGATCAGGTCCGGCCTTGCCGTCGCCGTCGACGATGGTCGTGTCGTCCTTGGTCGCGACGATGCGGCGGGCCGATCCGAAGTCCTCGAAGGTGACCGAGTCGAGCTTGCGCCCGATCTCCTCGCTGATGACGGTGCCGCCGGTGAGGACGGCGATGTCGCGAAGCATCTCCTTGCGGCGATCGCCGAAGCCCGGCGCCTTGACGGCGAGGACGGAGACCGTGCCGCGGAGCTTGTTGACGACCAGCGTGGCGAGGGCCTCACCGTCGACGTCCTCGGCGATGATCAGCGTGGGCTTGCCTTGCTGGACCGCCTTCTCGAGCGCCGGGAGCATATCCTGGACGCTCGAGATCTTCTTGTCGGTGATGAGGATGAGCGGCTGGTCGAGGACCGCCTCCATGCGGTCCGGGTTGGTCACGAAGTAGGCGGAGAGGTAGCCGCGGTCGAACTGCATACCCTCCGTGTATTCCTTCTCGAGGCCCAGGCTCTGGCCCTCTTCGACCGTGATGACGCCGTCCTTGCCGACCTTGTCCATGACCTCGGCGATGACCTCGCCGACCTCCGGATCCGCGGCGCTGATCGCCGCGACGGCCGCGATCTGCTCGCGGTTGTCGACCGGGCGCGAAACTGCGTCTTGATCTCCTCGACGACCGCTTCGACGGCGGCCTCGATGCCGTGCTTGACGACCATCGGGTTGGCCCCGGAGCTCACGACGCGGAGACCCTCGGAGACCATCGCCTGGCCGAGCACGACTGCGGTGGTCGTGCCGTCGCCGGCGACGTCGTCGGTCTTGGTCGCGACCTCCTTGAGGAGCTGCGCGCCCATGTTCTCGAACGGATCGTCGAGCTCGATGTCGCGGGCGATCGTCACGCCGTCATTGGTGATGGTCGGCGAGCCGAACTTCTTGTCGAGCACGACGTTGCGACCCTTGGGGCCGATGGTCACCCGCACCGCGTCGGCGAGGCGATCGATGCCCTTCTTGAGCGAGCGACGAGCCGTCTCGTCGAAGATGAGTTGCTTAGCCAATTCGTGTGTCCCTCCAGGAACCTCTGCGTGGAAGTCGTGACGGGCCGCCGTCAGTCGGCGACGATCGCCAGGATGTCCTTCTGGCTGACGATGAGGACGTCTTCACCGTCGAGCTTGAATTCGGTGCCGGCGTACTTCGCGTAGAGGACCTTGTCCCCCACCTTGACGTCCATGGCCTCGCGGGTGCCGTCGTCGAGGATCTTCCCGGGGCCGGCGGCGAGGATGGAGCCCTCCTGGGGCTTCTCCTTGGCGGTGTCCGGAAGGACGATGCCGCTCTTGGTCATCTCCTCGCGTTCGCTGGGCTTGATGACGACACGGTCACCAAGCGGGCGAAGCTTCGTCGCTGTCGCTGTGGCTGTGGCCAACGTGTTTCCTCCTGTGACGGCCAGGGCCGGCCGACGGGCGTGAGTCGGGGACGCCTGTCGGCCGGATCGGCCTGCGGGCGACGTCCCGGATCCTGTGGAGACATCGCGTCGAGGACCCGCCTCCGTCTCGATCGGCTCCATGCCGGCCGACATCTGCCTGCGGGGCTTCGCGATGCTTTAGCACTCTCGATGGGAGAGTGCTAAGCGGAGACTAGCGAACTCGGGACACGCCTGTCAACCCGGCCGCGCGTCAGTCGTGGGCGATCCTGACCGTCACCGAGTCCCCGACCCTGGCGAGCGTCACGCAGCCGGACCCGTCGTAGCCGATGTACCAGCCGACGACGCCCTCGGACATGTCGAACAGGACCAGGTCGCGCAGGGCCTGCCCGCCGGGCCGGTACTCGGGATCGCCCTCGTAGGTCGGTTGGCCGACGTCGTTCTGGAGGGACATGTTCGTGAAACGGACCTGCAGAGCGTGCTCGCCCGCGAGTCCGATCGGCTCCCCGCTGGCCGCCTCGGTGAAGGGCGGAACGGCGGTCTCGAGGGAGCCGGCAGGCGGAGCCGGCGGGCCCGGCAGCGACGAGCGGCCGAAGGCGAAGGTCACGACATCGGCGTCGGGGCCGGTCGTGATGACGACCGAGGTGAAGCGATCCGAAGGCAGGACGCCGGTCTGCCGCTCGACCGCGCAGGCCTCGGAGGAAGACGATGGCGACGGGGCGGCCGGGGGCGAACTTGACGCGGATGCCGTGGCCGACGGCGGGGCGATGGTCGGCGACGCCGTGACGCTCGGGATCGGTGTCGGGGTGCGAGGTCACCGGGGCCGGCGCTGCCGAGGACGCCGTGGACGACGGAGTCGTGGTACCCGCACATGCCGCGACGAAGCGCTGCGACCGTGACGGCGCTGACGAAGACGACCGGGCGTCGTCGCTTCCCGAGCCTGTCCGCCTGGCCTTTCATGACACGCTCCTCGGGCTCACGAACGTTCGGTCGTACGTTACGACCAGGGCGGCGCCGAGCGCCTCGATCGTCGTTCCCCGGCGCTCGGCTGCCCAGGCCGCCGTCACGCGCACCCACTCGGGCTCGTTGCGCGAGCGGGGTGCGCCCGGCGGCGCCAGGAACGGGGAGTCGGTCTCGACCAGCAGGCGGTCGTCGGGGACGACCGCGACGACCTCGGCCGAGGCTTCTTCCCCGCGCCGGAAGGCGAGCCCTGAGAAGCTGATCGCAAGCCCGAGGTCGAGCATCTCGCGCGCATAGTCGAGCGGGCCTGAGAACGAGTGGACCACCGCGGGCGGGCGACCGCCGAAGGCCCTGTCCCATCGAGAGCCGCCCATCCCGGCCGCCCTGAGTTCGCTGAAGAGCGCGTCCTGGGCGTCGCGCCGTCCGGCCGCCGACCGGCAGTGGAGGATCGCGGGCTTCCCAGTCGCCATCGCGAGCTCGAGGTTGCGTCGCAGGTTGTCGAGCTGATCGGGGATCGGGCTGAAGACCCGGTCGTAGTCGAGTCCCGTCTCTCCGATCGCGACCACGCGAGGGTCGGCTGCCCAGTCGACGATCCGATCCCAGCCGTCGGGCGCCACCTTCGCGGCGTCGTGCGGATGGACCCCGACTGCGACGTCGAGCCAGGGATGCCGTTCGGCAAGGCTCAGGGCCCGCTCCGACGAGGCGACATTCCAGCCGGGAACGAGGATCCGCTCGAGGCCGGCGCACCTGGCGCGCGTCGAGGACGGCGTGCGGCATCGCGTTCGATCGTAGGCGGCATCCCGATGATCGGGCCGTCACGTGGTACCGTTCGGCTCATCGCGGTGAGGTGGTCAGCTGGGTTTCATCGACTGACCGATCGGGCACCAGCTCAGCCCAAGTGGCATCGGTCTCGACTTCGATGCGGGGGAACAGCGGCTCGGGCGCGGCGACCCTTCCGTTCTCGGCGGCATGGGCGCCCCAGGTCAGCTCATCGAGCGCCGGCGGGCCGCCGTTGCCGTCCGGCCCGTACGGGTAACGATGACCCAACTGGGCAAGGACCCGCGGCGCCGAGGCGGGCAGGAACGGCGAGCCGGCAAGGCCGAGGAGCCGGCAGGCCTCGATGAGGTCACCCAGCACGCCGCGAAGACGCTCCCCTGCCCCCTCGTCGCCGCCCTTCCAGGCCTTCGCGAGGTCCCACGGCCGCTCGGCGTCGACGACCCTGTTCGCGACGTCCGACGAACTCCCACAGGTCGGCGAGGGCGCCGTGGAGGAGGCATGACCCGATGTCCCCACGAAAGGCTTCGAACGTCGTCGACCACCCCTCGGCCAGAAGCGACTCGCCCGCGGGGCGGGGGGCCGGCCGCTCGCCCCCGAGATACCGATTCGTCATCGACACCGTGCGGTTCACCAGGTTGCCGAAGTCGTTGGCGAGGTCGGCGTTGTAGCGGCGCACGAACGAATCCCAGCTGACCTCGGCGTCACGGTCGAAGGGGACCTCGCGCAACGCCACGTAGCGGGCGCCGTCCTGGCCGAAGGCAGCCACGAAATCGTCCGGATCGAGGAAATTCCCGCGGCTCTTGCTCATCCGTTCGCCGCCGGCCGCGAGGAGCCAGCCGTGCACCCAGACATGGCGGGGTGCCTCCAGCCCGGCGCTCCACAGCATCGCCGGCCAGAAGATCGTGTGGAAGCGGGCGATGTCCTTGCCGATGACATGCAGGTCGGCCGGCCACCACTGCGCGAACGCGTCGGGGTCGTCGGGGAAGCCGGCACCCGTGATGTAGTTGATCAGTGCGTCGAACCAGACATAGATCTTGCCGGCCTCCGGATCCCAGCTGCCGTCTTCGCGAAGGGCGGTCTCGCCGTTCTCGGCGATCGGGAACGGGATCCCCCAATCGCCGGGCGTCCGTTCGCGGCTGATCGAGAAGTCTTCGAGCCCGCCGCGGATGAAGCCGAGCATCTCGTTGCGCCGGTAGTCGGGCTGGACGAAGTCCGGGTGCTCCGCGTAGTGGCGCTCGAGGCGCTCCTGGTAGGCCGACAGGCGGAAGAACCAGTTCTGCTCGCTCAGCCACTGGAGCGGAACCTCGGGGTGGTTCGGGCAGATCGTCCCGCGGGCCGTTTCCACGACGTCCGTGGCGTTGCGGAAGCCCTCGTTCGGGCAGTACCAGCCCTCGTACGTCCCGAGGTAGATGTCGCCGTTCGCGTGCGCGCGGCGGACCATCTCCTGCGCGGCCCGGACGTGGTCGAGGTCGGTCGTGCGGATGAACCGGTCCGCGGCGATGCCAAGCCCGGCCTCGGCCGCGTGGAAGAGCGCCACCTTCTCGTCGACGAACTCGCGCGTCGGGCGTCCCTCGTCGACGGCCGCCTGGGCGATGTTGATCGAATGCTCGTCGGTGCCTGTCAGGAATTGGGTGTCGTCTCCGAGCATGCGATGCCATCGTGCGATCGCATCAGCCCCGATGACCTCGTAGAGCGTGTGGACACCGGGCTTGTTGTTCGCGTAGGCGATCGACGTGGTCAGGTAATAACGGGAACGGTCGGTCATGGGAGGGCGATGGTATCAGTCGGGAGCGGCCGTCCAGCCATGACTCGGGGTGGGCCGTGGACGCTCGCCCTGGCCGACCGAGTCGGACGGCCGTCCAGGCCTGAGCGGCTCGGCGGTCCACCCCGATCTGGCCAGCCGAGTCGGACGCGGCAGTCCAGGCACGAGCGGCTCGGCGGTGGCACCGGATCTGGCCGCCCGTGATCGCTGGATGTTCATCGCCAGCGCTTCGAAGTGTCGACGCGCCATCTTCTGGCGCTGGGAGGGGCGCCGAGCGGCCACGGACAGCCCGTATCGAACCGATCGCTCGGGCGATGAAGTCAGCGCGTCGGTAACCCATCCGACGTCGCGCCCGACATCACCGGCGCGAGGCCGGCAGCGATGGAAGTCCCTGGAACGAAGCCGGAGGCTCTCCAGGCGAGCGCCGACTCGCAGGCAGACCTACTTGAGCGACGCCTCCAGGGCCTTCTCGTCCTCCTCGTCGAGAGTCGTCTGGCGGACACGCCCGTGGTACTGGCGGAGCGCCCCGAGGAGACCCGACGTGTCGCTGTCGCGGGTGAGGAGGAACAGGGCCGAGCCCCCTGGCGGCAGGTCGTCGGAGACCTCCTTGACGAACTTCGCGTCGATGCCGCCCTTCGCTGCCCGCCCGATGAGTCCTCCGGCGAGCGCGCCCGCCACGATCCCGACGACGGGGAAGAACAGGAAAAGGGCGCCACCGAGGATGCCGCCGACGACCGCGCCCGTCTCGGTCGAGCTCGACATCTCGTTGTGGGCCTGCACCTTGCCGTCGGCGTCCTTCACGATGACGGCGGTGTCCTCGAGGCGGATGCCGTGGTCCTTCTCGAGCGCGCGGATCGACCGAAGTGCGGCCGGACCCTGTTCCGCGTCATCGAAGGTGACGGCGATCAACTCGGACATGGCGTTCTCCTCGCTCCGATGCTCTCCTCCCACGTCAGCCTAACGCTTTGAGGCTTTCGCGCGCAGCCTTTCGGTTCCATATACGCGCATCCGCGCAGGGCATTCGCGCCGAGTCTGCCCGCGGTCTCCGATCGAGCCGGCCAGGCGGCTCCGGTCAGGCGGCTCCCGCGGGCGGCTGGGCATCGGCGGCGTCGGACGCGACCTTCGGCCGGTCGCCGATGGACAGCAGCAGCACGCCCGAGGCGACGAGCGCCATGGCGACGACGATGAACCCGGCGCCGGTCGACGTCGCGACGACCAGGGAGCCGAGCACGAGGTTCGACACGACTCCCCCGGCCTGGAGCGCAAGCGACTCGGCCGACAGCATCGTGGCTCGCTGGCCGGCGGCGACCCGGCCGTGGAGCAGCTCGGACGTGAGCGGACCGGCCACCCCGAGCAGGAGGTAGATCCCGACGTAGCCGAGGCCCGCCGCGCCGATGAGCGGGATCGCCACGGCGATGGCTGCGGGTGCCGCCAGCCACGACATGATGGCAGCGGTCCGCGCTCCGCCGCCGAGACGCGACGCGGCGGCGGGAGCGAGCCCCGCCCCGAGGGCACTGGCGGTGAAGGCGGCCGCGGCGAGGAAGCCGTAGGCACCACTCGCCTGCTCCTCCCCGCCGAGGAGCCCGGCGAACGTCCCGGGCGAGAGCAGCTCGATGCCCGACAGGACGATCCCGAGCAGTGCCGCACGCGCCATGAGCCGGCGGAGCACACCGTCGCCGAGGCCGAGTCGAAGGCCATCGCCCACTGTGGTGGGGACGTTCCGAACGAGCGCCCCGGCGCCGGCCCACGCGGGACGAACCTCATGAACGAGGAGGACCACGGCGATGCCGTAGCAGGCCATCAGTGCGGCCGCAGCCAGGGCAGGGACGGACATGCTGATCAGGGTCGCATCGCCGGCCGACGGCAGGGCCGTCCAGACCCGTGTGGCGATGCTCGGCAGGAGCCCGCCGATGACCGCGCCGCTACCAAGAGCCAGGGCCTCCGCGCTGGCGGCCCGCGAGAGGCCGCCACGGACCGGCAGTTCGGCATCGATGCCATGGGCGGTATCGACGAACCAGGCGTCGAGCGGACCCGAGCCGAGAGCACGCCCGACGGCGCTGATGACCATCGCGACCGCGAAGGCCTCGACACTCTGGGCGAAGGCGGCGATGCACAGGCTCGCCGCGGTCGCAAGCGCCGAGACGACAAGCACCAGTCGGCGCCCGACGACGTCTGCCAGCCCACCGGTCGGCAACTCGAGGACGACGGTGACGATGCCGTAGATCGCGTACAGGCCACCGATCGTGGCGAGGTCGAGGCCGCGGGCCTGCATGAGCAGGACCGCCACGGGGATGTAGAGCCCCACCGGGAACCAGCGGAGCGCGGTCAGGAAGGCGAACCGGCGAACCAGGCCGGGCATCGAGGGTGTCATCGTCCGTGATCCTCCGGATGGACAGGGATAGCCTGGATGAAGATCGCGACCGTCGCGGCGTCGGGCGAGTCGCCCGTCTCCGCCTCGAGACGGGCCGCGAGCTCGATCATCTCTTCCTGCAGTCGCCGAGTCGCCTCGGGTGTCAGGCGCGCCTCGACGTCGCTCATCCCGGCGCTGCGCAGCCACGCCCGGTCCCACGTGAGCATCCGGTCGCGCCACTGCCGGTCTCGACGGTCGCGCGCCCGGAGCTGCAGGTCGTGGACCGCGTCCGCGGCCTCGCGCCCGCCGGGCTGCTCGATGAAGTCCTCGTCGTCCCACGACGTGAACTTCGCCGCGGCCCGCCATCGGCGCTCGCGTCGCGAAGGTTGCTGCTCGTCCTCGACGATGAACCCGTAGCGTGCCAGCTGTCGAAGGTGGTAGCTCGTCGCCCCGCTGGACTCACCGAAGCGCTCAGCAAGCTCCGTGGCGGTCGCCGGACCTGTCTCGCGCAGCGCGCCGAGCATCCGACCTCTGAGCGGATGAGCGATGGCGCGCAGCGCCTCGACCTCGGTGACCCGGGTGCGATCGGTGTCGTTCATGCCGTCATCATAACCGCAAAGACTTCTTTGCGCAATACCCTTTGCAAAGAATCTTTGGGGCGGCGCGGACCAGGTCGGGCGCTTCGGGGAGCCGGGCACCGGGACGCCCGCGGGACTTTCAGCGCCCCCGCGCCGACATCGCGTCCGCGCACCGCGCGGCGCCGCCCTCGGTCAGGCCGGGCGCGTCAGGCGGGCTCGGCCAGCGGGACGACGTGGCGCCGCGGCATGATCGCGGCGACCGCGACGAGCACCGCGGTGAACACGACCGCGCGGCTGGCGAACGCCCAGACGGCGCCGGCCATGGGGTCCGGCGTCGCACTCCCCGCCTGGGCGAGGTCGAAGGCGGCGGCAGGGATCGCCACCCCGAACGACGCGCCCACCTGCCGCAGGCTGTTGAACACGCCCGACGCGATCCCGGCCTCGGCGGGCGGGAACTCGGCCAGGGCACAGACCGTGCTGGCCGTCACGCCGAGCGCGAGCGGCACGCCGCCCAGGGCGGCCACCGCCGAGACCACCACCAGCGGCGTCGCAGCGTCGAACGTCACCATCAGGCCGGCCGCCACCGCCGCGACGACGAGACTGCCGATCATCGTCCGTTCGGGGCCGAGTGAGGCCACGATCCGGCTCGCACGAGGGAACACGAACGCCGAGATGAGCGGCCACGGCGTGAGGACGAGCGCCGCTTCCAGGGCACTCAGGCCGCGCACGGTCTGGAGGTAGATGGAGAGCATGACGCTTCCGGAGATGATCCCGAACCACACGGCGCCGCCGACGAGAACGGACGCGACGTAGATGCGGCTCCGGAAGACGGACAGCCGGATCGCGGGCTCCGCGGCCGTGCGCTCGCGACGCACGAAGGCCACCAGCGCGAGCGCCGCCAGCAGCCACGCCGCGAGGACTGCCGGCGAGGTCCACCCCCACCCATTCGCCTGCAGGAGAGCGACGTTCGCACCGAGCAGCACGAGGGTCCCGAGGGCCAGGCCCGGCGCGTCGAGCGAGCGGCGCCGACCTGCGGCGCGTCCCGGCAGGACGGTCCAGGCCACGATCGCGACGACGGCCGCCAGCGGGATCTGGCACCAGAAGATCGCCGGCCAGCCGCCGACCGAGGTCAGCAGGCCGCCCACGATCGGTCCGATCACCGCAGCGCCTGCACCGGCCGCGAAATAGAAGCCGAGGGCTCGGCCGCGGGCGGGGCCGCTGAAATTCGCGGAGATGATCGCGAGCCCGATCGTGAGCAGCGCGCTTCCGCCGAGGCCCTGCAGCACCCGTCCGAGGAGCAGGAACGGATATGACGGCGCCGTCGCGGACACGATCGAGCCGATGCCGAACAGGACGGCACCGACGACGAGCACGCGTCGATGTCCGAACCCATCCCCCAGCCGTCCGACCGCGAGGATCGACACGGCGTACGGCAGCACATACGCGGTCAGGGTCCACGCCAGCTCCGACTGGCTGGTGCCGAAGGCACGGCCGATCGACGGGAGCGCGAGGGTGACGATGCTGAGGTCGATGTTCGCGGTGAAGGCGGCAACGGCCGCCACGAGGATGATGGCGACGGGGTTGGCCGGTCCGGCGCCAAGCGCCGGGGGCGGCGGCGATGGGGCCGCAGGAGACGCCCCCGCGGCGCGCGCGGCTCCCCGGCCGACGGTATCGGCGGTGTCGACGGCGGCGAGGCCGCGGCGCGCCCCGACGGATCAGCCGAGACGCGCGCGCCCGAACCTTCGTCCGATCGCGGCGGCTCGCCCGCGGTCACCCGAGGGGTCCACCCGCAGGCTCGGCCGACCCGGCCGCGTCAAGCAACGGGCCCAGCAACAGCACGCGCGCAGCCGCGTGCACCCGGTCGCCGGTGGCGCCGACACCCAGATCGGCGAGCGTCTCGGCCACGAGGTCCAGGGCGGCCCGCGTCCGGGGACCCATGCGCTCCCGGATCTGGTCCTGCCAGCCGACCACTGCCGTCGCGGTCAGCAGCTCCACGGTCAGGATGTCCTCGGCCAAAGCCAGCGCGTCATCCGTGCGCCGGACAGCGAGCGGAGCATTCGTCGAGTGATCCTCGACGCCGAGGTCGAGCGGCGCCACGTCGAGGGTGACGGGGTCGGCCAGCGTTCGCAGCTCCGCGGACCGCGCCGCGCCACTCCAGCGCAGCAGCGGCGACCCGAAGCGGGACAGCCGCTCGAAGCCCTCCGGCGTGAACGCGGTCGGGTCGGTCGCGAGTCGATCCCACAGCTGACCCGTGCGCCGGTCGGACAGTTGGCCCACGTGGGCCAGGGCCGGCCGGATCGCGTCGACCGCCAGCGCCATCAGCATGGGGTGGAAGTTGCCATTGCTCGACATCCGATCCTCGTCGATCGAGACGAGCGGGTTGTCGTCCATCGCCGCGATCTCGCCGTCGACCGCGGCGCTCGCGAATCCCAAC
The DNA here is from genome assembly GCA_963772995.1 of uncultured Chloroflexia bacterium. Taxonomy (GTDB): domain Bacteria; phylum Chloroflexota; class Limnocylindria; order Limnocylindrales; family CSP1-4; genus SPCO01. The sequence goes on along the minus strand of CAVYZQ010000001.1, from coordinate 38,514 downwards.
ACCTCGCGGAACGCGCCGAGAACCTGTGGCGCGACGCGGTACGAGAGCGGGTCCTGGACGGACGGGGCGTCGCCGGTGCACAGCCCACTCCCCTCGAGGAACGCCAGGATCCGCCGCGCGACCACGGCCTGGCCGGGAACCGGCTTGGCGAGGGCGACCCGCGGCTGGACGATCGACAGGTTGCCCTGGGCGGCCTCCAGCGACAGTGCCACGACGAGGTCGGCGGCCTCCGCGAGGCGCCTGGCGCGATCGATCACGAGCGCCGCGTGGCCGATCGATACGCCGTTCGCGGAGATGATGGTCAGGCCATCCTTCGGTGCCAGGCGGATGGGCTCGATGCCGGCTCGACGAAGCGCCTCGGCTCCGGACATCCGCTGGCCGTCGAGGTCGGCCTCGCCCTCGCCGATCGCGACGAGCGCGATCGCCGCCATGTGCATGAGGTCGGACGCACCGACCGACCCGATCAGGGGCACGACCGGATGGACGCCGGCGTTGAGCATCGCCACGTAGGAGTCCGCGATCGCGGGCGAGGCGCCCGAGCCGCCCCGCGCGATGCCCGCCAGGCGGACCGCCATCGCCGCACGGACGATCTCGGTCGGCAATGGCTCCCCGATCCCGCCGGCGTGGACGCGGACGGTGATGACCTGCATCTGCTCGAGGATCTCCAGCGGCACGCGCTCGTTGCGCATGTGGCCGAGGCCCGTGTTCAGGCCGTAGATGAGGGCCTCGCCGTTCACCAGTCCATCGACGACGGCGCGCGACTCGGCGATGCGCCTCGAGGCGGCGGGTCCGAGCTCGACCGGCGCGCCGCGCGCGATCTCGACGATGTCGCGGATGGTCAGAGGAGCGTCGTCGACCACGATGCCGACGGCCGCGGGGGCGGTCATCGCGCGACGATGCCCGCGTCGGGGCGCGACGTCAAGATGCAACCCCGGGTCAGCTCCCTGGGCTGCGCGATCAGTGCCGGAAGTGCCGGATGCCGGTCATCAGCATCGTGCCGCCTGCCTCATCGACGGCCGCGACGACCTCCGCGTCACGGACCGAGCCCCCCGGCTGCGCGAATGCCGTCGTCCCCGCCGCGAGGCAGACCTCGACCGCGTCCGCGAACGGATAGAACGCGTCCGAGGCGCAGGCCGACCCAACGAGGTCGGCCGGATCGGCGTAGGCCCGCGCCTGGGCGACCGCCCCTCGCGCGGCGTCGACACGCGAGGTCTGCCCCGAGCCCATCCCGATCAGTCGCCGGTCACGGACCAGGACGATGGCGTTCGAGGTCACGCCACGAACGAGGCGCCACGCGAGATCGAGGTCGATCAGCTCGCTGTCCGTCGGCTGACGGCGGGTCGCGACCATCCACGTCGCCGGATCGTCGGCGATCGTATCGGTCGCGGTCACGAGGACCGCGCCGCCGGCCGAGCGGATCGAGCTCGTCGGGACCCGGCAGGGGCCGGGTGGCATCACGGCCGAGGACGGGGTCGACGACCAGGCGCAGGTTCGGCTTGCCGGCGAGCACCTCGAGCGCCGCGTCGTCGAAGGCCGGCGCCACGATCACCTCGAGGAAGATCGAGACCAGGGCCTCGGCAACCGGCCGGTCGACCGACTCGGTCAGCGCCACCACTCCGCCGAAAGCCGACACCGGGTCGCCGGCAAGGGCCGCCCGCCAGGCCTCCAGGAGGGTGGCCCGCTCGGCCGCGCCGCACGGGTTCGTGTGCTTCACGATGACGACGCCCGGTCCGTGCAGCGCGCGCCCGAACGCCGACGCCGCGGCCGCGTCGAGCACGTTGTTGTAGGAGAGCGCCTTGCCCTGGAGCGGCGGCCGGTCCAGCGCGAAGAGGCCGTCGTCGGGTCCGGTCCCGGGCCGCCGGTAGCGCGCCGCCGACTGGTGCGGGTTCTCCCCGTAGCGCAGCGTCTCGACCTTCTCGAGCGCGATCGTCATGCGCGCCGGGTACGGATCCGTCGCGCCGGGCAGCCCTGGTTCGTCGGGCAGTGCGAGGCCGCCCGCCGCCAGCCGCCCGGGCAGCGCCTCGGCGATGCGCGCGTCGTAGGCGGCGGTGTGGGCGAAGGCCTCGACCGCGAGGGCACGCCGCAGCCCGGCGTCGATGCCGAGCCCGTCCTCGGCGTCGAGCGCTCCGAGGATGGCGTCGTAGCGGCCCGGTGAGGTCACGATCGCGACGTTGGCGTGGTTCTTGGCGGCGGCGCGGACCATGGCCGGGCCGCCGATGTCGATCTCCTCGACCAGGTCGTCGACGCCGACCCCGGGCCGTTCGAGCGCGGCCGCGAAGGGATAGAGGTTCACGACGACGAGGTCGAACGGCGCGATCGCCGCGGCCAGGAGCTGGCGACGGTGGTCGGCACGCCGCCGGTCGGCGAGCAGGCCGCCGTGGATCCGGGGATGGAGCGTCTTGATCCGGCCGTCGAGCATCTCGGGGAACCCGGTCACGGCTGCGACGTCGGTCACGGGGAGGCCGGCGTCCCGGAGCGCTCGCGCGGTGCCGCCCGTCGAGACCAGCTCGAAGCCGCGCGCGACGAGACCCCGGCCGAGCTCGACGAGGCCCGTCTTGTCCGAGACGGACAGGAGGGCTCGCCGCGGGGCCGGGACCGCGGCGTCGGCGCGATCGAGGTCGACGATCACGCGCCGCCCAACGGGCGCCACCGAAAGCGCACCGGCCAGCAGGAGCGCGACCGTGCGAGGCAGCAACCGATGCTCGACGGCGCGGATCCGGTCGTGAAGGGTACCGACGTCGTCGTCGGGCAGCACCGCGACCGCCTCCTGGGCCACGATCGGCCCGCCGTCGACCGTCGCGTCCACGAGATGGATCGTGCAACCGGTCACCGTCACGCCGTGCGCGAGCGCGTCGGCGACCGCGTGCGCGCCCGGGAACGCCGGCAGGAGCGACGGGTGGGTGTTGAGGATGCGCCCCTCGAAGGCGGCAAGGACAAGCGGCCCGAGGATCCGCATGTACCCGGCCAGCACGACCGCATCCACGCCGGTGGCGACCAGCGTCTCGGCCAGCGTCGCATCGTCGCCGCCGGGCACGAGCGCCGTCTCGATCCCCTGCTCTGCTGCCCATTCGAGAGCAGCGCAGGCCCGGTCGGCGAAGACGAGCACGATCGCCCCGCCCAGCTCGTTGCGTCCGGCCGCCGCGGCGAGCGCCCGCAGGTTCGATCCCGCGCCCGAGACGCCGACGGCGATGCGGCCCATCCGGCCCCTCATCGGCACGTCACTGGCCGGCCCGGCTGAAGACCTCGAGCGGACCCTCGACGTAGCGTGCACCGCCGAGGCTCGCCGCCTCGATGACCTCCCCGACGACGGAGACGGCCGGGTCGTGGCCCGCGAACGCCTGGATCGCGACCTCGACGGCGTCCGGGGGCACGACGACGACCATCCCGAGACCGCCGTTGAACGTCGCGCGGACCTCCTCGTCGTCGAGGCCGCCAAGAGCGGCGAACAGCCGCATCACCGATGGGGTGGTCCAGCGGCCGGGATCGAGTCGCGCGGCCAGCCCGCCGGGCAGCGCCCTGGGCACGTTGCCCGGCAGGCCGCCGCCGGTGATGTGGGCCACGCCGCGAAGGTCGGATCCCGCCGCGCGCAGCGCCGCCCGGACGTCGAGGACGATGCGCGAATAGATCCGGGTCGGCGTCAGCAGCACCTCGCCGAGCGTCGCCATCGCCTCGTGCGGAGCCGCGGCCAGCACTTCTTCGGCGGGCTTGTCGCCGAGAGTCCGGCGGAGGCGCTCCTGGTACGGCTCGTCGAGGCGCAGCTCCCACTGGGCGATCAGCGCGCGGATCAGCGAGTAGCCGTTCGAATGGAGACCCGACGACGGCAGACCGAGGATGACGTCGCCCGCCCGAGCGGCCGTGCCATCGAGCAGGTCGGACCGCTCGACGATCCCGATGCAGCAACCCGACAGGTCGAAGGCGTCATCTGTCATGAGCCCCGGGTGTTCTGCCGTCTCGCCACCGATCAAGGCGCAGCCGGCCTCGCGACAGCCTGCCGCCACCGAACCGACGAGCTCCGCGACGCCCTCGGGGACCACGTGCCCCACCGCCACGTAGTCGAGGAATGCCAGGGGCTCCGCCCCGCTGCAGACGACGTCGTCGGCGCACATCGCGACGAGGTCGATGCCGACGGTGTCGAATCGATGGAGCGCGATCGCGATGGCCGTCTTCGTTCCCACCCCGTCCGTCGAGGCCACCAGCAGTGGATCGTGGTATCCCGGCGGGATGGCGATGGCGCCCCCGAACCCGCCGAGACCGCCGACCACCTCGGGCCGGTACGTCGACTCGACGTCTGCCCGCATCAGATCGACCGCCCGGTCGCCGGCCGCCACGTCCACCCCGGCTGCCCGGTAGGCGCCGCGCCCGTTCATCGGTCGGCCTGGGCGCCGGCGCCGACCGGCTCCTCGAGGATGAACTTGCGGCTGGCTGCGTCGTATGGCACGGGCTCCGGATAGCGACCATCGAAGCAGGCGAAGCAGAACCGCTCGTACGGCAGGTCCAGGGCGGCGAGGACGCCCCCGATCGACAGATAGCCGAGCGAGTCGGCCCCGATGAAGTCGCGGATCTGGTCCTCGCTGTGGGTGGCGGCGATGAGCTCGGTCTCCACCTGCGTGTCGATGCCGTAGAAGCAGGGGTGATAGATCGGCGGGGCGCTGATCCGGACGTGGACCTCGGCCGCCCCGGCGCGCCGCAGGAGCTCCACGATCCGTTTCGTCGTCGTCCCGCGGACGATCGAATTGTCCACCACGATCAGTCGCTTGCCGGCCACGACGTCACGCAGCGGGTTCATCTTGACCGTTACCCCGCGATGTCGGAGCCCGGCGGATGGCTGGATGAACGTCCGTCCTGCATACCGATTGCGATACATCCCCTCGCGGAACGGCAGGCCCGAGGCCTCGGCGTATCCGGCGGCCGCCGGCGCCCCCGTGTCCGGGACCGGCATGACCAGGTCGGCATCGACGGGGTGCTCTGTCGCGAGCTGCATCCCCATCTGGCGGCGGGCCTCGTACAGGTTCCGTCCCTCCATGTACGAATTGGGCCGCGCGAAGTAGATCAGCTCGAAGACGCACAGGGCGGGCGTCGCGTCGGCGAAACGCACGGACCTGGGCGCCTGCCCGCGCTCGAGGATGACGATCTCGCCCGGCTCCACGTCACGGACGAACTCGGCGCCGACGATATCGAGCGCCGCCGTCTCCGACGACAGGCACCAGCCGGCGGTCGCGTCGTCGCCGTCCCACAGGCCGTCGTCCGGGCCGCCCGGGGTAGCCGGCAATCGTCCGAGGACGAGCGGCCGGAAGCCGAACGGGTCGCGGACGCCGATCACCCGCCGCTCGTCGAGGACGACGAGGCTGTAGGCCCCGCGAACCCGGGGCAGGACTCGCCGAAGGGCCTCGATCGTGTCCGCGGCCGGTTCGTCGGCCAGCAGGGCGGTGAGCAGCTCGGTGTCGGTCGAGGCCGACAGGCGCCCCCTGCCGCCATGAAGGTGGCCGAGCAATTCGCGGGTGTTGACCAGGTTCCCGTTGTGCCCGATCGCGAGCGCCCGACGCGGGCCGAGGCGATACGTCGGCTGGGCGTTCTCCCAGACGGTGGATCCCGTGGTGGAGTACCGGCAGTGCGCGATGGCGAGCTGCCCGCGCAGGCTCGGCAGGCGGCGCTCGTCGAGCACCGTGCTGATCATCCCGAGGTCCTTGTAGAGCATCAGTTGCTCGCCATCGCTGACCGCCACGCCCGCCGACTCCTGGCCGCGATGCTGGAGGGCGAAGAGGCCGAGGGCGGCGACGGAAGCGGCGTCGCTCGGCTCGCCGCCCGGCAGCACGACCCCGAACACCCCGCACATCAGGAGCACGGCTCCGTCGTTCCGGCGCAGCAGATCGCCGCTCGGGCGGATGCGGCGCAAGGCGACGCCGAGGCGGGGAGCGAGCGCGCTGGACTGTGCGTGAGCGAGCCGGCGATGGCGGCAACGCCGCGATGCACCGTCCGAGCGGATGAGATCTGCGTCGGAACAGGCGGAGCCGTGCTCACAAGCCCTCCCAGCCGAGCGCGCGGCCGAGACCGTGCTCCCAGGCGTGCCGTAGGTCGCGAAGAGGGACCTCGATCGCGTCGGCCACGCGGCTGCCACGCTCCTCGGCCGCACCAGTCGCCCCGGCGCCACCGAGCTCGACGACGAGATGGTCCCCACCGACCGTGCCGATCGCCTCGATCGGAAGCCCGAACTGGCGGGCGAGCAGCTCGAGCGCGGCCGCATACCGCGGCCGGCAACTGACGACGAGCCGCGACGGCCCCTCGCCGAACAGGTCCACCGCCGGCGAATGGGCGACGAGGACCCGGACCGAGGCGCCCAGACCACCCCACATGGCAGATTCGGCGAGTGCGACCGCCAGGCCGCCGCCCGAGACGTCCTGCGCCGATGCCACCAGGCCGCGCCCGATCGCCTCGCGGATGAACGCCTGGACCGCGGCCTCGCGCGCGAGGTCCAGCACCGGCGGCCCGTCTCCCGGTGCGGCCCCCGCGAGGGCCTCGTAGGCCGACCCGGCGAGGCCCGGCGTCGCCTCGCCGACCAGGAGGATGGCGTCGTGCGGGCGGCTGAATGCGGGACCCACGAGCGTCGCGACGTCGTCGAGGAGGCCGACCACGCCGATCTCCGGGGTCGGGGCGATCGCTCCGGCCGGCGACTCGTTGTAGAGCGACACGTTGCCGCCGGTCACGGGCACCCCGAGCGCCCGGCACGCGTCGGCGAGGCCGCGGACGCCCTCGCTCAGCTGCCAGAACGCCTCGGGGCGGGTCGGGTCCCCGTAGTTGAGGCAGTTCGTGACGCCCAGCGGCCGGGCCCCGGTGATCGACACGTTGCGCGTCGCCTCGGCGACGGACAGGGCGGCCCCCAGCCATGGATCGACAAGACCCACGGACTCATTGCCGTCGGTGGAGGCGACGAGCGCCTTTGTGGTCCCCTTCACCCGCAGCACGGCCGCGCCGTGCCCCGGACCGACCACCGTGTCCGCGCCGACCGTCGAGTCGTACTGGTGGAAGACCGCGTGGCGGGAGGCGAGTCCGGGCGACCCGAGCAACGCCAGGAGGACGGCACCGGGATCCATGCCACGCTCGGGCAGGCGATCTGCCTGATCGGCCGGAGCGCCCGGGGCCGGCGCACCACGGCTGCGGACCGGCGGAGCCGCGATCCGCTGGTGGACGATCGCGTCACTGGTCAGGGCGCCGGCCGGGATCCGGGCGAGCTCCCGGGCGCCGGGGGCCGGCCGCCCGGCCGCGTCCAGGCCTCCCTCGACGACGGCGATGTCGCCGTTGTCGGTCACCCGGCCGATGATCGCGACCGGCAGGTCCCAGCGCTCGCAGACCGCACGCACCTCCGGCCAGCGCTCGGGGCTGACGACCGCGCACATCCGTTCCTGCGACTCGGAGATCATCACCTCGAACGGTTCGAGGCCGGGCTCGCGCCGCGGGACCGCGTCGAGGTCCACGATCATGCCCGTCCCTGCCCGGTCGGCCGTCTCCGAGGTCGCGCAGGTGATGCCGCCCGCACCGAGATCCTGGAGGCCCTCGACCAGCCCGCCTTCGATGAGCTCGAGGCTGGCCTCGATCAGCAGCTTCTCCGCGAACGGGTCGCCCACCTGTACTGACGGCCGCTTCGATGGTTCTTCGTCGCCGAAGGTCGCGCTCGCGAGCACGGAGGCACCGCCGATCCCGTCGCGCCCGGTCGCCGATCCGAACAGGACGACGAGGTTGCCGGGTCCCGGTGCCGAGGCGAGCGTCAGCAGGCGTTCCTCGAGCAGTCCGATGGCCATGACGTTGACCAGCGGGTTGTTCCGGTAGCTCGGATCGAAGGCGAGCTCTCCACCAACGGTCGGGACTCCGACGCAGTTGCCGTAGCCGCCGACCCCCCGTACGACCCCGTCCACGAGGTGTCGCGTCCGCGGATCTGCCGGATCACCGAATTGAAGCGCGTCGAGGATCGGCGATCGGCCGGGCGCCCATCGTGAAGATGTCGCGCAGGATCCCTCCGACGCCGGTCGCCGCGCCCTGATACGGCTCGACGGCCGACGGGTGATTGTGCGATTCGATCTTGAAGGCGACGGCGAGCCCGTCGCCGATCGAGATGACCCCGGCGTTCTCGCCGGGGCCTGCCACGACCCCCTCACCCGCGGTCGGGAGCGTGCGCAGCAGGGGCTTGGACGATTTGTAGGAGCAATGCTCGCTCCACATGACGCTGAACATCGCGAGCTCGAGATCGTTGGGGTCGCGCCCGCCGAGCCGGTCGCGGATGGCGTCGAGCTCGTCGTCGGTCAGACCGAGCCGGCGATGGAGAGGCTCGGCGGCCCGCACGGCAACGGTCACGGGGCGCCGCTCGCCAGGGCGGGCGTCTTCGCGGCCGACGCCGCGACAGCGGCGCTCTCGACGAGCGACCTGATGATCCCGAGGCCGTCGTCCGAGCCCAGGATCGCCTCGGCTGCGCGCTCAGGATGGGGCATCAGTCCGGCCACGTTGCCGGCCGTGTTCATCACGCCGGCGATGGCCCGCAGCGAGCCGTTCGGATTGGCCGGGTCCTCGGGCCCGGCGGGGTCGCCGCGACCGTCGACGTAGCGGAAGAGCACCCGGCCGTCGCGCTCGAGGGCGTCGAGCGTCGCGTCGTCGGCGTAGTAGCGGCCCTCGCCGTGCGCGACCGGCATCCGGAGCGGGCGCGAGTCGGCCAGGGCGTGGGTGAACGGGGTGTCGAGGCGCCTGGCGGCGATGGAGACCGGGTGGCCGGCGAACCGGAGCGAGGCGTTGCGCAGCAGGGCACCGGGCACGAGCCCCGCCTCGGCGAGGACCTGGAAGCCGTTGCAGATCCCGAGGACGAGACCGCCGGCGCCCGCGAACGCGGTCACGGCGCGCATCACCGGGCTGAACCTTGCGATCACCCCGGCCCGGACGTAGTCGCCGTAGGCGAAACCGCCGGGCAGGACGACCGCGGCGACCCCGTCGAGGGTCGCCTGCTCGTGCCACAGGGCCACCGGATCCGCACCGGCGAGCGCCAGTGCGTGGAGGGTGTCGCGATCGCAGTTGCTCCCCGGAAAGACCACGACTCCGATCCGGACCGGCACGCTCAGCCCTCCCCCGCCCCGGCCCCGACCGCCGACAACGTCTCGAGCCGCTCGATCGCCCAGACCTCGATCAGCGGGTTGGAGAGGAGCTCGGAGGCGAGCCGTTCGACGATCGCGAGCGCCGCCGGCTCATCGGCGGCCTCGACGGTCAGCTCCGCCCGCCGCCCGATGCGCACGTCGCGGACGCCGTCGATGGCCAGGTGTCCGAGGCTGCGCTCGACCGCGCGGCCGGCCGGGTCGAGGATGCCGGGCTTCGGGGTGACGTTGACCGCGTACCGGAAGCTCGTCATGGACCGATCACGTCCTCCGCGAGGTAGCGCTCGAAGGGTGCCCCGGTGATCCGCTCGAATGCCTGGACATAGCGGCTGCGCGTCCCGGCCACGACCTCCGGGGAGCTCGGGCCCCGGGGCTCGCTTGTCCCACGGCTGGCGCTCGAGCCAGTCGCGCACGAACTGCTTGTCGTAGCTCGCCTGGGGACGCCCGGGATCATATGCAGAAGCATCCCAGAATCGCGACGAGTCCGGGGTGAGGACCTCGTCGATCAGGAGCAGGCGCCCCGTCTCCGGGTCCAACCCGAACTCGAACTTCGTGTCGGCGAGGAGGATCCCCGCGCGTTCGGTGCGCGCGCTCGCATGGGCGTACAGCGCCAGCGCCAGCTCGCGGACGCGTTCGGCTGTCTGACGGCCGACGAGGCCCGGCCATCGTCTCGAAGTCGATGTTCTCGTCGTGCTCGCCGAGCTCCGCCTTCGTGGCCGGCGTGAAGATCGGCTCCGGCAGCCGGTCGGCCTCGCGCAGGCCGGACGGCAGCCGCACGCCGCACACGGACCCGGAAGCGATGTACGCCTTCCAGCCCGAGCCCGCCAGGTAGCCGCGCACGACCGCCTCGATCGGGATGACCTCGACCGAGCGGCAGATCATGATCCGGCCGCGCAGGGCCGGGTCGTCTGTCCCGGTCGACAGCAGATGGTTCGGGACAAGCGTCTCGGTTTCGGCGAACCAGTACCGGGACAGGCCGGTCAGGACCCGGCCCTTGTCGGGGATGTCGGTCGGAAGGACGACGTCGAAGGCGCTGATGCGGTCCGAGGCCACCAGTGCGAGCCGACCCGCGGGCATGGCGTACAGGTCGCGGACCTTCCCCGACCGCAGGTACGTCTCAGCGGGCATCCGGCACCGCGATGGAGGCTCGCGAGCGAAGGCGGACCGCGTCGGCCAGCCCGTCGAGGCGGGCGATGACCTCGGGGACGTGGCGCAGGAAGGCGGCGTCGTCGAAGCAGGCGTCGAGCCGCTCGAGGGACAGCCGTTGGGCGACGGCCGGCTCGACCGACAGGAGGTCGCGGAGCGGCACCCGCTCGTCGGCGGCCCGGAGGGAGGCCCGCTGGACGATCGCGTAGGCCTCCTCGCGCGACAGGCCGCCCTCCTCGACGAAGGCGACGAGGACCCGCGATGAGGCGTGCAGCCCGAGCCCGCGGGCGATGTTCTCGCGCATCCGCTCGGAGCGCACCACCAGTCCCTCGACCAGGCCGGTCATCCGGACGAGCATGTAGTCCAGCACGATCGTGGCGTCGGGCAGGATGACCCGCTCGGCGCTCGAATGGCTGATGTCGCGCTCATGCCAGAGCGGCTGGTCCTCGAGCGCCGTCTGGGCATAACCGCGAAGCAGCCGGGCAAGTCCCGCGATTCTCTCCGAGAGGATCGGATTCCGCTTGTGCGGCATCGCCGACGAACCCTTCTGACCCGGCTTGAACGGCTCCTGGAGCTCGCCGATCTCGGTGTGCTGGAGGTTGCGCACCTCGGTCGCGAAACGCTCGAGCGACCCGCCCATGACGGCGATGGTCGTGAGGAGCGCGGCGTGGCGATCGCGCTGGACGATCTGGGTGCTGACCGGGTCGGCGTGGAGCCCGAGGGACGCGAGCACCACCGCCTCGACCTCGGGGCCGAGGTGGCTGTACGTCCCCACCGGACCGGAGATCTTGCCGGTGGCGATGTCGTCGACCGCAGCCGCGAGGCGCGTCCGGCCACGCTCGACCTCGAACGCCCAGCCGGCCAGCTTGTGGCCGAGGGTCGTGGGCTCGGCGTGGACCGAGTGCGTCCGTCCCATCATCACCGTGTCGGCGTGCGCGCGGGCACGCGCCACGAGCGCGACGAGGAGCCGGTCGGCGTCACCCAGGAGCCGCTCACCGGCGGCCCGCAGCTGAAGCGCGAGGCCTGTGTCGACGACGTCGCTGCTGGTCAGCCCGAGGTGCAGGTACCGTCCGTCGGGCCCGACCGCCTCGGCGACCTGGCTGACGAAGGCGATGACATCGTGGTCGGTCGTCCGCTCGATCTCGGCGATCCGATCGACGTCGACGTGGGCACGCGACTCGAGCGTCGCGAGGGCGTCGGGCGGGATCCGGCCGCGGGCCGCCTGGGCGCGGGCGACGGCGAGCTCGACCCGGAGCATCGCCTCGAAGCGAGCCGTCTCGGACCAGATCGCGCCCATCTCGGGCAGCGTGTAGCGCGGGATCATCGGGACGTCGGGATCGCGAGGGCCGGGTCGGCGACTGCGGCGCCTGCGACATCGGCGCCGATGTCGTGCCGTCGCTGGAGCCCCGGGGCGTGGATCTCGTCCGCCGCCTTTGCTGCCGCGCGGGCCGCCGCCGGCACGTCCGGTCCACGTCCGACGACCGCGAGGATCCGGCCACCCGCCGTCCGCGTCGTGCCGCCGGCGTCGCGGGACGTGCCGGCGTGGAAGACGAGAGCACCCGTGTCGCGGGCAGCCGCGAGACCCTCGATCGGGTCGCCGGTGCGCGGCCGTCCCGGATAGCCGGCCGCTGCGAGAACGAGCGCGACCGTGGCGCCGGGCAGTGTCGGAACCCGGCCGTCGGTGAACCCGGGGCGCGAGAACGCCTCGCGCAGGTCGCCGCGGGCGCAGGCAAGGAGGAGTGGCCCGAGAGCCACCGCGAGGCGTGGCACGATCGCCTGGGTCTCGGGGTCGCCGAACCGGGCGTTGCACTCGAGGAGGACCGGACCATCGTCGGTCAGCATCAGGCCGGCGTAGAGCGCGCCGCGGAACGGTGTGCCGCGTCGGGCCAGCTCCGCGAGGATCGGTCTGTGGACGGTCTCGACGATGTCGACGGCCACCTCGTCGGGGAGGTCGGGCAGCGGGCTGTAGGCGCCCATCCCGCCCGTATTCGGGCCCTCGTCGCCGTCACCCAGGCGCTTGTGGTCGCGGGCGGGCGGGAGAGCAACGGCGTCGCGACCGTCGCACAGGGCGATGACGCTCGCCTCGCGTCCGGTGAGCCGTTCCTCGACGACGACCCACGGGGCGGCCGTTGCTCCTGTTCCGTCGTCCGGCGTGCGCGCGAGGGCATCGATGGCGACCGCTGCCTCCTCAGCGTCGTCGCAGACCGTCACGCCCTTGCCCGCGGCCAGCCCGTCGGCCTTGATCACGACCCCAACCCGGCGCGCGGCGAGCTCCGCCGCGAAGGCCCGCGCCGCGGCGGCGTCGGCGAACGCGCCCGAATGCGCCATGCGCACTCCGGTCGCTCGCGCCACCTCGTGGCAGAAGGCTTTGCTGGTCTCGATGCGGGCAGCCGCCTGCGTGGGACCGAACACCGCGAAGCCGGCCTCGATCAGCGCATCCGTCACCCCGGCCGCGAGCGGCGCCTCCGGCCCGATGACGACCAGCTCGGCCGCCACGCGACGGGCGACCAAGACGACCGCGGTCGGATCGAGTGGGTCCACGCCCGGGACGCAGCGCACCCGCGGCTCATCCCCGATGGCCTCGCTGCCGGGTACCACGACGATCTCGTTGACGCCCGGCTCGCCGCCCAGCTTCCAGGCGAGCGCGTGCTCCCGGCCACCGCCACCGACGATCACGATCCGAGTCGGCATGATGAGGCTCACGGCAGCAACCCGGGGCGATTGCGCATCGGCCGCCACGCGCGTTCGATCGTCTGCGTCCGTTCGGGACCGACCGACACCAGGACGATCGGGACCCCGGCGTGCTCCTCGATCGCCGACACGTACCGGCGCGCGTTCTCGGGCAGGTCGGCCAGCGACCGGACACTGTGGATCGGCTCGTCCCAGCCGGCGAACGACTCGTAGACAGGCGTCGCGCGCGCGAGGGCGGCGCCGCTCGACGGCCATACCTCCACCCGCCGGCCATCGATCTCGTACGCCACGCACAGGCAGATGCGCTCGACCCCGGACAGGATGTCGAGCTTGTTGAGCATGATGCTGCTCACGCTGTTGACGGCCACCGCGTAGCGAAGCGGGACCGCATCGAACCAGCCCACCCGTCGCGGGCGCCCGGTCACGGTGCCGAATTCGTGGCCGCGCGCCGCGATGCCGGCGCCGACCTCGTCATGCAGCTCGCTCGGGAAGGGTCCCGACCCCACGCGCGTCGAGTAGGCCTTCATGACGCCGATCACTTCGTCCACCTGGAGCGGCCCGATCCCACCGCCCGTGCACGCACCGCCCGCCACCGGGTTCGACGAGGTGACGTACGGATAGCTCCCGTGATCGAGGTCGAGGAGCGTCCCCTGCGCTCCTTCGAGGAGGACGTGCTCCCCGCGGGCCAACGCCGCCTGCACGAGCCAGGTCGTGTCGTCGAGGTGATCGCGCAGGCGCGCGCCCCAGCCGGTCGCCTCGCCGACCAGCGAGTCGGCGTCGAAGGTGTCGGCGCCCATCGACGCGAGCAGCAGGTTCTTGTCCCCGAGCGCGCGCTCGATGCGCTCGCGGAGAACCTGCGGGTCGAGCAGGTCCTCCATCCGGAGGCCGAGGCGCCACGCTCGATCGCCGTAGGTGGGGCCGATCCCGCGGCCCGTGGTGCCCACCTTCGCGCCACCCAGGCGCGCCTCGTTCGCGCGGTCGAGCGCGACGTGGTAGGGCATGATCACGTGCGCGCTGCGACTGACGCGCACGCGCGCGACGTCGATGCCCCGGGCGGTCAGTGTGTCGAGCTCCTCGATCAGGGTGACGGGGTTGACCACGACCCCGTTGCCGATGACCGACGTGATGTGCGGATACAGGACGCCCGAGGGTGTCAGCCGGAGCTTGAAGACCTCGTCACCGCGGACGACGGTGTGCCCCGCGTTGTCGCCGCCCTGGTAGCGGACGACCATCGCCGTCTGCTCGGCCAGGAAGTCGGTCGTCTTCCCCTTGCCTTCGTCCCCCCACTGCAACCCGACGATCACCGTGGCCGGCATCAGCGGGTCACCGAACCGAGGAGCGCAGCCATCGGGTCCACGGCGCCACCGTCGAACCGAGGATCGGCGTCACGATCGCCCAAACGACGCCGCTCGAGAAACCGAGAATCGGCGTCGTGGGCGTCCGAGGCGAAGGCGGAGGCGAGCAGCAGAGCGAGCGCACCCGTCGGTGCGTGAGCGAAGCAGCGGAGCCGACAACGCACGCATCGGGCGTCCGGGGCGCCGAAAGGCGAGCACGAGACGGCGCCGTGGGCGTGAGCCGAGGCGCAACGGATCGGACGTCGAGCCGACGTGGCGTCCGAGGCGAAGCGGGCGACCAAGAGCGACCTGCGTCGAGCGAACGCGCGGAGCCGACAACGCTGCATCGGGCGTCCACGACGCCGCCACCGTTCAATGCCACGACACCAAGAAGGGCGATCGCTGACCTCCTGGTTGCCGGGTCGGACCGCACGTGAGGAAGAGGGCGCGAGTATACCAGCGCTCCACCGGTCCCCGACCCCCACATGACGACCGCCGCGCATGCTCTGGTACGAACGGCGGGTCCATCCGGCCATCGGTCCGACCTAGCCTGACCACGTGATCCGCGCCATCGGAGTGCTGACGCTCGCGACTGCGGTCGCAGTCGGCCTTGCGTATCTCGTCTTGCCGGCGCTGGGGGAAGCGATGGTCCCGCCGGCTGGCCGGACCGTGGCCACGGTCGCCGCGGCGATGATGGTCGGCGCGGGCTTTGCCGCCTCCATCACCTGGGCCATCACCGAGTATCGCTTCCTGCGCCTCGTCAAGGCCGCCGAGCGGATGGTCGAGGGTGACCTCACGGTGTCCGTCTCGACCGCCGGCAACGGCCTGCCGAGCCGTCTCGCGCGCGCCATCAATGGCATCTCGGTCGCCCTCGCCGAGACACACGACCGAGCCACCATCGACCGGTTGACCGGCGTGGCCAACCGGCAGGCGCTCCTCGCCTCGCTCTTCGCCGAGGTCGAGCGGGCTTCGCGCTACGACCGCCCTCTGTGCATCGCCTTCGTCGACATCGACCACTTCAAGGCCGTCAACGACACGCACGGGCACGGAACCGGCGACATCGTTCTCCACGACGTCGCCCAGACGATCGCGGACAACCTTCGCGCGAGCGACCTCATCGGCCGCTATGGCGGCGAGGAATTCATGCTCATCTTGACCGAGACCAACGTCGAGGAGGGCGCGGCGCTCGCCGAGAAGCTGCGGGGCATGATCGAGCGGCTCCAGTTCGAGGTCGAGGGCAACCCGGAGCTGTCGGTGACGATCTCGATCGGGATCGTCGGCGGCGCGGGTCACCACCTGCGCGTCGACAGCCTCATCCGCGACGCCGATGCCGCGATGTACTCGGCGAAATCGCTCGGCCGGAACCAGACCTACATCTTCGAGGAGCCCGACGACGACGCACGGCTCCCGCGCGCCCCGATCTCCGAAGCTGGGCGGGCGCGTGCGCTGGAGATCGGCCGGCGGGCTCGCATCGCGGCGACGGCGGCGCTCACCTCGGTCATCGCGCCACTTCCGAACTACCGAGGCCGGCCATCGGCCCTGGTCACGGCCATCGGCGTCGAGATGGCCCGACAGCTCCAGCTGCCCGACGCGGAGGTCGAGCGGATCCGGACCGCCGCGCTCCTCCACGACATCGGCAAGGTCGCCGTGCCCGACGAGATCCTCGACAAGCCGACGGGGCTGACCTCCGCCGAATGGCGGACCGTCGTCCAGCACCCGCGCATCGGCCAGGTGATCCTCGAGCACGCGGCTGCGCTGCGCGACGCCGTGCCGATCATCCTCCACCACCATGAGCGATACGCCGGCCACGGCTATCCGTACGGCCTGCGCGCCAGGGAGATCCCGCTCGGTGCCCGGATCGTCGCCATCGCCGACGCCTATGAGGCGATGACCCAGGACCGCCCGTACAAGAAGGCCATGAGCCACGAGGCCGCGATCGGAGAGCTGCGGCTCAATGCGGGGACCCAGTTCGATCCTGAGCTCGTTGCCGTCTTCTGCGACCTCTATACCGCGACCGCGCCGGAACCTGATCCGACCATCGAGGCCATCATCGGCTCCGTCGCCGCGCTCGGCGCCCTCGACTGGGGCGCTCGCGTGGAGACCGACGGCTCGAGCGCACCCTCGATCCGGTCGGGCACCACCCTGAGGAGTTCCCGTGAGCTGGCGCGTCCGGCCGCCTGGCCAAATGTCGCCGAGGATGTCGATGGTGACGAGGACCAGCGGAGCGTCGCTTCGAGCTGAGGCGGATCAGTCGAAGCTCAGGACGCTGACGTCGCGGACTGGCTCGTAGCCGATCTCGGCGTAGATGTGGTTCGACGTCGGGTTCGCCAGATCGGTGTACAGGAAGCAGAACTGCCGGCCGGCATCAAGCTGGACCTGGCTCGCAGCGGCCACGAGGGCACTCGCGTAGCCCTGACCCCGCCACTCGCCTGGTGTAAAGACCGGCCCGATGCGGATGCCGTGGGGCGTCAGGCCGCCGACGCCGCACCATGACCGCGCCTGCCCATCCTCCCAGAGGTAGTTGACTCGACCTCCGGCTCCCGACATCCAGCGATCGACCGAGGTCGCCGGATCAACCGGCGAGGGCGCCGCGCTCAGCGCCTCGGCCTCGAAGTCGATGAGCCACCGGACCAGCAGGTCGCGGTCGGCGGCGGTGGCCACGCGCATGCGGCCGGACACGGGTCGTGGTGCGCGCACGCGCGTGAGCCGGTAGATCCGTTCGGCGAGGACGACGCGGGCCGGATGACCGGTCCGGACCGTCCAGCGGTCTCCGAAGGCCTCGACCATCCCGGCCGGGCCGATGACACCGGGGAGCCCGAGGCGCCCGGGTCCGAGGCCAGATCGTCGACGATGGCGTCGAGCGCGGCCGGATCGTCGATCTCGGAGAGGACGAGGTTCCAGGGCGGGGTCCGGAGCGCGACCGCCACGACCCTGCCGCCGTCGGAGATCGTGGCCAGGTACGGCGCGCCATCCGACTCGACGGATCGGCCGCCAGGTTCGAGCAGATCCCGAAGATCAGGTTGTGGGCGGCTTCCCGCTCGGCCAGGAAGGCGCCCGCGCGCCCGAGGAAGGCTTGGACGCGCTCGGATCGGTGGAGCTCCATGGGCTAATCGAACCACACCGGCGACGGGGAGCGCCGGATGCCGCCATCGGCGCGACCACATCCTGTTCCCCCTCGATCGCCCGGTGATCCACGGTGCAGGCACGGATAAGGGGCGGTGCAGGGTCCGCTGCTAGCATCGGTCGTGCCCGCCAGGCATTGCCGGCCCCGCCGACCCGCCAGGGCCCGGACCGCCGAGGGCCGGCAACCACCCGACTCGTTCCCGGATGATGGCGCGGTGCTCCGCCTCGCCTTCGCGCTCTTCGCCGTCCAGGCCGGTTTCCACGGGTTCACCGCGGCGCTTCCGGTCGCCCTCGCGCGGGCGGGCGTGCCCGACCCGCAGATCGGCCTGGTGGTCGGGACCGCGGCGATCGTCCAGATCCCGGCGGCGTTCCTCGCCGGCATCGTCGTCGATCGCGTCGGCGGCGTTCGAGCATTCACGTGGGCGGGGCTCGCCTATCTCATGGGCTGCCGATCCTGATCCTGCCCGGCGTCGAGCCCGACGGGTCGCTCTGGCCCTTCCTCGTCGCCCGGACTGTTCCAGGGGATCGGCATCGCAGCAACGCTGCCGGCGGCCCTCTCGCTGGTGCCGCGGCTGGTGGCCGCCACGCCGACGCGGGATTCGGGCTCGCGTTCGTCGGCAGCGCACACAATCTGACCCTCGTCGTCTTTCCCGCCGCTGTCGCTGCTGGTCCTGTCGGCGACCTCGCTCCACGGTGTCGCCGCATTGCTTTTCGGCCGTCGTGGCCGCCGGGATCGTCATCCTGCGGATCGCGCCGCTGCCGTACCTGCCCGACGACCAGTCACGGACCGTGTCCGGCGGGCCGTCGAGCATCGCCCGCCGTCGGCTCGGCTTCGCATTCCGCAGCAGCTGGGCGCCGCTCATCGCCGTCGACCTGCTCTACATCATCCATTGGGGCGTCGTCGTCGCATTCCTTCCCCAACGGGCCGAAGCGGCCGGCGCGAACGTCGGCCTGTTCTTCGTCGCCGATGGGATCGCGATCCTGCTGGCGCGCGTACCGACGGGCTGGATCGTCGACCGCATGCGGCCGATCCTCCCGATCGTCCTCGGGCTGCTCGATGTCGACCGGTGCGATCCTTCTGCTGACCCTGGAGCCGACCACGCCGATCCTCATCGTTGCCGGCCTGCTCAGCGGCGCGGGCGGCGGGCTGACGATCACGCCGCTCATCGTGGAGATGTCGCGCCGGAGCGCCGACGCGGATCGCGGCAGTGCCTTCTCGCTGCTCTCCGCCGCGAACGCGGCGGCATTGGCGATCGGCTCGATCGGTGGGGCGCTGGTCGTCGAGGTCGCCGGTTTCGAGGTCGCCATGGCGCTGACCCTCGTCGGGATCGCGACGGGCGCGGTGATCGCGCTGCTCGATCAGGGGCTGGGTCGGACGCCGATCGCTGAGCCCCACGCGGCGGCCGCACCGGGCAGCTGACCACCCTGGCCCTCGCACCCGCGCGAGACGTCCAGCGGCAGCGTCGGCACCTGCGTAAGCGACCGTGCATGGCTCGATACGTGCCAGTGCAGGCCCCGCTGCTACGGTCCGTCCGTCATCCCGCCGGCGACGCAGGGTCGGGACCGGAGCATCCGGCCGACCGGGAAGGAGATCGGACCGTGAACAAGGTCCTGCTCACAGGGCGCCTCACGCGCGACCCGGAGATGCGCAGCCTCGCCAGCGGCAAGAACGTCACGACGTTCACCGTGGCATCGAACGAGTTCGTCGGCGGCGGCAAGGAGAAGTCGGAGTACCACCCGGTCGTCGCGTGGGACCGGCTCGCCGAGATCGCGGGACGCTACCTCGGCAAGGGCCAGCAGGTCGCCATCGAGGGCCGGCTCCAGACGCGGTCGTGGGACGACGATCGCGGCGCAACGCCACTGGAAGACCGAGATCGTCGCCTCGCATGTCGAGATGCTGTCCGGGCGGAAGAAGAAGGACTACGAAGCCCAGCAGGCGGCCGAGTCGCTGGCGGCCCAGGCGATCGCGCTCGGCGAAGCGGCGGCCACCGAACCGATCCCCGAGGCCGCGTTCGATCCGGGTACGTCCGACGAGGACGACGACGAGACCCTCGACGAGGCGGCCGGCGACGAGGCCGCGGCCTGACCCGCGAATCCCTCCCCGGCGGCGGTGCTTCCCCTCCGCACCGCCGCCGGATCCCGACCGCACCCGCTCGCGGGTCAGAACTCGAAGAAGGAGACCGCGAGGATGAGGTAGACGAGGGTCAGCAACGCGCCCTCGAGCCAGTTCGACTCGCCGTCGAAGGCGATCAGGGTGCTGATCGCGACGGCCGCCGCGACCGCTGCGATCTCGAGCGGGGTGAAGACGAGGTCCATCGGCTGGCCGACGAGCACGCCGAGCAGGACGAGCACCGGCGCCACGAACAGCGCGACCTGCAGGCTCGACCCGAAGGTCACGGCCATCGCGAACTCCATCTTGTCCTTGGCCGCGAGCTGGACCGACGACGAGGTGCTCGGCGAGGTTGCCGATCGTCGGGATGAGCACGACGCCGACGAAGAAGGCGGACAGTCCGAACGTGGCGATGAACGGCTCGATGGCGCCGACGAGGATCTCGGACAGGACCGCGAGGAGGGCGGCCGCCCCGAGCAGCACGATGATCGCGACGCGCCCGCTCCACGGCGGGCCCCCGTGGCCGGCCGGCTCTCCGTGGCCGCCGAGCGTCCCGTCGGGGTTCGTGAACTGATAGACGAGCGACAGGGCGTACGCCGCGATCAGCGCGATGGCGACCAGGACCGACTCCTCGGTGACCGTGCCCTGCGTCTTGTCGCTGGCGGTCAAGGCGAAGACGGCCGGCACGAACAGGCCGATCAGCGCCAGGACGAGCAGGGCGGCATTGGCCCCGGCGATCTTCTCGCTGAACGTCTGGGTGCCGTGGCGCAGGCCGCCGACCAGGACGCTCGCGCCCATGACCAGCAGCAGGTTGCCGATGATCGACCCGGTCAGCGAGGCCTTGACGACCTCGATGAGACCGGCCTGCAGGGCGAAGAACGAGATGATCAGCTCGGCGATGTTCCCGAACGTGGCATTGAGGATGCCGCCGACCTGCGGGCCGGTCAGGGCGCCCAGCCGCTCCGTCGACAGGCCCACGACCCACGCAAGGCCGAGGATCGCGGCGGCCGACAGCACGAACAGGACGGTCGGGTCGGCGTGGAGGCCGAAGTCGAGGACGATCGGCGACGAGGCTGAGGGCGACCGTGCCGATGAGGACGACCCGGCCGACGATGGACAACGGACCGAGGATGGGGAGTCCGGAGGACGCTTGGGCCGCGCTCACGTCCTGAAGGCTAACGGTCCCGATGTGCCCGATACAAGCCGCGTCGCGGCAGCCCGGTCGCGCGCCGCCACGCGGCGCGCAGCCTCGCCGCGGGCAACGCCCTCGCCGACCAGTCGCTCGACCTCGTCGAGGGCGGCCTCCAGCCCGGCCTGCCGGATCGAGCTGTCCGCCGCGTCGGGCCGGCTCCCGACCATGCCCCGACGACGAGGGCGAACTCGCCGCGCGGGGCGATCGCGCCGTCGGCAGCGGCGGCGGCAAGCTCGCCGAGCGGTCCCCGGACGATCTCCTCGTGGATCTTGGTCAGCTCCCGGCAGACCGCCGCGGGCCGCTCGGCGCCGCACGCCGTCGGCAAGGTCGCGCAGCGTGGCCGCGACCCGCCCGGGCGCCTCGTAGATCACGGTGCCGCGCTCGTCGGCCGCGATCCGCTCGAGCCGATCCCGGCGCTCCCGACCGGACCGCGGCAGGAAGCCCTCGAAGGTCCAGCGGGGACCCGCCACGCCGGACCCGGCGACGGCCGCGAGCACGGCCGACGGCCCCGGGATCGGGACGACTCGGCCGCCCTCGGCGGCCCATGCCGCCACGAGGTCGCCGCCCGGATCGCTGACGGTGGGCGTCCCGGCGTCCGTCACGAGCGCAAGGTCGGCGCCGCCGCGCAGATGCGCGAGGAGGGCGGTCGCTCGCGAAGCGTCGCTCCGGGCGTGATAGCTGGTCATCCGGGTCTCGATGCCGTGGCGCGCGAGCAGTCGATGGGTCAGGCGGGTGTCCTCGGCGGCGATCAACGGGACCGTCGCGCAGCGTCTCGATCGCCCGAAGGGTCACGTCGGCCAGGTTGCCGATGGGGGTCGCGACCACGTACAGGGTCCCGCCGCCACCCGCCGGCCGCCCGGGGCCGTCGGACCCATCGGGCGTCACCGCCCGGTCGTCACCCGCGCGCCGACCCCGGCCGGCGACGCGGATACAGGTAGTCCACGCCTGCCGTCCGCGGACCGAGCTTGGCGATGGGCGGCACCTGCCGCTTGAATTCGGCCCCCGCGACCATCCGGTCGACCCGCTCGACCATCGACGGCTCGAAGCCGAGCGCGACCATCTCCTCGATCGAGCGGCGCTTGTCGATCCGCCAGAACAGCAGCCGGTCGAGGACCGGGTAGCTGAAGCCGCCCTCGGTCTCGTCGGTCTGGCCGGGCCACAGGTCCGCCGACGGAGCCTTGCGGATGACCGCGTCCGGGACACCCATCGCCACCGCCAGCTGGCGCACCTGGCTCTTGTACAGGTCGCCGATCGGGTTGAACGCGCAGGCCGAATCGCCGAACAGCGTCGTGTAGCCGATGAGCGACTCGGTCTTGTTGCCCGTCCCGACGACCAGGCCGCCCCAGGTGACCGACCGATCGTAGAGCACCGCCATCCGCATCCGGGCCGCGAAGTTGCCACGCCGCAGCGCGCTCGCCTCGTGCCCGGACGTCGCCGACGGCTCCGGCGACCACTTCGGTCCCGAAGTACCCGTCGACCATGGCCGAGATGTCCACGAGCTCGCTCTCGCACCCCAGTGCGGCCACCACGGTCTCGGCGTCCCCCTGCGACTCCGGCGACGAGGTGCGATATGGCATCAGCACGGCCAGCAGCCGCTCGGCGCCGATGGCCTCGGCCACGAGATACGCGACCAGCGCCGAATCGATCCCGCCCGACAGGCCGAGGACTGCCCGTTCGAAGCCGGCCTGGCGGAGCTGGCCGCGGATGAACTCGGCGATGGCCCGGCGCGCCACGTCCGTGTCGACGGCGAGCTCGGCCGGCAGCTCGAAGGGCGGTGCGGCGGTCATCGCGACCCCTCGGCTGTTCGCACGGGAGGCGACGGCGATGGGCGGCGGCGGCTCCTCCACGTCCTCCACGGTCGACGGACCGCCCGCGGAATCTGCCGCCTCGCGCGCGCGAAACCCGATCGGTGCGCCCTCGGGCTCGGCCGGCGCCACGTCCGTCCCCGCCTCCGCACCGCCCTCGGCGCTCGAGTCGTGGGCCAGACCGGCCCGCTCGGCAACGATCCGGCGCAGCTCGCGGACCTGGAGCTCGGGCCGCTCGTCGCGGAGCAACGGGAGCGCCGATCCGTTCGCGCCGGATGTCGGACAGGTTGACGTCGACCATGAACAGGCCCTCGTCGTAGAGCGGCGCCGAGAAGAGCGCGGCGCCGGTCGGGGCGATGACCTCGGAGCCGCCCCAGAACGAGATCGACTCCTCGACGCCGACGCGGTTGCAGAAGACGACGAACGAGGTCGTGAGCTGGGCGTAGGTCCGCATCAGGGTCCGCCACGAGGTGGCCGTCCCGAGCCCGACCTCGTTGGTGGCGGCCAGGTCCCGGCCGGGCGACGACGAGACGTTGATGAGGATCTGGGCGCCGTCGAGGGCCAGCAGCTGGGGCACGGCCAGGTGCCAGAAGTCCTCGCAGATCGCGATCCCGATGCCCGGGCCGAGACGCGACGGGACGGTCCGCAGCAGGTCGCCCGGCGCGAAGAAACGACGCTCGTCGAACAGGCCGTAGGTCGGCAGGAAGAGCTTCCGGTGGACGTGCCGGATCTCGCCGTCCTCGAGCAGGGCCGCGGCGATGAACAGCCGGTGGTCGGCCGATTCCTCGACGAACGACACGACCGCGGACAGGCCCTCGGTCACACCGGCGAGCTCAGCGAGGCGCGGATCGTCGAGCCGCATCGCGACCTCGGCCGCCAGGTCCTGGAGCAGGTAGCCGGTCAGCCCGAGCTCGGGGAAGACGACGCAGGTCGGCACCCGCCTCGCGCGCGCCTTCGGCGAGCACCTCGTGGTGGCGCCCGAGGTTGTCGTCGAGCGCACCCAGACGCGGCGCGATCTGGGCCAGGGCGATCCGGGCGGTCTGCACGTCGCCGAGCATAGCGAAGCGCCGCACGGCGCGACGCCGAGCGACGGCGGCCGGGATCGCGCGACGAGCGCCGCAGCCCGCCACCGGACGCGCGCCCGGCGCTCGACGACCAGGCGTGCGCATGCGTGACGTGCCGCGCGCGTGTGGATCGGCTCAGGCTTCGCGGACGACCTGCGCCGGACCGCCGTGTCCGGACGGGTCGGAGGCAGGCTCCACGACTGCCCGGACAGGGAGGCACAGCGGTCCGCGCGCGGGCAGCCCAGAGGAGGAGACCGGAAGCATGTCTCAGACACCGAAGAGGTGGTCGGTCAAGGGCGCGGTATTCGCCGCATCCTTGTCGGTCGTCTTCGCCGCCTGTAGCTCGACGACATCGTCGCCGAGCGCCAGCAGCCCCGCGTCCGCCGCCGCCATCCACGGCACCATCGGTCGCGGCGTCGGCGCGCCGCATCCGCCGCGGCGTCGGCCGCAGCGTCGGCCGCTGCCTCTCCGAGCGGCGCCGCCTTCACCGGCATGAGCTATCCGGAGAGCGGTGACGCCCCGTGCGGCGTCGCGCCGTACACCGGCAACATGAAGAAGATCACGGCGATCGACGCCCACACCGTCGAGTTCCAGCTCTGCAACCCGGACGTCGCCTTCCTCCCGAAGGTCGCGTTCAGCGTGTTCGGCATCCAGGATTCGGACTACCTCACGGCGCACGTGCCGGACGGGTCCATCCTCACCCAGCCGAACGGCACCGGCCCCTACATGCTCAAGGAATGGAGCAAGGGCAACCGGATGGTCTGGGAAGCCAACCCGGACTACTGGGGCGACAAGGCCAAGACCGCCGAGCCTCGAGTTCCACTGGAGCGACGAGTCCGCGGCGCGCCTCCTGGACCTCCAGTCCGGCACCGTCGACGGCATCGACAACCCCGGCACCGCCGACATCGCGACGATCAAGGCCGACAGCAACCTGAAGTTCTACCCGCGCGCCGGCCTGAACACGATGTTCCTCGGCATGAACAACACCGCAGAAGCCGTTCGACGACGTGAAGGTCCGCCAGGCGATCGCCATGGGCATCGACCGCGACCAGATCGTCAAGAACTTCTACCCCGACGGGTCCACCGTCGCCGACTACTTCACGCCGTGCGAGATCCCGTTCGCCTGCGCGGGCGACAAGTCCTGGGCCTTCGACGCGGCGGCGGCCAAGAAGCTCCTGGCCGACGCCGGGTTCCCGGACGGAAGGGCCTCACCGTCAAGATCAACTTCCGGCGCGGCGGTCCGCGGCTACATCCCGAACCCGCCGGTCATCGCCACCGAGATCGCGCAGCAGC
This sequence comes from uncultured Chloroflexia bacterium, assembly GCA_963772995.1. Lineage (GTDB taxonomy): Bacteria > Chloroflexota > Limnocylindria > Limnocylindrales > CSP1-4 > SPCO01. Next base: position 13,631 of record CAVYZQ010000001.1, on the reverse strand, counting down.
TCAAGAAGAACCTCGGCATCGACGCCACAGCCGAACCTGCTCGAGTCGGCCGCCATGCATCGACGGCTGCACCGCGGGCAAGCTCCAGGGTCTCAGCCTCCTCGGCTGGGGCGCGGACTATCCCGGACCAGTCCAACTTCCTCGACTACCACTTCGGCTCGGGCTCCGGCAAGAAGTTCGGGACCCCGTTCCAGGACATCGTCGACGCCCTCAACCAGGGCCTCGCGAGGCCGACCCGGCCGCCCGCACGCCGCCTACGCGACGGCCAACAACCTGATCAAGCAGCACGTGCCGGCGGTGATCGTCGCCCACGGCGGCTTCCGGCGCGGCCTTCAAGGCCGACGTCGAGGGCGCCTACGCGTCGGTCTTCGGCGGCGAGGTGTTCGCCCGGATGAAGGCGGCCGACCGGCCGACCATCGTGTTCGATGCAGAACGCGGAGCCGCTCAGCCTCTACTGCGGCGGACGAGACGGACGGCGAGAGCCTCCGCGCGTGCGAGCAGATCAACGAGGCGCTGTACCGCTACGAGGCGGCGGCCAACTCCGTCCCGGCCCTGGCGACGGCGTGCACGGCCAACGCCGACTCCACGACCTGGACCTGCAAGCTCCGCGACGGCGTCAAGTTCCACGACGGCGCGGCGCCTCGACGCCAACGACGTCGTCGTCGCTACGCGCTCCAGTGGGACGCCAAGCATCCGCTGCACAAGGGCCGCACCGGCGCGTTCGACTACTGGCCGGGCCTCTGGGGCGGCTTCCTCAACCCGCCGGCCGCAGTAGGAGCTCCGTCCGCCACGCGAACGGGACACGCATCGGGGGCGCCGCAACTCGCGGCGCCCCCGCTGTCTATCCTGAATCGAACCGGTCCGGATGACCGACATCGATGACGCAGTTCATCGTCCGGCGGCGTGCTCATCACGATCCCGGTCCTGCTGGGGATCGTCTTCATCGTGTTCGCGCTGGCGCGGCTCATCCCCGGCGACCCGTGCGTGCCGTCCTCGGCGAGCGGGCCACGCGAGCGGTGCTGCGCGATTTCAACCACCGCAACGGCCTCGACCAGCCGATACCCGTCCAGTTCGTCATCTATCTCCAGCAGCTCGCGACGCGGCGACCTGGGGACCTCGATCAAGCACTCGCAGCCCGGTGACCGAGCTGATCGTCGAGCGCCTGCCGATGACGATCGAGCTGACGTTCTGCGCGCTGATCTTCGCCACCAGTCGTGGGCATCCCGCTCGGGCTTCGTCTCGGCATACCGCCGCAACTCGCAAGACCGACGTCGGCACCATGGTCTTCGCGAATTTCGGGCGTCTCGATGCCCGTCTTCGTGCTGGGGCTGCTGCTGGCGTTCCTCTTCGCGATCGTCCTGAAGGACACGCCGTTCGCGCTGCCGCCATCGGGCCGTCTCAGCTCCGGGCGTCGACGGTCCGCCGCTGTCGACGGTCTGGGGCCTCCAGGACCTGACCGGGCCTTCGCGCGGCGCTCCTCGACTTCGTGTCGGGCTCTACATTTTCAACGCGCTCATCACCGTCCAGTGGGACGTGTTCGGTCGACGCGTTCCGCCACCTGATCCTGCCGGCGATCGCGCTGGGCACGATCCCGCTGGCGATCATCGCCCGCATCACCCGCTCCAGCCTGCTCGACGTCCTCGGCCGCGACTACGTGCGGACGGCGCGCGCCAAGGGGCTCGGCGAACGGCGCGTCGTCCTGCGCCACGCGCTCCGCAACGCGCTGCTGCCGATCGTGACGATCATCGGTCTCCAGCTCGGCGCCCTGCTTCGGCGGCGCGGTGCTGACCGAGACCATCTTCGACCTGGCCGGCGTCGGCCGCTCGTGTACGAGGCGATCACCGGCCGCGACTACGTCGTCATCCAGGGCTTCACCCTTGATCGCCTTCGGTCTATGTCGCCGATCAATCTGCTGGTCGACATCTCCTACGCGTTCCTCGACCCACGGGTGCGATCTGCGATGAGCGACTCGATCAGCCATGGCGAGCCGACAAGGTCGCGATCGAGCCGGAGGCCGTCGCAGGCGCACGCGTGCGCCCGAGCCTGTGGCGGACACGCTCCGGGCGTCCTCCGCCAGCGCTCGGCGGTCATCGGCCTGATCATCCTGCGTCCTCGATGCTGATCGGCGGTCTTCGCCCGCGCTGATCGCGCCGTACGACCCGACACAGGTCCTCATCGGCTCGAGGGCGTGCAAGACGCGCCGGCGCCGTGCATCCATCTCCTCGGCTGCCCGGCCGACCAGCCGCAGCACCTCTTGGGCACCGACGGCAATGTGCGCGACGAGTTCAGCCGGGTCGTGTACGGCGCACGGATTTCGCTGCTATGGGTTTTCTCACGGTCGGTTTCGCGATCTTCATCGGCATCGCTCTCGGGGCGATCGCCGGCTATGCGGCTGGCCGACCGACAACCTGATCATGCGCTTCATGGACGTCGCTGCTGGCTTTTCCAGTCGCTGCTGCTCGCGATCGCGATCGTCACTGTGCTCGGGCCGGGCCTGATCAACGCCCTGCTGGCGATCGCGATTGTCTCGATCCCCGTCTATGCGCGGGTCATGCGCGCCCGGTGCTCTCGGTCCAAGAGGAAGACTACTACGTGACGGCGCCGCGCGCACTCGGCGAGTCGCCGAACAGCATCCTGTTCCGGCGCATCCTGCCCAATGCGATCTCGCCGCTGATTGTGCCGGCCACGCTGGGTATCGGCGCGGCCATCCTCGAGATCGCCGCGCTTTCGTTCCTGGGGCTGGGCGCGCAACCGCCAATTGCGGAATGGGGCTCGATGATCGGCCGAGCGCAACCAGGTCTTCAGCGCGCCGCACCTGGTGTTCCTTCCCGGGCTGGCGATCACGATCACTGTGCTCGGCCTTCAACCTGCTCGGCGACGGCCTGCGCGATGCGCTCGACCCGCGGCTCAACCGGTGACCGCATCGCCGACGAGGAGCTCGCGCCCGCGCTCGGTGCCCGCTCGACGAGACGTCTCGAATCGTCCCGCTCGTTGCGCCGCGGAAGCGCACGCGATCGGCCGCGCTCGAGGTCACGGGCCTGAGGACTCGTTCTTCACGCGCGACGGCGTCGTCCGGGCCGTCAACGGCATCGACTTCTATGTCGACCGGGGCGAGATCATGGGCCTTGTCGGCGAATCCGGCTGCGGGAAGAGCGTCACCGGCCTGTGATCATGCGCCTGGTGGCAATACGTACCGGAACCAGGCCACACAACGGCAAGCCGAGCACACCGCCGCCGGCAAGGTGCCGGTGCTGAAGCACGGCGCGCTCGCCATCTGGGAATCGATCGCCATCCTGGAGTACCTGGCCGAGCTGTTCCCCGAGGCGCAGCTGTGGCCGGAGGACCGGGAGGCCCGCGCCGTCGCCCGCGCCGCGGCAGGCGAGATGCACGCCGGCTTCGCGCCGTTGCGCACCAACATGCCGATGAACCTGCGCGCCAGCAAGCCCGGCCGCGGCCGCACGCCCGAGGTCGAGACGGACATCGCCCGCATCGCCGCACTGTGGAGCGACTGCCGCGCCCGCTACGGCGACGGCGGCCCCTTCCTGTTCGGCGACCTTCAGCAATGCCGATGCCATGTACGCGCCGGTCGCCACCCGCTTCGCCACCTACGGCGTCGAGCTGGACGGCCCCGCCGGCGACTACGTCCGGACCCTGCTGGAGATGCCGGCAATGATCGAATGGTACGCCGGCGCGGCGCTCGAGCCCTGGCAGATGGCCGACAACGACAACGCCTGACCGCACCGAGGCGTGCGGCTGCTGGCATTCATGGTCAGACCCGCGGCTGTTGGCGGGTTGATGCGGCGCCGGCCGCTTGCCGATAGTGGGGCCGCCGGCCGGGCGCCTGGTGCCCACACGCTCGGCGATCCGCATCTGGCGCGACGACGGAATGACGACAGCCTGACGACGTTGCGCCGATAGGCTGCGGCGGGGATGACGTCACCGTGACGGCAACGCGGGTGGTTTTGACGCGTTGGGAGCTCTTTTGGACGACAGTTGACAACATCGGACGACCGCCCGGACGCGAATGTTCTAATGATCCAGGTTCTGAGCAACTGGGGGTCAGCTCCACGACCACGCCCGCCGCCGGCTCCGGGCAGCCTGCCAAAGTCGACGACGCCCCGAAAGGCGTCGTCGGTTTTGCGAGAAATGACGCTTACGCTTTCGTTACGCGGCGAATTGCACCCAGGCCGAGAAGTGCGGTGCCGAAGAGCACAAGCGAAACGGTATTCGGCACGGCAGACACCAACGGCAGCGAGATCTGCAGATTAGCGGGCGCGCCGCAGCACTCGCCGTAGACCAGCTGGAACGGAAGGTTACCGCTCACCCCGGTGTAGGTCTGCGTCGTAACTACGAATGATGTTGGGAGGCTCGTTGATCACGGTGAGGCCACCGATCACCAGCGTGAGCCCATCATCATGTCCGGCCGTGAAGGTTTGGCCGGTGGTCACGGTGACAGTGCCCGTGAAGTTGAATATCGTGTCAAAGAGCGTGTTGCCGAGTTCCGAGGCTCCGGTGAGGACGGTTGCACCGCCGCTCGTGAGAAATTCGCCGATTGTGTAAAGGCCCCCGCTCGCAAAATTGAGCGGCGTGGGCGCGGTGAACGTTACATCCGCCGCCCTACCCGGCACGTTCCCCGGGGTCGCGTTGCTGGCCCCAGTCGCGTTCGTTCTCCCAGATGGAGCCAAGAATGAAGGGCATGTGCGGAAGGCATCATCGATGCCGCCACTGGCGCCGGCTAGCTACCAGCACGCCGGTTAGAAGTCTGGTTGTCAATCGCATGATTACGTCCCTTTCTCAAAAAGCGCCTGGCAGCTATCGAGCAATTTGTATGCCATGGTAAATTATTATTTCCGTGCAATATCATAAGGGAATTTGATCTAATGCCTCCTTCGTAACTGTAAGGATTTCCGACGGCCAACCGGCTAAAGTATGAATGATGATATAATAAGTAAACCTATGATCAATAAAAGGATTGTTGATCTTCTCTTAGAGGGTCGGCCACTGACCGTCCCTTGGTGTCGGCTTTTTTGACACAAATTACGTTCAAATGGGTGCTGCGAGAGGTGGTCCGGCTAAAGATGAATGACGATATAATACCATCGGCATGGGACGCTCATTCGCCGCTTTCACGGCCGGCGTATCTGTGATTCCCTCTGCCGATTAGAATTCGCATGGGGCAGGGATGGCGATTGCAATCACGCGGACAGGCCACGACGCGGCAGGCCTTCGTCAGGCGGCCTCGTGGACCAAGGATGCGGACGCGGCACGGCGCATGCTGGCGCTCGCTCTGGTGATGGAGGGTCGCAGCCGTGCCGAGGCGGCGCAGACCTGCGGCATGGACCGTCAGACCTTGCGCGACTGGGGCCATCGCTTCAACCAAGAGGGCCTGGCCGGGTCGTCGGACCGCAAGCCACCGGGCGCTAAGCCCCGCCTGTCGCCGGATCATCAGGCCGAGTTGGCGGCGTTGGTCCGCTCCGGTCCCGATCTGGCCGAGCACGGCGTGGTCCGCTGGCGCCGGATCGACCTGTCGAAGGTGATCGAGGCCCGCTTCGGCGTACATCTAGCCGAGCGCAGCGTCGGCGCCCTGCTGTGGCGGCTCGGGTTCCGCCATATGTCCGTGCGGCCGCACAACCCGGCCCAGGATCCCGCAGCCATCGAAGCGCATAAAAAAACTTCGCAGCCCTGGTCGCGGCAGTCATCCCGGACCACGCCCGCGGCAAACCGATCGAGCTCTGGTGGCAAGACGAGGCACGTGTCGGCCAGCAAGGCACCCTGACCTACACCTGGGCGGACAAGGGCAGCCGGCCGCCAGCCCCTCGGGATTGCCGCTACAGCTGGGCCTACATCTTCGGGGCGGTCTGCCCGGCCCGCGGCACCGGCGCAGGCTTGGTGCTGCCCTATGCTGATAAGGAAGAGCGTCGGCCACTGACCGTCCCTTGGTGTCGGCTTTTTTACACAGGCGGCGATCAGCGCCGCCGCCAGGGCATGAGGCAACAGGGCTGGGCGGCTGGGCGCTTACGGCCGGACCTGCAACTGTTGGCGGGTTGATGCGCAGCGGTGCCATGCCGATAGTGCGCCCGCGGGTCCGGCGGCGGGCGCGCACGACGATACGGTGTCTCATCCTGACCACGGCATGACGACAGGGCAGCACAGGTTCGAGATTTTGGATGACACCTGACCTGACGACGTATGACGACAGTCTGGAGGTCGGGGGGCCGGCTCGGCCACCGCCCCCGCCCCGCGTCAGTAGGTGAAGAACAGGCGCTGCAGTTCGGCGGTGTCGCGGCTTTGGCGAGGCCCAGCATCAGCAGGACGCGGGCCTGCTGCGGGTCCAGGTCGTCGGCGACGACGAACCCCAGCTGCCTGGTCGTCGACCTCGGCGTCGAGGGTCACCGCACCGCTGCCGACGCGCGAGCTGCGCACCACCGCCACGCCCTTCTGGCGCGCTCGGCCAGCGCCGTCTCGACGTTGGGGTTGAAGTTGCCGTTGCCGACGCCGGCGAAGACGATGCCCTTGGCGCCGGCATCGACCGCCGCCTTGACCTGCGGGCTGCTGTCGCCGGCGTAGCCGTAGAGGATGGCGACCGGCGGCAGCGCTCGGTGCCCTCCTTCAGCTCGCTCTGCGCCGTGTGCTTGCGCAGCGGCTGGTCGTAGAAGGTCACCTTGCCGTCGCCGACCGTGCCCATCGGCCCGGAATCCGGGGCCGTGAAGGTGGCGACGTTGGTGGTGTTGCGCTTGGTGGTGCCGCGCGCCGGCAAGATGGTGTCGTTCAGGGTGATCAGCACCCCCTTGGCGCGGGCCTCGGGGCTGCTGGCCAGGGTGACGGCGTTGTAGAGGTTGCGCGGGCCGTCGGCGCTGATCGCGGTCGCCGGCCGCATCGAGCCGACCAGCACCACCGGCTTGTCGGAGTGCACCACCAGGTCGAGGAAGTAGGCGGTCTCCTCCATGGTGTCGGTGCCGTGGGTGACGACGATGCCGTCGACGTCGCCCGCCAGCAGCTCGTTGGCCCGGTTGGCCAGCCGCTGCCAGAGCTCGGGCGTCATCGCCTGGCTGGCGATCTGCACCACCTGCTCGCCCTTGACGTTGGCGATCTTGTGGATGTCGGGAACGGCGTTGAGCAGATCCTCGATCGGCACCTTGCTGGGCTTGTACTGCCGCCGGTCGAGGTCTCGCCCATCCCGGCGATGGTCCCGCCGGTGGCGAGGATGGTGATGTTGGGCAGATCGGCGGCCTGCGCCGGCAACCCGGACCCTGCCAGCAGGCAGCGACCAGCGCCGCCGCCAGGGCGTGGGGGATGAGGGTGCGGCGGGGGGCAGCTGGCGATGAACGACGGTCATGTTCGTCTCCTCCTTTCTCTGCGGCCTGATCTGCGGCGCGATTGGCGGTCGCACCAGAGATCAAGCGGCTGGGTTGAAGACGTAACCTGATTTAGCCCTGGCGGGACGGGTCCGGCGGCGGCCAGCAGGCTGGTCGAGATCGAGGCAGCGCCTCGAGATGCTCGGCCAGGGCGTCCAGGGCGCGCTCGACCCCGGCCTCGTAGGCCAGGCGCTGGCCGGCTGCGCCCGCGAATGCGACGAGCAACGCGGCGCGGAAGGCATCGGCGGCGAGCAGGCCGTGCAGGTAGCAGCCCAGCACCCGTCCGTCGGCGCTGACGGCGCCGTCGGTCGCGCCCGCCAGCCGCAGCATCGGCCGCTGTCGGCCCGGGCCCTCGGTTCGGCCCATGTGGATCTCGTAGCCGCGCACCGGCTGCGCCGGTGGCGAGGTCCACGCCCTTCGCGCAGCGTCAGCATCTTGGCCGGCGCCAGGACCGTGTCGACCTCGAGCAGCCCCAGGCCCGCCATCTCGCCGGGCGGCCCCTCGAGGCCGTGCGGGTCGGCGATGCCGGCCCAGCATCTGGTAGCCGCCGCACAGGCCCAGCACCCAGCCGCCGCGCCGGACATGCGCCAGGATGTCGATCTCCCAGCCCCCTCGCGCAGGGCGGCGAGGTCGGCCAGGGTCGCCTTGCTGCCCGGCAGCAGGACCAGGTCGGTGTCGCGCCGGCACCGGCTCGCCCGGCTCCAGAACCCGGCGATCGACACGCCAGGCTCGGCGGCCAGCGGGTCGAGGTCGTCGAAATTGGCGAGCCGTGGCAGCCGCGGCACCGCGACCGTGATCGGCCGCGCCGTCCGTGCCCCGCCGTCCAGCGCCAGCTCGGCCAGCCCCTCGATGTCCTCCTTCGGCAGGTCGCGCGCCCGGTCGAGCCAGGTGACCACGCCCAGCGAGCGCAGGCCGGTGCGCGCCTCGATCACCGGATGCGCCTCGTCGAACAGGCCGGGTCGCCGCGGAACTTGTTGACCAGATAGCCGCGCAGCAGGGCCCGCTCGTCGGGCTCGAGCAGCACCATGGTGCCGACCAGCTGGGCGATCACGCCGCCGCGCTCGATGTCGCCGACCAGCACCACCGGCACGCCGGCCGCCGCGGCGAATCCCATGTTGGCGATGTCGCCCGGCCGCAGGTTGACCTCGGCCGGGCTGCCGGCACCCTCGACCAGCACGAGATCGGCCGCGTCGGCCAGCCGGCGGAAGCTCGCCAGCACCGTCGGCAGCAGCTCGGCTTGAGCGCGTGGTAGTCGCGCGCGCCGCAGCTGCGCAGCATGCGGCCCTGCACCACCACCTGGGCGCCGGTGTCGCTCTGCGGCTTGAGCAGCACCGGGTTCATGTCGACCATGGCGGCGCAACGCCGCAGGCGCGCGCCTGCAGCGCCTGGGCGCGGCCGATCTCGCCGCCGTCGGCGGTAACGGCCGCGTTGTTGCTCATGTTCTGCGGCTTGAACGGCCGCACCGGCAGGCCGCGCCGGGCGTAGGCGCGGCACAGGCCGGCCACCAGAAGGGACTTCCCGGCGTTCGAGCAGGTGCCCTGGATCATCAGCGCCCGGGTCATCGGACCGCCCGGCATGTGGGGTTGCGGGTCAATTGACGACCAGCGCGCTCCTCAGCCCGTCGGCCTGCGGGTTGGAGACGCGGTGGTCGAGCAGGATGGCCCGCGGCGTCACTGCGGTGTCGCGGTAATACGACTGGTTGAGCGGCGCCAGGGAGCCGATGTAGGCGCCGGACAAGGCGCCGCCGAGGAAGACGCCCGAGCCCTTGGTGAAGCCGGAGATATCGGCGCCCTTGATGTTGTGGCGCTCGAACCGCCGCCGCCGATCTCGCCGAAAGTCGCCTGCGCGCCGATGCCGAACTGGCTGGGCGAGTCGATCACCTTCTTGACCGCGTCATCGGTCATCAGCAGGAAAATCACTTCCGTGGACTGGGCGCCCAGCTGGATGCCGAGGCTGCCGCCGGAGATGCGGTAGAAGGCCGGATAGCCCCAGGTGCCGTTGGCGTCGCGCGCCACCATCACCCCCGAGCCGCCCTGGCCGCCGACGCCGACCGCGGCCTCGAAGACGTCGGGGAAGATGATGATGCCACGGGCGTCACGCAGCGCGGCGTTGAACAGGGCGGTCGAATCCTTGTTGCGCGCCTTGAACAGCTCGACCGTCGCCTTGGACTGATCGACCAGCGCCTGCGACTGGATGTTGCGCGGCGCGCCGCTGGCGCAGGCCGTGGCGGCGGCGACCAGGAAGGACATCAGAAACAGGCGGCGCCCGGATCATGGTCGAGGGCGGGACGGGCGGCGGAATGCGGTCCGCATGGCATTCGTCCAGAGTCAAAGGGAGGTCTGCTTGGGGAGGCCGGGCGAGGCGGCGGCGGGCCGCTCAGCCCGTGATCGCCTGGCGCAGCGGATCGGCCTCCGGGTTGGTGAAACGATGCTCGATGGCGATGCCGCGCGCCGTGGCGTCGGCGTTCGTACGCTGATCTGGATACCGAACGGCAGGGTGCCCTGCAGGCCCGCCTCCGCCTGCTGATGCGAACCAACCGGTATGACCCGTCCACCGGCGTCATCGAGATCGAGCCGGCGCGCGCCCGAGCGTTCGACGCCAACGCCGCCTACTACGCGGACGTCTTCGGCGAGGGTCGCGCCGAGTACGCGATTCCCGCCGGCGCCCTCACCGATGCGCAGAAGCAGCGCAGCTGGCGGCCTTCTTCTTCTGGACGTCGTGGGCGGCGTCCACCGAGCGTCCCGACGACCACGTCACCTACACGAGCAACTGGCCGCACGAGCCGCTGGTCGGCAACGTGCCGAGCGGCGAAGCGGTGGTGTGGACCGGCGTCAGCATCATCCTGCTCCTCGCCGGCATCGGCGGCGATGGTCTGGCATTATGCGATGCGGCGCGAGCCGGGCCCGCAGGCGCCATCCCGACGGGCGACCCGCTTCTCGGCTACCGCCGACGCCGTCGCAGCGCGCCACCTCAAGTACTTCTGGACCGTCGCCGCCCTCTTCCTGCTGCAGATCCTCCTCGGCGTCGTGACCGCGCACTACGGCGTCGAGGGCAACGGCTTCTATGGCATCCCGCTGGCGAAGTACCTGCCGTACACCGTTACGCGGACGTGGCACCTGCAGATCGGCATCTTCTGGATCGCCACCGCTGGCTGGCCGCCGGCCTCTACATCGGCCGCGGTCAGCGGCGTGGAGCCGCGGTTCCAGCGCCTCGGCGTGAACGTGCTGTTCGGCGCGCTGCTCGTCGTGGTGCTCGGCTCGCTGGCCGGCGAGTGGCTGAGCGTCAAGCAACCTCCTGTGCGACGCGCTCTGGTTCTACTTCGGGCACAGCGGCTACGAATACATCGACCTCGGGCGCGCCTGCCAGATCGCGCTGCTGGTCGGGCTGTTCCTGTGGCTGCTCCTGTGGTCCGCGCGATCCTGCCCGCCGCTTCGGCGCAACGACGAGCAGCGGCACGCTCGCTGTCCTCTTCTTCATCTCGTCCGCGGCGCCATCGCCGGCTTCTACGGCGCCGCGCTCGTGTACGGCCGCCACACGAACCTCGCCCTCGCCGAGTACTGGCGCTGGTGGGTGGTGCACCTCTGGGTGGAGGGCTTCTTCGAGGTCTTCGCGACGGTCGTCATCGCGTTCCTGTTCGCCCGGCTGCAGCTCGTGCGCCTGCGAGCGGCCGGCGAGGCGATCGTGCTCTCGGCGACCATCTTCCTGGCCGGCGGCATCATCGGCACGCTGCACCACCTGTACTTCTCGGGGACGCCGACCGTCGTGCTGGCGCTCGGCTCGGTCTTCAGCGCGCTGGAGGTCGTGCCGCTGCTCTTCGTCGGCTCTCAGGCGCTGGCACAACATGCGGCTGTCGCGCGCGACGGCGTGGGTCCGGAAATACCGCTGGCCGATCTACTTCTTCGTCGCGGTGGCGTTCTGGAACATGGTCGGCGCCGGGCTGTTCGGCTTCATGATCAACCCGCCGATCGCGCTCTACTACATGCAGGGGCTGAACACGACGCCGGTGCACGGCCACGCCGCGCTCTTCGGCGTCTACGGCATGCTGGGCATCGGGCTGATGCTCTTCTGGCTGCGCGCGCTGAGCCGGCCGAGACGTGGAGCGAAAGGCCGCTGGCGTTCGCCTTCTGGGCGATGAACATCGGCCTGTTGCGCATGGTGCATCAGCCTGCTGCCGGTCGGGCTGATGCAGACCTGGGCGTCGGTGAACACGGCTACTGGTACGCCCGCAGCGCGGAGTTCATGCAACCGCGTATGCAGACGCTGCGCTGGCTGCGCGTCCTCGGCGACACGTCTTCGCCGTCGGCGCGGTCGTCCTCGTCCTCTTCGTCGTGGGGCTGCACTACGGCTGGTCACTGGAGGGCGGGCGGCGAGGCGAGGCGGAGGCGGTACGCCGCGCGGCCGCGTGAGCTGCGGCGCGGAGCCCAGGGTCTTCACGATGTGCCCGAGCGCTCATACCTATTTCGAAGGCCCGCGCATGCGCCCGCCGCCGCGCGCAGCCCCGCTTGCCAAAGCCGGCTGGCGACCGGGACGGACCGGCGGAGCGCAGTTCTGGAGCCACTAGCCCGCATTTCTCACCGCCGCCACGGTGACGTCTCTTGGGCGGCTCTGACGGGGAACGAGGCCGGAGCGAGAGCCGAGGAGCTGCACGGTCTGAGACCCGACGGGCGGGGATGACGGGCGAAACGCCGCCGGCGGGCACACGCCGCCGTCTCGCGTGGTGGCGAGGGCGCCGGGGGGACCGGGCGTACGCTCGACGTCCTCAGCAGCGCAACGGGTAGGCGGTCTGGAGGTTCGTGAGCACCTGGACGAAGAGGCGGCGTAACGGGAAGACCCCGCTGAGCGCGACCGCAATCCGCCGCACACTCACCCGCACGACGCCGCCGAGCTTGAGCAGACGGGTGCGGATCGTGGGGACCTGCGCCTGGGCGAGCGCCGTCCCGCGCAGGCCGACCCGGCGCAGCTCGTGGACCAGCACATACGCTACACTCGCGATCCACAGCCGCAATTGATTCGCGCGCATCGTCGCCGTGCTCGTGCGATCGGCAAACAGCCCGAGCTGCTGCTCCTTGATCCGGTTCTCCATGTCCCCGCGCGCACAGTAGAGCTGCGCGTAGAGCGGGGCGGCCGCCCAGCGCGCGGCGGGCAGCGAGGTCACGACGAAGCGCGGATTCGCCTTGCCCGGCAGGTGCTCCGCCTTCCCAATGACCCGCCGTGCACGCGTCCAGCTCGCCCGTGTCCGGTAGACGAAGTCCTTGTAGAGGCGTACCGGCGCCTGCGCGACCGCGCAGCCGATCTCGGCGAGCGCCAGCTCGAGCGTGATTGCCGCCTCCAGCCGCTCATTGCGCGCCAGCCCCAGCACGTAATCCACGGCGTGGGCCTCGCACCACGTCATCAGCGCGTCGCGCGCAAACCCCGAGTCCCCCCGCACGATGATCCGCACCGCCGGCCACGCGGCCCGCAGCCGCGCCACGATCCGCGCCACTTCCTCCACCGCCCCCGCCGCACCGTCCCCATCGGCCGTCCGCAACTTCGCCGCCAGCAGGAAGTCCCCCGCGAAGATGTAGAGCGGCAGGTAGCAGTAGGCCCGGTAGTAGCCGTGGAAGAAGCGGCCCTCTTGGCGACCATGCACCGGGTCGTCCGTCGCATCGAGGTCGAGCACCACCTCGGCAGGCGGCGTAGGATGCGCCGCGAGGAACGCCGCCACGAAGACGTCCTCGATCGCCGCCGCGTCGTAGACGATCTTGTGATACCGCGCCGCCGCCGTCGCCGCGGCCGGCGTCCGCTCCCACCGGTTGAGCGTGCTCTTTCCCGCCAGCGCATGCCCCCGATCGCGCGCCCGGCGCCGCTGCGCCCCAGTGACGTCGGCCTTCCCCGCCGCCACCGCGAGCAGCGCGTCATCCCGCAGCACGTCGTGGTCGTTGAGATCCTCGTACCCGCAGGCGAGCGCGAGCACCCGCTGGCTCACCAGCTCCGCGACGGTGTGCTCGATCAAGGCCGGGGCGCGATGATCTGCGAAGCAGGCCGCAAACCGCTGCAGCAGCCCGCTGCGCTCGGCCACCTCGCGGAGTAAGAGCAGGCCGCCTGCGTCCGTGCTCAGCCGCCCCGCGCTGAAGTCTGCCACCACCGCCCGCCGCCCCAGCCCTTGGAATGCGAGCTGCTCTTCTCTACAGTCTGTCCGCACCGCGCCGCACCTCCTGCTCCCCGATTTCTCTTCGCAAAGAATCGTTTAGCAGGTTGAACGGCGCGGTGCTCCTTTCTGCAGTGAGAAATCCGGGC